>NZ_VWVQ01000002.1:0-236314 GCF_015712745.1 Bacillus sp. SRB3LM
ATCTACGCAGATACGAAGTTAGAAGTTCCAGCAGATACTGACATGATGGCTTTAGAAGCTGCAATGATCGAGAACTTCCCTGAATTAAAGAATCCGACTATCACTCGTGAAGGAAACACAATCACATTTACTGCAAAAGCAGGAACTAAGGGTTCTGATATGTTAGAAGTTATCTATGCGGACACTAAACTAGATGTGCCAGCAGATACTGATATGAAAGCATTGGAAGCAGCTATGATTGAAAACTTCCCAGAGCTAAAGAATCCGACTATCACTCGTGAAGGAAACGTTGTTACTTTCACTGCAAAAGCAGGTACAAAAGGTAATGTTGTTCCGTTTGTCCGTAAGTTTGCTATTGGTTTAGCTAAAGTAGCTTAGTAGATTTAAGGGGAAACTAACATTTTTTCCTTCTATCCACTAAAAACAAATGGAATAAATTATTTTCTAGGGGAAACTAGTTTAATACACTGGTTTCCCTCATATTTTGTTTGAATTTAATAGATTGAGAGGTTTACAGAATGGAAGAACCAGTTGTTTTAACTGTTCAAGCTGAATCTGTTGTTGAAACTGAAACCACTTCAGATGATAAAACATCTCCCCTACTGCCTTTACCAATGAGGGTTATGCAAAGTTTTGAAGTAGTTCAAGAGTCTAACTTCTGGCCATCCGAAGTCACATCAGTAGTTAGTGATTTAATGGCACCATCAACGTTTGAAGAGTTAGGAGCAATCTTAAATAACACAACATCAAATTCCATCAATAGCATGGATCAGACCATACAGGCACATAACAAGAATTATCGTGGATACTTATCCGAACTTGATAAAACGCCAAATGTCTTCTCCTTCGATGTTGATTATATTTAATGAGAAAGGAGAGTTTGGATGATTATTAATAATGATGTCCAATTTCGCCGTGGAATATTCAATATATTATTCACTTTAAAAACAAGTGTCAGAAATGATGTGTTTAGTGAAATTATTGAAGACCTTCAGGGAAAACTAGAACAGCTTCCAGCGAATGACTTGGAACAATCTAAACAGTTTTTCTTTGAGGTAACAAACAAAATAATGCAAGGTCTTTCGGATTACTACAACATTTCTCATGAACAAATTAGTGGTGATGTAGTTCATAATGATGTATTCACTTTAACGATGGATGAAAACACATCAGAAATGATTAAGACCTATGATAAATATAAAAATATGGCTCGCTTTAGAGATTCATTTCTTCAGTCATACAATTATGATTTCTGGAGAAGATTCCGCTCTAATTACTACAACCCACGAATTAGTGATGTATGTACAAAAGGGGAAGATAAAAGTCTTGTTTTTAGAACGAATGAGATTCCAGCTATGGGTCCGCTGTTCTTACCAAAAGACAGAAGTGGTAAGCCTGTAGGAGTTACTACTGAATTTCAGTATCTTAGTAGTTTATTAAACAGAGTGAACTCAGAAAAGAAATATATCGATGATCTTCGTGAGGATTACGAAACATTAAACAAAGCAGTTAAAGCGTTCGATGAACGACTTAAAGCATCCTTACGCGAAGAACATATTCGTTTTGGAATTATTCATCTTAAAGAGATTCTTTCCAAAATTGTTATCCCGGTTGCATTGATTGAGGATGATGAATTACGTGAACTATGCAAAGAAAATAACCGTCAGGTATTTGTTAAAACACCTACAATGGATGACTTAATGTATATTGGTTCATCTGTACATATCTACTCGTCACACGACATAAGTGATGATTCTAGCTATGTAGCTAAACCAATTATGATTTCTGAAACACTTCCAACTGATACGGAAGAGTTAAAGTATCTAGGTGTTGGTCAATACACAGGTTATGACGATGAATCACCGCGCAGTTTAGAAGGGGCAAACCCATTCATTATCAACAACAATATCTTTGTTAAAGCTTCTTATGAAGACTTCCTTGCACTTATCCCTGAGGAATTAGTGGAAGAAATGGGAATCTGTAAGAATCTAGTGGATTCTTTGGAGAACCCAGTGGAAGATGTTCAATTAGAAGAAAATGAAACTCTTAAGTCTATTATTGACAGTATTAAGCGTGACCAAACATTGGATCATAAAAAAATCATCGACGATTTCATGGCTTCTTCTACATATTTCGAGAGTGAAGAAGACAAGGAGACAGGACCAGTGTTTATTCATGCAGCTGAGTATCAATTTGAGAAAAGCAACGTTTCTTTCAATAGAGATCTCTTAAAGAAAACAGGTAGACATCCAAACGGTTATCTTATTCTTAAAGATAACGCAGGCAATCATGCAGGCATTCGAGTGAATGAAGAGGGAGTAAGTGAAATTTATATCAATACTGATATTGATAACATTTTCAAAGCTCTTCAATTGCCCGCTGGACTCTACACGATTTATTCTTTCGGAAACAGAGACATGACAAGGCAAAGAGCTATTCTTACAATGCAACATTACACAGGATAACTTGGAGGAGAAAATATGGTTACACCTAAAACAACGATTGTCTTAGAACCAGAGAAAGTAACTGTAGAAACGGTTAACAAAGATGGTATCAAGACAATTAAAAATACAAATATCGAAACAATTCAGCAAATCTTCATGAAAGAACAAGCAATGGAAACGCCATTGTTACCTTCTCAATGGGGAGTTGTTAAGTATTATCGTAAGAATCATTATGAAGGATATGTACTAACGACGCCTCCAACAGAACGTGTTGTTAAATTTGATATCGGGCGTAGTAGTGGGTTACCTACTGAAGTTACTCTACCAATTCCGCCTATGTTGTGGGTTTTCGAAGTAATGACAGATCAAAGCGGCAAAAAGAGATTAACTCATTCAATAACTTATGTTCTAAAGCATGAGCTTCTGTCGTTAAAGGATAAAGTATTCCACGCACCATTCTGTAATATTGGTACAAGTCATGGTATTTGTTGGGGTAGGACTTTACCTGAGGTACCTGTTCCTAAATCCATTCAAAGCATTCCAGCTCGATTCTTTTCGCAGCCGTTTAACTATGATTTATCAGGTAATCGTGTAAAACCATTTGAATGGACACATCCGAATGGGAATACAGAAGACACAGAATCAGCTATTTATCACATGATGAATGAAGCGAATAAATTAAAAGCTGCAAAAGAAGCAGGGGAGGCATACTCTTATCCATTTGACTCGTTAAAACCTGCTGGAACAATGGACGTAGACACTGCAATCAAAACATATTTACCGGGGATATTCCGTTAATTTTTAATGGAATATACGTTAATTTATTAGAAATTAATAGATTCCCCTAGATTATAGTGTATTACCATTGTTAGTAGGGGAATCTGTTGTTTTCTGATTTATACTAGTGTATAAAACTATCTTTATGATAGAAAAAGAAAAGAACGGGAGAAAAGATAATGACACTTAATCTTACAAATCTACTAGCGAGTCAAGTAACAGGGTATCTTGCTTACAATGACCATTACAACACAGACACTTTGAAAAAGATTAATTACGTTACTGCAGCAAACGGATTATTCCGTGTTGAAAAAACACCAATTGCTATTTTTAAAGTAAAGGTTCAAGAATATAAGAAACCTATTCCAGGTTTAAAGACAATGGAAGAAGGTCCAGAACTTATTGCTCCAAAGATTCCATTTAAGTTTTTACAAATGGCACTTAGCTTCTATTTAGATGTTTATGAAAAAGATAAAACAGAAGCTTCGTTGTTATTCTTCTGGAACAAAGATAACAAACGTTTACCGGACGTGTATTCTGACAACACACCAGTTAAGGGATTAATGACAGAAGGAGAACTTGTTGTTTATGTACCACGACAAGAAAACCAAGGTGGTCTTTCAGAGTTCCACAAAGATCCAGTAGTAGATTGGTTAAGAACTAACCTTTGTATTCTTTGCGAAACGCACAGCCATCACGTTATGAACGCGTATTTCAGCAGCACGGATAATGCAAATGAAAATGCTACTCAGTTTTATGGTGTTTGGGGATATATTACAAATCAACAACCAAAATTTGCATTCCGTTATGTAAGTGGAGATGCAAAAATTGAAATTAGTCCTGATGTATTATTTGATTGGCCAGTTGTTAAAACAACAACAACTTCTGTAATTACTTCTGAAGTTGAAGGGTTTGAACCGCTGACTTATGTAGAAGAAGAGACTGGATTATTCCAAGGACCACACAAGAAACTTGAGTATCCTGCTGAATGGATGGAACAACATACTGCAAAAAGAATTGTGCCATCATTCCCTAGAACAACAGCGCTTGGGCAATCAACTTACCCATTGCACAATAGAAGTTATGTCTCCCGTTTCGATGGAGGACTTGACCAAATCGGATGGGATTTTGAACACGATCCGAATGCATTTAACCCAGCTTTTGAAGAAGATCTTTCTTCGGGATTGATGTCAGGTCATACAATTGCAGGGTCAGGTTTTGAAGGTGCTGAAGTTATTCAGTTTATGAACTTAGCTGATGAAAAAAACAAGTTAGATATTCGAGACAATATTTATGACTTGTGTGCAGAATATGAACGACATGGTTATTCGCAAGTAATTGAATCTACTATTCATGGTATGAAACAAAATGCAGTTTAATAAGTGTGTACGGGGCTAACGCCCCGACACTTTATGCTATACAGGAAGGGAGAAAAATAATGGCATTTCAATTAAATTTAGAACCAACTTTTACGTTAAATACTAGCTATCAAATGGCAAAAGTTTTTGTTGTTGTTGGCGCTGGTGGTACAGGTGGTTACTTTATTCCAAACTTAGCACGACAAATTTCTATTACTAATAAACTACGTCGTATTGAGCGACTACCTGAACATAAATTACTTATTATCGATCAAGATGAAGTTAGTTTGTCTAACCTTAATCGTCAAAACTTTGTTGAAAAAGATCTTGATAGCAATAAAGCAGAAGTTTTAGCTACTAGATACGGAGTTGCTTTCCAGACGAATATTCAATTTCTGGATCAATACATCACAACTACTAAGATGTTAGAAGACATTGTACTTGCTAGTTGTAGTGACATTAACACTCAGATTCCAGTTATTGTTGATTGCGTGGACAATAACAAAACTCGTGTCTTCATTCATGAAGCAGTTCAAAACTTAAAGAAAAAAGTTCGTGGTATCTATTCTTTAAGTAGTGGTAATGAATTCTTAAATGGTCAGGTTGTTTGTGGCTTTGTTCCTGGAAAAGGAAGTAATTCATCTTCCATGTATAACAGCTCTTGGTTCCGCACACCGACAGTTACAGAAATGTTTCCTGAAATTCTTGAAGGTGGAGATAAGCTTCCAACTGAATTAAGTTGTGATGAAGCAGCTGTATCACATCCGCAAAATATCATGACAAACATCAATGCTGCTACTGAACTATTTAAGTTTGCAAACATCTTGTTAACAGCTAACACAGAAAACGAAGAGCTTCCCGGCTTAAAATACTTTGCAGTTACTTTTGATACACAGCAAGGTACTACTCGTACGTTCCTAAATAAGAAGAGTGTAATCGATGAATTTATTGCTTAATTCAAATCAGCAGATGGCTCAGGATTTTAGCCATCTGTTTTTTTCTTTTGAAGAACATATGGAACGCGGGGAGCAAGAAAAAGCAAAAGAAATTTCGAAAAAACAAGATATGCTATTGAAAGAACTTAAGGTAAGTGGCTATGATGTAGGCGCTTTGTTAGAAGAGTTAAAAACAAGAAAAGCATTTAGAAAAAGCTATGAGACTATTATTGTTTTTACTGATGGTGGTGTAAGAAATAATCATGATGTTAGTCAAGAATCTATCGCTGCAAGTGCATTTGCTATTTACGGTGACCAAAAGATGTTAACTCATGAATCTTCTTTTATTGGTGATTCAATTCAGTTACCTTCTGGTGAAAAGATTGATATTAACTCTACATTTGCTGAGTATCATGGATTGCTTCAAGCGTTACTATTTGTTGAGAAGTATAGAGCTTCAGCTAAAAGAATAATATTCCTAACTGATTGTGCATCAATGGTGCAACACATTCAACAAAAGTTACCACAACAAAGAGTATTTAAAGAATATGTTTTAGATTTAATTAGTAAATTAGATAGTATCCCTAATGTAGAGTTAAAGCACATACCAAGAGAGCATAATAAGATCACAGACGGGCTTGTTAACCAACTCTTAGATAAATATGAAAGGGGCGAATATACATGCAATTAACAAATGAAGAAGCAGCTAAGTTAATGAAACAGATACAACCACATATTAGTGGATTCTCCTACATTATTCAGAAAGATGGAGAAGACGGGCAAGAAGTGGTTTGTGGCGGAAAAATTAAACTTGTTTTTGACATGTATAAATACAATGACCAAACAGAAGGAGATCTTTCCTATGTAACAATTGAAGATGGTCTTGGTGAATTATTAATTCTAGTACCTGGTGTTTTATGGAGGAAACTCGGAGCCAAGAAAGGTGACGTTGTAATCGCAAGTGGAAAACTGTTTGCTTTAAAAAGAGAATGTAAATTCAAATCAAAAGCAGGCACAGATATTATTGTACCGCATGGATATGAACCTTTCCGCGTGCTAGTTAGAGAAATTAATATACTACCAGAAGAAGGCGCTAAATAGCGTCTTTTTTATTTACCAAAAATTTTAAGAATACTATTTTCTCCTGACCTATTGACTTTTCGTTTTCAAATGGTTGTGTTTGTACAAGCGAAAAAAGAATAATGGTCGAACGCCCTTAAATCGACTTGAAATAAGAGGTAAGGTGAGCTGAGCCAATGCATAAAATCAGCGTACTCTCCATTAGTCAAGGAATTTCCGCTGTTTACGTCCGGGAGAGGAGTCTTAGAGGGGTGACGACTACCTCTTGCAGAGAAAGGTCGGGTGGAGTCCTGGTTCTTACGAGAACGTAGCTTACGGACAATACAGTGTTGGGCAGGATTAACATTGTGTTCGTATGAAGGGAAACCTTATGTAAAAACGGCGGTGACTCATAATCTCTCAGGTACTTATACAAAAGTAAAAGTGTCATTACATTTATCCTATCCTACATGTTGAAGTCTTATCTTCGGCAGTAGGGTAGGTATATTATGATCTACTACAACTCGGCAGCTAACCAAAAGTATAAGTACCTAAGTAGCTGTCATCTATAAAGTTTTTGTCATCCATTTAGGTTATCAACTATCTGATAAAAGACAGTCAACAAAGACAGAAAGACAGTCGGTAATCTAAAAGACTACAAAAACCAAGAAACAGTAAACCAAATCATGAGGGAGATGAATAGGTTGACAACTGAAGAATTAGAACCGGTAGAAGGTATTGTTCCGGATGTAGTACCAGATGTAGTTATACCTGATGTATCTGATTTCCTTATTGGAGGAAGTAAGTACATCTTAGATCCTAGTACATTAAAAACACAAGAAGACGTCCTAAACGTTATTAAGCATTTCTCAACTAGAGTAGAGCTTCATGTGTTTGACATTGTAGGTATCGAACGCTATGTAAAACCAGTAACAAATAATCAAACACACTAAGAGATAACTCAGGAGGAATTTAATTATGAAAACATTAACTTTAACTAAAGAATATATCGAATCGGTAGCAAAATCTTTAATCCATGCAACTCCACAAGAAGTATTGGACTTCAAAGCATTAATGGAAATTCATCCGCAAGGCGAAGAAATTGTTGCAGCACTTAACGAAGTAGGTCCTCGTCTTATTGTTGAGGCATTACTTGAAGCAGTATTTGCTGATGTAGCAGAAGCTGTTCGTGAAGAAGAGAAACAAGAGCCTACACCTAATGTATCATCAGTTTCTCAATTCACTGCTGAAGAACTTTCTAACTTCATTCGTCAACAAGCTCCAAAAGCAGAAATTGAACCAGTATTTATTCCTTACATTAAACCAGAACCACAAGTTGATGTCTCTGCTTCTATTAAAGAGCAAATGAATTACAAAAAACTTGTAGAAGGTATTAAAGCTCAAGCTGAATCTAAGCCAGCGTTTGACCTTTCTGCTTCTATTAAAGGACAAGTAGAAGAGCAAAAAGCTGCTAAAACAACTGAAGAGAAAATCAAAGGTATTCTTAATGAAATCGTTGAGGAAATCATTAATGACGATGCTGCTAGTGAAGTAATTAGCTTAGACCCTAGCACAATTAAATTATATGAAGTTGCATTTTCTACTGTTTTCTATACAAAAGCAAACCAATTAGGTTTTGCAGAGCCTGTAGAATATGCTCACGAATACACAGCATATATCTTAACTTCACTTGCTTCTTACTTAGTTGAAGAAGAAGGATTCGAACTTGCATTCAATGTAGTAGAAGGCAAAGTAGTGGCGGGCTTAGTTTAATAGCCTATTTATATGAGGCGGGTTCTTCCCGCTTCTTACTATTAAACAACGAACATACTGGAGGAAAACATAGATGATAGTAGGAAAAAGTGCAGTACGTCAATTATGTAATGATGTTGACGATATCGCAGTAGAGATTCGTATGACTGTTCAGGCTCAAATTGACCGTGCAACAGATAAAATTGACTCGGAATTAAATTCTTGTGGACGTGAATTACGTTCAGCTGAAAAGATTTTACAACAGATCCCGCAACTGATGTCTCGTTTAGCACAACAAATTGGTCCCGAAGCACCAATTCATATTAAAAACTCATTAGCTTCTATTACAGATGAGGTAACGGCGAAAGTTCAGACAATCGGTGACAACATGCAAGAGGTTCAACGTAACATTGCAGATGTTGATAAATACACTGATGAAATTGACCAATTAACAGATGTTGTGAGTGGTCACTGTAAGAAATTAGATGAACTAACAGATCGTTATCAGAAGTAATCGGAGGATATGAATATGAATAATTACAACCCACAACCTGGTGGAAGCAATTTATTGGCATCTGACTGGGGAAATACAAATGCAAGATTTGTAGCACAAGATATTCGTCACGTTGCTGATAAAGTACAATTCGCATTACAAATGCTAAAAAGTGTTGTAGATGGTTCGGATGTTATTGAAAAAGAAATTATCGATGCATCAAATGCAACTACTCCAATTACTCGTGAAGGATTACGAGCATTCGCCTACCGTATTGATGGACAACAAGTTCAAATCAATCAAGTTATCAGCCACCTAGAGCAAATGATGCGAGACATCAATAGTTCTACGGAGACAATTCAACATTCGAGAACTGGCTGGTAATGAAGAAAATATAGGGTGGTTACGGCTACCCTTGTTTTCCGGAAGGAGAGAAGTAGATGGATGATAAGTTTCTTGTCCAATCCCTTTTATATGGGATTAATCAATTAGCGACGAAGCAATTAACACCAATAGACGCAGGTAAAGACGTTCTCATCTCTTCTATGAAGGTTTTAGATGTTGGTAAGGAAGTAGTTGTACCTAAATTATTTAATAAGGCAGCTTCATCTTGCTATGACATAAGCAACCACAGAATGATTAACAACTTTCCTTTATTATGCGAAGTGTTAACAGCTTATTTAAGAAAAAAGAAAGAACTAACTGCTCAAGACAGAGTTAAGCGTGAAGAACTATTTAAATATCAACGTAATGGAAGTTCTACATTACCTTTACAGTTTCATGATTTCTTCATAGTAGAGCAAGCATATATGTTTTCATCAGCGTATCTTGATTCGTCAGATGAGTATGTTTACGAATACGACGGCCTTGTAGAGTTAAGCGCATTAGTCGCTATCTATCTTTTTAAAAATATGACACGAGAAAATGAGTATAACTATCATGGGATTTGTAACAAGATGGATGAAAATCCAGGCGGTCTCTATAAGTTTAAAAGTGAAACAAACGTTGTGTCATATATCAATAGCATTGTAGCAAATATTGATGGTATTGATGAATATGAAGAAGATGAAGACGAGGACGAAGAAGAATGACGATGACACTGACTAATAACAAAATAGTACCTTTCGCACATTTGCATTTACACACCCCAGAAGGTAGCTTACTAGATGGATTCTGTCGTATTGATCCAATGATAAAACTAGCTCAAGAATTTGGTATGGATTCAATCGGAGTAAGTGATCACGGAACATGTTTCGCTCATATTCAGTTCTATAAAAAATGCAAAGCAGCGGGTCTTCATCCTGTTTTAGGAATGGAAGGATACATCGCCCCTAGAAAACAGTGGAAAAAAGCAGATTTTGATAGAATCAACTACACTGATGTTGCGTATCGTACAAAAGAAGAACTAGCGAAATTAGAAAGTGAAGGATATTTAGCTTTTGAAAAAAAGCAAAGAGATTCTTTCACTAAAGGTAAAACTACAAAAACTGAACATGTTGAGTTCTTAGCAAAATTATATGAAAAGGATCCAGCAGCGTTTGATGCATTAAAAAAATCTACTCGCTGGTATTTATCAGGAAAGCAAGATGACAAACAAAAGCGTTTATTTGAATGGTCTCCTAGAATAGCTCACTTGCTTATGATTGCTAAAAACAATGAAGGTTATAAAAACCTAATTAAGCTAACAACGATTGGTTCTGTAGAAGGGTTCTACGGAAAACCTCGTGTCGATTATGGTGATATTAAGAAGTACGGTAAAGGAATTATCGCAACTTCATCTTGTCTTGGTGGAACAATCCCACAGTTAATTCGCAGAGGTAAGTATCGTGTAGCAAAGAACCATATTAAGTTCTACCAAAAATGTTTTGATGAATTTTATCTTGAGATTCAACCTAGCACAATGGAAGATCAAATCCTTGTAAATAATGTTTTGATAGAGTGGTCGAAAGAATTAGGCGTTCCTTTAGTAGCAACTTCAGATGCACATATGTTGCGTCCTGAAGATCGTCCAGTTCATAAAGCAATTACTTCTATTAATAAAGGCAAAAAAGATGAAGATGAATCAGATATCGACGTCTATGAGCATTGCGTATTCTATTCTGCTGAAGAAATGTTAGCAATGGGAATGCCGGAAGAAGCATTGATTAATGCTTATAACATAGCTCACTCTTGTCATGTTGATTTAGATGAATCAAGTATTAAGTATCCAGAGTTCGAAGTTCCAGATGACTTTGATTTCGATAGTTATCTTGCTCATATTTCAAACAAAGGCTTAATGGAGAAAATAGCAGAGGGTAACTTTGTAGGGGCAAACTTCTACAAAATGTATAGAAAATATAAACGCAGACTTGATTATGAGTTAGAAGTCATCAAAAACAAAAACATCAGTGCTTATATGTTGATAGTTTGGGATTATATTAACTATGCAAAACGTAATGGTATTTTAGTAGGCCCTGGTCGTGGTTCAGCTGCAGGTTCACTTGTAGCATACGTCACAGGTATTACTAACTTAGATCCGATTCGTTACAATCTATTATTTGAACGTTTTATTAATCCAGAACGCCCTGGTTTCCCAGATATAGATACTGATTTCGATTACTTAAGACGACATGAAGTAATTGAGTACGTAACTAAGAAATATGGTGCAGATAAAGTAGCACAGATTGCAACATTCGGTACTCTATCTACTAAATCAGCATTGAAAGATATCGGTCGAGCACTTGGTATTGACCATAATGAAATTAATGAATTAAACAAATACATTCCTTCTCATCAAGGTAAAGTAATGCCTATCTCTGAAGCTTTAGAAGAGATTAAAGAAGTAAAGGCTTATGCGAAAAGGTATCCAAGACTATTCGAATTAGCTTTAGAAGTAGAAAGTATGCCACGTACTCAAGGTATTCACGCCTGTGGAATGCTGATAACTGCTGAACCAATTACAAATGAAGTAGCACTTGTAAGAGGAAAAGGCGGAGAAAGTATAGCGGGGTATGATGGTCCTACTTTAGAAGCTAAGGGATATATTAAGTTTGACTTCTTAGGACTTAAAAACTTATCAGTAGTTGAACTTTGCCGAAGAATGGTTGAGGATCGATACGGTTATCTAATTGATGTAGATAATCTAATACCAGAAGATCAAAAAACATTCGATATGATTCAAAGAGGAGAAACGGACGGAGTATTCCAGATTGAATCTGACGGAATGAAGAAAATGTTTATGGGTCTAAACAAGGTAGATTTTGAAACATTAATTGCAGGTGTATCATTATACCGCCCAGGCCCAATGGATTATATTCCGAAATACACTGCATTGGCGAATGGTCATGAAGAAGTACCTCAAGTACATCCTGCTTTTGATGAAATCACACGCAATACGTTCTCTATTATGATTTACCAAGAGCAAGTAATGCAGGTTTCTACTGAAATGGCTGGATATTCAAAAGGGGAAGCGGACGTTCTTCGTAAAGCGGTCGGCAAAAAAAAGATAGAAATCTTAGAGCCAGCATTAGAAGAACTTCATAATCGACTAACGCAAAATAACGTACCGACTCAGGTAGCTACAAAGATTTGTGATGATATACGTCCATTCGCTGGTTATGCATTTAACCGATCTCATGCTGCATGTTACGCATATATCGCTTATCAAACTGGTTACCTTAAAGCTAATTACCCTCTAGAATACATGACTGCATTACTTCAAGTATTCTACACAGAGGAAGATAAGGTTGTTAAATTAGTAAAAGTAATTCGAGATATGGGAATTGAAGTATTACCTCCGGATATTAACCGTTCAGAAATTGGATTTACGATTGAAGGAGAGAATGCAATTCGATTTGGATTAGGTGCTATCAAAGGTCTTGGAGAAGCAACACTAGAAGCAATTATTGAGGAAAGAAAACCACGAATGGCTCCTGCTGTTCGTGATGAAGATGGATTAGAAACTGTAATTTCAAAAGAGGAAGCAGATGAAATCGCAGCTACTCCTGATTTAGGGATTGTAGTAGGTTCTGTTGCTGTTGGTGGACCATTTACATCAGCACAAGATGTACTAAGACGTATCCCTAAGAAGAACTTCAATAAGAAAGCTATCACATCATTATGTTATTCAGGTGCTTTTGATGCATTAGCAGAAGGAGTATGTAATAACCGCTTTGAGTATTTAGCCCATATGTTTGATATTCGTGGTGAATCACCAGATACAGAACTAATTGAACAAATTACAAAATATACAGACCGTATTAAGTTCGAAAAAGAACGTGAGGTACTTGGATTGTATATTAGTGGTCATGTTCTTGATCGATTAGCTGAACCTACAGATTGGGAAGGTCTAGATGATGCTACACACACAACAATGGTATCTCTTACAGAAGCACGCGTTATACGCACGAGGAAGGGCGACAACATGGCTTTCTTACGAGTTGATACATTAGAGGGTGAACGTAGTTTAACACTGTTCCCATCCCATTACGAGCAGGTAAAAGAAGGCTTAGTCGCAGGAATGATAATGAAGGTTGGTATAAAAGGTCAGATGAACTGGCAACGAAACCAAAAAGACTTCATTATCAATTCAATTACGATTCCGAAGAAGATTAACAAAGATATTTGGAAGCGAATTGAGAAAGATAATGTCCAAGTAGGAGCGGCTTAAATATGCTAAAAAACGAAAAGAAATTGCTTCTAGTTTGGGCTCTAGTACTCTTTATAGAAGCAATATGTTATACAGAGAAACCAACTCAAATAACCCAACTGTTTCTTTCCTTGAGTATCGTTTTCTTTTTAGCTGTCCTGCTTGATATCATTGTTAAACTTATTAGAAATTCAAATTAAATAGGAGCGGAGTAAAATCCGCTTCTGCTTATTAATAAACGAGGAGAAATATAATGGCAAAAGTAGTTAGAAACAAAACAAGGTTATGGAAGAAAAGAATTGCGGAGTATTTAGCTAGCGGGGAAAGCAAGTATCATTTTTGCAATGGTAAAGACTTCCACGAATCTAATCTTGTTTATTGGATGAAGAAGCTTGGGATTGAAGATACGGGTACTAAAAGTTACCGAGCAGCACAAGCTAAAAAGAAAGAGGTAACAGATAAGCAGTATTTCGCTAAAGATGTTACTCATCTGCTTAACATTTCAAATAGAACTTTATGTCGATACTCTGTTCTTTTAGAAAAGTATGGGCACAAATTTGGTAGAAATAAATACAAACACCGTATCTACTTTATTCAAGACATTGCGCTTTTAAGAGAAGTACACGGTGCTAGATCTGTAGATAAAACAGTAGAAGAAACAGTGGCTGACCTAATTCGTGGTAAAGCTGTAGCAAATACACAAGAAGTAAAAACTACTCAGTTAGTTTTACCGTTATTAAATTCAGCGGGAGAACCTGTTAAGAAGTCAACAAACAAACAAGATAATATCAACACAGATAAAGATGATTTCTTACGAATTAAAATTGGTGAAGCTTCTATTGAAGTAAAACCTGGTTTTGATCCGGCATTTGTTAGTGACGTAGTAAAAGCACTTTCTGTAAATATCTAAGATGCGGAGCGGTGAAAAATCCGCTCTTGTTTTAATATGGGGGCAAATATGATTGTTCAACTATTTTTACGTAATAATTCAGTGGTTGAGATTAGTACAAGGCATGTAACTATAGAAGGCTTTGCTCAAGACCTTGCATCTATAGGGAATGGAACGGCTATCGAGGGCACTCAAATGGTCAAATATGGAGATTTTATTGATTTTTACAGTGGAGATTTTATTCGTTATTCAGATATTGTTGCATTTAAAGAACCAGTAGGGGGTTAGATTATGAAAAAATCAATTGGTATTGTATTACTTGGAGTCATGCTATTAGGAGCATGTGAAAACTCAGCAGGTGCTTCATTAGGCAGACTAAAAGTAATAGGAGAAGATGAAGTAGCTAGCGATATTACCATTTTTGAAGACACAGCGACAGGTTGCCAATATATGAATACAAATCAAGGTTACGCTGCATCTGTTACACCTATCTTGACACCAGAGGGTAAACCTTATTGTCCGCAGAAGTAATTAATACAAAAAGGGAGTGAAATATAATGTTAGAACTAAGAGGTAAATATAACAGCGCTAAGGTGTTTACAGACAACGTAGAGGAAACTGCTATGGGGCAGATTATTGAATTATGTAACCAACCTTTTGCTGAGGGTAGTAATATCCGTATTATGCCCGATACTCATGCAGGAGCGGGTTGTACAATTGGTACCACAATGACAATAACTGATAAAATTGTCCCAAATCTCGTCGGAGTTGACATTGGTTGTGGAATGGAAGTTGCTATTATTGATAAAAATAAAACAGAAATTAATTTTGACCAGTTAGACGAAGTTATTCGAAAGTATGTACCGAGCGGCTTCAATGTTCGTTCTAGTAGTCAGCGTCATCCATTTTCAAAACAAGTAAAATTCCGTGATGTAAGAGCACCTTTTAAGTTAGATCGTGCTAAAGATTCTATTGGTACTCTTGGGGGTGGCAATCATTTTGTTGAATTATGTCAACTTGACGACAAAGTTGTACTTGTTATTCATTCTGGTTCTCGTAATCTTGGAAAACAAATTGCAGAACACTATCAAAATCGTGCTTATGATGAGTTAATGAACGTTAAGCATGAAAAAGACCGTGTTATTGCCGAATTAATAGCAGCAGGTCGTCAATCTGAAATCCAAGAAGCATTGAGTAAGTTGAAGAAACCAAAGATTCAGAAGGATCTTGCTTACTTAGAGGGTCAAGGATTTAAGGATTATATGAACGATATGAAAATCGCTCAACACTATGCGTTACTAAACCGTAAGGCAATGGTTGATGAAATTGTTACGAGAATGGACTGGAAAGTTGTAGACTCATTCACAACTATTCACAATTACATCGACATGGATAATATGATTCTACGAAAAGGTGCTATTTCTGCTCAGGCAGGAGAGCGTGTTATTGTTCCTTTAAACATGCGTGATGGTAGTATTATAGCTTACGGCAAAGGGAATCCGGATTGGAACTTCTCTGGTCCGCATGGAGCAGGAAGATTAATGTCTCGAAGCAAAGCAAAAGAACTAATTCCTTTTGAAGATTATCAAGAGACAATGAAAGATGTATGGACAACATCTGTCGTGCAATCTACACTAGATGAAAGCCCAATGGCATATAAGCCTATGGCTGAGATTGTTGAACACACGAAAGACTCATTGGATATTGTAGATATTATTAAGCCACTATACAATTTCAAAGCTCATTAAGAAAAGCGGGCTCCTGCAGCCTGCTTTATATATGAATTCATAGGAGGGTTTTACATGTTTGATTTAAGAGCAAGATATCTTCACTTAGTAGGCGAGCTTACTATGCTTAACCACCACTACTACACAATGGATAAGCCAATTGCATCTGATGCAGAGTACGACAGACTTTATGATGAATTAGTAAAGATAGAAGAACTACATCCGGAATGGACAGTGCCTCATTCTCCTTCTAATAGAGTGGGTGGAGAAGTTCTTGATAAGTTTGAGAAGAAAGAACACACAATGCCACTTTACTCATTAGAGAAATCTCAAACTTATGATGGGGTTCGAAAGTTTGTTGAAGATGTTAAGCGTGAGTTTCCGAGCGCTACATTTACAATTGAGCAAAAGATGGATGGATTAGCTAACGTTTTACGTTATAGCGGAGGTTCTTTTACTGAGGGCAGAACAAGAGGTACTGGTAAGATCGGAGAAATTGTTTCTGAACAAATTAAAACAATCCGTTCTATCCCATTGAATATTCGATTCCAGGGCGTAATTGAGCCACGCGGAGAAGTATTCATGCCTATCTCAGGGTTCGAAGCTTACAATGCTTCCTTGCCAGAAGGAGAAGCACCATTAAAGAACCCACGAAATGGAGCTGCTGGTGCTTTAAGAAACTTAGATCCACGAATTGCAGCTTCAAGACCATTAGATGCATTCTGGTATGACGTTGCTTATAGCGAAGGAATCAAGTTTGAAACTCAAGCAGAAATGATGACATTCCTTCAAGAACAAGGATTTAAAACAAATCCGTATTTCTTTGTAACTGACTCTATTGATGTAATCATTGAGAAGTTAGAAGAAATGAAGGAAATTCGTCCTACATTAAACTGGGACATCGATGGAATGGTTATTAAAGTTAACGAGTTACATATTCGTGAAGAGCTAGGCTATACTTCAAAATTCCCTAAATGGGCTATTGCATACAAGTTTGAAGCCGTTGAAGAAACGACTACTTTAAACTCTGTTACATGGGAAGTAGGTCGTACTGGTAAACTTACACCACTAGCTCATCTTGAGCCTGTTGATATCGGTGGAACTACTGTTACAAAGGCTACTTTAAATAACTATGACGACATCTTACGTAAAGGCGTTAAGGTTGGAGCAGAAGTATTTGTTCGTCGTAGTAATGACGTTATTCCTGAAATCATGGGAATCGTTGAAGGTAGTGAAGGTACTGAAATCGTGCCACCTACTCATTGTCCAGAATGTGGAACCGTATTAATCCAAGACGGTGCTCATCTGCGTTGTATGAATATTGATAGCTGTACTGCTCAATCAGTTGGTAAATTCACTCACTTTGCTTCTCGTGAAGCGATGAATATCGACTCTTTCAGTGAGAAAACTGCAGAACAATTATTTGAAGCAGGTTTAATTCGCAATAGCTTCGTTGATCTATACCGATTAGACAGAAATGAACTATTGAAATTAGATAGATTTGGAGAAAGAAAAGTAGACCGACTATTGGCTGCTATTGAAGAATCCAAGTCAAGAACACTTGAAGCGTTCATCTATGCACTAGGTATGAGACATTCAGGAAAAGGAACTGCAGAACGACTTCTACGTTATTACAACAATATTGATGATATAGCGAATGCATCTGTAGAAGACTTAATGAGAATTGAAGATATTGGTTCGGCTGTAGCACAAAGCATTTATGACTACTTCCATAACGAACGCAATCTTCAAATGATTGAGGAGTTAAAAGCCCTTGGTTTAACACTTACACACGTAGCAGCAGTGTCTTCTGGTAATCAATTAGAAGGTAATACATTTGTTATTACAGGTAAGGTATCGCGTCCTCGTAAAGAAATTGAAGCGTTCATTAAAGAACATGGTGGTAAAGCATCTGGTTCAATTTCTAAGAACACGAATTATCTTGTTGCAGGTGAAGCTGCAGGAAGTAAATTAGCAAAAGCACAAAGTTTAGGCGTAACTGTTATCACTGAAGAACAGTTATATGAAATGGTTAACGAAGGTTAATTTAGTAGGGGCTAACGCCCCTACTTTTTTTGTTGTCCATAAAATACTAATTGACAAAACACTTTAAAGAGATTGTATTAACTAAAGTATTTTGGGATTAAGTTTAATAGTTGTAAATTTTAATCTGACAAATTAAAATCTCTTAGCAAATGAGCAAGAGAAACACACTTTTAGAGAGAGAAATGTGCATCTGGACCCAGATGGCCAGGAACAGCTGGCGCTGCACCCATCTCTGGGGCACCTGAAGCTCACCCGGATGAGGCTGCACTGCATCTCAGCTCCAGGAGCTGGAGTTAGATCCAGAGAATTGCACTATTCTTCGTCAAATATACGAACGCGCTTTCGAAGAACTATTAAACAAGAAGATAAAAAGAAAGGATATTGATATGTACTATACACACAACACAAAGAATCAAAACGATTCAAAGTATCAGCGTTTTAGTACTACTAAATTAAAATCCGAAGAAATAACAATTGAGCAGTACCGTGAGTTCGAAGCAATAAATAAACAAATACTCGGACTAACAAAGAAAATAAAAGACTGGTTAACCAATAATCAGTCTGCTATTAAGTATTCGATTTTTAATCTACCTAAAATGACTGGTGGGTTTAGAACAATTAAAGCACCGGAAGAAAAACTTAAATCTTTTATGAGAGAAATTAAATTTGATTTAGAAAGCATTGGCGTAGTACCACATGATTCAGCTTATGCATACATACCAAACCGTGACTGCTTAAAAGCAATCCAATGTCACCAACGGAATAAATCAAATTGGTTTCTCAAAATGGATTTAGAGAAATTCTTTAACAATTGTTCTGAACAAGTTATTACGATCCAATTAAAAAAGCTGTATCCATTCAGCTTAATGACTGAAACAGATTATAAGAGTTTTATTAGTAGTTTATGTGGTTTAGCTTGTCATGAAAATGAATTACCACAAGGGACTCCGCTCTCTCCGATACTTACTAATTGGTTGATGATTAGTATAGATACTCAAATTAACAACGCATTGGCAGAAAGAAGCGAGGAGTCCTTTATTTACACTAGATATGCTGATGACTTGCTTGTTAGTAGCAAACAACCATTTAGGCATGAAGAAATTGTTGAACTGGTTAAAGGAGTATTAGAACAAGAAGGAACTCCATTCACTATCAAGGATACAAAAACTAGATATGGTTCAAAATCGGGGAAGAATTGGAATCTTGGCATTATGTATAACAAAGATCATAACCTTACAGTTGGTCATAAGCGTAAGAGAAGGATTAAAACGATGTTGTTCCAATTCTATCAAGGACAACGAGATAGAGGATATGCTTTAGAACTAAACGGAGAATTAGCATATCTTAAGAACATCGAACCTGATTATCATGATTACTTAATAGGTTTTATGAATAGAAAGTATAGACTCAATTTCAAAAAAGCTATTAACTTAGCAATTAAACAAAATTGATTCTCAGGGGTGCTAACGCCCCCTCCTTTTTTGAATTTAATAAAAGGAGAGATTTTATCATGACAGAAAAAATTACAATCGCGGTTACTGCACATCGTCCAAATCGATTATACGGGTACGATTATTATTCACCAGGCAATCTTGCTATTGCTACAAAACTACGAGAACATCTTCTTTCCCATTTAAAACAAGGGAAACAAGTACATGCAATAAGCGGTATGGCATTAGGTGGAGACACAATTTACGCATTGGTTGTCCTTAAATTAAAAAGACAAGGATATAACATTACCTTAGAATCAGCTATTCCATGCACTGCACATGCTAGTCAATGGCCTAAACCATCACAAGATCAATGGAAGAGTATTGTGGAACAAGCTGATGTTGTTACATATGTTAGCAAACTCCTGTACAAGCCTTATCTTATGCAAAAACGTAATGAGTATATGGTAAATCAATGTGATGAACTAATAGCTATTTTTGATGGGACGAAAGGCGGAACTGCTAACTGTATCGATTATGCTATGAAAAAGGAGAAAAAGATTATGACGATTAATCCCAAAGAATTAATTATTCAACATAAAGGCGACATTCTACGTTCAGATTGTGACGTAATAATGCATCAAGCAAATTGTCAGTCTACGATGGGAAGTGGTATTGCTAAACAAATTCGAGCAGAATTCCCGATTGTGTATGAAGTAGATTGTGCTTCTCCGTTTTCTCCTGCAGAAAAATTAGGAACATATACTCATGCAGCTGTTCATAATAACGGAAAAGATATAGAAATCGTTAACTTGTATGGGCAACTTTACTATGGAGCAGATCGACAACTATATACAAACTATGAAGCTTTGAAAAAAGCTTTGTTCAGCTACTTGACTGACCGCTTGTTAAGAGAACGTTCCTTATCTCAATTAAAGATTGGTGTACCTAAGTTCATGGGTTGTGCAAGAGCAGGTGGAGATTGGAATGTAGTTACAGGCATCTTAGAAGAAGCTACTAAGCAATTCAATATATCTATTCATACTTATGAGTTTGCGGGGTAGTATCAATGGCTAGAGCAAGAAGTCACAAGGATTTAGTAGAATTTAAAATCCGTGAAATAAACAAGTATCTGTCTGGTTCCGGTCAATCTCTAATTCTCAACAAAGAGCTAGAGAACGACGAACCATATTGGGCTCTTAAATGGGAGAGGGATTTGGATGCTGATCATGTCATAGAAGAGCATGTTTATAGCGGTGAAATCTTTGACATCTTTGTTTGTTTAAGCGGTATAGAAAATGGTATTCGAATGCAACGATACAAGGAGGAGTCTCATAATGGAATCAGAACAAACACAGGTAGTTGATTGTATTAATAAAGGCGACCTTGAAATGTTACTAAATGTAATTTTGAATGAAACACAAAATGCAATGGAGGTCTGCAAAAATAATGACAATCCATCTATAACAATTAAATATATGCAATTAATTATATCTCAAGCTTTATTAGCCTGGGACATGCAAGAATTCGAAGAAGCAGATGGTGAAGACTATTACGACTTCATGAAGGAAGCTTATGAAAAAGTTAATCGTTTTAAAAGAATTGAATGGAGAGGGTAATCAATGGACAAGTTTGGGGATCGTATGAAGAAATACGAGAATGCATATCGTATTAAGCTACCTGAAAGAATGCCCGTAATTGTAAGGATTGACGGAGCACACTTTCATACATATACAAAAGGTTGCACTAAGCCTTTTGACCAAGATCTAGCAGAAGCATTCTGGGAAACATGTAAGTATTTAGCTCAAAACATTATGGGTGCAAAGTTGGTTTATCATCAATCGGATGAGATTAGTATTCTTATTACAAACTATGACAAGATTTCAACTCAGTCTTGGTTTGAAAATAATCTTCAAAAGATAGCTTCTGTTTCAGCTTCTATGGCAACTGCAAAATTCAATGAAGTTATGAGAGAGAAATATCCGGACAAACCCCTTGCTACATTTGATGGTCGAGCATGGGTACTGCCACAAGATGAGGTTGCAAACTATTTCCTTTGGAGGCAACAAGATGCCACAAAAAATAGTATTTCAATGGTTGCTCAAGCTAACTTCCCACATAAAGCATTACAGGGGCTTAATGGTAAGGATATGCAGGATAAGTTAATGACTGAGAAAAACATCAACTGGAATGACCTACCTGTATGGCAAAAACGTGGTGTATGTATCATTAAAGAATCCTACCAAAAGAATGGTGCTTTAAGAAGTCGATGGTCAGTAGATCATGAGACTCCTATGTTTTCTAAAGACCGTGAATATGTTGAACAATTCGTTTACTTAAATAGAGGTGCTGCAGCATGAAGAAATTAATCAAAACCGTATTAATTGTAGGATTAGCAACAGGTATTTTAGCTGGGTGTAATGATGACCCGTACATGAAGGAACAAGACGGCCAGATGGTTAGCATTGAATACAAGGTGCTAATAAAAGACAAGCTTTATTACATTCCACATGAATATGATGAAGCTGATCTTCCTCCGAGATATGACAAATTTCTATCAGACAATCCTAATTTAGAAGTTGTTAGTGTCTCTACGAATAACGATGAGAGCACTCATAATAGCATCAATGGCTACTATATCTTTACAAAGAAAAAAGAAGACCAATAGTAATTGAGCAGGTGAAAGCCTGCTCTTACTTAATCAAAGGGAGAGAGTTATAATGACAGAAAAATTTACGTTCTTTTGGAATGGACCATTTTCTCAATGGCATCAATCTATGTTTATGGAAAACGGACAAGTTTTTACGTGCGCCGAGCAATATATGATGTATCACAAAGCTATGTTAATGGGTGATATTAAAACTGCACAATTAATTATGGATGCTGGTTTTAACCCAAGAGAACATAAAGCATTAGGTCGCAAGGTAACACCATTTAATGCAGAGTTATGGAATGATAACTGCAAAGAAATTGTTTATCGTGCTAACTACCTGAAGTTCACACAAAATACTGAGCTTCTTGAAGTATTGAAATCAACAAAAGGGACAGAACTTGTTGAAGCAAGTCCATACGATAAGATTTGGGGAATTGGATTATTAGAGACAGATCCTCGTGCTCAAGATAAAAGCACATGGCAAGGAACAAATTGGTTGGGTGAGGTTATTACTCAATTACGTATTCATTTAATTGGAGAGTAGGCTAATAGCCTGCTTTCTCTACATTGTTCACTACAAGAAGGGTTGGCGTCCTTCAAACTGTTAATGTTTGTCTCATGAGAAGGGTGCGGTTAACTACGACGATCTACCTCCATACCGCACCTTTCTTGTAGTGAACAATGATTATGTACTTAGTTAATGAGTGGGCTATGCCTGCTCTTATTTTATTTGTAGAAGGGAGAGAATCATAAAATGAACGAATTACAAAACTTAGGATGGCGGCGACTGTTGTTAACCAAAGAAGAAAAGTTTCGAGTAGATTTAAAAACACTTGGTAAAGAAAAAGATAAAGTTCAGAAGGCAATTATTATCTTCGAAAACTTAACAAAACCTCGTTACGCTTTTCACTTATTAAAAAGGTCTTTACGTCCTTATATCTATAAAACATATTGGGCTATTACACCTAAGCGATTACGAGTTTGTAGAAGAGGGACAACTATTCAAGAATTCTTACCTTGGTTTAATAAAACCCATCTTTATAAAGACAGTACAGGTGTGATTAGTCGAGCATATGGTGGAGATCCCGCGTATGTATACTCTTGGAAGAAAGCCCATGAGATCATGACGAAGTATAAGAAAGAAGAAGAACAAAGACGTTTGCAATTTAAAATAGATATGTCTCTTAGAAGAATAGTTGGAGGGAAATAATATGAGCGAAGCTATGTTTACAGTAGAAGAAGTAAAGACAAAATGCCAGGAGAATAGTTGGTTGAAGATTGGTGGTTGTGATTTTGAAGACGACCCAATGATGGAACTTGACTATGATTACGGTCTTTATACTTGTTCAAGTCTTCAAGAATTAGAGCAGAAGATGAAACAGGGAAACTGGTCTATTCGTTCAGCTTTTGCATATGGTCGATTATTATTTGTAAATCAGGTGAATGGCGGAGACGAATGGTGGACATGCTATAAACATGAGGACGGTAGTATCGAAAATTTCGAATCTATTACCTTCAGAGGGTTTATTAATCAGGGCGAGTTTGAACAATTAATGGAAAGATTGCTACAGGGCCCCGATGCTTATTGGGGAAGAAACGAAGAAAAAGAGGGAGCTTAGTCCCTCTCAGTTACATTGTCTAACCAGCTTTCTATTGTCTGTTTGATGTGTTTTGAATGTCCTTTAAAACCATCTAGGATGTAGCTAATTAGCTGAGCTAATGTAATTTCGTTTGTTTCATAAGGATTTTCTTTTCTTATGTAAGTAAGAACTTTCTTAAGCTGGTCTTTTCTGTTGTCATCTAAGGTTTCTTCAACAAACCTAGTTACGTATTCGTTTACGATATCCGTATTTCTAACAGCAGCATCGAGCAAGATAGCTGTAGCTGTCGAAACTGTTGTATCTAATGCATATGCTAAATCAGCTAGATGATCATACGTTTCTTGTCTAAAACGCATTGTAATTCTTGTTGTTGATTTCGAATGTTTTCTAACTCGTTCAGACATTAATTCTCTATTACCCATATATAGAGTATCTTTAAATTTGTAACTTCTTCTGAACCTTTTGGACAAGTAATCAATTACTTTTTTAGAATACAAACCATGCGTACAAAATATTTCACCGACATCTTTCATTGGTGTGTTGGTAATGTAGGAGATTCGAGAAACGCAGTCATACAAACTGAGTTCAACAGTCGGCTTCACGTCCTTACGTTTGTCACTTCTTATCTTCCTCTCTTTTACTTTACTCATCCTATTTCACTCCTAAAATCGTATTTTAAGTTTGGGACACATTCTTTTTGTACTAGATATAAAAATCATATGTTGGGGGATGGGGAAGTAGTACAGCATGTATAATTTTTCTGCAAATGGGCATACTGAGGAATTAAGGAGGCGGTAACGATGGGCGTAAAAGTTAAAATATCTTCAGCTGAAGCAAAGAAAATTGCAAAAGGTTGCCTAAGCCAAAGTACGAAATATGGATTACCACGTAAAAAGAAATAGATATATTAAATATAGAAAAATAATTAAGTGGGGGTTTTTAGATGTATAGAATGTGGCGGGAATATGCTTCAAAACCTACTGATTTACCGACTGACGATTTATTAGAAGCGGTAAAAATGTCTATAAATTGTGAAGCTGATTTTTATATATACGGAAGAATGATAGCTAGTTGGATGGGCCTTAGTATGGAAGAGAATATTCGTCGATTAGATAAAGAAGGAATCGAAACATATGTTGTAGACGGAGATTATCGTTTCAAATACAAAGACCCTGAAAAAAATGTTAAGCGTATATTCTTTGAATTTATAAATATAGGTGACGGAAAAGGCGAAGTCCATTTGAACAGTTATCGTTCAAGAAAGGATCAGCCTTTTTATTCGTCTATTGAGGAAATTTATGAACTGTTAAAAGAGGACTGTCCTCACATTCATACACTAACTGTTGTAGATTTTTCAGGGGATAAGTATGAAGGTTCATACAAGCATGAATTAAGAAAAGCTATCTAAAAATAATGGACAAGTTCTCCCCTCACTATTGAGGGGTAATAGGGGGATTTTGAATCATTATTTTAGTAACATTTTGGAGGTTGGGTGGGTATAGATTAGATTTCACTACATTCTAGGGGAATCTACTTTAAAACACTTCAAGGGTGATTTCTTTAACATAGATAAGTCTACGAGTAAATGAATTATCAAGCGATCTTTTATTAGGTCGCTTTTTTGTTTGTGTTCACTTTTAGAAAATATATTTATTAATTCCAGAAATTACCCTTGAATTTATATAGATAACTGCTTATTTTACAACAGAGTTGAAATCAAGCAATAAAGAGTGAGTAGAGTATAGAAGAACATATATATGTGATTTATCTTCAACTAGATTTATATTGTTCTTCTCAAAATAATGGTGGGGGCTAACGCCCCTTCTCATTTTGAATAAAGGGTGATTTAGAATGGTTTCACTTAGTGAGTTAAAAATTACTCGTCCGAGACCTTATGTAAATACAGAACCGAGATATTTTGAGATGGAGTATATGAGTGAACCATATCTACCGTTTGAAACAACATATGTGAATCATAGTTTGCGTTCTCCGTACATGAGAGAATCAGACAATATAGTGGAGTATATGGCTATAGAAAGAGAAAATGAGCGCAGCAGGGATACTATGAATAGGCTCGTGGGACTACACCATGATTTTGTTCGTAATCACAGGATGCATCCGAATGCCATATTTCTTAATCGCGACGATCATTATCACGTAAGAAGATATAACGATTTCCAATACAACGGAATCGAAGAAACCTTTCAGGGTCTCAAAGTAATACCAACTATAGCAGATAGATCTTATGTAGGTATTATCAACCTTGAACATTGAGAAGGCTCCTTGAGTCTTCTGTTATTTTGTACTTAGAAAATGAGCTTCAATAAGTTGAATCTTTTTTTGTAAGTATAAAATTGAATAATTTCCTATCAAACACTTAATATGATGTGAACTCTAATTAGGAGGAATGATCATGAACGCAGAAGAGATTATGGAATCATTGAAAAAACAGATGGAAACCCATATAAATCAACTACTAGATCAGGGTGTTCGACCTCAAAATATTGAAATCGAATTACTGCATTTTGCTAGAAAATTGATTTATGTAGAAAGACATTAGATTGCTTAAACAAAAAAAGAGAGAGCGATTATTCACTCTCCTTTTTTTCTGCATCTAAACCTTTTCTAACTAATAACAGCATAGCGACAGTCCAATATCTAATATTATTTTTCTTTTGATATTCTTCGACTTCTGCTATTAATTCGTTGGGAACCCTAACGTCTTTTCTTGTGCTTCCACTATCGTTCATGGAGAACCTCCCGGTAAAATTCTACATAATATTACATTATTGTACTTGACTTGTACGTGACACGGACGTATCATGAATTAGAACTGTACGTGACTGACACGTATCACACCTGTACAAGTGTTTGGTATCTAAGAAATTATATCATCTCTTCAACAAAAATGACACAAGCGTGTCAAAAAAGGAGGAACAAATGTCTCTAGGACTAGAAAAACATCACACAGAGAATCAACAGTTCAGAAAAGAAAATGAAGTCTTATTAGGTGCAAAGCAAGCAAAACTCAGGGAAAGCTTCTTTGGTAGAGTTATCGTTATTGCCATATTCTTAATTGCTGTATATGGAATGACTATGGTAGTAGACCAAACACTTTTAAAGGGTACTAGTTATTACGTCAGCTTGTTATCGTCAATATCTTTATTGTATTTGTTATTCCGAGTTGTTTTATCTTTCTTCTACAAACCAGTGAAACAAGAACCACTGGAAGATTATAAGGTTTCTGTAATTATACCTAATTTTAATGAAGGAGTAGAATCAGTAAAAAAGAGTATTGATTGTCTTATAAATCAAGATTACCCAATACACGAAATTATTTTTATTGATGATGGAAGTGAAGACGATTCAGGATATCAAGAAGTACTTAGAATTAGTGAAGAGTTTAATTCTTATGCTGAAGTAGCAGCAACATTAGAGAATGGTGCTCAAGCATCAAATACTAGACACTTACCTAAAATAATTGCACACAAATTTGAGAAGAACCAAGGAAAGCGTGCAGCACAAACTTGGGGATTCAAAAAATCTACAGGCGACATTATCTTTATTGTGGATTCAGATGGTTATATTTATTCTGATGCATTAAGAGAACTGTTAAAACCTTTACGTGATCCTAAAGTTTCTTCTGTTGTAGGACATATCCTACCAAGAAACCAAAAGAACTCTATCATGACTAGACTACAGGATGTGTTATACACTAGCGCTTTCCGTATTGGTCGTGCAGCACAATCTGTAACAGGTACTGTACTTGTTTGTTCAGGTGCTTTAAGTGTTCATCGTAAGAAAATTATTATGGATAACTTAGATTTCTTTACTAGTGCTAAATTACTAGGAGTTGAAAATGAAGCAGGGGATGATCGCTGCTTAACAATGTTTGCTTTACAAGATGGATATAAAACTAAGTATCAAAGTACAGCACTTTGCGTAACAGATGTTCCTGAAAGAGCAAAGAATTTCTTTAAGCAACAAGTGAGATGGAATAAATCATTCTATGTTTATACTATCTACACATTAAAGTTCGCTTGGAAAAGACCAGCTATGCTATTTTGGACACTCGGAGAAGGTTTCATGTGGATCATTTTCGCGGGTACTAAAATATACGAATTGTTTAATGGAACAACTTTACCGATTTGGCTAGTGTTACTGTATTCGGCGGCATATTTAATTCTCGCTGCTATGCTAAGCGGTGCGTATTACATATTTAGAAATCCATTAGTATTTTTAATTACACCATTTTTATCATTAATTCATATGTTAATTCTTTTCCCTGTTAGAATTTATGCTTTATTAACACTTAAGAAAAGTGGCTGGGGAACTAGATAATAAAGGAGGAACAATAGTATGTCTATTCCAGCATTGGATACGTCAGCAACTATTTTAAATTCAGAATATACTAAATTATTAGAAAGAGTATCCACTAAACAGGCGATTACAACTGTAGTAGGACTTGGTTATGTAGGTCTACCAAATGTTTTATCAAAAGCAAAATCAGGTTTTAAGGTAATTGGTTTTGATGTAGACGCAAAAAAAGTAGAACAAATAAACAGAGGTATTAGTTACATTGGAGATGTACCAACTGATGAGTTAGCACCTTATGTTTTAAATGGTTCAATCATTGCAACTACAAATAGTGAAATTGCATTTTCTCATGCAGATGTTATTACTATTTGTGTTCCTACTCCGATTGATGAATTCAAACAACCAGACTTAAAGTACGTGGAATCTTCTATGGATTTCATTTTGGAAAATATTAAACCAGGTACACTAATTATGTTAGAAAGCACAACATACCCTGGTACTACGGAAGAGTACATTGTTCAGCCTTTAATCGAGAAGGGGTTTGAGGTTGGTAAAGATGTTTTCGTAGCGTATTCTCCAGAAAGAATCGACCCTTCAAATGGCGTATTTAATGTTGATAATACACCGCGCATCGTTGGCGGACATACTGATTCTTGCACTCATATCGCAAAACAATTTTTAGGACATAACACAACAGTTGTTTCTTCAACGAAAGTAGCAGAAATGGCTAAGGTTTATGAGAATACATTCCGCTACGTGAATATTGCTTTAGCTAATGAACTTGCTTTAATCTCTGATAAGATGAGTATTGATGCTTGGGAAGTTATCGATGCATCAAGTACAAAACCATTTGGGTTTATGCCATTTTATCCTTCAGCAGGTGTAGGTGGTCACTGTATACCAGTTGATCCATACTATCTTTCATATAAAGCGAAGCAATTCGATTACACAACAAAGCTCATAGACATTGCTGGTGAACTAGATAGCAAAATGAAGGAACACACTGTTAATAAGATGATTAAGATTTTGAATCAATCTGGTCAATCAATCAAGGATGCTAAGATTGCTATTCTTGGAGTAACATATAAAAAAGATGTAGATGACATGCGAGAATCTTCTATATATAAACTCCTACCTGTTCTTGAACAATATGGAGCAGATGTAACCTTGTTTGACCCGAATGTTCCTAAAATCGAAACGAAGTCAAAAACGTATGAGATTAATAATCTTGAATACGAGAAATTACAAGACTTCGATCTTGTATTTATTCTAACAGATCACTCAGCTTTTGATTTCCAACTGGTTGCTTCTCATTCTCGTGTTATTTTCGATACAAAGAATGCATGTAAGAAACAAGAAGTTAAAGGAGTGTACTACAAACTATAATGGATAAAAAAGAATTCCCTAAACTAGTAAGTATTCCCGATATTGTAAGTATTACAGAAAAAGAAAGACATGAAATTTGGAATCTCCATCGAAGAGAACCGAATTTTCCAAAGCCTTTGCAATTTGTAAACAATGGCAGAACACCTATCTTTTTCTTAGATGAAGTATTGCACTTCTTCAAGGATGCTCAATAAAGAAGAAGCCGGTTGGAATTCAATTCATATAATAATGTAGGCGAAGAGAAGAGGGGGAGCTACCTTCTTCTCTTTTGTTTTACGAATAAAAGGAGTGAGATTATGAAACCGACTCTACATGGTATAAATCAGTTAAGCAATGTTATTGTAACTAGGATTCCGTCAGATAAGATTAATGTAAATGCCCTTATCGAAACGTTTGAAAGTAATCAGGATAAAGCTACTCCTACGGATTGGCTACAGCAATATGATGAAATTTCTTCTATATATAAGATTTTATTTACAGAAGGTGAACTTCCACAAGAAATGATAGACAATACATCTCATGAAGTATTAGAGATGGCTTGTGAACACATTTCTCATGATCTTGAAGAACTCGTTCAAGAACCAACAATTACTAATGGTCGTGATTATTATTATGAATTTGGTAGAAGTTTAGGGGTGGAGGAACAAGCTTCGAAATTAAAAGAGCACTTACCTGAGGATTGTGATTTTATATGATTAATCATCTTGAAGCAGGATATTACAGAGATACACTTCGTTATTATTCCTATGTTAAAACTCAAACACATATAAATAAATTTGTTGAATACCCAAAAGACATTGTAGAACCCACTTATATTAGCTTGGGTGAGCAGATGTCTTTTTGTAATTACATACCAGAAGTATTAGAAAATCTAGCGAGCTCAACATGTTTAGATTATCCTAATGAAGATTTTGGCCGTTGTATCGGAAACATTCAATCAAATGTTCAAGATCATTGTCCAATTGAGGTGGCGGGTATTTTTCATTTTGGTTTACTGTTAGATCACCTTCATTTATTTACAGAAGCTGAGGAAGCTGAATTAAAGGTTCGAATAGATGACATGTTTCATAATCTAGGTGACGTATGTATGAGTTTTAAAGAATTTTACGAAACGTATTTTGCAAGTCAGTTTTTTGGGGGATATTCATCAAGGTATACACAATTTGAAAAACATATGGATTATACGTATATAATTTGGTGCGATTTTGAATTCCATACCACTGAAGAATTCGGACCTAGATTTATGGGAGCTTATTCAAAATTTGCTGAAGAATACTATGAATTCTATAAAGAGTTAGTAGATGAAATACAAAAAAGAAAGCAGGTGAACGCATGTTAAAGTTTCCTGTATTAGAAGCTAAACGAAATCTGTTCGTTCAAACTTTAATTAAAGCATATGACATTACAGATGATGGATTAATTCAATTCTTGAAACAATGCACCTCAGAAGAATGCGATTTATACATACACGAGTTGCAAGAGGCATTACCTTACATGTTCGATTTTGATTTTGATTGGATTGATGTACCTCATGAAGTTTCGGAAGACCATGCAGACGGATGGAACTATTTTATAGTTGGGGCTATACGTGTTCCTGCATTATTACCTTATGCGGATCAACCAGCTTTTATTGAATTCACTAGGAATATTGAAATACTTACAAATACAAGTTGCGGAAATTTAATTGAGTTTGTTTACCTACCAGATTCTAAAATTGCATCTAGTGATGATCCTGTTCATTCTACTTTTGCAAATCAGCCTGGTACTTTCATGATAGGCATGCAAGACAATGGAGGTCTTGATATAAACGAAACGATTGAATTTTTAACAGAACTTAGAGATGTTAACGACTCTATTATTTCATTAGTTGAAGGGAGAGAATTACCACATGATTAAAATTACAATTGGAGACGAAAAATTACCACTTGTCGAATACGAAAAAAATGGAACACAACGCGCATTCCATATAGACCACAATACACTATTTGAATTTGTACAGAAGAACTGCTACGAAACAAAAACAAATACTAAGAAGTTAGATATACCTGTTTTTGAAACACCTGCATTACCACCTGGAACTGTTAAATATATGGCTTTACCAGATGGAAAAATTGTTTTATTTATGGAGAAGAAAGAATTCAAACATAACTTAACATATCATTCAACAAAGTATAAGCAAATTCCATTCCCAAACTTATTGTTTGTTTTTGTATTTAGACCGAATGGAGATAAATATGTTCTTGAGAATAAGAGATGCTATGCATTCCGAGATAAAGTATTTCGTGACACAACTAAGTTATATCGTTTTCCTTTCTCACACGTACAAAAAGATGGAGAAATGTGTTTCTTCTTTTTAACAGAGATGCAGGACTTAGCCCAGATGTCTTCATTTATTCACAACTGGCTTTCTGCAGCGTTTACAGATCATTACTACAATTTAGAGACTAAAAATAAATGGGGTTGGCCTTTGCGACAAATCTTTAGTGAAACGCAGGGACAACCTCATTTTAATTATGACAAATTAATTGAAGAGGATTATACATCAGTGGACTTAGTTCAAAGGTTTGTTAATGTGTATTTCCCAGTTAAATAAACGGACAATATTAATTCACTAGGAAGAGGGTATTTATATGACAGAGAAAAAAGACTTATTCAATATTGATTTATCACAGAACGACTTCTTAGATCCAACAGAATCAAAAAAATTTGATGGCTTATTTCAAACGACAGCAGGTACAAATTTATTCGATGCTCCTAGTAGTAGTCCATTTGATAATGTAGCACAGACTGAAGCACCTGTAGTAGTTCAAGTGAAAGAAGAAGAGAAACCACCTGTAGTTCCAGCTAATAAGGAAGAAAAGAAACCAGCAGGTAAAGCAAAAGGAAAAGATAAGAAAAATACTAAACCAGCTGATAAAAAGAATATAAAAGTAGATACAACTTGGAATATCGCCTATGCTGCACAGCAATACAATCCACCAGAAAACGATATGACTTTAGAACAAGTTCGTGAATGGTTAGAACTAGACTATCCTGAGCTTTCTAAAGAACGTTGCCATATGGATGTTGATGCAGACAAAAAACTAATTGTGCCTATCGTAAAAGGCGCAAAGAATGGGTGATTAAATGAAAGCGCTAGAATTTTATCCAAGTAGAACAATGCATTTTGATATTGTACAAGTTGGTTGTGGAGGAAATGGGGGATATATAACGCAGCGATTAGCTAAGTTAATATCCTCTTTAACTAAGAATTCAAGCCACACAACTTTTGATTACACATTAGTTGATTTAGATAGAGTTGAAGAAAAGAACTTACAAAGACAACCATTCTTACCTAGAGATTTAGATAAGAATAAAGCGAAAGTGTTAGCAGAGAGATATGGAATGTCTTATCAATTTCCTATCTATCATCGTGAAGAATATGTAGAGTCAGTTGAAGAATTATCGAATTGTTTCCGATCTAACCAGGAGACATACGTTCTTGATTCTTCTCGTGTTTTGTTCCGTGTATTAATTGGCGCAGTTGATAATCATGCTTCGAGAAAAATTATGCACGAATACTTTATGAAAGATCCTAACATCATCTACATAGATTGTGGAGTTGATGGTGTATTACTTGAAGGCACAGATGAAGAAAAGATTCGTTCCGGATACGCAGGTCATTGCGTAGTGGGATTACATCATAACAACACAATGCTTGCACCGGTTGCGGGAGTTTATCCAGACATATTAGAAGATAGTGAAAGTCTCTTACCTTCACAAAGTTGCGGACAAAATATTGTTTCCCAGCCGCAAAGGATGCAATCAAATGAAATGGCTGCATTGATTACAATGGGATACCTAAATCAAATCTTTGCAGAAAGAAGATTATATCATCACTATACAAACTTTAACGCTCTTACTCATTCATCAAGAGCTACATTATTACCAGTTAGACCAACAACGGAAGGAGGTGCTAAAAATGTGTAAAAAGGTAACGTCAGTTATTTGTAAGCTTAGAAAAAAGCACAAAGTAGATTATTATTCTGATGTATGTATTACCTGTAAAAGAAAAGTAAGAAACCATTCTTAAGAGGGAGGGCTAACGCCCTTTCCCTTTTTAAATTAGTTAAACGAAAGAGTCCTTTTGCCGAAGGGCTTTTTCTTTTGTCTAATTTATTGCCGAAAAAACTATTGCCCTGTTATTGCATTTTTAGAAACAACTGCTTACGTTCATCTAAGTCAATCAGAACGTGAGAGGAGTAAGCAGATTATGAAACTAGTAAATTCAATTGAAAAACAAATCGATTCATATGAAAAGGAGAGAATACTAATGAACGTAAAAGAATTTGATCACTTATTAAAACGAGTAAACATCGAAGAGGATAATGCTGTTAAGCAACGCATGTTAACGGTTATTGAACAATACTTAAGTGCATTATCATCTAACACTGTAGTAGTACCAGATGTAGAAAAAACAGTAGCACCAGTTGAAACAGTTACAGAGGATGTTGTTCTGCCTGTAACAGAAGAAACAGTATTAGAAGCAGATAAAGAAGTAGTTCTAGATCAGAACGCGGCAGCTGCTCTGTACAGTCAACAAGTGGAGCAAGAAGCTAAAGAAGAGGATGCTAAATTAGCAGAACATCTTTTACATGAACAAGAGCAACAAGAAGAACAAGAAGCAGCTGTAAAATATGAAGCTGCAGATATGAACACTGAAGAAATTAAAACTGTTGAAAATACGGAAGACGAGGCTGAAGCAAGATTAGAAGAACCTGAGCAAGTAGAACTTCCAATCGATACACCAATCGAAGAACCAACGGTAAAAGTTGAACCTGTAACAGAAGAAGTAGTAGAAACACCAGTAGATGCAACAGAGTATGTAGAAGAGTTTGGTCTTATTTCTACAGCTAAAGAAGAAGAACATATGGCTCAAATCATTGAGCGTGGTGGTGTTATCTTCCGTGAAAAGCGTTCATTCATGTTAATGCTTTGCTTAGATGATGAAGTAGTTGCTATTGCTAAGACAATTAAGTTAGAGCAATTCCCAGAGCATGTACAGAAACATCTTAAGGGTGACGGATTCATTACTTGTGATGTAGTTTCATTTGGAGAAGTAACTAAGCGTTCTCGTGCTCGTTACACAAATGTTACATATAAAAACCTTCAATTATTAGAGAAGGATCACTGGGTTGTAAAGAACGTTACAAACCTTTTAGAAAAAGGAGAAGTTCCAGAACACGTTAAAGAAGCTGAAACTAAAGAAGTTGTGGCTGAAGAGAAACCTGTTCAAGTAGTAGAACCAACAACACAAGCAGAAGTGGAAGAAAAACCATTTATCGTATCTAGCTTTATGATTCACCCAAGCTTTGTTGCTACATTTGCAAATCAAAAAGAAGCTGTTATGGCTCAAAACTACGGAATTACTTCTGTAGATGGAATCGCTCGATTATTAACGCAAAATGCTAACGGTACAGTTGTAGTTGGTGTTGATGAGAAAACAGCTCTTAAACCAAACAACTACATGGCTAAAATCCTTGACTACACAATGAGAGAGCAAGATGGAAAAACATTTGTTCAATTTAAATTAGATGCTAGTGTTATTGAATCAACTGTGCAGCCGGCGCCAGTTGATCAAACACCTGCAGCAGAAACTCAAGTATCTGAACAAGCACCAGTAGAAGTAGTAGCTAAAGGAGAAGTCCCATCTGACTTCCCTTTAACAAATGAAATTGCATTACCATTACATCCAATGGCAGAATCTATGTTTAGTTTAGAAGCTGCTAAAGCAATGGTTGGACAAGTTGTTCACTTAGGATTATTCATTCGTCCAGAAGAACAATTGAAACGTGTTTCATTAATGTACGATGTATTTGAAATGGCGACAGCATCTAATACATTAACAAAAGAAACAATGCGTAATTCTAAATGGTTAGCTCGTATTACAGACGTTAACTTATTAGTGGATCAAGGAACTCAACGTAAATCATTATTCTTAGTCTTTGACCGATTAGAAGAAGTAACGGTATTCCCGTATGAAAAAGAAGGGGAAGCTCGTGAAGTAACAAGTTTCTTACCAATTAATGAAGAAGTATATGCTGAAAGACAACAAGAGTTAGCTAATGCACATGCAGCTGCAGCTGTTAAGACAGAAGTAGCTCCTGTAGTTGAAAATGCACCAGTAGTAAACGCACCACAGCAAGAAACGGTGTCTGCAGAAGCGTTAATGAATAAAGAATATAATCCTGCAGAAGCGAAACAATTGATTAATCCTACAGCAGGAACTAACTATACACAAGGATATCAAGAACTAGTTCAATCTCAAGCTAAAGATATGGCTGGAGCTGTTCAAGAAATCCGTAATCAAACACAAGTATTACCAACTTCTCGTCAAGAATTGACAGAAGCGGCGAATGGATTAGTTACAGGTGTTATCAATCAAACACTTAAAGAAACAGGCATCCATACACAAACTGAGCAAAAACAAACCGTTCAAGTAATGGGCAATTTACAAGACGGTGCAGGTAATTTAACTCAAACTGAAACAGTTATTCGATTTGCGACGGGCTATTCACCGCAATCTTGGGCACAATCCGTCGGCAAACGAATTGACCTCAAGAGTGAGTTGCAATTAGGAAACGGACCTGTAACAAACAAATTAGTATCAATGGTAGGTAAGAACGGAGCAGTTGTAGCACAAGGGCAAGTACCTATGACTGAAGCTCTATTGTTGGACGGCAACCAACACTCAGCAACTCTATTAGGCATTGAAGGAGCAACACAAGAGCAACATGGATATGTTATCTCTCTACGTTTAGGAGAGTTCAATAAAGTAGCTTAAGTTTAACCTTGAGCCAAATTTAGGAAGTGGTTAATTTAGTCGTGCATTCCAATCTATACGGAGGTGTACGACTATGGCCATTTCAGTTAAACAAAATCTTGTGGCTACAAGCAAATACCCAATCAAGTGTCCTTATTCTATGAAAGCAGAGTACATTACAGTGCATAACACTTACAATGATGCTCCTGCTAAGAACGAGGTAAATTACATGATCGGAAACAATAACGAGGTATCATTCCACTTCGCAGTAGATGATATTGAAGTTATTCAAGGTATTCCGGTTGATCGTAATGCTTGGCATTGTGGTGATGGTGGTGGTAACGGAAACCGAAAATCTATCGGTGTTGAAATCTGTTACTCATTATCTGGTGGTGCAAGATACACTAAAGCTGAAGCTTTAGCAATTAAATTCGTTGCTCAGTTACTAAGAGAGCGCGGATGGGGAATTGATCGTGTTCGTACTCATAAGAGTTGGACAGAGATTGGTGTTAAAAACGGTAGTTCTAGAGCAGTTAAGAATTGTCCGCACCGTATCTTAGACGAAGGACGTTGGAATAGTTTCTTAGCAGCAGTACAAGCTGAACTTAATGGTTCAACTGTAACGCCGCCAGTAACTCCACCACCTTCTACAGATGGTATTGGTGTTGTTGAGATTCTTGTTGCAGAATTAAACGTTCGTGAATCTGCTAGCTTTGATTCAAGAGTTGTTAAAACTGTGAAGAAAGGCGAAACATACCAGACTTGGGGATTATCTAACGGCATGTACAACGTTGGAGGAAACCAATGGGTATCAGCAGGACCTGCTTATGTTAAGTTTACACCTGCAGGAGGTTCTTCTAATGGAACACCTGAAGACTTAGCAGGAAAACGTAATCCAATCGGAAAAATCACAACTACTGCAAACTTAAACGTCCGTACTAAACCTTCGACAGACGGAGATATTATTCGTACTATCTCTAGTGGCGACACATGGAACATCTACGAGATTAGTGGCGGATGGGCGAGAGTGCATGATGGTTGGGTTTCTCTATCTTATGCGAACCTAACAAGATATTAATTCCCGAAAAGGTAGGCACATTATGTGTCTGCTTTTTTATTTGTAAAAAAAACTTTTAAAAATTTTAAAAAAGGTATTGACTTTCTTTACTCATAGGGTTGAATTAGTAATCTAGTAATTGCATTCAACGTTTTTTCAATAGATATTAGGATGGTCTTCGCTGTGAGGAGGAAGACCCTAGTGATGATTCACTAGTATTAAGGGAGTGGTAGGAGCCCTTAATTTACCTATGAGAATAAAGGGAGGCAATATATATGAAATTATCATTACATCGTGCATTAGCAGAGTTAAAAATGTTAAACAAACGTATTCTTTCTTCTATTAATGAAAAGAAATACGTAACATACCAAATTGGTGAAGAAAAACCAAAAGGGTATCAATCAACAAAAGAATTTGAGGAACTTGCATTAGCTGGTTATCAGTCTGTAACGGACTTAATTAAGCGCCGCAACGAAATCAAATCAAAGCTAATCTTGGCGAACGCAACGACGAAAGTGAGTATTGCTGGTGTTGAAATGACAATTGCAGAAGCGATTGATCAACAAGAATTCATCGAATATAAGCAATCACTTCTTAATGAATTAAAACGTCAATTAGCTGTAGTCAATCAGAAGATGGAAATCGAAAAGCAACAAATGGAGAATCGCTTAGATAAGCGTTTAGAAGCAGACCTTGGTTCTAAAGATCGTAAGAATCACGCTGCAGAAGTTGAAGAAATCACTGAAAACTTCTTAAAGCGTTACAATCCAAAAGTGGTTGATCCAATCGAAATCCGTAAAGAGATTGAGACACTTGAAACTGAAATCAATGCATTCTTGATTGAAGTAGACTCAGTTAAGTCAGAGGCGAATGCCACTACTTTCATTGAGATTTCTGCTTAATCTATAACTAATATTGCTACTTACACGGAACGTTAAAACGTGTATACGTCTTGCCGGGGGACGTTAAATTCCCAGCTCCAACATTTATGACCAAGATATGGGCGTACTTACATACAGAATATTCGTATAGGACGAATTAAAATTTGATTAAGAAATAATCAAAACAGGTAAGAAAAGCTCAAAGCTCAAGGTTTAAAGTGTAAGGATTAGGGTTCAAAGTTCTTATTTTCTAAAGTTTAAAACACAAAGATGAACGATTATAAAAACCCTAGATGACAGTAAAATGGTCTTTATGCACACCTTCAATCACTGCTAGGCTGTGTAGGTAGCAATTAATTAAAGTAAATGTTGACAAATAAAAAAGAAGTGCTTATGTTGTTAAAACAAAATCACAGTATAAGTACTTATGTTATTAAATATTATTATTCTGGCGTAGCACAGTGGTAGTGCGCTCGGCTGTTAACCGAAAGGTCGTAGGTTCGAATCCTACCGTCAGAGCCAAATTATGCGGACGTGGTGGAATTGGCAGACACGCTAGACTTAGGATCTAGTGCTTCGGCGTGAGAGTTCGAGTCTCTCCGTCCGTATCTAATATGGAGGGTTACTCTAATTGGTAAGAGAACAGTCTTGAAAACTGTCGTAGGGTAAAACCGATGGGGGTTCGAGTCCCTCACCCTCCGCCATATTATGCGCTTTTGGTCTAATGGCTATGATTTCTGACTTCCAATCAGACGGTGCGAGTTCGATTCTCGCAAGGCGCTTATATACGGATCTTTAGCTCAGTTGGTCAGAGCAGACGGCTCATAACCGTCCGGTCGTAGGTTCGAGTCCTACAAGTTCCATTTTCCTTACAAGGTAACCACTCCTTAGTAAGTGGGATAATCCCCTGAGGTGATTTACTAGTTCAGCCTTGAGACTCATGAACTAGTTTCTACCTATATTATAGCTGGCGGGAGGTTGGCAATCTCACTTGGGCTCATAACCCTTGAAAATCTGGTTCGATTCCAGAGCGTAGCAACCGTAATTAGAATCCGGCATCCATGTCTCATTTCAATCACTCCTTTATTTTATTTTTGTGTTACTGAATCCCCATTCGGTATTTACTTTCGCTAATGGGTGTCGGATTGTAATTATATCTTTCGTGGCGTGTTCGACAAGCGGCCTAAGTCATCGGACTTTCTATCCGATATTCAGGGGTTCGAATCCCCTACACGCTACCATTTATATCATGTTAGACTCGGGAAGGTCCAAGCCGTCTCTTGGTTTAGAGAAAATGATTCTCTGATTTTCCTTTCTAGCACCATACCGAAGTAAGTTCAAATGTCAGACTCAAGGACTAAACCTTAATTGGTCTCCGTGGCGTGCGGGTTCAAATCCTGCCTTCGGTTTCATGGCTCTTTAGCTCAGTTGGTTAGAGCGTTCCCCTCATAAGGGAGAGGTCGATTGTTCGAGTCAATCAAGAGCCATTAATTATATTGGGAATTAGCCAAGCGGTAAGGCAAGGGACTTTGACTCTCTGATGCGGTAGTTCGAATCTATCATTCCCAGCCAATTATATTATGGGTTTTAAAGCAAGAAGAGGTTGGTGCACTGAATGGCCACAGAATTCCTAGGTTCGAATCCTAGTAAAACCCGTCTTTATTATCCGGATGTAGCTCAGCTTGGTAGAGCACTTGCTTTGGGAGCAAGGGGTCGCATGTTCGAATCGTGTCATCCGGACTTTGTTTATGTTTAGGTATTTCACTTTGCCCCTATGGTGTAACAGGATAGCACATGAACCTTCTAAGTTTAGAGTCCAGGTTCGAATCCTGGTAGGGGCGTTAGAACTTTTATAAGTTTCTAATACATCCAAAAGGAGTTTGATATTATTGACAAACCTTTATGATTTAGTGCTAGAGTATGATCGAGAAACGAAAGTAATTACAAAGCGAATTGAGATTCCTTGGCGCTATGATTATGATTTCAATCAAGGCCAACAAGACTGGCAAATGCCTTCTTACCCTGAAACAGCCTATGATGAGTATGCTAATCAATTCGTACCTCATGTACGATTAGGTGCAAGCTATACAAATCTTTCGGGGAATAAATTGCAACGCGGTACTTACCAAGGAGATTTATCTTCAATTCAAGTAGGTGACTTGATCACTCAAGAGATGCTAGATGGACACTACTTAGTTGGTGGAACTGGCGCTCGTAGCCAAGACTATGATAAGGATAAAACGCAAGCAGCTTTATATGGTGTAACTGGAACTCAGTTTAATCTTGTACGTTACTTAGCTAGCGCACGATTCTACTGGCACGCTACAGATCAACACGCAGAAGATGCATTTGCAAAAGGTCTTATCACAGAAGAAGATAAGATCAATATCTTGTCTGTACATAAATCAATGTATCATTAATATCAAACAGGGGCTTATGCCCCTCTATAATGGAGCTGTAGAACAGTTGGAGTGTTCGTCTGCCTGTCACGTAGAAGGTCGCGGGTTCGAGTCCCGTCAGCTCCGCCACAAAATTTTATAAGGAGACTATCTTATGTTCAACGATTTCAGTACAGGTCAGAAAGGTAACGTTGGGTTAGGAATGGCTATCGCTTATTTTAGTAAACTAGGGTACACTGTAGCACTTCCATTAACAGATACTCAAGCTTATGACTTGATAGTTGATATGAATGGAGAGCTTAAGAAAGTCCAAGTTAAATTTACCACCCGAACCATACCAAATGGAAACTACTATGTAGACATGAGGTTAAGAGGACATGTAAATGCAGAAGGAAAATACTATCAAAAAGAAATGGATAAGACTCAGATAGATTATGTTTATATCTGTACGGCTGCATTTTCTGAGTATTTATTTCCTGCAAATGCTATAACTTCTCAAACAATGGCTTTGGGCGATAAATGGAAGGATTATAAAATTAGTTAATATTATGGCCCGGAAGTTCAAAGGGTGAATACCTAGTGTTTAGACTAGGTGGGTTTTCGGTTCAATTCCGAATGCGGGCCCCATTTATATCTCAGGCCATTTTGAGCCATATGCCGGCATAGCACAATTGGTAGCGCAACTGACTTGTAATCAGTAGGTTGGGGGTTCGAGTCCCTCTGTCGGCATCTGCTGTGCGTCTCCCCTTAAAAGAAGTGTCCCTTCGGAGGCGTACAGTTAACAGGACACACATTGTTTTTAAGTTCCTCAGCGAACAGAGTAGAAGTATTCCGATGCTCTACTCACATTATTTTTCACACACATGTATGACACCAACGAGGGCTAACGCCCTCAACCTTTTTGGGTCGATAGCGAAGTGGTTAAACGCAGCGGACTGTAAATCCGCCCTCTCAGAGTTCGATGGTTCGAATCCATCTCGGCCCACCACATAGGAGTATAGTTTAAAGGTAAAACAGAGGTCTCCAAAACCTCCGTTGTGGGTTCGATTCCTACTGCTCCTGCCAATTATATATGAAGGTGAACTGGAAATTGGAGACTGACTGGTAAAGAGCAGAGACCGTGGGGTCAATTCCCCACCACCTTCACCAGAATTATATTAGAGGTGATATTAGTTGAAGTCATTCTTTAACAACTTAATCCCTAGAGTTTATAAGACTAGAAATACAACAACTATTTACTGGTTAGGATATGAACTAGTTCTAGGTAACTAATGCAACCATAATACTACAGAGAGGTACCCAAGTGGCTTAAGGGGCTCCCCTGCTAAGGGAGTAGGCGGTAAAACGTGCGCGAGTTCGAATCTCGTCCTCTCTGCCATATAATAATAATTCTCTCCCTCAAATCACATTTAAATTTGTTACGAAACGTGTTTATCTCTACACTTAAAAAGGGATACGAAGAACCGCTAAATGTAGCGGTTTTTTTGTTTTAAATAAGGAGCCTTTTCTTGTAGAAAAAAACTACTTGAGAAGGCTCTTTTTGTCTTGATTTTTAATTTTTAAGTGCTTACGTTCTGGAAGGAGTTATTTAATTGATCAATTTATCAACAATTCATGAAAGCAACTTAACTGCATTTCATCGAAATCATTTTATTTTAGCAGTAACAGACTTAAAGGATACTTCTATTTTCAAAGACCATGACTTTACTAACGATAATCATATTTCAATCGAAACGTGTAGGCGTCTCTTCCCGAATGCTAGTGAAAAAACTGTCGCGAGTCTGCTATTAACAGCTTTGCAGATGAAGATAGAGCAGGGAGAAACGCACTTTTTATTTGTCTTCAATGATGACAATAAAGAAGAGTCTCTTGATGTGATTAATGGTTTAGTTCATATCTTTGAACTTACTCCAACCTCCGATGAACAGAAAGCGTATTTTGATTTCTTAAAAACGTATGCACTGAATTGGACACACATTCTGATTGCTGAAGAGCAACGCCTAAATAAGATTGGATCAACAAAACAACACTGATTTTTAGTAAGAGGGAGAGGGTCTAATTGGCCAAGGTAGTTTTTTATTATGGAAGCATGAACAGCTCAAAGTCAGCACAGTTGATTATGACCGCATTTAATTTCGAACAACAAGGAAAGAACTTCGAGATCGTTAAGAGTTCTCAGGATACAAGGGATACAAAGATTAAGTCTCGTGCCCTAAGTATTGAGATGGATTGCACACCAATTACTCATTTCACGGAATTAATTCAGATAGCAATGCTGAAAAAACCTGACTGGTTATTTGTAGATGAAGTTCAATTCATGGACAAGGACATGATCGATACACTTTCGCATTTAGCAGATGATTTCGGGATTAATGTTGTTGCCTACGGGTTAATGACAGATTTCCAAGGTCAGTTATTTGAAGGAAGTAAGCGATTAGTTGAATCAGCAGATAGTATTCGTGAAATTAAGAACCAATGCATTCATTGTGAGAATAAAGCAAATCGAAATGTGCGCCTAGTAAACAACATTCCTGTCTTTGAGGGAGAAGTCGTGCAGGTAGGTGGCAATGAGTCTTACTCAAGTGTTTGTCGCCGCTGCTACAACAAAATAAAAAGAGAATCTAAATCTACTCAGAAACAATAGGGGTGATATAGCGATGGCAATGCATAAGAAATTGAGCGTTGGAAGCATGTTGTTTACTTATCATGAACCACGTTATGACTATTCGAATCATCGTTATGGTCGTGATAAGTACATCATTGAATTCAAAGCCTTATACATTCATAACCGGCGTGAAAGAACGACTGGGGCGAATGTACCAAAATCATTAATACCTACGCTTGAAAAGTTAGGTATTAAATATGAAACAAATCATTACGATCAAGACAGTGTTTGTGCTGTTGGGTGCAGGAATTATATCTATAGCAGATGTAGTTCACCAATGCCTTATCCTTCAGTAGAACAAATTAAATTTGCTCAAGAAAAACTCGAAAATGAGTTAAGCGCAGCAACTGCACGTAATGAAGGAGTCTCTTTAATGGAAGTAGAGTTTGTTCAAGACTTTAAAGAGAAAAAAATGTCTAACAAAGACGCTGTATTTTCGTTGTTAAAACCGCTTCATGACTATGTAGCGAATGAAACATATATATCAAACTAAAAAGCCGGAGGTAATTTATTATGTATCAAAAACAATTAATCGTAGGTCGTTTAACTCGTGATCCAGAAAGCACTCCTTATGGGGAAAACACAGTTTGTCGTTTTGCTGTAGCAGTAGATGATGGTTACGGCGATAAAAAAACTACTGACTTCTTTAATGTCTCTGCATGGGGAAAATTAGGTGCAAACGTACAACAGTACACTAAAAAGGGTTCGGTTGTTTTAGTAGAAGGTAAAATGAAATCTTCTAAAAAAGACAATGTGACTTATTGGGAGCTTCGTGCAGATAATATCAAATTCCTTTCTTCTAATAATGATGGTGGACAAGGTAATGGTCAGCAACAACAAGGTCAAGGACAGCAGCAGTTCCAACAACAGCAACAACAGCAATTCCAGGGGCAACAGCAGTTCCAACCACAAGGTCAGCAACAACAGTTCCAAGGTCAAAACCCTTATGCTCAACAAGGTCAACAACAGTTCCAACAACCTCCATACCAACAGCAAGGACAACAAGGGCAATACAACCCTGAGATGTTCGCTGGTGGCGTGAACATTAGTGACGATGCTCTACCATTCTAGGGTAGGGTATTCGTTTCTTGAGGTGATTATATGAGTACTCAACGACGATTACGATCAGAGTTAAAACAAGGGCTTCATCAATTCCTGATGGGCCTTTATAACTCTTATTTACAAACGTTACCGCATGAAGAAGCAGTAGAACAAATTTCTGTTTGTTTAACTGAGGAGTTTGAATACTTTACTAAACAAGCTATGAAACAAGAAGAATCTCTTGATCTTGGAAGCCTTATTAATAAGGTAGAAAAGCGTGCTAGGAGTGAAAGGGACTCTGCAAAGCAGTTCGGGTTGTATGAAGATGTGGAAGTCCTAGTGCGTGCACAGGAGATTCTCGCAAAATACAACACGACGGAGGACAATAAATGAGCATTGAAAAATTAATGTCTACAATCAACAAACAACTAGGGGAAGACACAATCGGTTATTCGGTTAATACAGGTCCAACTATTAAACTCTTCTCAAGTGGTTCATTAACAATGGACTTAGCTTTAGGTGGAGGAGTAGCAAATGGTCGTATTATTGAGTACTTTGGTAACTCAATGGCTGGAAAAACAACACTAATGTTTCTTCATATAGCTGAAGTTCAACGTAAAAATGAAGGCTATGTTGCTTTCATTGATATGGAACATGCTATGAATAAAGAACTAGCACAACAATACGGAGTAGACTTAGATAAATTAATCTATGTAAACCCAAAAACTGCAGAAAATGCTGTAGATATTGCTGATAGTCTTATTCGCTCAGGGGAAGTTCGTTTGATTGCAATTGACTCTGTATCTGCAATGGTTCCGACTAAGATTGTGGAATCTTCTGCTGAACAACAAACTATGGGTCTACTAGCTCGTTTCATGAGTACAACAATGCAGAAGTTAACTGGTATTGCTTATGAGCATAATTGCACAGTTGGATTCATTAACCAAATTCGTGAAGCTATCGGTAAATTTAGTCCAAATGGTACGCCAACGACAACTTCTGGTGGTCGTGCATTGCCATTCTATGCTTCTCAACGTATTCGAGTTACGATGGGCGAATACATTAAGCAAGGTAATGAGATCATTGGTCACTGGGTAAAAATTAAGGTTGTGAAAAATAAAATTGCAGTTCCGTTCAAAGAGGCTTCGTTCCCATTGATTTATGGGCATGGTGTAGACCGTGTTGACGAAGTAGCTCAGGTTGCCAAATTAGCAGGTTTTGTTGTTCAAGCCGGAGCATGGTATCGAATTATTGATGAGGAAACCGGCGAAATCCGTACTCACAATGGACAAGACCTAAAGTTCCAAGGACAAGAAAAGTTGGTTGCTTATTTACATGCTACACCTGAGATTGCTGCTGAACTTGAAGCGAAAATCCGTGGAGTAGAAGTTGAGCTTCCAGATGGTGAACGTGTAGATGAAGATGGTTATGGTGATGTGGAAGCAGCACCAAAAACAGAATTACAAGCTGCAGCATAAAAAATAAAAACAGAATTAGTCCCTACATGATATTTCCTACTCGATTAGGCTACATTCTGTAATATCTTGAGAGGTATCGAATATGAATATGTTACGTTCAAGCTTTGGTGGACACTTCGCAGGATCTGGTATCGTTCAAGATGCTGATATGCGAGATGATTTCATTATCCGTCGCGGTGTTAAAATTGATCGTGGGGTTACACTTCCTACTGATAAATTTAGCAGCGATAAAGATGGTAAGAAAGCATTTAATGATTACTGCGAATCTATGTCCAGCGAAGTAATAACATACAATATGTATGAACAAACAGAGCCCGTTGCTCTATAGTCAAAAAGGTAAGGCCGTTCACTAGAAAGTGGGCGGTTCTTCTTTTTGTCTGAAAATATAAAACAATTACATGAAAAATGACCTAAATGAATCTTAAATGACATCTATGTCATTCAAGCCAAATCGATTTTAATTAAAAGTATAATAGCATCATAAGTTGCTAGATAAATTGGAGGACTAATTAAAATGTATATAGATAAAATGTTTGAAGAATTAAAAGCAAAAATGGTTTATGAATTACAACAGGTTACATTATCAAACTTTAACAGATATGAAGAATGGGCTAAACCTCATCACAGAATTATTGAACAGCTTGTAGAATTAAGCAAAATGAGTTACGAAGGCGGCGGTGTTGGAGTAGATGTTGTATTAGAACCAACAGAAGTATTAGCACCAGAAGCAATTGTTGTTGAACCAGTAGAAGTGGTAGACACATATCCAGTTGGACACGTATTTACTTTCCTTAAGAAAGCATTTGGCGGTGTAATTGAAGAATTAAAATATCCAATTCCAGAAGAACTAGTTCGTAAGCTTTCTATGGAAAATGAAAATAAACTTGAAATAGTAGGTATCAAAGGTGAATTCCAAGATGGTTCACCAATTTATGAATTCCGTATCGTGGATCGGAAAAATGTTCCGAACCCTAACTTAGCAGAAATTAAGATGGGTATCGTTGAAGAAATAGGTAGTCGATTAGTAGTTACAAGCACAAACAACGGAGCAATTTTTGTAAATGAATCACCTGCATGTTTATATATTAATGAAAAAGATGCACAACGTTTCAAAATTAGTAAAGACGACATTATTGATGGCCGTTTCTACACAAATAACATTACAAATAGTTTCCGTGCAACATATAAATACGACACAGACGAAATCGAAAAAGAAACTTCTGTTGAGTCAAAACGATTAACATATCGTCAAAACAATGCAGCTGAATCAGAATCGGGCTTCTCCATGATAGATCGACTTGATAAAACACCTTTTCTGAACAAAAAAATCCTATTAGTAGGATTAGAAGGACGTATGAACAACTTTAAAGATTCGTTAGATGGAGTAGAGGAAATACAACTTACTCATCTTACAGGGGATGAACACAAACAAAAAATTCGTGCTCAAATTCTTAAGTCTGACTACGTAATTATTAGTACGCAAGAAAATAGTCATGATGCAAGTAAGTATGTTGCGAAAATTTGTAATGAATTTTTCGTTCCATGCAAATCAACATCTGCAGATGGATTATTCGGCGTATTAATGGATGTAAAAGAATTAATTGACCAACAAGCAGCTTAATAGGTGAGGGCTAACGCCCTTACCTTTTTTAATATGGGAGGAAAAGTTATGAGCAATATTACTACAGAAGTAAATCATTTCATGGTAGATGGGAAACTAGTTTGCGTGGTCACCACTTATCAGGATGGTTCCTTCCTATGTGACTCAAGACATGATGTTACAAGTGAAGTACATAAAGTTATTGAAGGAATTTCGGTTGGGTGATATAGAATCATTCACTATTATATATAAAACAAAAAACTAAAAAACTGGAGAGTGTTGAAAATGAATAAAGAACTAAGCTTAAATGGGTATGGTTATAACAAAGAGGACAGCAACAACGATCAATATCCTCAATTTGAATTAAGTGTAAAGAACTTCTTTGATATGGCTATTGATTCAGGAAAGAAACTGTTCACTACAAATGTTGGTGAATTATATGAAATCTATTTAAATAATCTACCTGCAGAAGCTCGTCAGCATTACACTTGTAACGCTTGTCGTACTTTCATTAATCGCTTCGGTGGTCTTGTTACTATCGATGAAGATGGAACTATGAATTCTGCAATGTGGAACGAAGATATTACACCAGGTTTCTTCGCACCAGCAGTTTCTGCAATGAAAAAAGCGGTGTTAAATTCAAGAGTAAACGGTGTATTTATTCCAGATGCACGAGTATTAGGTATTCCTCGTACTGGTGAATGGACTCATTTATCTGTAGCATTACCTCAAACACTAGTAAATCGTTCTGTAATTCGTACTGCACATCAAGTTACGGCAGAGAAATTAGAAGACTTTAAAATGCTTATCAGAGCATTAATGGAGTATTCAGTTGATGTAGTGGATCAAGCGGTAGGACTTTTAAAAACAGAATCTTTATATCGCTCAGAGAAGTGCTTAGGTACTGCTGAATGGTTTAGAGAAGTGCATGCAAAACGCGACAGCGTTAAAAATTCTCGCAATAAAGAAAACATTGTTTGGTTAGCTGTTGCTACAGCACCGACAGGTTTCTGTCATGTTAGAAGTTCAATGATTGGAACGCTTCTTGATGATATCGCTTCTGGTATGTCATTCGATACAGTTAGTCGTCGATTTGCTGATAAGATGCACCCATTACAATACCAACGTCCACAAGCAGCTCCATCAGCAGGCAATATTGCTCAAGCTGAAAAGATTGTTGAGAAATTAGGAATTCAAAAATCTTTAAGTCGTCGATTTGCACGAGTAGAGGAACTAAAAACAGAATGGACTCCTAAAGGTAAATCAGAAACTGCTAAAAGTACTGGAGGTATCTTCTCACATCTTCAATCAAAAGATAAGAAAGAGTTACCGAAAATGAATGTACCACCAGTCACTATGACATGGAGAAAGTTCATGGAAACAGTTCTTCCATTAGCAGAAGAAATTGAATACCAAGTTAAGAGTGTTGATAACTTCTCAGCTATTCTTACAGCTTCATATGAAGATGCACCGCCGATTTTACAATGGGACAAAGAAGAACAGCGTAATCCTTTCTCTTGGTACGTTTACAGTGGTGGCTCAAATGCTAGCAAGTGGAATGTATCTACAGGCTACCAAAAAGTAACGGCAATTACATTCCAGCCGTCTATGTGGTATGACGAAAATGCTCATCAAGGAAAAGCAGTATTCCTTATTCTAGATGGAGCAAAAGATAATCGATTTAATAGTGCTGGTAATGCATTGTTCCCAGAAATCCTTAAATCAGAGTTACGTGAAATTCGCTCAACTCTTGAAGCTTATTCCAAGGGTGCAACTATTGAAGAATACGAAGAAGCTTCTGCTTGTGGCGTTCGATTACAATATGGTGCAACTTGGAACGCAATGGTTCGTGTAACAACAAAAACAGGAACAGCAGTCTACAAGCTTGATCGTTGGGATTGATAATCTCAACAACTTTAAATAAGTCTCGGGTGATTTCGGTTGCCTGAGACTCTTTTTTCAACAACGACAAAAAATAAAAAACAACGAGAGAAAAAGGAGCAATATACAATGAAAATTATTAACTTTGGAAGTACATATAAAATCTACGGTGACGACTTAAAAACTTATGACAAATTACCAGCTGCTACATATAAAGTAGAGTTCAATCCAAGATCAGGTTTCTCTTTAGAGAAGATCGATAACTTTACATCAACGGAAGCAAAGATTTACGGAAGTCACCCAGAAAAGATTAGTAAAGTATTAAAATCATATGACAAATTTGAACGTAGCTTAGGTATTATCTTGAGTGGTAATAAAGGAATGGGTAAATCTATGTTTGTTCAACTTATTGCAGAAGCAGTTGTTAAAAAGGACATCCCAGTTATTATGGTAACAAAGGCGTTCCCAGGCATTGCTGATTTCATTGAACAAATTAACCAAGAAGCATTAATTATCTTGGATGAATTTGAAAAGATGTTTAATCCTCGTAATGAAGAAGCAGAAAAACAAGAGAACTTACTTGGGTTATTTGATGGTACTTCTCAGAAGAAACGTATTTATGCAATTACGGTAAACGATCTTAACAAGGTAAATGAGTTTATGTTAAGCCGTCCTGGTCGATTCCATTACCATATCCGATTTGATTATCCAACTGCTACTGAAATTGAAATCTACCTAAAAGATAAAATTGATGAGCAGTATCACGGCGAAATCAAGCATGTTGTAGCATTTGCAAATCGCGTGAAACTTAACTATGACAGCTTACGTGCAATTGCATTTGAATTAAATGAAGGGTATTCATTCCGTTCTTCTATTGGTGATTTAAATATCTTAACAACAGATTCACAACGTTATGACGTTAAAGTGATTCTTGATAATGGCAAGACTATCGAATTAAGAAGCAAGAGTATCAATCTGTTCAGTGAAACGATTGGACTTAGTGGTTATATGAGTGGCGGGGGTTACTTCTCTATGGATTTCAATCCATCAAATATCGTTGAAGAAACACATAAGATGATTGTTGATGGAGAATTTGTAAAAGCAAAATTCCAAGATGAAGATGATGAGCCATTAAAAGGAATCAAAGTGGAGTCTGTCATCATTACACATACAGCTGAAGCGGGCGTTAACTACAAATTTGCTAGCTAATTTATAAATAAAACAAAACATGGCTCTCCCCAGTGGAGGGCCTTTTTATTTGGAGGGAATTACATTGTCAACAACTGCTACTATTACAAAAGATTCAGAAGTGCGTTTCACCATAGAAAACAAGTCGGGGTATTTAAATACAGAACTAGGTATTCGTAAAGTGAAGCTATTCAAACCTTCTACCAAACAACAAGGGATTGGTGTTGTTACAACAATGTTAGTTGATGCAGGGATTGGAGAAACCCGTATTGTGGTGTTCAACTCTAAAGAGAATTCAGGCGAACTCTACCTACGTGCTCCTCAATCAAAAAGCTTTGTTGGTGGAGAAGTTAAATTCTATGACGAAGTAAAAATTAATAAACCTTCTCAAGATTACTTACTTTCTCTATTGGATTCTTACGTAGAAAAAGAGAATGTTCAGCGAGTGAAATTACTCTAATTCGCGGGTTGACTTTCCTATTTCTAAATCCTTACGTTATAGCAAGAAAAGAAAAGGGAGGATGGAAATTGGCTTTAATAGATGACTATCAGAAGGATACTTTAAAACTTATCTTAGCTCAAGAATGGACTCCAGATAATCGTGCAGTATGGGAAGATGGATCACCGATTGCAACAAAACGAATTTTCGGTGTTGTTAATCGTTATGATTTATCAAAAGAATTCCCAGCACCAACAACTCGTCCACTACCATTAAAAACAATCTTTGATGAAGTAGATTGGATTTATCGTAAACGTTCTAACAACGTAAATGATATGAAGGCGAAAATTTGGAACCAATGGGCATTTAAAAAGACAAGACTTAGATTCTCAAAATCATTTCCTTTTGTTCGATTAGAGAAAAAAGGTTCAATTGGTAAGGCATACGGATATCAAGTAGCTAAACCTATACATGGTTATGACAATCAAATGGATTATGTCTTGGGAGAACTGAAACGAGATCCATTTACTCGTAGAGCAGTAATTGAAATGTGGAACGTAGATGATACAGGAAGAATGAATTTACCTCCATGTGCTCACCACTTGCAATTTTGGTCAGATGGAAAGAAAACAAATCTGATTTTAAAACAAAGATCTCAGGACTTTGTTACAGCAAATGCTTTTAATGTATGTGAATACGCAATACTTTTACACATGGTTGCTCGTCATATCGGGCAAGAAGTAGGGGAATTGTTACATATTATCGGAGATTGCCATATTTACAACAAACACCTTGAATTGGCAGAAGAGCTTGTTAAAAGAGAGCCTTATGCCGCTCCTACTTTATGGATTAATCCCGAAAAAACAGATTTTTATAGTTTTACAGCAGATGATTTCCGCTTAGAAAACTATGAGAAACACCCACAAATGAAAATTGAGGTAGCAGTATGATTAGCCTGATTGTAGCTGCAGATGAAAACAATGCAATTGGCTTTGAAAATAAACTGCTTTGCCGATTGAAGGACGATATGAAGCATTTCATAAAGAAAACAAAAGGCAAACCAATCATTATGGGTTATAAAACTTTTGCTTCTCTTGGTCACAAACCATTAAAGGACCGATTTAATATTGTACTCACTAGAAGTCCAATGGCTTTAACAATGGATCATCTGCATTTAGTAGATGAGAACCTTGTATTTGAAAGCTTAGAGTACATTCAATTCATGATTGAACAGTCGAAAGATAAAGAGATTATTGTTATTGGTGGTCAACAAACATATGAGTTGTTCCTACCGATGGCTTCTCGTGTTTATCTTACACGCATTCATCATAAGTTCCCTGAAGTAGATTCATACTTTCCTATGTTAGACAGTTCGGAATGGTCGTCTAAGTTAGACGCAAAACATGCAGAAAGTGAGGACAATGATCATCCGTTCAGTATATATACTTTTGAAAGGAAGGGTTAAATATGTTAAAGAATCGTTCATGTTCATGGTGTGACGGCACCGGTATTGTGAAGAGTGGCTTTTGTAGTATGTGTAAAGGAAAAGGACATGTTGAAGTACTCAAACAAGTAGAGACTTCTTCTAAAAAACAACCTAGCTTAGCTTGTCTTATTCGTTCTATTTCTAAGCATACAACTCCGGAGCAGTTTTCGAACATCATGAATGATTGCTAAGATTTACCCAACTAGAGCAAAGGCTCCTTGAAAAAGGGGCTTCCTTTCTTAAAAAGTGAATACCCTCAACAATTAATGTGAGGAGGGACTTATATGTTCCAGAGTAATCAAGGAGGAAAACAAATGACAGCAGTAACTACAGAAGCTCCACCAGTGGAGCAAGACGTTGTAGAAGAACCCGTTAAATTAGAAAAGAACTATTTTGCGGAAATGGCAGGTATGGATGTAACGAAATACCTAGAAAAGAAAAATGGATTCTCTTATATGAGTTGGGCTCATGCAGTTGAACAACTTAAACGAAAACATCCTGATGCAAAGATTAATGTAAAACGTTTCCCTGAGCCTGAAACAGGTGGTCTTTTAGTACCATATATAAGAACCGCTCTTGGATACTTTGTAGAAGTAGAAGTTATCGTAAATGGTGTTTCTGTATCTGAACCTTTCCCAGTATTAGACTTCCGTAATAAACCAATCGCTAAACCTACAACATTTGACATCAATAACAGTATCCAACGTGCAAAGGTGAAAGCTATTGCAGGTCATGGACTTGGACTATACGTATACGCTGGTGAAGACTTACCAGTTGATTCTGATGATAAGGGGCCTAATCAGGCTCCTCAAAACTATCAACAACAGAATTATCAGCAACAACAGCAATATCAAAACCCACCACAGCAACAAAACCCTTATGCAGCTACAGATCAACAGAAGATTACTATTCGTGATTTAGCAACGCAAATGGCAACATTGTCATTAGGTGCAGGGGCTGGACAAGATGCTGTAGTAGCTAAAATGAAAGAGATTTACGAGCAATTTAAGATTACTGCTAATCTTACACAAGAAATTGCAAATGTAAAAATCAACGAAATCGGAGCGGCTGTTAAAGCAATTCACGATAGTCGTATGATGCAACAAACTCAAGTATCACAGCAACAATCAAATAACCTATTCAGCATGCCACAGGCTCAATAAAGCTTGTTTCATGTGGGCTAAGTTAGGAATAGGAAAAGTATGATATGGTTCTTACTTCCGTAAATCGTTATGGTAGCTAAGTACCATATTTTCTTTTTCGAGGTGTTGCATATGTCCAAAGAATTTATTATGGATAACAAAGGGGCATTAATTCGTATTATTGTCTTTGCGTTAGCTTGGTTAAACCAGTACTTGGTTGCCAAAGGTCAACAACCGTTACCTGTTGTAGGTGAAACGGAGATTGCTGCTGTTCTTACTTTTGTCGCGTCAGTAATGACATTGGTAAAAGATAATAAAGTAGCACCTAAGGCGAAAGAAACCAAGTAATAGTGCCACCTTGTAAGACGAGTTTAAATACTCGTCTTATTTTTTTTGCTGACTTATTGACGAATCCGATTTAACTGCTTACGTTTCCATAAGAAGTTTAGGGAACGAAACAAATCAACACCTATAGTTAATCGAAAGGGGGAGGTAATTTGTTAGCTACAGTAGAGAATCCTTTGATGGGTACATTAAATAGTAGCCAACAAAGAGCAGTTTTAACAACAGAGGGACGAGTCCTTGTGTTGGCCGGAGCTGGTTCGGGAAAAACAAAAGTGTTAACTACTCGTATTGCTTATTTACTGGAGCAGGGTGTAGATCCTTGGCGTATTCTTGCCATTACATTTACGAATAAATCTGCTAAAGAAATGAAGGAACGAGTAGCTGGTATGGATAGTCGGGCTTCTAAGAGCTGGATTGGTACATTCCATAGTATCTGTAACCGTATCCTATCTACTAATATTCATCATCTAGGAATAGATATGTTTACGTTAATGGACGATACAGACCAAAAGGCAATTATGAAGACGGCAGCTGTTCAATTAGGATTAGAAGCGGACAAGACAATTGTTTATAATCTGATGTCTCAAGTTTCCACATGGAAGAATGCAGGAATAAGTCCTGGTCAAGCACAGGCCGAAAATACAGGAGATAAAGAGAAGCTTGCTGTTTCTCATATTTATCAACGATATGAAGACTTAAAAGCTATTCATAATTATTTTGACTTTGATGACTTGCTACTTAAAACGGTTCATCTATTTCAAAATAATCCAGAGTTACTAGGGAGATATCAAAACACATTCCGCTACATTCTCATAGATGAATTTCAGGACACCAACAAAATTCAATTTGATTTGATTGAAATGTTATCTCAAAAACACGGAAACATTTTCTTAGTTGGTGATGCGGATCAATCTATTTATTCATTCCGTGCAGCGAAAATTGAGAACATCTTAAACTATCAGAAGATCCATCCGGAAACTCAGCTGATATTGTTACAAGAAAATTATCGTTCTACTCAAAAAATCGTAAATGCTTCCAACTCGTTAGTTGGTAACAACAAAATGAGATTAGAAAGAGAAGCCTTTTCTGTAAGTGGAGTAGGGGATGACATTCATGTGTTCCGATTCAATGATGCATCTAGGGAAGCAGATTTTGTTGCCCGAATGATTGTGAATATGAGAAAGGCGACTCAGTGTGATTGGAAAGACTTCGCTGTTCTTTATCGAATGAACTTCCAGTCAAAGCATTTAGAACTCGCTTTACGTGATGAAAACATTCCATACAAGATTGTTGGAACAACTTCTTTCTATGATAGAAAAGAAATCAAAGATCTTGTCTCATATATTCGTGCAAGTCATAACTTAACAGATGATTATGCACTTGAGAGAGTCATCAATGTACCTAGTCGTAAGATTGGTAAAACAACGATTGAAAAAATCTATGCGTTTGCTCATGAAAGAAGAATTCCATTCTTTGTTGCTTTACAAAACATTGATGAAGTAGCAGCTCAATCAAAGATTAATAAATCGACAGTTGCAAAGATTAAAGAATTTGCGACGTTAATGCAAGAGCTTAGTCAGTTAGCATTAGTCGGTGAATTCTCTGCTACTAAATTTATGCAAACACTTATTAAGAAGACAGATTTTATGGGTCAGTTTGATAAGGAAAAAGAAGAAGATGAAGCTAGAATCGAAAACGTAACTCATTTACGTGACTACGCTCGTCATTGGGATGCACAGGAAAAAGAAATTAACTCCTTAGCTCAATTTGTTTCTGAAATCACTTTAGATGGTGATTCAGATGAAGATGAAACTGATTTCGTTACTTTAACATCTGTTCACTCTGCTAAAGGTTTAGAATGGCCTGAAACATTCGTGATTGGATTGGAAGATGATGTGTTTCCACATTATCGTTCTAAGCAAAAACTCTCAGACTTGGAAGAAGAGCGACGCTTAATGTATGTAGCTATGACCAGAGCTGGAAAACGACTGTACCTCACTCATTCAGCCTTTAAATATGAGTACGGTTCCCAGAAACCGATTAGGCAAAAACCTAGTCCGTTCTTGGGAGAGATTCCAGACGATTATAAAACGGTCATGATACAAACGGCTTAAGTCGTTATTCTCCAGGAGGTAACATCCAACATGAATATTTTAAAACTATTTAAAAACAAAAAGACTAGAGGATTTGAAGTGTTAGATGATTTTAAAGAGCACTTTGAAAACTTTTCAGTATTAAAGCCAACTCGTAAAACTCTTAACGCTGCAGGATATGATATTGCTGCAATCGGTGATTATGTTATTCCGCCGAATTCAAAAGCGATTATTAATACAGGGTTAACTGCCTATATGAAAGAGGATGAATGGTTAGCTCTATTTGTAAGAAGTGGCTTGGCTTATGGGAAGGATTTAACCTTACAGAATGCAACTGGCGTTATCGATGCTGATTTCTATGGTAACCATATTCGAATTCTACTTCGTAATGAAGGAACAGAACCGTTTGTTGTAAAACATGGAGATCGTATCGCACAAGGTATTTTCCTTCCTTATCTTACAGCCGATGATGATTATGCATCAGAACTTCGCACTGGAGGATTTGGTAGCACAGGTGGGGTGAGCGCAGCATGATTATCATAGCATTAGAAGGTTTAGATAAGTCAGGTAAGAAGTCTCAAGCAGACAAGCTACACAAAGCTTTATATGAACGCGGTTATAACGTAGAACAATCTGAGTTCCATCGTTATGATACACCAACCGGTGGGTTAATTCGTCAATTTCTTGATGGAGAATATAATCCGGGGCAACTTGCAATTGAATGTATTATGGCAGCAGATAAGTATGCTCAACTTAGCTGGTTTGAAGAGTTATCTGAGAAATTAGATGTTCTTATATTAGATCGATACTTAGTAAGCCAACTTGTATATAGTACAGCAAATGGTGTTGATATCGATTTTACAGCAAGTTTACTAGACCGTATGCCAGAGCCTAACTTCCAAATCTTTTTAGATATTGAACCGGAAGAATCAATGAAGCGAAAAGGTAAGCATGGTGAAAACGACAAGTATGAAAGCGATAAGGAATTATTAACAAGAGCTCGTGATCTTTATCTTCGTTATATGAAGTTAGAAGAGGAAGATGGAAATGCAATGATTCTAGATGGAACATTAACCGTCGAAGAATTGCATCAACAAATCTTGGAGCGCACATTATCCCTATTAACAGAAAGTAAGGAGGAATAGTGCATGAATCCAATTGTTGATATGACAGCACAAGAGTGGGTAATTTATCGCAATACTTTAAATCGTGATACACAATCTATTAACATTCCTACCGATGTGAACCCAGCGATGGCTATTAGTATTTTATCAAGAATAGATAACATATACTCAACTCTTCGTATTCAATTCTCTGATTTAGAATCATCTAAAGAACGAATTGATTTAATGGTGAAAGAGATTGAGCGTGTCGGCTTAACAGGAAAGAATGAAGACGAAAGAAAGCGTAACGCTGTTATGGAAGTAAGAAAAGTTACTACCCAAGAAGGATTAACTTTGTATGATATGCAGCGAGAATCAACAGAACGATACATGTTTATTAAAGGAATTTTAGATGTTCTTATTAACAAGCAAAATCGTCTAATAACAATCAATGGCTTACTTAAATTAGATAAGGATTTAATGGTTTCGCAAGACTCATTTAATTCTTTAGGTAGAGCCTCATAAAAATAAAGAAAGGAGAAACTTACGATGACGATTACGGAACACGCTGTCAGGAGGTATAAGCAACGTGTAGGGAAAAGAACAGCTTCTAAAAAACGTGTTGTGATGCAAATAAATCGAGATCTTGCTCGTGATGTGAAATACAAAAAGAAATCCAAAGTTAAAGATCATTACATTCTAGTCACATCTAGATACCAAGCTGTTTGTTATAAACACAGAGTAGTTACCATCACAGGTTTAAATGAAGATGCTTCTAATTTCAAGCAAACATCTAGTTGCGACGAGGAGTTGAGTCTAGTTGCATAAGTGTAATGAAGAAACACATAACAAGTGCGAAAACTCGGCTCTCTGTCATTTATGCGATGGAGTTCGTCTTTATAAGAACAGTAAAGAAGAAAGACAACGTAAACTAGAAGCAAGAGAAAGAAATAAAGAAGCGGAGCGTAATGCTGCTTTCCGAACTCATAAAAGTGAGAAGAAAGAGGGTATGGCTTTTGAAAAAGATGTAACAAAAAGATGGAACGCTGCTTTCAACAAAGTAAATAAGCAAGAGGACTTGTTTAAGCAGGGGAACAAGAAAACAAAGATTCAAAAACCTCGTATACAAGTTGATGAACCGGCGAAGGAAGAACATCCTAAGCCGATAGAAAAACCAGTTCCTTCTATTATATTATCGTCAATGGGTGCCACACCAACAATGAAGAATAAACCAATCGTAGACGCAAAACGTCAAGCGAACAGCGGAGCTTTGTGGTATGCAAAAGGAGACATTAAAACCCAAGACTACTTAATGGAATGTAAAGAACGAGGTACTATCAACGCACGAGGCGAAAAAACAATAAGTATTCCGAAAGACTGGCTTTTAAAACAAGAACTCGAAGCTTTTCAAGAGAATCGTCCTTATTGGGTGATTCCATTCCGATACAAAAATGACGACTCTATTTACTTAGTAAAGTCATTTGATCAAGAGATTGAGATGTATCAACAATTGAGAAGTCTAAGAGAAGAAAATGAAAAATTAAAAAGACAGATTGGATAGAATACTCAGAAAGATGACAAAGTTGTCATGGAACGTTTATCTAAAGTTAATTGGTATCTTACTACGGAATATGGCAGAATAAATATAGTAATAGAACTTATATTTAAAGACTTTAGGAGTGAAGTATTTGAATTCTGCAAATCTGGGATGGTTTGTTTTGTCCCAAACTATATTAGGAATTGGTAACTATGCTATTATGTGCTCCTTATTCCGTTTAAGATTCCATAGGCACATTACTATAATTTCAGTTATTTCTTTTTTAACTAGTGTGGTTAATTATTCTATATACTTTAATAAGCAGCATGAAGGGCTTGGTTATTTGGTGCCTATAATAGGTATGGTCATATCTTTCCTTTACCTAGCAGCTGTAGAAAAAGTTCCTGTAATTTGGTCACTTATAGTGACAGTTGCAGGTGGAGTAGTCATTCCGCTACTTATTCAAATTGCGATTATGTATTGTTCATTTGGATTCTTTAGTCCTGTTGAACTAAAAGAGCATATTTGGAGAAATTACGCAATGGATATTACCTCTGGTTTTATCTATGGTACATTGGCGTTTGTTCTTTATTCTCAAGACTGGAATTTCAATTTTGATTTTGAAAAAATACGTTTTAAGAGAGAGAAGCATTTAATAGTAGGACTTTCCCTTTTTGGAGCAATTTATTTGCCAGCGTCATTCTTTTTGTCGCAAGTAAGAGGTATTGATTTAAATATCACATTCCTAGCTATCAGCTCTTCTTTATTATTCGTAATCCTTCTAGTATTTGCGATAAGGAAAGATAGGCCAGAAATACAATATGTAAAACCGATTACGGAGGTGAAAACCAATGTTTAAGAAATTAGTCGTGTGTCTTTCAACAGCTATTGCTTTAGCAACGATCCTTACATTTGCAGCTGATTCGGATAAATCAGTTGTTAAATCTGACACTACTACTCAAACACAACAAGCAGAAGCTATTACAAGTGGCATCTCTTGGTGGTGGGAGTAATGAGCGAAGAAAGCTTGCATCTTTATGATTGCGGCTTTCTTTTTTTTGTTTGTATACATATAAATAATCAGACTTGTATGTAAATAAAAAAAATGTCATCGAACGTTCATTCTATTTTAATTGGTATATTATTGCTGAATATGTCAGAATTAACTTTAGTCAGCAATGATATCCAAGAGAGGGTTTTACAATGAGATTTCATGAAGATTTTACAAGGTGCGAATGCGGTAGTGCATATCTAAGAAAAGAGATTTGCGTTCTTGCAAACTATGAAAAAGATTCGGCTGAAAAAGTAGTAGGTTTTAATGAGCTCCCTGAAAGAAACGAGATCCGTTATACATGTTCAAATTGCAATAAACTCATTCATATAACAAGGGAGTAAATATAATGTCAAACAATGAAAAATCAGAAAAAAAGTCAAATGTATTTGAAGAAACTTTTGGTGGGCTATTAGACGACAACAAGAAAGAGCCGGACGCTGTAGTTCACCAACCTAAAGAAAAATTAGAAGATGTTCTATTTGGAGCAGAAGAAAATCAAACGCTTTCTCATGAAGATGCAGAGAAAGCAGCTGAAAACTATATTCCTCCTTCTATTGGAGATGAACAGTGGGAGCAATTTGTAGGTCGAGTACCTTTACCTCCTATTAATAGAGAACAAGAATCAAGAGCCGTATCTATTGGCTTACAAGAGATTCGAAAAATGAAGGAGTACATGTTATATATTCATCGTCATATGATTAATGAATTTAACCGTATCTATGCTTCATTCCCTATTCTCTTTGCAAAAGATTTTGAAGAGAAATTTGGTACTGCACATAAAGAGTTAGTAACAATCATGGAAGATGTCGAACACTTAGTTGCTGGTGACATCGATCATGTAGAAGCAGTAAAAAACGACTTCAAACTCACGCAAATCTTCGAAGAAAAGCGTTTATCACTTCTTTATGACCTTTTAGAACATTACAACAAGAAAAAATAAAAATAGATAACAATAAGCACTTGCCAAATCGATGTGTAAGTGCTTATGTTTCTACTTGGACATTTTATATTGTAATTTAAATGGTTTTTAAGGTAGAAACAACTGTTGTAAACATTGCGTAGAGGTGAGGTAGTTTATATGGAGAACAAACAAATCGTATCATACAATGCACAATCAAGAGGACATAAGACCAAGGGTAATACATACAAAGATCGTTACGTCGAGAATACATGCCCTGAGTGCGAAAACCCTCGTGCTTATAAAGATGAATGGAAGACAAGAATTAAGTACACATGCTTAAAGCGTGCTTGCCGTCATCAATGGTTCGAAAAAAAAGAATTTCCTGAAGTAAAAGAATAAGAAAGCCAATATATAAAGAGTCCATTCTTTTTTTAGAGGGCTCTTTTTTTATTTCTCCATACCAATAAACTAGTAATCTTCTCACACATGATACAGCAGAAATACAACGATGAGAGGATTTGATTCAACATGAAACAAAAAATCACAAAGGGCAAAGTAATACAAAACTGTTTGAAAGCAACAGCAGCGATCGTAGTGGCTAGCGGCGTAGGATTTCAATTTCACGAGATTCAAGAACTAAACAAAGAAGTAACAGCCTTAGAAAAGAATCACAATAAAACTGTCCTAGAATTGAAAACCGCTAAAGAAAACAACAAAACGCTAGAAGAGCAGAAGAAGCAAATTCAATCTGCTACAGAACAGCTTTCCGTAGAAATGGAAGAGCTAAAACATAGTAAAGAAGCTATTGAGCAAGAGAAACAAAAGTCTCTAGAAGATAATCAAAAACTTCAAGCAGAGAATGCAGAATTAGCTAAGCAAGTACGCGAAGCGAAGGAGTCTGCCAGGCCAGTAAAGTCTGATAAACCAAAATCAGACACTGTAAAACCTGTTGTTTCTAATCCAACTCCTAGCGCTGCTCCAACCCCAACTCCAGCTGCAGCTCCTGCTAAGAATACTAGTGAGAATGCTGGTGTTTCTAAAACAATCATGGGTGTTGGTACTGCTTATATGATAAATGAGCCAGGGGTAACAGGTCTTACTGCTTCAGGTAAGAAAGTACAACCAGGTATGATCGCTATGGACCGTTCAGTTCCATTTGGTACGAAGGTAAGAATCACATGTGAATCTTATCCATCTATCAACGGTATCTATACAGTAGAAGACCGTGGTGGAGCTATCAAAGGTAACATAGTTGATATCTACATGACCGATGCTGACAGAATGTATGATTTCGGACGAAGAGATATAAAGATAGAGTTTCTTAACTAACAATCGAATAGGAGGGTCCCGCTATTGTTTTCACTCCGTTTACAGGGTGACCAATTAGACATTCGTATTGAAACGAAACTATCTACTCAAATGTTCCGCGAATATACGGACTTCATGAGGTCACTACCGGGTGCATATTATATTGAGCAGGAATATAAGTGGATGGTTCCAAAACGTCATGTAGACGCTTTTGTTGAACGCTACGAGGATATAACCGCTTGGCACACAACTATAGAAAGTATTAAGGGGATTCAAGAAGTTTTACTTCCTGAGTTCCCTATGTTAGATGATTTTTCGGATTTTAAATTACAGCCATATGAGTTTCAGCAACAAGGTATTTCCTTCTTAACTCATGTCAAAAGCGGTATTATCGGAGATGACATGGGATTGGGAAAAACGGTGCAAACAATGGGTGCTGCTCACATGTTATGGAAACAAGGAAAAGTAAAAAAGGTTCTCGTTATTTGTCCGTCTTCATTAAAATATCAGTGGTCTTCAGAAATTGAAAAATTCCTGGGGCATACCAATATTGTTATTGATGGTAAAAATACAAAAGAGAAAAATAAAGCTTTTCTTAAATTCATTAATGGCGATTACTTATTTGGTATCGTCAATTATGAATTAGTTCGAAGCATGAGTGATATGATGAAGGAATTTCATTATGATGTAATTATTGCTGATGAAGCCCACCGATTGAAAAATAGGGGGTCTATTACCTATAAAGCAGTTAATGCATTACCTTCTACATATCGATTCGCAAGTACTGGTACGCCACTTCAAAATAACGTAGAAGAACTATATGCTTTAGTTGAATGGGTACAACCAGGGTTACTAGGTAAGGTTACCGAATTCAGAAAGAAATACATTGTTTACGCTTCCAAGTTTGGTAGACGTTTCGTTCCAATTGGAAACAAGCGATTGGGTGAACTTCGCCGCATTATTTCCCCTTACATGCTTCGTCGTTTAAAGAAAGATGTTGCACAAGACTTACCACCAATGATTTTCCATCGTCGAGATGTTGAAATGAATAACGCTCAAGCCAATCTATACAACAAGATTCAGGAAGATTTCCTAACTCTATTAGAAGAGTTGTCTTCCCAACAAGTAAATGGTCAGTATGATCAAGAAGGCAATTGGGTTGAAGAGAAACGTAAGAAGGAAGATCAAGTACTAGGTTACTTATATATGATGGTTGCTTCATCAGACCATCCTGCTTTACTTCAGATGGGGCAAAGTGGTATGTCTAAGCATTACCTAGCATATATTCCGGAAAACGTTAAATCTCCGAAGCTGACAGAACTAGTGGATATATGTAAAGAACGTATAGAAGCAGGCATAAACAAAATTGTTATCTTTACTCAATTTGCTAAAATGCAAACGCTTATAGATGAAGAGCTGAGTACATTAGGTAAGGTAGCGTTACTAAATGGATCAATGTCTTCTGCTCAAAGACAAGAGCAGCTAGAAACGTTTAAGACAAATCCTGAGTATAAATTCTTTGTGCTAACAGATGCAGGGAACTACGGTTTGAATATCCAATTTGCTAATACACTTATTAATTATGATTCTCCGTGGAACCCAGCTACATTTGAACAACGAGCAGGGCGTGTACACCGTATTGGTTCTACACATAACGTAGTTGATATTATTAGCTTGGTAACAATGGGAACGATTGATGAAAAAATCCAAGAAACATTGGAAGAAAAACGTAAGCTTGGTGTAGCTGTTATTGAACGAAATCAATCTGAGCGAAGCATGATGAATGGATTAATTGCTTCTATTAAAAAGAAATCAATTGCTAAAGCTGCATAGTCAGACAAGGAGAGGGTTAACACCCTCTCTTTTTTTGTTTTATAAAAATAATGGATGAGGTGGAAAAAAATGAGTAAGGCATTAAGAGAGAAATCGTTGTATCCTATATTTACTGAACAAAAGTTCAGGGACTTTATTACAAAAGATAAAGAGTCTGTATGGGAATGTCAGGTTGCATCAACATACTCATCCGATAGGTTTGAGGAAGTAGCAATTCTAAAGTTATCTGTAAAAGATGCTAAAGCAATTCCGTTTATTCTTCTTAGATACAATAAGGATGTTTATGCAGCTAATAGCTTTGGCAGATTTAATAATTATTTAGAAGTTGATGGTGTATACCTGATAGATAAGGATGCTATTATATTTGCTTCTGATTATCGCTCAAAAGAAATTAGGCCGTTGGTTGAGGATATGAAAATATATACAGCAGAAGAATTAGACGAGGAGATGGAGGAGCATCTTCAGCAAAGTTTAAAAGAGGCAGTTGCTATGAAAAGAATGCTAGGTGTTGAACCCGATAAAGATCATGAGTATGAAAGCTCTGTTTTTGATTGGTATGTGAATGGAAAGAAACCTATTGATTTCATTTGTAGAAATACAACACTTACTAAATCACTTAGGAATGATGGCAAACTTAAATACATGATTAAATACATTCGCGGAGAAGATATTATAAAAGATGGTTTGCAGAATATAAATATAGACAAATACGCAGAGATTCTTGAGTTTGTTGAACAGAAATTTAATGAGTACGACAAAAGCGAAGAAATGAAGCGTAACATAGAATTATTCCGTATTCTTAAAGAGGATTTGTCTAATGCAGTCACTGTAAATATTACTAAAAAAGATGGAACAACTATAAAGGTTGAAAATAGCGTGAGACTTTGGGATAGCACATACAAGGTTGGACGATATGATAATGAAGTATTATTTACAGATATTGATTGCATTACATACAAAAAGAAAACTTATGGGAAATTAGATTCACCTACCATGTAGTTTTCATCTTCTTGCAGGATTTTTCATGTTGCGCTACAATACTTTGCACGCAAAAATCCTGTAGGAGGTAATAAATTGTATAAAATATTATTACTCGAAGATGAATATGAAATCGGTAGCACACTTGAAATGATTTTAAAAAGCGAAAATTACCATGTAGAGTGGTTTACTACTGGTGTTGAAGCTGTTAATGCTGCAATACAGAATAACTATGATTTAATGATATTAGACGTCATGTTAAAGCAAACTGCAGCTGGAATAGATTCTCGTATTTCAAATGGTTTAGAAGTTGCAAGGCTTGTAAACCAAAACAAGAAAATCCCGTATCTTCTCTTAACGTCAAGAAATGAACCATTAGATATCATGCAAGGTTTAGACATGGGAGCTGAAGATTATATTACAAAACCATACGATCTTACAGTTCTATTAGCAAGAATTCGAACAGTCTTACGAAGAACTAGTGCTGGTGAATCTTCTAATGATGGAGTTACGCAGTGCGGAAATATTGAAATCAATTTATTAACGCACAAGGTAACTGTTGATGGTAAACAAGTTCATTTAACCAATCAACTTTTTGAGCTGTTACATTATTTTGTTGCTCACAAAGGTAAGATTATTTCCAAGGAAGAATTATATAGGAATATTTGGGGGTATGACCCTTCAGAACTGCAAGAAACAAACACCTTAGAAGTAAATATCCGCCGATTGAGAAACTCAATTGGTATCGACATTATTAAGACAGTTCGAGGTAAAGGTTATGTCCTTGAAGTCTTTAATTCTTAGAAGAGCAAAAGAAAATAGGTTGCGTAGAAAGTTGACGGCAATGGCAGTTATTGCCGTCACTTTGGTTACTATTCCTATTCTAGTAACATTTCTCATTTTTGATATTTTAGAAGGTGGGGAAGAGTTTTACAACCGAATGAAGTATAGATCTGTTCAAATTGAAAATGAAGTCTGGGAAGCTGGAGGAGTCAGTAAAGTGTCCCCAGAATTTTTTGAAGGTGTTGTATCTAAAGGTGAAGAAATAACAGTTTCTTCTACAGATGATCGTAGCAAACATGTTTTCTTTGGCAAAAAAGATGAAGAAGAAGATTTGGTAAAAGGTGCGAATGCTAAAATCGCCTCCTTTATAATAGAAGTTTTATCTGCAAGATATAAAAAAGAAATAGAAAAAGTGGGTAACTTAACCGTTCACAAAGATGAAACAAGCGGTCTTCATTATATGACTTATAAATATACTTTTAAACATATAGATCATACTGATAAAGTATTGGTGAAAAGAAGTGTAACACCAACTGTTATAAAGCCTATAGAAAAATATCAAAAATTATTTTTTCTAAGCATATTATATATCATACTTTTCTCAAGTATTTTTTCTTATTTTGGTCTTGGACTTGTATTCCGTCTACTTGGGAAAGTTCTTGATAAGATGTTTTCTGAGTTAGAAGAAACGGATTACAAAACAAGAATAAAAGTAACGGGGATGTATGGGAAAGAAATTAGTGGTGTTAAGCATAAAGTAAATGACATTTTAGAACGAATGCAAAAGATTATAGAAGTCAACATAGAATCAGTTCAGGATGTTTCTCATGAGGTGAACAATAAGTTAACTTCAATTAAACAATCTGTAGATGTTCTAAGGTATTTTGGAACAGATGATAAACAAACGGTAGAGAAAAAACTGAAAGCGATTGATGATAACGTTGAGCAAATTACAAAAGTTATGTCTACAATCCTTGACTTAGCAAAATTAGATCGAGGCGCTCAGTTTTGTCCTGCAGAAGATACCAATATAAAAGAGGTAATTGACGAGTATATGGAGTACATGAGAAAGGTTTTTCCAGAATTCAACTTCACTAGCAAATGCGACGTAGAACATTCTATTATTGCTATTAATAAGCAACATTTCTTATTAGCCCTGAATCCAATTATTGAAAACGCAGTTCGATATTCTGTGCATAGCAATGAGGTTATTGTCCATATTAAGAATGTAGAATGCCCGAATTGTTTGTACGTAGATATCATCAATTGGGGACATCAAATTAAAGAAGAAGAAATTCCGTTTTTATTTAATAGGTATTACAGAGGAAGTAATCTTGATAACTCAATAAAAGGATCTGGACTAGGTTTAACCATATCGAAAAAAGTGATGGATGTATACAATGGTGAAATTAATGTAGAAAGCAGTACGGATGGAAAAACGGTCTTTACATTATCTATACCCATCGTATCAGGAGGAGAGGGGGATGCCTAATGAGAAACAAGATTAGGAAATTCCTCAAAAATTTCGTGAAGCGCGACCGATTACGTGTTCAAGTGGTTGCATTTACTATAGGACTTATTCTTCTGTCAGCAATACCAGTAAATTTATTTTCCATGTATAACGAACTACAACTTACAACTCAAAGAGAATTTGAGGGCATGTTTTCTAGGGCAGAAAAAATACAAAAAAAATTAGAGCTAATACAAGATGGTGGAGGAAAGCAGCAGATTGATGACAATTTTTTTAAGTTTTTGAGTTACTCAGGCGAGTCGATAAAAGTAAGAATTGGTCAACCTGGGATTGGAGAGTATAATTATTATTCTCCCCCTGATAGTGATGAGAATTTGGGCTTGTTTGGGTCTCAACTCTTAACTTTATTTGTCCCAACTTTTTTTGATTCCATTAGGGCACATATGAATAAATTAGATTCTTCTGCAAAACAGGCTAGTTATAGTTTTTATTCTGATGAGAAAAATAAAGCATATGGTATCGTTTCTTATTCTTTTAAGCATGAAAATCATGTTGATAAAATAACTATAAAAAGAGATATAACGACAAATTTGAAAATGCAGATAATGATCGGTTTAGAGAGCCTTCTATACATGTTCCTTTGGTTTCTTTTCTTTTCAGTCATATCGGCATTGGCGGGTTTGAAGTTTATATTTCGACCACTACAAAACGCAATTGATACAAGTTTTGAAGGTGTTGTAGAAAATAATTATCAAATAAAAATAGAAGATCCTTTGTACGGAGAAGAAATATCTAAAATTGTTAATCGTTTTAATGCTGTTTTAGATAGGATGAATGAACTTGTACAGAACAACCTAAACTCCATGCAAGATGTATCTCATGAAGTAAAAACATATCTGACGGCAATAAAACAGTCTGTTGATATGATTAAATTTTATGGTAAAGAGAATAAGGAATTGGTTGATGAAAAACTACTTGCTATAGAGGATAATATTGCTAGGGTCACATCAATTATGTCAACGATCTTAGAACTTGCTCGTTTAAAACAAATAACGAATATTGATAATGCAAACTATTATGAAGTAAAACATCTAATTAATTATTTGCTACGATTCAAAGCGGAATCATATCCGGATTTTATTTTTGATACTTGTTACGATGCAGAAAGTGTTGAGATATTTGTGGATCGAAATCATTTCTTCTTAATGATGAATCCAGTCATTGACAATGCAGTTAAGTATTCGATTGATTCAACCTGCGTCAAGATAAACGTAATTTCTAAAACTAATGATAATACGGTCTCTATTTCTGTTACAAACAAAGGAGTTCCTCTTGATCCTAAAGAAATTCCATTTCTTTTTGACAGGTATTATCGTGGGAAGAATTTAGAATACACTAAACAAGGTTCTGGTTTAGGATTAACAATTGCTAAAGAAGTAATGAATATATATAAAGGGGAAATAATTGCTCAAGGCACACCAGATGGTAAAACATCTTTTGTATTGAGTTTCCCAAAAGCTATACGAATAGAAGACTCAGGAAAATAATCCTGGGTCTTTTTTTATTTTTATGTTGCAAAGTAAAAATCAAATGGATACATTCTGAGAATGAAAGGGGAGTACCACATTGAATTACTCTTTCGATATTAAAGAAGAAGACTTAACACCTGGGCGAATATGCTTAGGTGCAGTAAAAGTAGAAATGGGACGTATGTTTTTATTTGGTTCTCAAGAAAGGTTACATGAAATGGTTTCGTTTGTCCCAGGATTGGGTAACGGAGTGTACGAAGTGTATGCCGTCATAAAAGATGTACCAGGATACGGTTACCGAACTACTAAAGTCGAAATCGAATGCATCTCTGATGAAGAGATTAAGCATTACGAGAAAGAACAGTCTGACCGAGTATTGGAGGTGGTGTATTGATTTCTGAGTTTCACTTACGAAAGAAAATGTTCAACTATATGAATAAGAATTATGGAGTATTACTTCGTATTCTTGATAGTTGGAACGAAAAACTTAATCATGGTATTCCAATGCCGCAGGAAATGTTAGCGGATTTATTTGGACATGAAATCAATAATGCAATGGTAGATGAGTTTGTCGATGCTTACGACGTACCAGGAACTTTTGTTGCTGTGTCTGTTGGAGCGTGGATGAATGAAGACAACCCTTTTCAAGTTGTGTTTGTTTATAAAGTTGAGATCCATACAGAAACTGAGGACAGCGTTGAAATGTTTGTAATGGGTGACGAAGCTACCCTTATCGAATATTGCAAAGAAAAGGGGTATAGATAAGTATGTGGATTGTATTGTTTGTATCCTTTTATGTTGTTACCGGGATTGTTTATGGCTTTCAACATATGATTAGTATTTATACCATGATAAGACAAGCAGGAGATAAAGAAGCGTTCTTACGTGAAATGGTAGCTATGTATGAGTTAACTCCTCAAGGAGCTGAGTATTATGCACAGCTGCAAGACCTGTACGTTGAAAAAGGTGAATTACTGGCCGAGTACAAAATATATAAAGCAAATGAAGGTAAGTATCAGTTCCTAACATTTCTTTTTGGTTTTGTTCTTTGGCCATACTATATTTTTTCTATATCAAAAAGAAAAAGAACAACTAAGAAAAGAGAGATGGGGCGATGACCATTCTATTGGTAGATGGAGTCGTTGGAGCTGGCAAGACAACTCTAGCGCAATTAATAAGTGAAAGATTTAACATTCCTATTTTTGAAGAACTAGGAAACCCTGATGCGGAACGATTATTAAATCGATTCTACGCTAAGAAAACTCGTTGGGCATTTACAACACAAATCTTCTTTGCAAATGAGCGATGGGAAATGATTAAGAAAGTTCATGATGAAGGTCATGGTATTTTAGACCGCTCAATTTTCGGTGATAACATCTTTGCAAGTATGTTAGCTGAAGATCTTGAGGACGGCGGAGAAGGTATGACATGGGAAGAGTATCGTACATATAAAAAGTTACTAGATCAAATCCTAGAGCATTCTCAACCACCTGAACTATTAATCTACCTACAATGCAGTGCTGAAGTTGCAAAGCAGCGAATTGATAATCGCGGACGAGGTATTGAAAGCGAAGTAGAAATGGCTTATTGGGAACGACTAAATGACAAGTATGACGTATGGTACCAAGACTATGACCATTCTCCAAAAATCTTAATCAATGTAGATAATTTGGATTTTGCAAACAACGAAGAAGATAAAGAGTCTGTACTTGCATTAGTTGGCGAAGCATTAGAAAAGATTAGCTATACAAAAAAAGAAAAAGCAGGGGCTTAATACCCCTGCGCTCTTTTCTCTCTCATTTCTACATACTGCAGAATAAGAGAATCCGGTATAGTTCTATATAATTCATCAGGAAGATGACGGGCACCAGTGGCACCAGCTTGTTTGGCTTCTTTGTCCATCTGTTTTAGTTCTTTTTGACTGTATGGTGCTATGTCAGCATTCCACTGATGATAACCACAACTTTTACATTCTAGAAGAACGTTTCCGTTTTCAGCTTCTTCAAAGACCATTAGGGAGCCACCACATCTTACGCAACCACGACCAGAATCTTGCCATGTCTTAGCTTTTACACCCGAAGTTCCATCATTGTATTTGGTCCAGTTCTTAAAGGTTTCTTGGGCGAGTTCACCAAACTCCTCCCAGTTCTTTTCATCATCTTTACGTTGTCCGTAAAGATTGTCGGTGTCCATAAATTCATATTTTTTTTCCATTGTAAAACTCCTTTCAAAAGAGGTGATAAAGTGTCAACAGCTCAACTAGAAGTTGAAGTGTCAAAGATAAAACAAATTAAAGAGCGATATGGCGATTTAGACATCATAGATATGGTCCATCAGTTTCTCACTACAGAGAATGCTGCCAATCAACAAAAGCGTATCGACCAAGGACGATTAGGTAAGTTCTATCCGTCTTCAATTGGAAGGTGTAAACGTGCGGTGGTTTATCAGATGTTGGGTTATCCAACTAAACCGATACCAGGACAAAACCTTTTAATTATGGAGAATGGAACAAGTTTTCATAATCGAATGGAAGATATCTTTGAAAAGATGGGGATCCTTATTGCTCCCGAACTCTCATTAAAAGATGAGGAATTACGCATAAGTGGACGTTCAGATGCTATCATCTGGAATTATCTAAAGTCAGATGACGAAGAGGATGCAGAAGATATCGTCTTAACAGCCAAGGTTCCGGAGAAGTACAAAGATCAGAAAGGCATAGAAAAGACAAAGATGGTAGACAAAGAAGTCTATCGTGGTCCAGCTAATCATATCCTTATTGTCGAATTCAAGTCAATTAAGAATAAGAACTATGCTAAGTTACCGAAATCTAAGCCAGATAAGAAACATGAAATGCAGTTGCAATTGTATTTCTATCTAACTGGTATTAGAAGAGGTATGGTGTATTACGAAAACAAAGATACACAAGAATCTAAGTCCTTCCATGTCTATTACAATGAAGAGTTGGTTGAACAAGTTAAAGCGGACATAAAAGAAATTCTTGATTATGTAGATCGTCGAGAACTACCTGAGAAAGAAGGGAATGCATTAGACATTATGTGTCGTTATTGTGATTTCCGTAATTTATGTCATGTACCAATCTCTGAAGAAGAATGGTTAGAACTATATTTCAAAGATGAAAAAGAAGCCTCCTAACATGGGGGCTTTTTATAAAAGGAGAACAAATGCTTAATTTTATTGGAAGAGGTAGTGCATTCAACACAAAAGAAGGAAACAACTGCGCTTATATAAAAAAGGATGACCATTTGTTTTTAATTGATTGCGGTAGTTCAACATTCGGCCGCTTGATTGAATCTAAATTGCTAGATGAAGTGAAACAAGTAACTGTACTGCTCACTCATTTGCATCCTGACCATGTAGGTTCATTAGGGGATTTAATTTTCTATGGGTATTACTCAATGGGAAAGTTAATGAAACCAAGTGTAACTGTGTGCGCTCCATACGATTTAAAGATTGTAGAAAACTTAAAAACGATGGGCGTAGAAAGAAATACATATGAACTATTACAATTCGGTGGAAGTGTAGAACTTTATTATGATGAGTTTACTTTAAACATTAATACTGTTTGGGCAAATCATGTAGAGGAATTATCTTGCTTCGGATACATTATTAAAATCTGTATCGATGGTCGTAACCATACGATTTACTACAGCGGAGATTCCAATGATATCCCGTTGGGTGTTTTATTCATGTTAGAGTATGACCAGATTGATTACTTTTATCAAGACACATGCATAGCAGACTACGAGAAGAATGTTCATCTATCACTAAGAAAACTAGATGAGCTAATCAAACAAGACGTAAGGCACAAAGTCTACTGTATGCATTTAGATGAAAAGTTCGATGAGCAAAAAGCAAAGGACTTAGGATTTAATGTAGTTTCTATTACAACGTAAATTTAGGGAGGAATATATATGAGTGAAAGCAGAGTAAGGTTATTTGAGCAACGTATGGCAGATGCAGGGCAGGAACAGACTCTTCTTGCATTAGATTGGGTTAGGGAAGAGATGTGTGCCACAAAAGGATTTGCGCGTCATGATGGGACAGATTATTACAATCATTGTGTAGATGTTGCACAAGACTTATTTAATCACGGTATAAGAGATCAAGATATCTTATCGGCAGCTCTGCTTCACGATATCGTTGAAGATGTTGATGGAATCACTTTAAGAATGGTTGAAGACAAATTCAATGCTAATGTCGCTAAAATGGTTGACCTTGTTACGAAAGAAAAGTCTGTTGACTATAAAAAAGGTGAACTCCTTAAAGTATTATATCTTGAACCTATCCTTAGTAATGTGGGCGCATGTCTAATTAAGACTTCTGATAGAAAGCACAACTTCAGCACATTGCGTGATGCTACTTCAGAAAAGAAAATCAGACAAGCTATTGAGACTGAGAAGTTCTTCTTCCCATTCTTTAAAGAAGCAAGAAATCGTTATCCAAGATATTCATCGTATTTCTTGTCTGCTAAAACAAATATCAAACCACACTTAGTAGAAATCATAGAGCGCTATGAAGAAGAAACGATTTTAAAAGCTAGAATTGCAGAGTTAGAAGCTCAATTAAGTAAAGTTCCTGTATTACAATAGATAGGTGGGGTTGATAAATGAAGACAAAGATAATTTTTGATTTGGAAGCTACTTGTGAAGACAAGAAAATTAATCCGAATTTCGACAATGAAACAATTGAAATTGGTGCGGTAAAAATTGTAGACGGTAAAGTGGTAGATGAATTTCAAAGTTTTGTAAAGCCTGTTCGAAGTAATGAGCTAACTGATTTTTGCAAGGAGCTTACTCATATCAAACAAACTGATGTTGATAATGCACCAGGTTTTTCAGAAGCTATTGCAAGCTTTAAATCTTGGGCGGGAGATTCAGAGTTTCTGTCGTGGGGGTTCTATGACAGAAAGCAATTAGAAAAAGATTCTAAGCATCTGAATCTGTCTGCAGATTGGTTAATAAACCATCGAAGCGTAAAACATGAACACCAAAAAATTAAGCAGCTGGATCGACCTGTTGGAGTTCCAAAAGCATTAAAGATGGAAGGTTTTAAGTTTATTGGAACACATCATCGAGGAATTGATGATGCTAGAAATATTGCAAAAGTTTACCTAGCTGTTTTTAATGACCAATAAAAAAGATCCTCCTTGTTAATCGCAGGGAGGATTCTTCATTATTTCTTTAAGTTTTTTCTTAATTTGTTTACGCTTATTCCAAATAGTATCACGGTGATAACCCATTTGGGCACCAACTTCTTCATAGGTCATTCCTTTATAGTCGTAAAGGGAGAGTAGAGTTCTTTCAAAATTATTTAATTGGTTAAAGGGATAGTCAGCGGTTTTGCCTAGTATCCAATTAAGTCCTATTTTCTCTTTTTCATTTTGAAAGTAAAGGTCGGAGCGGAGAGTTTCTTCTATAATAATCTCACTGTTCTCATCCCTATAATCTTCTAACATGTCTATACGATGTGAATAGAGTAAATCTTTGAAGAGATATTTGTAATGAGCATAAACTTTGTATCGATAACTATTGAATAGGTATCCACAAAAGTTTTTTTTCTTTCCTTGTTTCTTATACTTCCTAGCCTGAGTTAATAAGAGCAAGCAAAGATCATTTATTAAATCTTCATCTGTAATATGTCTCATGCGATAGTTAATCATCTGAACAAGCTTCCGTGTAGCTTTTTTCGTATGAGCATATTGATAGTTGGGGATAAGAGCCTTATGCAGGGTTTCGTCTGAGGTAAACTGTCTGAGGAATTGCCTTGTATCTCTGTCATTAAACTTAATCACACCAAAGCGTAAGAGGGAAAAGTACTTATTGAGGTACTTCGATAGTTCTTTTGTTTCCGGATCATAACCAAAAGACTGGATTATTTCTAACCCAGCCTTCTCGGAACCTGCTTGATATTCGAACACTAAAGACTCAATGTGTTCATACTGTTGAGTTTTATCGTCCATACTTTTCTAAGTGGGCTAGGATACGTTCCATTTTTACAGTGTCGTCATTTGCATTTTGTTTACGTTGGTATTCTGCAACCTCTTGAAAAAGGTTTGCTTCAAAAGCTAAGATGTCTTCTTTATTATAATTCATGACTTCATCCATCTCCAATTCGTAAATGATGTTGAGTAGGTCATCAATTTTATCTTCATCTTCTATGATTTGAGAAAACTCTTCAAGAGACAAGTCTACACCTATATTGCCACGGTAGATTTTCAAGCAGCTACACCTTCCTTATGTAAGTCTACACATGCCCAGGCAATGCCGATAGCATCTGTTAAATCGTTATCTTTCTTGAATTCTAGATTCTCAAATTCATAGATAGCAACAACCTTATGGAAGGTATCTTCTTTCTTAGCTTTACCCGAACCGTGGAATATTTTACGCCAGCTAGTAGGGTAGATAAGTTCAATCTCTAGCTTGTGTTTCTTTGCAAGATAAAGGATTGTGCCCGATACTCGTGTTAATTTTTTTAATGTATCGATGTTTAATTTGCTAAATTGGTCTTCACAAAGGATTTTAGTAATATCATATTTTTCGAAGAGGGCTTCAATACGTTCGATTTGATAAAGGATTTTATCTCCTTCATCACCTTTAGTAGGGATATCGATTTTGCCAGCTTCGACAATATCATGCTTTTCGTCCATTACACAGTATCCTGTGCATTTAGTTGAGGGGTCTAATCCTAAGTAGTACATATGTATCCTCTCCTATATTGTAACAGAATCTAGGGGAATAACCTAGAAAATTATTCCCCGTCTTCTACTAAAATTGATAATCCATGAACCATGTTTTTGATGTATTCTCTTACATAGCTCTTTGCCCAATCTGGAATCTTTTCATAGCGAACTTGTTCTCCTATGAAGCAAGAACGTAATTCCATACGGCGCTTAGTCATCATTTCATCAATTTCTTTATCTAGAATAGAACCAAGTTGTCCCATTCGTTTGTTTTCCATTAATTTATCAAGCTCTGTATCGAGAGTAGAATGTTTTGATAGTAGGGAAGCAACAGCTTTTGAAGTTACTGTATTTAGTAGTAAATCTTGAAGCTCATTTTGGAAGGCTGGTTTCGGGGGAGTTAAATCAAGAGTGCCACCGAAATGTCCATTTCTAACATCAAAAGTAGTAGTTAGTGAAGGATCGATAACACCATCTGCCTTTATCATTAATCCTTCTTCTTTTTGATAGATAGTTTTATTTTCGAGGTCAACTGTAATCGTTTCTTCCTCTTCTTCTTCAACTACGTATACTGGATTGTCTTTTACTTGTTCTTCACTCATGCAGACTCAACCACCTTTTCTGTATATCCGAAAGTAGACTTGTACTTTTCACCTAAATATCCGTATGGAGTTTTGTCATCAAAAACAAGTTCGTCACAGGCAAATAAAAACGATTCTTCGTCTACTAAGTTGTCGGTATTAAAACCACCTTTGCGTTCAATAAAACGAAAGCCTTCAAAACGAATAGATACTCCTTCGTTATTTTTGAAGAAAACGATAAATTCATCTTCTCCGTTACGGTTCATATGTGATCTGATAGGCGAACTATTAAACACATATGCGCGCATGATACCACTAATTGGGGAAAACTTATCGGTGTCAAATGCTTCACCAGAATCCATTGAGTAAAATGTTTCTTGGTATTTAATGTCAAATACTTCTGGTAGAACATGACCGTTTAATACTGGAACCATTTCGAATCCACCAATAGCAGTAAATGTTTTGCTTTCCTTAGCAACTTCTTTTACTTGTTCACTCATTTGTTTGATAACCTCGCTTTTGATTGATGTTTAGCTAAGCGTCGAGCTTCGCGATTTTGGAATGGGATAACGTTATCCTTCTTCATTTGATCTAGACGTTTCTTAGCTTCTTCGTAGATGTTCATTTGGCCATCTAAGATGTTTACTTCTTTTTCTAATTGGTCTAGTTCTTCTGGAGTTAACTCTTTTCGAAAGACCTTATCAAGTGTGTCATTTTGTTCTACATAAAAAGCAGAAACAATAATTGAACCTTCTTGGTCAATACCAACTTCAATCATGTCGATACCTTCACGGATGTACTCGTGTAAACGAAGGTACTCAACAACTGTTTCGATAGTTAAAGTTGTTTTGATTTTGTTCACTTGTTCTTCAGGACTTAGTTGGAAGTAACCTGGTGTACGCTCAACCATCTTATCAATAACTTCTGCCTGAACTTCAGGAGTAAGTCGAATTGTTTTTAAGATTGTTTGGATAGCAAAGTCACTTACATGAATGTGTTCCATATTTAAGTTAGCTACTTCATTCTTAGTAATGAAAATACCTAACACTTCTTTTTGATCAGTTAATTTACTCATTTTCTTTCTCCTCTTTCTTAGTTTCTTGTAGAGAGTTTTCAGAGAAAGACTTTTTAAGTTCTTCATTTAAGATAGTTACATCGCCGTTATCTGTCATCTCCATGACTTTTTTACCTTGACTGTTAATAAATTTAAGCACATTAATTCCTCCTTGAACTAACTTGTCTTTAAGTATTTGAACCATTAGAGCTGTAGTTGTAAAGAATTATCTCGAATATTTAAAGATGGGTTAGCTTAACTTAATAACTGTAAGAAAAAGGTGTCTTTTAGCTTTTTCGTAAATATGGTATAAAGGTAGGTAGGATTGCTTGTGAAGGGAGTTAATAATGAATAAGCAAGAGGCAATAGAAATTATTAAGAATTCTTTTTATCACTTGATGTTCGAAGAGAACGTTAAAGTGGGTTCTATCGATATTCTTTTATATTTTCCGTCTATAGGTATAGCTATTTTAGAACCTAAAAAAGATAGGAAACACTTACTCTTAGAAGATAATATTGAAGATATGGATGAACTGTATATTAAAAAAGAGTTGGAAGCTAAACCCATCTATTTAGATTTAGAAGAAGACAAATTCAATATTGGATTTGTTATTAACGACATACTGCTGGAAGCGAAATTCGCGCCATCAGAAAATTTTTTGGAGAGTAGGGGTACGTATTAAGGAGAGAAGTCTTGGTGATCAAGTGATTCTCTTTAAAAGTCCCAACATTCTTTTACTGAGTCTTGTTATAAGGAGTCTTAGATTTATTCTCCTTGGTATGTACTCCACTCTAAATAAACTATACTTAACAAGAGTGTCGCATTTGTTTGCGGCGCTTTTTTATTTGGAGGAAGATACATGACAAACGAAGTAATGAATGTTGAGGTTTTAGTTCCTATCTCTGAGATGGTTTTTGAAGGACGTTCCTTTTCTATCTATGGAACATTTGAGGAGCCATTGTTCTTAGCTAAAGATGTAGCTCAATGGATTGAGTATGATGTTTCATCAATTAATAAGATGTTAAGAAATGTAGATGAGGATGAAAAGGTCCGGAAGATTGTTCCGACCCAAAGTGGTGCTCAAGAATCTTGGATGCTTACAGAACAAGGTATGTATGAAGTATTACTACAATCTCGTAAGCCTGTAGCAAAAGAGTGCAAGAAAGTTGTTAAGGCCCACATGAAAGAGTTACGTGTTTCCGGCGTAACTCTGAGACAGAATCTAACACTTCAACAACAAACGGTTGTCTTATTAAGTAAATTAGACGAAGTACTAATTCAACAAGAAGCAGAACTTGCTCAACTTAATGCTCAAATTGAGTCGTTAGGCGAGCAAACTGAACTACTAGAAGAAGAAATTCGAGTGGTTGATAATCAAATTAAAGAACTTAAACCATATGCCAAGAAATACAAAGAGTTCTTATCTGAAGATGCTCTGATGACCATTGATGATTTTGCTCGTATTATGTTCCCACGTTACAGCTTAGGTCGTAACCAACTGTTCCAATACATGCGTGATAATCGTATGCTTGGTTCAGAGGGGCGTAATCGCAATATGCCACACCGCCAACTTGTAAATCGAAATATCTTAAAGCTATTAAAAGGGCAAGTCTTTATCACGAAGCAAGGATTCGATTACCTTTGTGATTCTTTAGACTCTCATTTTAATCTTTAATAACTAATCAGCAGGGGAGAGATCCTCTGCTTTTTTCTATTTAATAAAAGGAGCGGATTTAATGAAAAATCTATTAATGGAATCAACAAATGATGTAAGAACAAATATTTTAATGGCAGCGGATTTCCTGAAAGAACAAAAGCGATTGTTAAAAAAGCAGTCAAATGTAATGCAGAAACATAAAGAAGAGAAAGAAGAAAAAGCAGAACGTCTTACTAAGAACTCCGAAGAGATTGAATTAAAAGGACAAGAACGGGAGTTACTGATTAAAAAAGTAGAGAACTTGTTAAAGGTGCGTTTAGAGAAAGATGTTGTACTAGTGGAAGCTGGTCATGACTCTAAGCGTTATATTCGCTGCATCTATAGACAGAATCGAACAACGTTAAAAGGCTTCTTAGAAGACCTAGTAGCTGTCTATGGAGACGGATTAGATGAAGAAATGAGAGAGAATCCTATTCCTTCATTACTTCAGCTATTGCATGAAAAGAAGGTTTTGAAGAAAGACTATAAGCCATATTCTACTGCATTCTCTAAAGGATATTTCGAAGAGAAGCCAGCACGAATCTATGTTGATTCTAATAAGAACGCAATTCGTGTAGAGACAGAGGTGTATATCACTGCAAGTGGTACAAACCGCTTACGTCTTAAAGAATTAAAACCTATTATCGTTGCAGGAAATTCCATTTGACAAGAGAGGGAGAAGTGCCTATGTTTGTGGCGCTTCTTCTTTCTTTACATGTAAGACTTTTGTACCGAATGAAATTACTGAAAAGGTGAGATAAATGAAATTAACAGATGAACAACTTAAGAAATTACCACGACAATGTTTGGATTGGAATGGTGGCGGAGCAGTTATTATCAACAAAGCCATATTAAAAGAAATCTGCAAAGAGCTATTAGATTACCGAACAGGTAAAAATAAATCTTAAGGAGAGATAATTAATGAATGAACTAGTTTTTATAAATAAAGATACCAATGTTAGATTCATGGTTTCAAGATCTACACAATTACTCGTACCTCAAATAGGTGCGAAGATTTTTTTACAAGATCCTAACGATTTAACCTACCAAGGGTCAGTGTATATGGTGTATCACCATTACGGACAAGGTGAGGGGAAATACCTAACTGTTTATGTTGTTTTAAAAGATCTTAAACGAATCGAAGCATTACCATTTTAATAAAGGGAGAGACCAAAATGAGTGTTACTACATTAGAAAAAGGTTTAACTTTTGAACAATGGTTAGAAATGCATTATGGGTACACCGGAACAGAGGATGAGATCGAAGCAGCCATTCTAGAACATAACAAAGCAGCGGTTGCTGAAGTCTTTAAAGAAGACTGGTGTTTAACTTACAGGTCTGCTCAAATGGAAGTTGTTAAATTGTTTGAGGAAGACTACATCAAGGATTCCAAAGAAAAAGGTTGGGAACGACTTACGAAACGATTCTGGTGGGAATAAAGGAGGAAGAAATATGTGGGTAGAGCCAATGAGTCTTGCAGGTGGAATAGATGATTATAGCTTCGGCGAACGTTATGATGGACCACTTCCAGCAGGAAGAAAAGTTTACTTTCTTAATGCAAATGGATATGACAGCGAAAGAGAACATGCAGCAACGTTTTTTGAGGAAGGGCAAGTATTGACTGTCGAAGAGATACATGTAGGTAGAAGTAACTCAAAAGTGTCATTCGTTGAATGTCCAGGTAAAACATTTAATACAGTAATGTTTGCTGATTGTGTCAAAGAAGGAGAATTGAAGAATGAAAGCGTTCCGAGTGTTTTATCAGACGGCTGGTAGATCAACCTCTGCAGTTGTATTAACAGAAGATGAATCAACATTAGAAACATCATTATCTGAAAAAGATTCTGATTTTGAAATAGGAGATAGATATTCTCGTATCTCAAACAAAAGGGAAATGCCTTTGTCCAATGTGATGGTACGTGACTTATCAGTTGCAGAATTATTAAAGCTAATGGGTAAGGAGTAAAGAAAATGTTTTCGTTTATTTGTTTTGTTTTATGGATAGTGTCCCTTGTAATGATGTTTATTGATTATCACTGGGGATGGTTAGTAGTACTTGTTTTAACTACACTGTACTTCATACTTCGCTTTGGAGCAGGTGGCAGCGGTCCTGATTTTGACTTCGATTTCGATATTGGAGATTAATAGTTTTGTCTAAGGAGGTTTATTAAATGAGCTGCTTACTTAAGCAAACATACACCGAAACCTTTGAAGTAATAAAAGTTTGGGTGAACTTTATGAGCTATAAAAGCTATAGCAGATATCGTGAAGATACACCTAGATGCGAAATATGTCGCACTGATTTTAAAGAAGAAGACAATACTAATTTGGCTTTTATCAAAGATAAAAAGAATCATCTTATCTGTGATAAATGTACAGATAAAGCAATTAAGGGTGGAGCAGAAAGGTGTGAACGTTAAATGTACTTCGGATACATGGAACCTTCGGAACTAATGCACTTGGGAAACTGACAGCCTGCGCCGATATGACGAGCGTAAATACTACTGTTGGTTCCTAGGGATATTATGTTTAATCAAGAGGAAATCAAATTATGGGAACAAGAACAAGCAGAAAAAGAAAACAGTCGCTATTGTACAACTAAGAATACTCGCTTGTTCGATCCAAAGAAAGAACGTTTATTTAAAGCACGTAAGCGTTGTGTACTGAAATGGTTCTGGGGTATTGAAACAAAAGATAATCGTAAAGAATGGCAGACACATATTCGTGCAGTTAACAAACAACGTGGTTTCGGTGAAGATGCTTATCATCCAACCAAACATGAATACCATACAGGCGGATACCTAACATGGTAATACAAGATGGGGCGTTAGCCCCTTACATATCAGGAGGAAGAAATGAAAAAGGAAAGGGTTGATATTCTAAAAATTGGTTTAAGTCGTTGGGAGGTAGATTTAGAAGCAGGAACTGTAAAGACAAGAAAAGGAATAGCTTCCACAATAGACAAAGACGGTTATGTTCGTATTGGGGTTAAGCATGAAGGTAAGTATTGTAACTTTGGTGTTCATGAGGTAATAGCATATGCTGCTGGCTTAGACCTGGACGGGAAAGAAGTAAACCACAAAGACGGTAATAAACAAAACAACAGTATTAGTAATCTTGAAGCGGCTACGAGAAAAGAAAATATTGTTCATTCTTTTAAGACTGGTTTAAATAAAGGACCAAAAGGGTCAGAACATGGAAGAGCAATTCTTAATGAACAACAAGTCGCAGAAATCAAAGAAGTATTAAAGACTGGAGGACATGGTATTGGAAGGCAGCTTGCTGCAAAATACGGTGTTAGTCCAGCTACTATATCACAAATAAAAAAGGGGAATCTTTGGAATGAGTAAAATATATTTAGTCTCGCCATTCTTTAATGAAGAAGAATTAAAACATGTAGAAAAAGCAGAACAGGTATTACGTGCATTAGGTCACACTGTATTTTCACCGAGAGAGAACCAATTACCTGAAGTAGAATTCGGTTCTTTTGAATGGCGTACATTCGTATTTAAAAACGATTTAGAACATATCAAATGGGCAGACATGGTATTCGGTATCATTGGTGAAAACTATGATGACACTGGTACTGCTTGGGAATTAGGCGCAGCTTATATCTTAGGAAAACCTGTACTGTTGTTTAATCCAAAGGGAGAAATCATCAACCTTATGATTACTGACAGCTTACATGCATACTTTGAAGATATGGATGAAGTAGCTCGCTATGACTTTGCTACTCTACCAATCAAGCCATATTTAAAACCAGTAAAATAAAAAGATAGGGGAGGCTAACGCCTCCTCCCTTTATGAATTGAGAGTTGAGAAAAATGAAAATTGATTATGCTTCAGATTTACACGCTAACCACTGGATGCTTTGGACGAACAACCAAGCGAAGTGGGAAAGTAGAACAAGAGAATTCACAAGGAAACTTATAGAGAATGGTAATGGAGAAGTTCTGATATTACCTGGTGACTTTAGTGAATGGAACCAACAGTCTTTATGGATTTTAGATGAAGCAGCAAAGCATTATGAGAGAGTATATTTCACTATTGGCAACCATGACATGTACATTATTTCAGGAAGCCAAAAGAAGAAGTATAAGGATTCTATAGGTCGCATTAATGAACTGATAGAAAAAGCTTCTGAAATTCCCAATGTAGTTCCTCTTGTTCAAAATGTAGATACATACAAAGGCAAAGTATTTGCAGGAGATGTACTATGGTATCTTCCTAAGTCACAAGCTGATTGGGAGTTCCTTCGCAATGTATCCAATGATTCTAGATACATATCAATCAATGGATACGCAGGTAGCGATGTACCAAGAAAGCTACATAAGGAATCTATGGATTGGTATGACACATTAGAAGAGACACATGTTGATGTATTCGTTTCTCATGTTCCGCCAGTACATAATCCATTTACACCATATGAACTCAATACTTGTTATATGACGGATGTTCCTTTCATTAATGTAAACCATTGGATTTGTGGACACGATCATATTCAAGGTGAGTTTGAAAAGGCTGGAGTTCAATTCCATATGAATGCGATTGGATACCCAGACCATTACTCCAACTATCCTAAAAAGAATGTAGTACCAGAAGGGGAAATAGACGAACACAAATCCTTTGGTATTAAAACATTTGAAATATAGGGAGGTTGGGCTTGTGATATCTATTCCTATTGTTATCGCTACTGTTATTGTTTGTAGATTAACAAAAGATTTCTTCTTTAAAAAGGAAGTATAAATCGAGGTGACATAATTTGAATTTACGGGGATGTAATATATTATGGTTTGAAAATCCTAATACGTTCACGATTGAAGATTTAAAGCTGCTGAAATATGCATTTGAAAAAGGATTTAAGCCATTAGGTGATAAATTTGCGGAAGACAATAAAGAGTGGATTGAGTGGAAGAAGGAAGTTGTATCAGTAATTAAAGATAAGCTAGTCTAATTTAGACATAAGAAAAAACCACGAGATTACTCGTGGTCTTCTTTTTTACTAACTTTCTGCTTAACGCTTTCAATTTCTTTCTCAAGATAATCAAAGTTTTGTGTAACTTTGTTTTCTAAACTAGTGAAATTGAATTGCACTTCTTTAAGTGTTGTTGCAATGCCCTCAAGCTGCTGAGTATTCTTTTCTAAGTTCACGAACAATTCTCTTTCACGATTGTCAGAACGAAGACGATCTTCAGCTACCATTTTATAATGATCTTCACGTTGTTCTTTCATGTTTTCATTCATAGCAGTGATTTGTTCCTTATGACTATCACTAACGCTACGAACGTATCCCATAACCTTAACGGACATGATGATGACAAATATCATGATGATTGCAAAGAGAACCATAAATGGCTTATCACCTTCAGTTATGCTAGTAAATATCTTTTCAATAATACCTAACTCATTTGGTGTCATACAGCGACTACCTCCTTATCTGGAGTCAAAATTGTAATCTGTCGCAGTAGTTCATCATGGGGCAAGATTTGCACATGAAACTTTGTCGCGGATAAAAATCCTCCTGCTTTATTCCGTTACGAACTCCTTTTAGTACGCTTTTAAGGCGCTTAATTTCATTCTCATCTCTGTATAAAGACAATTGTTTATCTGTACCGATGTAATCAAATACGAATCGGTCGGGTGTAGATTGGAATAGTTCCTGGAAGGCATAAAACATAGCGGTTGCTCGTAGGTCATGTCTGAGGAAAAATCCAGAGGAAGCGTCAGTTTTGTTATTGCTGGTTTTAAAATCAACAATCTCAATCATGCGCTTATTGTTTGAATCGGTGTACTCTCGAATCAGTTCAAATTCGCCTGTAAGGATTAGGTCGTCTTGAACGGCAATACGGAAAGGGTAATTGACGGCAATAGGTGTGCCGGGATTATCTTTGTTCTCTGCATAGAAAGCATAGATAGCTTCCATGCCCCGGTTTAAAATCTGTTGCGTTCGTTGTTGATCTGTTCCTGTTCGTGCAAGTAGGAAGTTATCCTTTGTACGTTTATCCTCTTCAAAGATGGAGTAATAATAGTTAGCCCACTTATCTCTCATTTGTCGGAGAGTAGGGAGTCTACCTTGCATTACTTCATAATAAAAGTAGGAAATAGTTTGATGAATGCCCTTTGAGTACAGTACTGCACTTTTATAGTCGTCTTCAGAAGGTATCTCATGAATCTTAGTCAGCTTGTACTTCAATGGACACTGCATATACGTATAAATATCATCCATACTTAATTCGATTTTTGTCATGTTATCTAACTCCTTCTTTATCTCACGTTTTCCCTATAGCAGCGGTAATGCATTTGATAATGTATTTCCCACTCAGGGTCTACGTTGTGCATATGTTCGTCCTGCTTTGCGTTAATAATTTCTCGCCCGCAGAACTTACAGTACGGAGTATATTGACGAAGTTGTGATTGCATGTGGCGGTCCATAATTGTATCGCCTTTAATCGTGTCGAATGGTGTTGCACCGTAAAGTTGGTGCATGTTTTTTATTCCGGCCATTCACTCACATCCTCACATTGTTTTAGTGTTGCTTCGTAATCAATCTCTCTCATCCTTTGTTCTTCTTCTACTAGTAATGAAATAGATTTAACCAATTCTTTAGCTAGTACATTGTCGGAGTTTCTTAGTCGATACAGTAGTCTAACTTTGTTCTGAAAAGAATAGTTAGCCCATTCTTCTTCTCCGATATATACATTAACTGGTGGCTTCTCTGAGTTGTCGTTTTCAATGTAGTCGATCATTGTTTAATCGCCCCAATCGCTATATTCATTTGCGGGATCTTCATAAGCATGAGATCCGCAGACCGGGCAACCTTTTGTATCTCGCTCGTCAATTACATACTCAATCACGTATTCTTGGGAACAGTTTAGGCATTCTACCCACTTTTCCGCGAATTCGTATTTTCTTCTTCGGTTCGTCACTTTTTTTGTCACCTCTCTTACAGATATACAACAACCTTTAGTGGTAGGTATTGTCAAACTCTTGTTTAGGCAATTCCTAACTGTTGTTCATGATTAGGATTGATTTTTCAATTATGGAAAGGTTGTAATGAGTTATTGCAGAAAGGTGGTGCTAAAAAATGAATTATACAAAGATGATTGATGAAGCAATTGACTTGTTCTTAGAACTATCTAAAGCTTCATCAAAGAAAGCAAAGGAATCAGCATTAGAAGATATTAAGAGTAATGAACTTGCTTCTCAATTGCTTGAGCTTCTAAAAGATAAAGCTGTTCAAATTCTTGACGTTGTAGTTCCAGAAGGGAAAGAAAAGAATGATGGTCGTACACGTTTAGGTCATTTTCTTCAGTTTGTTAAAATGGCGGAGAGAATGGCAGAGGAAGAGATTAGTGGTTGGGTATTTAACTATGCTTTTCGCAATGCGGACCAAGATGAACTAGCGGTGTATAAAGCTATCTTAACGAATGCTATATCATTACCAACTTCTAAAGAACAAGTTAAGAAGTCAACGAAAGAAGAGGAAAAGATTCAAGAAGAAGTCGAATCTGAGTAATTCTATATTTACGAAACAGCAAGCGGGTAATTGTCCGCTTGTTTTTTTATTATCTTGACTTTCTTCTAAAAGGGGTTATGTTACAAACGCTCCTGTGAGAGAAACGAAAGGGGAGACCAACTTGAATAATCAAATGATTATCCTTGCATCAAGGTTCATGGATGAAATCAAAGATTTTGAAAAAGATGCTCACGGAAAAATCAACTGTGACTCTAATTATAAAAAAGAAGTTATTAACGATATTGGAGAAATCTTAGCAGGGGGATCTGTTACAGCTAAACAGTTTCACGAACTATTTGATAAGGAAAAGGATAATCCTCAAAAAGGTCTTTTCTATAAACCAAGTAGTATCTTAGATTCTCACAATATCCAATATGTAAGGAAACCGTATAGGGACCCTGACAACTTATTAGTACCTGGACAATTCTATTTCCACCCAAGACTTCAATTAACTCCACCGCCACCGATGTTGAAAATTTCGGATGATGGAACAATTGAAGCTTCTTATGATGATGAACCGTTTTATCTAGAGATAGTAGATAAGATTACGAAAAAAGATCTTGTTGATTATTTCTATGCGAAAACGAATTCACCAACTCCGGAAGCTACATTAGCAAGGGATATAGGTGCTTTTGATCATATGCTCCGTTTCTGGGACGTGGATTTTATCTTCTATTTAATAGATGAAGCATTTACATGTTCGTTAGATAACGGAAAGCCAATGCCTAAATCGCCGCTTGATATTCAACACTTTGAGGCAGAAGCGTTATTAGTGCATGAAGCTAGAAAAAATACTTGTTATGAGGAGGGTTTAGACCGTGTTCTACCAAGGGCAATTAGCTAATCACCCTGCAGCTGCAGAGGTAAAGACACCGACTATGCCTGAATCAATGGTACAACCGAAACCATTCTATGTGGAATTTGGTCGTAATAAACCAACAAAGGAAGGCAATATGTTTATCCGCAATGAGTATCGTGAAGTGAACTGGATGAACTATCATCAGAATTGTTTTGATTATATACAAAAGAATCCTGGATGGGGTTTGTATGCAACAGCTTTCCAGTATAGCACAAGTGACCCTTATACAGCGGATCTTCGTGGAGATTTTTATTTAGACTTCGATGATGAAGATGATATTAAGAAGGCTCAAGAAGATGCACTTCGTATCATTCAACATCTTACGATTAGTCCGAATTATAGAATCCCTGCAAATATGATTAAGGTGTTCTTTAGCGGTAAGAAGGGGATTCATGTTACTGTTCCATACCAATGTTTTGGTGTTGACTGGCATCCTCATTTAGACCGTATGTATCGAATTATGGCAGAAGAATTAATGCCATTTGCACCAAACCAAACACTTGATATGAAAGTGTATGAAAGACGTCGTTTGTTTAGATTAAGAGGAAGTCAGCATCCTTCTACTGGTTCTTATAAAGTGCCAATGGAATTAAAGAATTTGTTGGCTTTATCTGAAGTAGATATTCAGCAAATAAGTAAAAACCCAAACTATGGTTCTTGGATTAAGTACGACAAGCCAAGAGTTATTCAAGAGGCTGCTCGATACTTTAAAGAAGTTGAGCACAAGTTTGTTCAGCGATTCAAGAAAACATTTAGCAAATCAGGTGAAGCACAAACAATCGATTTTGATCCGCCTTGTTATGAAGAGATGATTGATAACGGTCCTGTTAAAGGTGCTAGAAACCACATAGCATGTATGCTTGTTGCATTTTGGAGACAACGAGGATACTCCGAACAAGAAGCGTGGGATATGTTAATCGAATGGAATAATGGCAGCCTGCCAGAAAGAGAACTGCAAACACTGTTTCGATCCAATTTCAAAGGTCATTATGTTTATGGTTGTAACACGATTAAAACCTATGCGTCTTGTCCTGCTACATGCAGAGAAGACTGTAAATTCTACAAGAGTAATTAACCATCATGACTAAGGAGTTGTAATCAATGTTTGCACAACCAGCAACAGAAAGCCAAGAAAATGTTTCAAGTCCGTTTTCTGCTCCGAATCCAGGGCAAGAATTGTTTTGGCCAACAGCAGAAGATCTAGCGGAACAAGACAAGCCAAAAGAAAATGTCGTTCCTTTTAATGTAGTATCCAGTCCAGCAGTCTTTGAAACGAATCCAAATGAAATCACACCAGATCTTGTTCGAGAAGTAGCGGGTGATGTAGTCCCGTTCTTCCGAACCAAGATGCTTAATACGATTGATGCAGTAGAGGAATACTCCTGGAATCGTGGTGAGATGGGTGGATTAGACTGGGGATTTGATAGTTTAAACAAAGCCTTTGAAGGATTGAATACCGGTGTTCATTTAATTGGCGGTCAATCCAACATTGGTAAATCATCATTCATGCTTCAATTAGCATGGCAGATTTCACAATCAAACCAAGTAGTCACGAAAGAAAGACCAAGAAAAGCCTTCGTCTTGTATTTCTCTTTAGATGATAACAACAACGAGTTATTACCTCGTCTAGTTGCAATTGATCAACGTATTCCAATTAACGTTGTTCGATTCCCTAAAAAATATCAAGACAATGCTACCTACATGGAAAAACGTGCTCAAGGTGTGATTGCCCTAAAACAATCTGCAGATTATATCAACATGCAGGATGTAAACAATGGTTCTGATATTGAATACATCCAAGAAACAATGGAAGCTTACCATGTTGAACTACAAAAAGTAGATCCAAGTTATCAATTAGTTGTATTCATCGATAACTTCCATGATATTACGATTGGTGACGAGAAACTTCGTAGTAAATCTGGTGGAGAGAAATATGACCACATTGCCGATTTACTAACGAAGATTGCTACTAAATATGACTGTCCAATCGTATGTACAGCAGAATTTAGAAAGTTAAATGGTAACAGAAGACCAACACCTGATGACTTACGTGATTCAGTAAAGATTCTATATGAAGCAAAAGCTGTAATGCTTTGCTACAACGAGGTTTCCCTTCGCGGTCAACAATCAACGGTTCATTGGATGAGACCTGACAACCCTAACAAACAACCAGTTTATGAAGTTCAGGTTGGTAAAAATAAGTTTAGTAGTTTTAAGGGAAGACTGTTCTTCGAATTCATACCTGAAATGGCTTACTCACGGGAAGTTCCTGAAGCAGGGGCTCAGCGTTATGCTCAGATGGTGAATGGATAGAGAGGAAGAATCATATCATGAAGAAATTTATTGAGTCATTTAAAAGAGAAGTAAGAGAAACTCTTGAGTGTTGTAAGAAACCTTTATGGACATTAAGGTATTTCTTTTATGGATGGGCGATAGGCGGAGTTATAGCTACTGCCTATTCCTACAAATTAGAAGAGATAGATGTCTATGACGTATTTATTCGTATTACTGCAGCAATTATTATGTTCCTTCTTCCATTAGCTTTTGGAGAGAAGAACGAAATAGGGAGTAGTGAGTAACTATGGAAAACATTTTATATAGAGAACAGGATGAGAAAGGGCGCGAGTTCACCTTGTATGGTGATATCAACCGCCTAACTGAAAGGTTGACTCCATTATTCAATGTAGACCCTGATGATGAGGATTATGGAATTAACTATGTAACAAAAGGTGATCCGTGGGGTAGAGAAAGATGGACTGAAGAAGAACGACAACAAGATGAAGATCGTTTTCGTGCCATCTTAAGATACATGCCTTGGGACTGGAAAGACTTATTCGACAAGATCCCAAGAAAGAAAAATGGAACTTTTGCGAAGAACCGAGTGGTGACTGTTCATCGTGGAGATACATATGCACATTACTGGGAAGATTCCTATGGTTGGAATGGACCAGAAGTACGTATTAAAACAAGTGATGATTTTACAGCTGAGGTTTATCTCGACTATGTGACTGAAAAGTATTAATAAAAATTAGGAGGAAATATAATGACAACTTTAAAAGAGCGTTTAATGGCTGAATTAAAAGATGCAATGAAAAACAAATATGTGATGAAGAAGAATATCATTACTTTAATTCGCGCAGGTTTAGCTGCTGCAGAGAAAGAAAAGCGTGCTCCATTAACTGAAGTAGAAGAAGTAGCAGTAGTTCAACGTGAGCTTAAACAAACAAAACAAGCTCTTGCGGAAGCTGTAAAAGCAAACCGTGAGGACATCGTTGAATCAGAGAAAGCAAAGATTGCTATTATCGAAACTTACTTACCAAAGATGATGACGGAAGAAGAAATCGTTTCTTTCCTAACATCTAAGGGTGTTCAAAAAGGTGACCACATTGGTAAAGTGACTGGCATCCTTATGAAGGACAACAAAGGTAAAGTGGATGGTTCATTCGCACAAGAAGTAATTAAGAAGCACTTTGCATAAAACAAAATGGGAGGCCCGGCTATTTAGCTGGGCTTTATAAAAAGGAGAACAACAATGATTAAACTCAATGGTAAAGTAATTGAATTTAATAAGTTTCCAAATGGAGAAACAAAGTTAGATGGGGAACAAATCACAAAGGCCTTATCTTTCTTTACTGAGAATTACATCATGTTCAAATATGAATCAGATGATGATTTCTTCAAATTAATGATACTTAAACGATTCTTAGATGAATCTTCAAGTAAAGGTACGATTTTAGATATTACCTATATGCCATATAGCCGTATGGATCGACGTATGGGCAGCGATGTTTTCACCTTGAAATATGTATGCGACTTTATTAATTCACTTAATTTTAGTCAAATCTACGTCCACGAATCTCATTCAGACGTCGCTACTGCTTTATTAAATAACTGTATTGCACTTGAAGATGGTGCTCACTTATTTGAACTTGTTTCAGAAAAAATTGAGTTTGATGCAGAAAAGGATTATGTACTATTCCCGGATGCTGGTGCTCAAAAACGTTATAGCAATCTAGGAATTACTAATGAATTAGTAGGGTTTAAGAAACGAAACGTTGAAACTGGAAAAATCGAAAGCATAAAAATTATCGGTGATATGGAGCCAGGTCGCAAAGTCGTAATTCTCGATGACCTAAGTTCGTTTGGTGGCACATTCATGATGAGTGCGGAAGCTTTAAAAGAACTAGAAGCAGGAGACGTCTTCCTTGCTGTTACTCATTGTGAAGACAGCATCTTTAAAGGAAAGATTCCTGAATCAGAATTAATCACAAAAGTTTTCACTTCCGATTCAATCATTAGTGAATCAACTCACGAGAAGGTAGAAATTATCTACCCAATGTGGAGTGGGGAAGAAGAGGACGAAGGAGAAAGAGAAGCTTCTGATGACATCAAAAATAACCGTGTAAAAGAATTTGAAAGTGTGGAAGAAGCTTGTAAGTGGTTAGATTCAAATGAAGAAGAACAACAAGAGGGAGCAGTAGAAGCTGCTTAATTAACTTACACCAGGAGGAAATTATTATGACTTACGATAAACATTTAACATCATTTAAAGCGAAACCGGTTTGCCCACCAATGTTACTTTGTGACTATTATAAAACATCTCATATCGATCAATACCCAGAAGGTACGGAAGTAATCTATTCTACGTTTACTCCACGTAGCAATCGCTACATGCCATATGCAAATGAAGTAGTAGTATTTGGTATTCAATCTTTTGTTAAGAAATATCTAATCGATTACTTCAATGAGAATTTCTTTAACCGACCACTTGAAGATGTAGTAGCAGAATATGTTCGCTACATGAAACACACTTTATTTATTGAAGAGCCAAATGCTTCACATATCATTGAGCTTCACAAGTTAGGTTACATGCCATTACAAGTAAAAGCATTGCCAGAAGGAACTCTAGCGCCAATCAAGGTGCCAGTTTTATCTGTTGAGAACACACGACCAGATCTTGTATCTACTTTCTGGATTACTAACTATCTTGAAACAATCATGTCGAATGAAATTTGGTTACCAATGACAAGTGCAACTGTTTCTTATCAGTACCGAAAGTTATTAATTGATATGGCTATGAAAACAGTAGGTCATGCTAACGATGTACCGTTTCAAGCTCACGATTTCTCTATGCGCGGAATGAGCAGCTTAGAGTCTGCTATGGCAAGTGGAGCAGGACACTTATTATCATTCGTAGGAACAGATACGGTTCCAGCTATTGCTTACCTTGAACATTACTACAATGCGGACATTGAAAAAGAATTAGTAGGAACGTCAATACCTGCCACTGAACATTCGGTTATGTCAGCAAACACAGATGCAGATAACCGTGATGAGTTCGCAATATACAAGCGTCTTGTAACTGAGGTATACCCTAAAGGATTCTTCAGTGTAGTTTCTGACACGTATGATTTCTGGGCAGTAGTAGGAGAAATTCTTCCTCGTCTTAAGAAGGAGATCATGGGACGTGATGGCCGTATGGTTATTCGTCCTGACAGTGGAGATCCTGTTCTTATTCTTACTGGTAACCCAGAAGGAGAAACAGAGCTTGAACGCAAAGGCTTAATTGAAGCTCTATGGGATATCTTTGGTGGAACAATTACTGATAAAGGGTATAAGCTATTAGATACTCATATTGGTGCAATCTATGGTGATTCTATTACTCTTGAGCGTGCGAAAGCTATTGTTGAGAAGTTAGAAGAAAAAGGCTTCGCTTCAACAAACGTTGTATTCGGTGTAGGATCTTATACTTTCCAATACCAGACTCGCGATTCTCTAGGCTTTGCTATGAAGGCTACGTATGCTGTAGTAAATGGACAAGAGCGTTTATTATTCAAGGATCCAAAAACAGATGATGGGACTAAGAGATCTCAACGTGGTCGTGTAGTAGTAACAGAAGATGATGACTTTGGCATCATTGGCATTGATGGTTTAAATAAAGAACAAGCAAATGCGCTTAAAGATGTAGATTTATTACAAGATGTATTTGTTAATGGAAAGCTTATGCGTGATGAATCATTAAGTGAAATTCGTGCGCGACTTCAAGCAGCATAAATTTTGACCTATTGACAAATTGAAAACAAATGGTTCTATTTTAAAGACTGAATTCCTGACTGGGGTTCGGTCTTTATTTATTAGCAATATAGAAAGAGGTTTTACTGATGGATTTTTACGTTTATAGGTTTCTTGACGTTGAGAACCAGATCATATACGTCGGCAAAACCAACAACATAAAAAATAGGATGCGACAACATTTCGGAAAGAACGGTCATTTACCGGAGGAATGTTATGAACAAGTAGCCCTAGTAGAGTGTATTGAATTAGATAGTGAGTCAGATATGAGTGTATTAGAACTGTACTTCATTAACAAATGGAAGCCAGTATACAACTCAAGCAAGAAGTATTCATCTATCATGTCGATTGAAATTGATGAGAGTAATTTTTGTTGGGAAAGTCTTGAGCAAATGGAATATGATCCAAAAGGCGAAATAGACGCATTAAAGCAAGTTGCTGACAAATACAAAAATCAATTAAAAGAAAAAGATAAAGAGATTGCTAAACTGAATCAAAGTTTAGTAAGCGTAAAATCTCAGCGTGATAGTTTGAAAATAGATTTAATGAATTTAAATACACAACGTACAACAAGAAAACGAAAGAGTAAGACAAGGGAATTTTCTTATTCTGAAATCAAAACAGTACTATCTTACCATAGTGACATAGTGTTTCTTGGTAAAGCTTTCTTAAATGATAATAAGTCTCCTATGTGTGAAATCTTCGTATATAAACAGGGCGGTAAAATCACAATTGAAGATACTGTAAGTAAACGTGTATCTTGGGAAACAGAATTCGGTGAAATGTTTAAACACCTTGATTTACATATGCAAGCAGGTTTTCTTCAGTTCAAAGCTCTAAGTGATGATATGACAGAAAAAGCAGAAGCCGCACTAGAAGAGGACAAGGAAAGACTTAGGAAGATTCATGAGGAAAGAGCAAGAGAAATAAATCAAAGCAAAATCTATGCTAACAATTTAAACAACTGCAAAGCTGCTTAGACATGAATTATCCTACTTGAAATAGCAGATTGTTTATTGTTCGTGTGAATACATTAGGGGTTGATTTGAATAGCTAAAACAGCATTAACAACTCAATTAGAAAGACAGATATACTTTGCTACAAAAAAGATGGGTGTCTTTGGTTGTTTCGAAGTCACTATCGGATTTAATGGCAATGAACGAGTCGATTATATTACTTATGACACTAAGGGTATTTGGCGCTGTTATGAAATCAAAGTTTCACTTGCTGATTTTAGAAGCAAGGCAAAGAAAACTTTTTGCGGACATTTCAATTACTTTGTAATGCCTAAAGAATTATTCGAGAAGGTTAAAGATGAAATACCATCTCATGTAGGTGTTTATGTTAACGGGATGTGCGTTAAGAAAGCCAAAAAGCAAAAGCTATTAGTGGAAGAGAAAGTATTAAAAGATTCATTGATTCGATCATTATCAAGAGAGTCGGACAAGCTTTTCCAAAGCGCAAGTCCTGCAATCGTATCTTCACTGAGAAGACAGTTAAGTTCTACTCGAAAAGAACTTGATGATTATCGAAAGAGATACAGAGAGTTAAAGAAAGGAAGGTCTGCATGAAGTTTTTAAAGGGTACAAAGTTTCATAAGGCTTTAAACATTTTTATTATCGTGGGTTGGTTATTTATATTTGCTGATTCTACTTATCGTGTAATTGCAGGACCTCGTACACATTTATGGATAGATATTTTCTTTATAGTCCTAGCGACTATTTTCACACCTTTTTATGTAATAGATTACCGAAAGAAGTTCTCTAAAAAGAAATAGGTAGGTGATTCCATTGCAAATCAAATGGCTACATAACAATACGGATTCTAAGATGCTAAGTGCATCAGAAAATCTAATGTTAGAACTATCAAGTGAATATAGGAAATGTTTACAAGATGACAAACCAGAAGAAGCAGGAGAAATCTTGCAACTATTGATTATCTTCATTTCTGATTACGGAATTGAATACCCACGCCTCAAGATTTTAGAAAGCTTTGAAACTAGGGTTAAATTCAATTATGTGAAGGAACGTATTAAGGAAATTCAGGATGTGTGGAAAACTACCATCATTTAATGGGAGGAATTATATATGGCTATCAATCTTATTAAGGCTGGTCAAACAGTCGTACTAGCAAAAGAAAATGCAGGTTTAAAAAAGGTAACTCTAGGGTTGCGATGGGGAGCATTAGTTGAGAAGAAGGAAGAGAAAAAGGAAAAAGTAAGTCTTTTATCTGCAATCTTCGGTGGTGGTCGCCGTTCATCTTCTAGTGATTCATATATGTCTGCTGGAGCGATTGATGTTGACTCTGCAGTTATCCTATTAGATGAAAAAGGTCGTAAGGTAGACCGTGTTTACTATGCTAAACGCAATGCTCAAGGTGTTTATCATGCAGGTGATGACCGCAGCGGTAACAATCAGTTCGGTGAAGTAGATAATGAGGAAATCTATGTAGATCTTCAAAAACTGAATCCGGCTGTTAAAGAGATTTATGTTATTGCGAACATCTTCTCAGGAGCAAATGACTTTAATGACCGACGATTACGCGGTTCATATGTACGTCTATTGAATTCTGAAAACAACGATGAGTTAGTACGCTACGAATTGGATGAATTCAAGGGGATGCGTGGAGTAGTTCTTGGTAAGCTTTACAAGCATAGTGGTGATTGGAAGTTCAAAGCTTTAGGACAAGGTGTTCAATCTGGTTCTATTGATGTAATTGAAAGAGCAATTATTGGTTAATCAAAACAAACTCAAACAAAAAACTAACATACAACAGGAGGAAATTAATCATGGCAGTTAATTTACAAAAAGTAGTAGGCGGACAACGAATCAATTTACGTAAGGAACAACCAGGACTGAAGAAACTTCGTGCTGAGATCTCTTGGGATGAAAACCGATTCGATACAGGTGGTAAACACGATTTAGATATCTTTGCAGTAGCTCTTCAATCTAATGGTAAATGTCGTGAAGATCGTGACTTCATTGTTGCTTTCGGTTATGACGATAACGGAAACAACTTAGCTATTCATCCAAGTGGAGCAATTGTTCACAGTGGTGATGAAATGTCAGGAAGCAAAGACGGTGCTGATGAAGTTATCTCTGTTGACTTCACTCGTCTTCCAGCTCATATCACTGAGATGCACTTCATTGCTAGCACAAACGATGGTGTACGCTTCGGTGATGTTCGTAATGCAAAAGTAGTTCTTGTTAATGACGAAACAAACGAGCCAATGTACGAGTACGATTTAGAAGAAAACTACTCAACTGAAACAGCAATCCTTCTGTTCAAGCTTTACTTAAAAGATGGCGACTGGAGATTTGGTGCTGAAGGTAAAGGCTACAACAAAGGCGTTGAAGCATTTATCGTTGAGTACGGATTACAAGTAGGTTAATTGAATGAGAGAAAAAGCAAAGAAGGTCGCAGATAACTTTAAATTTATGATTCTACTATTAGTAGTAGAAGTTGTCATGTTCTTTGTTTGCAAAGTACTAGTATGGGTGGAGCTATTGTTCCGCCCTTATACTAGTGTCGGAGCAGCAATGTTGTCCTTTGGGCAGCATATTTTATTTGGCATTTTTGGATTTATAATCACAATTCTATTGTTTGGAGGAAAGAAAAAATGAGTTTATTCGTTTTCTTATTAGGTGCAGTTGCAGGATGTTTCATTTGGGATTACGCAGGTGACGATATCAAACGTGCAATCATGAACCGTCGTTAATCTATTTCACACAAAACAACATGGGAAGAGGAAATTAAATTGGAAAATTTATATATCGTTTTTATTTTGGTACTTATGGAAGGTTTATTGAGTGCAGATAACGCACTTGTATTGTCTATGATGGCAAGCAAAATTAAAGACCCTGTAAAGCAGAAGAAAGCATTGTATTACGGTATGGTTGGGGCAGTTGCATTTCGTGCCATCTTTATTTTACTAGGAACAATTATTCTTAAGTTCTGGATTATTAAAGTTTTAGGTGCAGCGTACTTATTACACTTAGCTATTAGCCACTTCAAGTCTCAAGGCGAAGAAGAAATGAACGTAGATAAATATGAAAATACAATTTTCCACAAGATCTTAGGTAAGTTTGGTGTTCGTTTATCACAGTTTTGGGCAATCGTTGTATCAATCGAATTTATGGACTTAGCATTCTCAATTGACAGCATTACAGCAGCATTAGCATTAAGCGACAAGTTCTGGGTATTAGCTTTAGGTGGAGTTCTTGGAATTATCATGATGCGTTCAGTTGCAGGAGTATTCATTAAGCTAATCAACCGTGTACCAGAAATGGAACACACAGCATTCGTTCTTATTGCAATTATCGGTCTAAAGATGTTATTAGGTACGGTTCATTACATGGTTAACTTTGTTGTTTCATTCACTGACAGTGCTTATCAAATGCAAGAAATCCATATTCCACACTGGATGTTCTTCGGAGTATTAATCATTACTTTCGGTATGACATTTGTTGTACATGCTATTAAGAAAAATAAACGCGCAGAAGCGTAAGTAATCGGGAGGAACAGGTATGACTATCTTTACTAACTTACCATCATTAACAGATAAAGTAGTTCATCATTTGTCACATAATGATAAGGATGGATACGCTCCACAAGTCGTATCAAAGGTCTCTAAGCTAAACACAGCTGAATTTATCCATTGCGGGTATTCTAACTTCGAGAAAAAGCTAGAAGACCTGGTTACTTTCTTTGAGGAAGCTAAAGCTCTAGATGGGCATGCAATCTTAATTACAGATATTACACCAAAGTCAGAAGAACTAGTAGATCGATTAAACGGTTTATTTGAACGCGGTCTTGCTGTGGTTCTTCTTGATCACCATGAGAAAGCTAACTGGATTAGCAAAAAGTATCCTGAATGGGCTTTTATCGAGAGTGAACTTAATGGACGAAAAACTTGTGCTACTGAATTGCTTTATATCTATTTAAAAGAGAATGAACTATTCAGCACTGAGGTTGCGGAATCACCATATTTCGCAAGTTTTATTGAACAAGTTCGTGCTTATGATACATGGGATTGGAATACTAATGGCAATGTAGAAGCAAAAGAATTAAATTCTCTTCTTTATACATTTGGTCCAAGTAAATTTATGCATATGCAGTTTGCAAAAATTGTTGAACATATGAATGATCCAGAGGCTGTTAAATACACATTTAACGAAACGGAGAAACTCTTTGTTGATGTTGAAAACAAAAAAGAGGCGAAGTATATTGAATCTCGTTCTAAAACAATGGCTGTTCGTACATGGAACATTAATGGTGAAAACATGGAGGTTGGCGTAGTATTCGGTGACCAATATCATTCAACACTAGGAAATGTTTTAAGCCAAGAAAATCCTCATCTTTTATTTATTGCTATTCTTGATTTAAATATCGGTAAGGCTAGCTTGCGTACAATTCATGACAATATCCATCTTGGAGATATCGCTGAAGCAATCGCTCCTGGTGGCGGTGGTCATCCAAAATCAGCTGGTTTTGAATTTGGTTCAGAAATCAGCTTAATGAAAATTGAAGAAGCTATTGGTGTTTCTTCAGTAGGTATTACTACAAACTCTTGGAAAGAACAGTTGTTACAAGTAGCTAATTAATGATAGTAATGCCATCGTTATCCAGTCGAGAGATCGTAGCTTAGAAGGTTGAGAGATATATAGCAACAGCTTATATATATAATGTAGCGTTCATCATACGATATGTATCCTCTTATGTGTTTGTTATGTTATTTTCTCCTTCTTACTTCTCTCTCTTCTTGGGGGTCTCTAATTAGAGGCCCCTCTTTTTTATTTAAACTGGAAAGGTGGTTAGCAATATGATTGTTGGAGATATTATTGTTGTAAGTGGAAAGTCTTTCATTTCAAAGGTGATCCAAAAGGTGGCGGGTTCTAAATGGACTCATGTAGCTTTATATGTTGGTGGAGGGTATATCATAGAGATTGATTGGAATACAAAGTCCACTATTGTAAGAGAGAAGTATTCTACTAGTGATTTAGAATGTGTAGTGTTAAGAAATAAGGATGAATTAACGAAAGAACAACGAGATGCCATTATTTCTTCAGCGGTTACATATCAGAAAAAAGGTTTTAGATATGATTGGCTTCGACTAATTTCTTTATATCTAAAATCAAAGTTCCCGAATAGTAAACTAATAGACAAGTTTGATAGAAAGAACAAATTTGTTTGCACGGAATTAGTAGATGAAATCTTAAGATCAGCAGGAATTGATTTATTTCCAAATCAAGGTGGGGAGATTTTCCCACATGAATACCTTACTTGTGAACAACTCATGCAGTTGAAAAAAGTGAAACGTTATAGCTATATGAAGGCTAGATGAAACGTCCATTTAAGCAGTTGACTTTTAATAGGTCAACTGCTTATGTTTTGTTTCGAATAAAAAACAAACAAGAAGGAGTTTTACAATGACAGGTATTTTAGTAGGTCTTTTAGGTATTATTCTTACATTTGGTGTTGCCTTCTTAATGTCAAACGACAAGAAGAACATCAATTACAGAGCAATTCTAGTTTTACTTGTATTACAAGTAATTGTAACGCTAGTTATGTTCAAAACTACTGCGGGTTTAAAAGTGGTAGAAGCTGTTTCTAACGGCGTAAATAAAGTATTATCATATGGAGTTGAGGGTGTTAACTTCGTCGTAGGTGGACTAGTTCCAGAGGGCGTAACAGTATTCTTCATCAACGTTCTTATGATCATTATCTTTACTTCAACTTTATTATCTATCTTAACTCATATCAAAGTGCTTCCTTTAGCAATTAAATGTATTGGTGGAGCGCTTGCTAAGGTTACTGGATTATCAAAAGTTGTCACATTTAACTCAGTGAATTCGATTTTCTTCGGTCAATCAGAATCATTATTAGCAGTTAAAACACATCTAGATAAAATGAATGACAACAAATTATTCATCATTTGTACATCAGCAATGGCTTCTGTATCAGCTGCTATCATGGGAGCATACATGACTATGATTCCAGCAAAATATGTTTTAGTTGCTATGATCTTAAATGCTTTATCTTCTCTAATCATTGCTACAATCGTTGCACCGATTAAGAAAGAAGAAGATGAAGAGATTAATATCAAAGATGTATCTCAAACAAAATCAATCTTTGAAGCTATTTCAGTAGGTGCTCTTGATGGCGGTAAGGTTGCTTTAATCGTAGCTGCTATGTTAGTTGCATACATTGCTTTAATCGCATTAATCAACGCTGCATTCGCTGGTATCTTCGGAGTGGATCTTACTACAATTCTTGGTTATGTATTTGCACCTATCGCATTTGTTATGGGTGTTCCATCAAGTGAAATTGTAACTGCAGGTTCTATTATGGGAACTAAGTTAGCAACAAATGAATTCGTAGCAATGCTTCAATTCAAACCTATGATTGCTGACCTATCTGAAAAGACTGTAGCAATCGTTTCTACGTTCTTAGTATCATTCGCTAACTTCTCTTCAATTGGTATTATCGGCGGCTCTATGCAAGCTATCAATGGAGAAAAAGCAGGTACTGTTGCTAAGTTTGGTCTTAAGATGTTAGTCGTAGCTACTATGGCTTCAATCTTAACTGCTACAGTGGTAGGATTATTCGTGTAATGTCTAGACGCAGAACAAAAAGATGGTCCGCATTTTTTGAATTTCTAGGGGCTATCGTTGAAGGATTCTTCGAAATTATTTTTGCTATCTTTAAATAAGAATGGAAAGGCGAGACTTAGTTCTCGTCTTTTTATTTTGTAGTGAAGTGGTTGGGAGACGATACACTTATTCATTGAGCCTTCTAAATCAAATGGTTACTTTTAGTATCGATTATGATTATAGGGGGTCTTCCAATGGAATTTAAAATCCAATCAGATGTAATTGAGATTCAATCAACGCCACCTATTCAAACAATTGACTGGGGTGTCAATGTTGTTCAGGCTCCTGAAATGTGGTCAGTAACAAAAGGAGAGGGTATTAAGGTTGCTGTATTAGATACAGGTATCGATGCTACTCATCCGGATCTTGCTGCTAATTACAAAAAAGGAATGAACTTTACTACGTCTAACTTTACTGACATAATAGATAGACAGGGACACGGTACGCACTGTGCAGGTATCATTGCGGGTTGCGATAACTCAATTGGTATTGTTGGGGTTGCTCCTAGAGCTGAATTGTACATCGCTAAAGTATTAGGGGATGATGGTTCTGGTTCGATTGAAGCAATTGTAAAAGGAATTGATTGGGCTATCTCTGAACAAGTAGATGTCATTTCTATGAGTCTAGGCTCTTCAGTTGATCCTGGTCCTGTTCTGCACAATGCAATTAAGCGTGCTCATGAAGCAGGTATTATTATTGTTGCTGCTACTGGTAATGAGAATACTCATGTTGGATGGCCAGCATCATACGATGAAGTAATTGCGGTTGGAGCCATCAATCAAAGTATTGATAGAGCTAACTTCTCTAACTTCGGTAGTGAAACAGATGTAGTTGCTCCAGGTGTAGACATTTATAGTACATACCCTGTAGGTCGTTATGCGAAACTATCTGGTACGTCTATGGCTACTCCAATGGTTGCAGGAGTAATTGCTCTTATTCTAGCTCGCTATCGTGACATCGGTAAAAAGTTAACTCCTGATCAAATCATGCAATTAATTCGTGAGCATTCAGTTGATCTTGGGCAAAAGGGAACTGATGACATGTTCGGTAACGGACTAGTAAGTGTTCATGAATTATTGAAAACTAGTTAAGAAAAGGAGAGGGCTTCGGCTCTCTTTTTTAATGTTAAAATTTACTTCTTGAATTTTTTTCTGAATAGCTTATGTTATCTCAGAATTACTATACATCATGAGAAATAATCTACGAGAAAGGTGAGTCTACTTTATGGCTAATCAATATAGCAACGGATGGACAGAAAAGGATATTGAATTCTTAGAGAACAGTATTGGAGTATATTCGTATGATAGGATTGCCAAAAAGTTAGGCAAAACTCCTATGGCTGTTAAATCTAAAGCAGAAAAATTAGGTATCGGAAATACAAAGTTAGCAAGTGGATTAATAACGATACATGAATTAGCACAATGTTTATGTGTATGTAGCAAGACGGTGAAAAAACTTGCTGAAAATCATGGTATGCCTACAGTGCAAAGAGATTTTCGTATAAAGAAAGAGGACGGAGTGAAACGTCTTTTTACTTATATCGATATAGATAAGTTTTGGAAGTGGGCGACAGAAAACAAAGATCTAATCAATTGGTATCAAGTACCTAAATACGCTTTAACACCTGAACCGGAATGGATAGAAGAGCGAAGAAAAGAAGATTATCAGAAATGGTTGAAAAGACCGAGACCTTGGACACCAGAGCAAGATGCTCAATTGTGGCACCTGTTTTACACTGAGGGGAAAACTCAAAAAGAAATAGGTCTAATCATGAACAGAACTAAGATCAGCATAGAGAAACGCATAAAACGATTAAGAGAGCAGAAGCTAGTCGCTGTTTAATAAGCGAGGTGATAGTATGACGACCCTTTTTATTATTATAGTTATTTCCATTTTACCCATTGTGATCGTTGAAATTGGGGAAAGAAAGAAACCTAAATGTCCTTGTCATGTTAGTGATTATAGATGTGAAATCTGTAGTCATAAAATGAGAGAAAGCAGAAGGTAATGAATAAGATGTTCTCCACCAACCATGTTCTAAATGTTCAATAGTTATTTTAAATGCATAGTCAGTAGCAAATAAGCTTACAAAATCTGCTATGGAATGTATAATTAATTTAACTACTGAAAGATAAGAATGTGGTTTTTTATTTAGAAGGGGTGTTATAGGTGGAGGAATATCAAAATAGAGGGTTCTTATTAAAACAGCGTTCATACTTAAAGTTATATATCTATAAAATAATTGATCGTAATAAAGGATATGGTTCACAGTATCTTAATGACTTGAGGGAAGAGTTTAAGTTTTTAGGCTATCATCCAACTCATACGGAACTATATAAAATATTACATGAATTGACAAGGGATGGATATGTAAAACGGGAGAAAAGAATAAAAGGGGAAAAGGGAGTAGATTTTCAAGAAATCATTCTCTATCAATTAACTGATGACGGTAAGAAAGAATACAACAGATATAAACAACAGATGAAAGTAGAACTGGAACGTTGCAAAGGATTGCTTGATAAAGCACTTAAAGATCATTATGGTCCAGTTAGTTAGGGGGTATAATGGAGAAACCTTATTTAGTACGCTCTATGTGTATTGGAAACTATAAGCATTTCAAGGTTGGCCAGGTATATACAGTAGAATGTCACGGAACAATTGACTGGGGATTTGATTATAGAACCTTTAAAATTGAAGGGGAAGTATTGCGCCCAGGTTTATATAGCTTGTGTTTTGAACAAATAAGAGTGTTGGGCTTAAATTAAAAAGGCTGAGGATAAATTCCCCGGCCTTTTTGTTTTACTCAAATACTTCATCTATTAATTCACGTTCGTCGTCTTCGAACATGTGAGTATAGATCTGAGTCGTATTCATTGATGAATGACCAAGAGCTTCTTGTACTCCTCGAATGTTTCTGGTCTTTTTAAATACATTCGTCCCGAAACTATGGCGTAGTATGTGCGCTGTTAGTTCGGGCTTTCCATAGATTTTAGCATATTTCATTATCATTTTTTGAACAGTGTTTTTACTGATAGGATTAATCTTACCTGCATATTTTGTAACAAATAAAGGAGAGGTCGGTTTATCGTCTGCTTTATAATGATCCTCTCTAACTTCAAGGTACTGTACTATATATTCTAACGTTTGTTTAGAAAAGAAAACAACATCTTCTTTGCTTCGTTTTCTTTCTATAACTAACTTGCGAGATTCTAAGATAATGTCTTTCAGTCTAATACTACATAATTCACCAACACGAATGCCACTGGTTAATAGTAGAGAGATGATTGCAGCATCTCTATATCGATTATGTTTCCAGTACGCTTTCTCCATGTTGGAGATTTGTTCATTACCATATCCGACTAGGATAAAATCTTGAAACTCTTCCAGTTCCTCAAGTCTTATAATGTTATTCTTTAGTTTTTGAGCCCTGGCTCTAACTGAAACTTTAGAAGTGAATACCTTTGTATTCTCAAGTACATTCTTACTTAGATAAGGTCTGCCTGTTTCACGATCTGTATTCTTAGTTAAATAATCAAATAAACTTCTAAGGGCACTAATCTTTCTACTGATTGTGGTGTCCTTATTTTTTGTTTTGTAATATCTATTACCTTTGTTGTGAGAATCCTCACGATACTTTAAATGAGAACGGTAATGCGATATATCAATCTCAATTAATCTCTCTAGGTCTTCTAGGGAGATTTCTTTTATTCCCGGTTTTTCCGGTACGAAAGTATGCCAAAACCATTCTAAAAAGTCTTGGATATCTATTGTATATGAGAGAACTGTTGTAGGCGTGAGTTGATCTAAGCTCACTTGTATGTATTCAGAAATATAGTAAGGAAACGAAGGACGTAGTTTTTCTAGCTTCTCACTATCCTTTTGGCGTTCAAGTCTCATTATTTTCACCTCACTTCTATTTTATATCTCATTTTTTCCTTAATCAAGAATGAATGTTCGATTTTTAGAAATCTATATGTTGGGCTATGCCCATATGAAAATCTAAAAAATAGGCCATATCTCGAATTGACTTTTAGAAATCAAATGGTTGTATTTTAAAAAGTTTCAAAGAAGGTGTGATGCACATGATTGTATTTGACAGCAAGACTGGAAACGTAAAGAGGTTCATTAAGAAGCTCGGTATTCCAGCTGTACAAATTACACCCGACTTAGTTATGGAACAGCCTTTCATATTGATTACTTATACATCAGGATTTGGTCAGGTTCCAGAAACTACACAGTCATTTCTACAAGCCAATAATTCATTCTTACAAGGAGTTGCAAGTAGTGGTAACCGTAATTGGGGCGACAACTTTGCAGCTGCGGGAAGAATTATTTCAGAGCAATATCACGTACCGCTGATTCATCAATTTGAATTAAGCGGAACAAGAAAAGATATACAAATAACAAGAGAAAGGATAGAGGAACTATGTCTCACGTTGCATTAAACAATGAAGTTGGGATCTTAAAAGATGGATTCTATCAACTTGCAAAAGACAAAGAAGCTTTAGAGGTATTTCTTGCCGAAGTAAAAACAAAGCAATTAAAGTTTGCTTCGATATTAGAAAAAATCAAATACCTAATTGAACACAATTATTACTACAATGTGTTCGGAGAATATACGGAGGAAGAAGTACAGCTTGTTTATGAAATGGCTTATTCTCATAAGTTCGAATTTCAATCCTACATGGCTGCTACAAAGTTTTATAAGGACTACTCATTACGTTCAGACGATAAGAAAATCTACTTAGAAGATTATGAAGATCGCGCTGCAATTGTTGCTTTATATTTAGCATCAGGCAATACAAAGAAAGCATTACGTTATGTGAACCAAATCATGAAGCAAAATTACCAACCTGCTACACCTACATATTTAAACTCTGGTAAAGCTCGTGCTGGGGAATTAGTTAGTTGCTTCCTATTAGAAATGGATGACTCATTAAATAGCATTAACTACAACTTATCAGTAGCAAAACAATTATCTAAAATTGGTGGAGGAATTGCGATTAACTTAAGTAAGTTACGTGGTCGTACTGAAGCTATAAAAGGTATTGAGAACGCTGCTAGTGGTGTATTACCGGTAATGAAGTTAATGGAGGATTCATTCTCTTACATTAATCAACTTGGCCAACGACCGGGTGCTGGAGCTGCTTACTTAAACATCTTCCATTGGGACTTAATTGAGTTCCTTGATTCAAAAAAAGTAAATGCCGATGAGAAGACACGTATTCAATCTTTATCTATTGGATTAGTTACACCGAGAAAGTTCTTCCAATTAGCTGAACAAAACAAAGAGATGTATTTATTTGCACCTGCTACTGTTTATAAAGCTTATGGAATCCACCTAGACGATATGGATTTAGATAAAATGTACGAAGAGTTAGTGGCAAACCCTATGGTTCGTAAACGTAAGTTAGACCTTACAGCTCGTGAGATGTTAGTTAAGATTGCAACGATTCAATTAGAATCTGGCTATCCTTATTTTATGAATAAAACAAATGCAAATGAACAACATCCATTAAAAGATTTAGGCGACGTTAAAATGTCTAATCTTTGTACTGAGATATTCCAGTACATGGAGACAAGTGTAATTAACGATTACAATGTCGCGGATTGGATTAAGAATGATATTTCTTGTGTATTAGGTTCACTAAACATTGTAAACGTAATGGAGAACAAAGATGTAAAAGAAGCTGTGCATACTGGTATGGAAATGTTAACAGATGTTACAGATAAGTCTTGTATTGAAAACGCTCCTGGTGTTAAGAAAGCGAATGCTACATTACACTCAGTAGGTCTTGGAACAATGAACCTTCACGGATTCCTTGCTAAGAACTTCATTCCATACGAATCAGAAGATGCAAAAGACTTTGCTCGTGTATTCTTTGCAATGCTGAACTATCACTCTATCGAAAAATCTTCAGAGATTGCTAAAGAAAAAGGAGTGTCTTTTGAAGGGTTCGAGAAATCTGAATACGCAAAAGGTACTTACTTTGAGAAGTATTTAACAACTGAATTCTTACCTCAATCTGAAAAGGTTAAGAAACTGTTTGAAGGTATTCCGATTCCAACAACTGAGGATTGGGAACGCCTAATGAAGCAAGTTCAACGTGATGGTTTATACCACTCTTATAGACTCGCAATTGCTCCGAATCAAAGCTCAGGATATGTACAGAACGCTACACCAAGCGTAATGCCTATCGTTGATAAAGTAGAAACTCGCTCAACTGATAAAGCAACTACTTACTATCCAATGCCTTACTTATCAAAACAAACATTCTTCTCTTATAAATCTGCTTATGAGATGGATCAAATGAAGGTTATTGATTTAATCGCTGAAATCCAACCTCACGTAGACCAAGGTATTTCATGTATTCTGCATGTTACAAATGGTACTTCGACAAGAGATCTTGCTCGTTACTACATCTATGCAGAGAAGAAAGGGCTTAAGAGCCTTTACTATACACGTACATCAAATTCAACTGTAGAAGAATGTATTGCTTGTGCAGTATAAGAGAGAGGAGTAATAGTGGTGATTAGTACTACATCAGTAGATTTAAAGAAACATAAAGCTGTTAACTGGACCAAATACAATACAGAGTATATCGAGTCCATCTATAACCAAATGCGCCAACAATTTTGGCTAGAGAATGAGATTCCTGTATCAAAAGACAAGAACGTTTGGGACATGCTTCCGAAAGAACAGAAGGAAGTATACAAGAAAGTTCTTGGCGGTCTAACGCTATTAGATACAAAGCAAGGTGGAGAGGGTATGCCACTTGTCTCATTACATATGGAAGACCCTCAAAAGAAAGCCATTATTAATTTCATGGCAATGATGGAGGATATCCATGCGAAATCGTATTCTCATATTTTCATGACTCTTTGTGAAAATGAAGAAGTAGATGCGGTGTTTGACTGGGTTGAAGTGAATCCATTTCTTCAAAAGAAAGCTGATATCATAACAGGTCATTATCGTAAGTTATTAAAACCTGATGTGGATCCAAAAGAATTATATATGGCTATAGTAGCATCAGTATTCTTAGAAAGTTTCTTATTCTATAGTGGGTTCTTCTATCCATTGTTCTTAGCGGGACAAGGACAGCTAACTGCTTCCGGTGAAATCATCGCATTAATTTTAAGGGATGAGGCAATTCACGGAGTAACAGGTGGTATCTTTGCTCAAGAAATCTACGAGAATCAGCTGACTGATAAAGAAAAAGAAGAAGTAGATAAAGAAGCAATTCAGCTATTAGAAGTGTTATACGCAAATGAATTAGATTATACGAATGATGTGTATGCTCCACTTGGACAAGACATGATCGAAGAAGTAAACAAGTTCCTACGCTATAACGCAAATAAAGCAATGATGAACTTAGGATATGACCAATACTTTGATGATGAGTATGTTAATCCAATCGTTCAAAACGGACTACAAACAAAAACGAAACAACATGATTTCTTCTCTGTTAAAGGAAATGGATATGTAAAAGCCATTAACGTTGAAGAAGTACGAGACGAAGATTTTGTGTTTGAAGGCCTTCCATCATATGCAGCTTAATTCATACATCAAGAAAAAGGACGGTATTTAAAATGGAAATTATTAAATTTGGTTTAAATGGGTGCGGCCCTTGTGTAACAGTTGAAAGATTTTTAAAAGACGAGGGTGTAGATTTTACATCTGTTAATGTAGAAGAAGAACCTGCAATGGCAGCTGAACATGATGTACTGTTTTCTGTTCCAGTGGTAATTCTAAAAGATGGTGACAAGGAAATCATGCGTACTTCTGGTTATAATCCTGGCCAGCTAGGAGAAATTATCGACCTGTACCAAGGTGCACAATGATGTTAATCAGTGCTATGTGCCTATTAGTTGTTTCAGCTTTTGGGTTCGTAGGTAGTTTAGCTTTTACAGTTTACCATTTAGAGAATAGAAACTGGATTCGAATGTTCATTGGAATCATCGGTATCATGTTCTTCTTATTTTGGGGATTTGTAGATGCTGCTGCAGTAATGATATTTTGGTAGAATGAGGGCCCTGTTTAGGGCTCTTTTTTATTTTGCCTATTGACGTTTCTTATGAAGTGCTTACGATAGATGGAGCCTGAATAAAAGGTAGTGATTGATAATGGAAGAATTTTATTCACGGGATGATACAGTGTTAGTAAGGTGGATTCCGGAGTATTGGTACGACTACACAGGAGATAGTGGCATTGAACATGAGCCTGTAGAGTTTTTATATATGCCATATAGATATAAATGCTGGGGAAAGGGAATGTAACAAGATCCGTAAATTATTGGATCTTCTTTATGAGGAAGGTGAAGTCAATGAACAAGGTTGAGAAATTAATGGATAGTGTAAATGAAGAAGTGTATCAAGAACGTCTTCGTCAAAATGAAAAGTGGGGTATCCAGCGACATCCTATCGGTACGTGGCTATCTATCTTAGGTGAAGAGTTTGGTGAGGTATGCCAAGCTGCTCAAAGTGAATTAGGATTAGCTAGTGTGAAAGATACAGATGCAGACGATTTGTATATGGAATGTATTCATGTTGCTGCTGTTGCTTCAGCCATTGCAGAACAAATTAAGGAGCAACAAGCCTTGAAGGAGGTAGCTTAATATGTGTGTTTGTGGAAGTGATAGAAACCCAGGGTTCAGACAGTGCTGCGGCTCTCTTTCATTAAAGAGAAAAGAGGAAGCTATAAAAGAGTTACAGAAGACGTACATGGATGATACAATTGTGAATCATCCGAAGTATGAGGAAATCATGTTAATGACTCTTCATGATGTAATTCCACATCTGAGCCATCATGGATTAAATATCCTTACTGGTAGAATAGATTTACTTAAAAGAATGAAGGGGGCTTCAAAATGACAGATTTAAAATTAGAACAATCCAATTTAACGTGGTTAGAAGATAGAACAATCATCTTGTCTCCAACAGGTAGTTATGCCTATGGAACAAATACAGAAACGTCTGATAAGGACTACAAGGGTGTATGTATCCCACCAGTTGAATACTACTTAGGTTTGGATTCATTTAATGAGTACAACACATCAGGTGGTAAAAACTTCAGAAATACAAAAGATGATGTCGATGTAAACATCATTCATGTAAATAAGTTTGTTAGAGATGCTATGCAAAGTGTTCCTAACAACATCGAGATCCTGTTTGTTCGTCCGGAGGATTACATCAAGGTCGCTCCACTAGGACAAATTTTAATCGATAACCGTCATTTGTTCTTATCAAAAAACATCAAGTACCGATTCGGTGGATATGCGAATTCGCAAATCCAAAAGCTGAAGAATAAGAACTCAAACGGAACAGGTAGACGTGACCTAATCGATGCTCACGGCTACGATACAAAGTTCTTTATGCACAGTATCCGATTACTAACAAGTGCAACAGAGATCTTGGAGACAGGTGACTACAGTACATATCGTCCAAATCGTGAGCTTTTATTAGATTGTCGTAATGGTAAATACACTTTCGAAGAAGCATTAGAAATGGTTGAAATGTACGACAATGAATTAGCTGCAGCTTATGAGAAGTCAGAGCTTCCTGCAAAAGCTGATTATGACAAGATCAATAAGATGTTAATGGATATCAATAAACAAGGACTTGCTCTTTAATGAGCGGTCCTTTTCTTATATAGAAAGGTGAGAATAGAAATGGATGATTGGAACAAAATCAAAGAACTAGTTGATAAGTTGAATAGAGAAACGGATCTTAGATATGATTGCTTAATTCAAATCTTAGATGAAGAATTAGGCGAGAAAAAAAGAAATGAATTACATCGAAAATCAATGACTCGTTTTAAAGAAATCAAGGGTTGAAAGGGGAGTAATAATATGATTCAAAAAATGTTAGAAGTATCTACCGCACACATTACTTACGAAACAGCTAAGTGGTTGGATGGCCAAGTTGAGGCAACAAAAGATAATAAGATGGATCTTATTGTTTATGAAAAAGGGGAGTATGGAGCATTTATTCCACTGTATCCAGAAATGCTTATAGGTAAGTTATTACCAGAGTCGTTGGTGCTCATAATTGGATATGCAATGGGGAAGGAATGCTCTTGGATTATGCTTGATAGAGATATTGAAATAATCGATGATTTACCCACTCACAACTGGTAAAACGCCCAAAATAATTCCAATCTATGTTATAATATAAAGACAATACTAGAAAGAGAATTGATAAAAATGATATACAACTATAAAACCAAGAAGTGGACTGAGTGCTATTATCGCAAAATAGGTCCTAGTGAAGTAGGAGAGTATGTTCCTCCTAAGTGGGTTTTCGATTTTAAAAAAGATCTTGAAGAAGGTTTTGAAGTTTTTACCCTGGAAACATTCGAGTACCCAGGAGAAGTTCAGGGCGTTATTGCTCTTAAAGTAAATAAGGCTGAGTATACTGTACATCTTAAATCTGCAGAATGTGCGGATTGTAATAAATATCATGTTAGAGGTCTAAAAAGGAATGGCGTAAATAAAGATAGAATATATACAGGTGTAGGATACAACCTAGTAGCATTCGCTTGTCAGTATAGTTTAGAGCAAGGATGCGATGGACACATGTATTTAACTTCCAAGACGGACACAATACCTTTCTATATACGCTTAGGAGGAAAACAATTATCACAAGGAAGCCAGATGATTGTTTTTGACGAACCTATTGGGCAAAGCTTGGCCGCTACAAAATTTCCGGGAGGTGTTATAAAATGGTTAAATTAGCTAGAAATTCGGCTGTTAGAGTTGGAGTTGTTAAGAATTCATTGACTGGGCATACTATAAAAAAGGTGCGTGGTGCTATGATTAACAAAGCAGAAAGATTTGAAAGAGGATTTCCCGACGGAGTATATGTAGAACCAAGCGATAAAAAAGAACCAAGAGTAAAAGTAAGAGCGCTGTTTAAATATTGTAACGAACGTGGAGTAGAACCAAAAGATTTAACAGATGAAGAAAGAGAGCAGTTCTTAGTATACGAATAATAATGAAGAGTCCCTATGAGATAGGGGCTTTTTTATTTTATATAAAAGGGAGAGATTATTAATGGAAGATATTAAATTTTATGCGCGTGTAAAAAACAAATGGGCTCGTAGACGTAGTGGGTTAAAGAACCCTGCATTATCAGAGCTATATGACACTACTAGAGCGTTGAATGAGAAATACGAAGTAAAACACTGGGCGTTCCCAGCAGGCATTAACCCGGAAGACTATCCTGAGTTGTTAGCGATGGAGGAGATAGTGACAAGTCATGTAAGCCACTACTCCAATGACTTTTATCTACATGATCTTCATGCGTACTTAACAGGGGATAAGAAGGGACTTTGGTTATTAAGAAATAGTGGAACACACTATATTCCTTTAGAGGATAAGTTTAATCCTATGTATTTTGATTTATACAAATCATACATTGTGGGGAATAAGTATTTCTATCTAATTAATAACGGAGAAATTCAGAAAATTACAGCAGAGAAAGCAAATGCTATTATTCAAGAGAAGCTATTTGTTGCTGCATAAGGGAGTTTTTAATGGTTCGACGTCTTTCAACAATAAGCGTTTTTAGTAGAAAGAGTTAACATAATAATATTATGGTAAAGGGTTGGTGTCGCCCATTAAGAAATAAAAGGATTTTTGTTGTTTTATGTAGAATATATTTATGTTCTGCACAATCAAACCTAGGGGGAATTTTCACATGGATTTAAAACTAAACTTAGAAAATGATGAAGCTCTTCGCGTTGAACATGCATTAGCAAAAAATGGTCAAGCTGTTTTTGATATTGACGAGGTCACAAGATGTTTTGTCCGATTGGATAAGTATGTTCCGTCACCTGTAAAACTAGATCCTTTTGTAGAAGCTAAGTATATTGACTCATTTAAAAGATCTATTTTAGATGAAGTTATTGATAGCGGCGTAGGTCAAAATTATGAGTATACATCATTTGCTACAACATATCCTCACATTTTTATTAAAACAGGAACTATGATTACACTCATTGTTTGTAGATCTGTTTTTCCAATGAACATTATTAAAAACAAAGATGATTTTGAATTTACAACAAAACTTAACAAGAACTATAAAAAATAATATAATCAGGGGATTTTTCCCCTGGTTTTATTTTCAGGCGAGGTCTTTCAACTAAATTGGTATTATGTTGAAAGAGTGCGAAAGTTACTTTAATCCCCTCTTTGGGGTAATTACATATATTTTTACTGGAGGTTTTACCATGAAAATTGATTTATGTATCGGTTACAACCAAACATTAACCGTTAATTTTATCGCACTAGGTTTGTACGTTAAGCAACATACGGATTATGAAAATACGTTAGAATTTATGTCGTCGTATACGTTTGATGATGCTAAACACATTCAAATGTATCATCCGGAAATTTTGATGTAATACAAAGTTGCATATGCACAGTGAAAAGGTTTTATTAAGAGAGTAAGTTACCTCGCAAGTTTTACGCTTTCACACCTCCCGGTGAAATTCGAACTTGTTTAAAACCTATCTACTTTACCAAATCATTATTTTCCTCCCTAAGGATTAAGGCAGCCGTTCGCAGGCTGTCTTTTTCTATTCACTATTGTTATTAAGAAAGAAGGAATTTGTTATGAAGAATAAACAGAATAAAACTAAGCGTATTGGTGTTATGACACAAAACCGTGGAACTATGCCCCCACCAGCAAGAGCTGACAAAGCTAAAAAAGGCAAAGGTTCATACTCACGTAAAAATTCTAAAATTGATTTAAGGGCGGTGTAATTATGGCTGATAGAAGTAAAACACTTTTATGGTGCACCGGTTATTATACAAATGAATTTTGCAAACAAAAAGCTGCTGAGATTAAACAAAAGATTAAAGATGGTGACGAGGATTTCAAGGAGTATATTGGTGTCAGGATCGTCGATAAAGTGATGGCACATGACACGAATAATAACCTTGTCCAATTTAATAGAATAAGACTTGTACGTAGATAAAAATATGATTACTTAAGATGTTCCAACTGATATAATGTATTGGACAACTTAGATTAAGGAGATACATAAACAATGGGATATTTAATCGCGGCATTTTTCTTATTAATAATTACATTCATCCTCTCCCTCACTTTAAGGGGAAAACCTCAAGAGCATGCAAAAGGAATGTTACATGAAATTCTAACTGGCCCTCTTGGGAAAATGTTATTAACTGCTCTTATAGCACTTATTATTATTGGAATATTTTTTGCTGGTATGATTTATGATTTAAACAATTAAAAAGGTATTATTCGCTACCTGTAGAAATACATATTAAAAGCCATTTAGAAGGAGATAATAATATGGAAATTTTAACGGTTTCACTTGCTACTTCAATTACATATGCTTTAGAAGTTTTAGAAAACGAAGAATCTAGACCTGAAGAGTTAGAAGCAGTTAAGAAGTTCCTTCAATCTGCAGGAATGATTAATGAAGCTTTTACAACAACTGATGAGAATAAAAAGAAAGCTTTATTAGAAGAAGTTTCAAAGATAAAGTTTTAAATAAAAAAGGAGCATACCATTTCGGTTATGCTCCCTTCTCTTTTTATAACACTTCTAATTCTTCATGTCGATAAGGTAACTCAATCTCACGTAAGAATGGTACCTGGTCCCCTGCTGTTTTTAAAAGTGTTTTTACATATACAGATTGAATTGGTTGGAAAATGTCTGTTGAGAAATCAAACTTCTCCGTTAACCCCTCATCAAAATACAATTCATGTTTTACAGTGTAGTCGTTAAATGGTGGACATCCAACTGGTACTGTTACCTTTGGTGTGTTTACATTTGTGAAACGACGATCTGTTCCTTCTAATGAGAACTTTGTTGTAAACTCTGCAGTATCTTGGGAATACTCACGGTACTCCACAACGATGTCTTGGAATCCATACATAAAGATTCGTTTGTTATCGTGCTTGAACCAGTAAGGTTGTTTTACTTTGATTTGCAGTTCTGTTACTTGTCGTCTTGGGAATGAAAATACTAGCTTACCAGCTTCAACAATCTCTTCCGGAATATCTGTATTGTTTACCTTTTTTACTGGGTAAGTTTCAATACGCCTCCACTCCCCATTCTGATTCTTGTATTGAATATCAAGAACGCTCATAGAGTACTCTGGAGATGGATGAAGAGTAATTGTATTTGTATAAATGTTATTAGAAATGTTTTGTGGGATCTTCACATGAATCAATCCATACACTTCTGTTACGCATTTATTTTCATTTGTCTCAGATTGGCGAACCCAGAACGAGTTCTTGTCTCCATCAAATGCTTTTGTAATACCACTAGAATCTACCTCGTAGAATTTACGTTGTTTTGTTTCTTCATCAATTGGCTCTACATCTGATGACTCATATACGTTTGCTTCTAGGTTGCTAGGTAGTATGTACTCACCTAAATCATTTTTATAGGCAATCTTATCATGAGATCTTACAACAACTGGAGTAATAAGTCCGTGTAGTGTATCTACATTAACGGGGCTATTTGCATTTGAGGAAATGATATTGCTTGCATGATAGAAAGATCGAGTAAGGATACTCTCCCCTGCTATGCTATTGTTTTGATAATCCTTTTCTAATTCATACACTCTTCCCTCTAATTTCTTTAGACGGTTTTGTAAGAAGTAATTTTCACGTAAGATATGATCCATGTTCTCAGAGATTACACCATCATGGTCATTCACAATGTCAAACAAAGTTGTAATGTCTGTTTGGATGTCATTACGTAACTTATTAAATTCTTCAGAAGAGCTAGGCCCTTTATTTAGATTCGGATTTCTTAATGTAATCGGGCGCATGTACTCACCTTCCCTATCGTATCGAATTGATTTTTTCTTCTAGTTCATCAACATTTGGTTTAATAACCATATCAAAAGATGAAACTTGAATCGGTGTTTCATTGAAGTAATATATCTCAAGATCCTTTACTTCGATGTTTGCTGCCTTTAACACATTCGGTTTTTCATGAACGTTTATATTGATTGATACTGATTCAGCATATTGGAAACGTAACACGTAATCGATAGTGATAAAATCATTGCTTTGTGGTAATGGAACCTTTCTTGTATCACCATTCTTATCTGGTCCCATACGCATATTGTTTGAACCAAAGGTAAAGTCCGAAGCACCACCTGTACTTCTTACCTTCATACGAATATACAGCTTGTCTCCTGGTTCTACATAAAGAGTACTATACATTCCTACAGGATCTAGTAATCCATTTGAAGAAAGCTTAATTGCGTCACCGGCTGCTGTTTTTGTACAGCCATTCAAAGGACTCCAACTATCTAATCCAGGAACAGGAACTGTTCGTGAATAGTCGATTTTTTGAAGCGTGGAAGCCGTAAATACATTCGACTTCCCTACTTCTTTATCCCCTGTCATGATAGAAACGAAATTATTGTACATTTCTTTTTTATGGCCATCTTTATTCGTTGCTTCATTTCCTTCTGTAATGTGTCCTAATAGTAAAAGGTCATGAGCAGATTCAAGAACAAAATTCGTATACTGGGAAAGCTCAGTTACACCACGGTAACGAGCATTGGCTTTATGAAAGGAAGGTTTATATTTCTTTTCGATTTTCATATAGTTGCTCCTCCCTAACTAAATTGTAATGTGTAGCGGCGTAATACAGGTGTTGTATACTGCCCTACGGAGAATTGTTTCATAGCAATTTTTAATTGAATATCTCGGTGTTCGACTTCATCTACGTAGTCATAGTAAAGGTCATATGTTACACCAGGTAGTGAATGATTAACCACAATATAGACCTTTCCATCTTTCTCGTAAAGAGCGTACTTAGACCAATCGTTATTCTTTGTGTTGTATCGTAAATCAAATACGGAAACCTTTTCTAAGAACTGGCTTGAAGAATAACAATGAGTACTTACACGAATCGGATCAAATCCTAAATCAATCGTGCAGTCCTTATTTAAACTCTGTACATAGACCAATACAGTTAAGTCATTCCACCCTTGCTTGAACTTGTAGTTCACATTAGTTTGAGAAGAAGGTATTCCCTCAAATAACTTTTCTCCATTTAAGAAGATAGCAATTGGTTCTGTAGATGATGGAATCGTAGGAAGTACTTGTTCTTTTCCTTCATAGAAAATACCCATTCCATAATACAGTTGTGTATGCTGCGTGAATTGTTCATCTTGTAGAATCAAACCACGATTCCCTTCCTTAATCGGAATTACATTTCGAACAATATCATTTGATGGTTGTTTCCAGTCATCTAATGAAGGGATATGAGTTTCACCGAAGTTTACTACTGTCTTCTGAACATTCCAAGCATCTTTACCCATATACATACGCTCTGTTCGCGGAACGATCTTACGTTTTTCAATAGAGCCTAATGTATAAAATGCGATTCCATTTGCTTGTAGTTCGATAATCTCAGATTCTTGGCCACCAGTATTCTCTGGGATACCTAAGTTTGTTGGACTAGCATGAACAACATACTTGAAATCAATTAAGTTAGGTGCCTGTGCAGTCTCTCTATTAACAGGAGATATCTGTTTCCAGCTCTCTTCCCTATCGTCTACACGTACAAAGTACTCAATATCTGTACCGTCGGGAATCTCTTCTTCTGTAACTAATGATACTTTACCAATAGAGAATGTCTCATCTGTATTCGGAGTAAGGAATTTTGTAACAACCTCTCCTCTTTCCGGATAGCTTAGTTGGAAGAATTGAATTTTCTTAACTCCAAATAAGTATTGATAAGAATAACCTTCAGGATGTACAAGCTCTTTATCGCTCTCCTGTTTACGAATCCAAATCCTCATACTCTTCATTTCTGTTGTTGGGAAATAAAAAGATACATTATTACCCGTTTGCTTACCTTCTGGATAATATGGTAAGTGGAAATAGTTTAATCCATCTAGCGTGAATTCAATATATACCGTAACATCCTTAATGGTATGTATGCTTAAATCAATTCGGTTTAATACTTGTTTATCATTGAATGTGATATCTACATACCCATCAGCTGGACCTTCTGTTTTCGATAGCCATACTTCTTGGAATGTTTCGTTTGTATTTACATTTAAGGCTTGTTCAATCTTCCCTGAAATAGGAATCTTTTTAAATGTACTCGCAGAGTTTTTTGGCATAACGAATTTAATTTCACTAGCAGGATTAATTAAGAATGAAGTGTTCTCCTGTTTCTTAAGTGTGATTTGATGGTTCTTTATATCGATAGATACATTGTCTTCTGAATCGATTTTAGATAAATCGTCAAATGTATCAAAGATGCTAGTTAAGTAACCCGTCTTACCATACAGCAATATCTTCTCTTTTAATTCCGTTTCTAATCTTCTAGCCTCATACTCTAACCGATTCTTTTCTACCTCAAACCAATTAAACTTTCCTTTTAACTGATCATGAACAGCGATTGTATTTTCATAAAGAATCATCAAGTCCTTTTGGATCTTGCTAACAACCTCATTGTAGAAGTCGGACTCAGCTAGTTCACCATTACGAATACGCTTGAACGTATACTCAGGAGAGCCTAGGTCTTGGTCTCTTAATAATTTATTTAAACGAGAACCGAACTCCTTGGATGTAGGAAGATTCCCCTTTCGAAGTTCTTCCTGAAGGATTTGGTTCACCGCTACAGTAAAACGTTTTTGACGAATGTTAATAGACATCTCCTACACCCCTTTCTGTTCTGTAAGAATTTTTAAAGCGAAGTCTTCAACGAGTGGTGTTGTATGAAGAAGAGGTATTTCATCTTCTGTTGTTTTCTCTGGTCGCTTCATAATAATTTTTAATCGCACTTGCTTTGGAAGTTCTTTTAATTGAAGGTTTTGTTTGTGAAGAGCAAACGCATTTTCAATATCAGATTCGTTATCATTAATCGAAAGAATCTTTGCTGGGAACTTATCGTTTACCGGTTGCTGATGTTGTGGAGAGATTCTGTGCCAGTCTATGTCGTCAAAAGAAACAAAGTACTGAACCCAATCATTAGATTCACTTACCTTCTCTTTGTACATAGGAGGAACTTTTTCGTTTGTGTATAGAAGTACTTTCTTAATACCATCTTCAAGTAGAAACGGTTTGCTAATATACTCACTTGTTTCAGCAAATTCAAAACTCATAATATCGATATCTCGAACACCAATAGCGTAACGCCAACCTTCAATAGCTTCTAATACTTTTTTAATCTCATAGTCGCTATTAACAGTATGGATACCGTATTTTTCATCAACAATATTGCTTGGTACTTCTTGTTTACGAATACGAGTAAATGAAGCAGAATCCTTTTTTCTTCTATAGAAAGCTTCTTGCCCTAACAATTCTTTATAAGAGTTAGGTTGTTCTAATACGAATTCAATGTATTTTGCTTCTCTTGATGGGAAGCTCCAAACACCTTGGCCAGAAAATTTTGTTTTAGCAAAGTTTTCGCTACCATCAAATAAATCCTCTGCTCTGTAGCTTTGAGGTGTTTTATTGATTTCTTGGTTTAATACAAATTGGTCATTTTGGAAAAGACCTTGGTATTCAATACCGTCATTAGATGTTCGAATAGAATACACATTAACTGTACCTGGGCTACCTGCAGCATGATAAGGATTTAAATTAATCCAGTTGATTGTCTCGCTCTTAGGTAATTGAACTACAATCTTTACACGTAATAGATCGTCATGTTCTTTTCCTTTTGCCCATTCAACATCGTAGTAGAATACTTGCTTCTTATAGCTCTCTGGAATGTTGACCATCTCGAATTCAAATACTGTGTCAGGGTTTCCATCGATTAATGCTTTTGGATCATCGTTCTTGATTTGAGAAGAAACATATTCGTAGTTTTCAAATTCTGAATCTGATTTAACTTTACGAGATAGATAATAAGTCCCTGCAATACCGTTACCAGTTATGGTTCGGACTTTGCTTCCGATGCTTCTATTTAAAGCATTTGTACGTCGAAGAGTTAATACTCCTTCTTGTGTGTGGATCATGCTTCGGTTTTCTACTGGAGTTAAAACAGTATCTACGTTATCGTAATTCGTAAACGATTCTTTTAAATAAACCGTATTAGGCGTTGTTTCTTCTGTTAACATTTGAAGGTCTGATACAACTCCATTAATACCACGAACGATAGCTAAGATTCTGTCTTTCTCACTTTGAGAATAATTAAAGTAATCCACTAGGTAAGTAGCAATGGTATTTAGTTCTGAGAATAAAATACCTAAATCCGTTTCCATTTCCTTGTTGTTGCTATAGTAATCTTCAAGGAAAGGCAATTCTCCATACACAACTTTCTGTGCTTGGAATAAGGGCTTACCTATGCAAGATTGATACCTGTAAAAGATTTCATCTGCTAATTGAGATACCTCTTCTTTTGTAGCAGAACTACTTAAACGTAGCTTTGCTTGCTCTAAAAGATACTCTCTTTGTTTCTCTAATATTTTAGATTCAATAACAGGGGCATTCATCCTTGCACCTCCCTACTTCATAACTTTGAATTTTAATTGGTAGCTATCAACCATAGGCGTTACCACTAGTTCATCACCTACGTTTTTACGTAAGATAACTTTTAGTCGGAAGTTTGTCACTAGATAATCGTAGTGAACAACCACTGTAGCGTTACCATGATTTGTTGCTTCGTTATAATAAAGATCCGAACGGTTAAAGCTTTCTGTGAAGATGAGTTTATTCTTCTCTTGCTTATACTCAAATGTCTTATAAACAGAATCCGGAACAATACTGTACTTATTTAAAAATGCATCTTTGCTAGTTTTATAATCTGTACGGTTCTTTGTTGTGAATTCATTTTCACTTGAGTAAGAGATTGGGAAGAATTCTGATTGAATCTTTCCGCCTCCTACTACGATTGCTCCATCTGTTAGGAATACATCGATTGGTCTGTAATCACTTGTATTCGGATCATAGTTCTCTCCACTATTCACTTGTTTATAATCAACAAATGGATACTTAGAAAGTTTAATTGTATTATTAGAATCAGTTCCATTTGGGAAAGACTCTACTTTACGAACTCTCTTAGAGAATCGATCTCCTACCTTAACTGTCCAAGGGTCAAATAGATTGGCATTTGGTACGTAATCAATTGTATAGATTGAACTACTGTCATGAGGTACAGCTAACTGAATAGCAGCTCCTCTTTCTGTAAAGTACCAATCACTTCTATTCATTAAGATGTTGTTGCGGTATACTTTCGTATTATCTTCATCACTAATATCTGCATGGAATCGAAGTTCTGCACTTGAACCACGGAAGAAAAGCTTTTCGCATTTTACATTCTTTGTACCTTCTGGAAGAATTGAAACCCAATCATTAAGTGAAGGATTCTCTTCTAATGAGATGTAGTATTCAATAGAAGTAACACGGTCTGTAGCCATTCCATCTAACTCATTAAACAGTGGATGATCTTCAAAAGTAGATAGTGATACCTCTACAATATTCCCCTCTACTTCAATTGGTTTTGTAACAAAAATTCCTGCTTGTTCATATAGAGAATGATTTAGCTGCAGGTTCTTTACCCCATACTGATAAACATATTCTGTTGAACTATTTACACGGTTACTTGAGCCAACTCCTTCTACGATTGGAGGAAGTGGCCCAGGTGTTGTACTACTTGTAGCACTTTGACCTTGCAGTAAAGTTGTTTTTGGTTTGCTTGCACTTTCAAAACTGTTAACCATCTAAATCCTCCTTTCTATCGTTGTTGACTATCTAAAGATTTTTTGGCTTGTTCAAAATCACTACGGTATGGATTCATAGGATCTGCTGAGATTGGCGCGTGATTTACATTCGTGTTTTGGTAGCTGTCTAAGATTTCTTGATGTAACTGAATACCAGACTTAGAAGAGAATAATTGGTCTACATATTCTCCAACTGCAGATTCATAAATAGATTGGCTTCTTGTTGAAGCTTGATTCCATAACTCAGCTTCCATTACTTCTTCTTCTGTCTTTGATTGGTCTAGTAATGTATAAGACTCTTGCTTAATAATTAAATAGAATGTCTTTGCAAATACAGGAGAGAAATGAAGATAAATGGATCCATTTGTTTGAACCGCTTTTGAAAGAGGAATTTCATAGGTAGTGGATTCTTCATTTTGGTCAACTTGATACATCAATGACATTAATTCAATTGGATACTCTGTGAAGAAATCAACGGATAAATGATTTACGGTTTTAGGCTTATCTAATGTTATTTTTAGTTTGGCCATAACACCTTTTCCACTGACCTTTTCTGTTTCATCTACTACATCTGTTTCTAATTCAGAAAAGAAGTTGTAGTATTCATTTACTTCTTTAAGAGCAATCTCTGTTAAGTCAATATAGGTCAAACTCGTACCTGTGAAGTCTGTTTCAAAATCGTATCCGTATGAAACAATTTTCTTTCCGGCGAAGTCCCAAGAGTACGGGTAGTATTCGATTTTATAAAGTAGTCGCTTTAATACTTCTGTTAGTCTTGGCCCAGCTTCTACAATCGGTCGATCATCCAGTTCAGCATGTTCATAGTCACTATTAGGAGCAACTAGGTAAATACTGAAATGTTCTTGTCGATTGTATGGGTGCATAAATGTCATTTCCCATAGTCCTTCAAATTCAGATACAGATAATGAATAATGCTGTTCGATATAAATGGGAGTAGGCATCCACTTTCCTCCTTTCTATAGTTTTGTTATTTCTGTATAAGCAGGTGCATTTGTTTTAACTGCTTGTGCCCAATACGTCTCAAGTGAATCATCTATTGCATGCTCCAATGGATGGTTTCTGTCTGAAATACTATTTGGTGCTTGATACATAATTTCAATCTTTGCAGTTGTTGCCCCATTTGAGTTTTGCAGAGCATCCTCTACTTCTCTAATAGGTAGAGACAGATAGTGTTGATGGAAGCTACGATTTAATGATGCACTTGGTAAGGATTTGCCGTCGCGGTCTAAGAATAAGTGAGCGTATTGGTCACGATCTGTTTCCATATACAAGCTCTTTTCTTTTTCTTCAAAGCCATATGTTTTTACAACTAACCCATCTTCTCCTTTTGCTTTGAGGTTTAATTCCTCAACACGAGTAGAAAGTGAGTCCACTTCCCTTTTCACATCATCCAATGTTCCTCGAAGAATTCTGTCATAATTGGCTATTACTTTCTCAACGATAAGATGTGAGTTATAAAGTCGCTTTAAATCTAAAGCTACATTCGAATGCATTTGATTAAAATGTTCGGCATCTACTTTTTCATCAGTTGGTGTAAGAGTCGTAACCTTTTCTTGTCTATTTGCAAGTTGTTGAATGAGTGCTTCAAACTCTTCTTTTGTTATAACTTTTACATCAAACAAATCCATATTTTCTTGTACTAACTGCTCTACTTCTTTGCGGTCGTAATCAGGCAGAACCGATAAATAATTGTGTAAATACTCCATACCTACACCTCCTTATGTTGGATATAAACCCAAGGACCTACTTGCTCACTATTTCGGTTTCGTATCCGAATAGCAGGACAAGCGCCATCGATAGTTGTTTTCTGAATATAAATCCATTCTCCATTTTGGTTTCTTATTCTCATAGGAGATTTACTTATCTCTAAAGCAGAAGCTAAGATTGCTTCAATTCTTCCATATTGCATTTCACTGTAACGAAAACGTCCATATTGATTTGTCTTAGAATTTCGTCTTGTAACAGGTTCGGCTTTTACTTGGAATGCATTTGCTTTTGGAGTTTCCTGTCTGATCTCTTCTTGAATATAAACCCAGGGAGATTTCTCGTCTTTTGTAATAGAACGAATTCGTACCTGTGTCATACAGAAAAACACCTCCAAAATAAAATAAGAGGGAGCTTTTGCTCCCTCATGAACGTAACCATTCGTATATAACCAGTCAATATATAATCCGTTATTGTTACGCTACTTCTCCTGCTTCTACGATTTCTTCGGTCGGAACTGCAGATGGTGCAGGTGGTGCTGCATGTCGCATCATTTCTTCCTGACGTTGCTGTTCCTCAATAGCTTTTTGTTTTAGAAGTGTTTTGTATTTAACGTTTTCACTAATTAACTTAATAATTGTATCTTCATACTCTTTGATTAATAGATTCACATCTAAATTTGTTGTATTCCCTTGTTGATTCATTTTGTTTTTCCTCCTATTGAACATTTGGAACATGTTATTTATTGAACACATCATAAGGACTACTTATTAAAATATCAAGCTAGTTGTGTTGGTTTTTCGTCCCAAGAAATAGCCTGCACTTCTTCTATAGTTGTACAGGCCTCGATTCTTGGTTGTAGTACATTTCTTAGCTTAGATATCTTTGCATCCTTTTCTCGATATGCTAAAAATGCTACATTGAGAAACTGCTCCTTACTTAAAGTAACTCTATGAGCTTTATCACCTTTCCATGCAGTCCATTCAACTTCTGTCATAAGCCCTTCGTTAAATAATGCTAGGCTGCCAATAAAATTAGATTGTGCTTCTGTATCAAACGAAAACGTATAAGTTTCTGAACCGACAGGAGCATCAAAGTAACCTGAGATATCCTTATTGCATGCCTCATTTAATTGATTAAATTTTACTGTCTTAACATCATTTAAAACGGCTTCCATATCTGCACCTTCAACCCACTCATTTAAAGTTTCATCGAATCGTGGTTTGTAAAAACTTTCTTTCCAGCAAAACTTAATAATTCTTCGCCCTTCAGATAGGGCTTTTTCTATTTCGTCCTCAGACATTAAATAATGTTCAATCACATAGCCTTCTTCATTTACTTCCCAACATGGTAATCCTGTGTCTATAGGAATAGGTGGAAAATTAATAATAGGTTCCTCTATAATCTCTACCTCACCTACGACTTCAATATTTTCTAAGTTTTCCATAACAACCCTCCTTTATTGTCTAGCTAGGAATCTAACTCCATTTAGAGAACAGAAATCAGGGGCACCACCTTGCATTACAACGGTTCCATCTGCATTTATATCAAGACGAGAATGACCGTTAACACCATTAACGGCGCTAAAGATAAGTGTTGTGTCTGGTCTAAAACCAGCAGGTAATTGGAATGCGGACCCAGTAGTACCACTATTACCTCTTAGTAATCCCTGTAACACAACAAAACCTGCTGCATCTTTGGTGTATCCGACCCCACCAAATCCGCCGTACTGAGTCCAACCATTAGTGAATGCTGTGACTTGTGTAAATGGTCTACTTATGATTTCAGCATAACCACCAGCACTACCAGTGTTAACCCTAATTACTTGGGTACCATTCACATCAGATACCCACCAGCTTGCACCTGCTCCATGACTTGCAGGATCCCTAGGTTTTATGTTCCCGTACCCGTCCATTGCCATACCTGAGCTATTCATGAATTGAATTTGCTTACCGTTGTACATTCTTAGGTCTCCGTAGTTCGATACGTTTGCTGCACCGTCTACTTTCCACCTAACAACATCACCAGTCCCTTGTATTTCTAACCCATTATCTGCACCAGCACCACTTCCACCGGTACGAAGTCTAGCGATATTGTTATGGAAGTTTAATGAAATTGATGCTGAAGTATTACCAGGGTTTGTTGTAGCAAATCCACCTACCGATGCAACTTCACCATTCGCTCTCACTGTGGCTCTTCTTGCTCCATTTCGAGCAAACTGTAAGTCACCTGTAGCATTTCCAAGGTTGTCTGGAGCAACTACTATCTTCCAGTTGTTTGTAGGGTCTTTCCATTCTAGTCCTTCTCCACCACCTGGATCAGTGATTGTAATATGGTTTACGTTTTCGATATTGGTATTACCCATGTCGATTATTCCACCAACAATTAAGTTTCCGGTAAGTTTTATGTTACCACCAACATAAAGTTTTTCAGTCGTTCCTGCAAAACCATTAATACCTACCCCTCGTTCACGGATAGATAATGCAGGCGTAAATGTAGGAATAGTAACTTTTAGGGTAACATCATTCGAACCAGCTAATATATAACCTATTGAATCACGAACTACAACAGAAATTGTCGCAGTATAGGAATCAGCAAGAGTTGTACTACTTGTTACTGTATAAGACTCTACTCCGGAAGTTATAGTTGAAGTTCCTTTTGTATATCCTGATGGCATTGTTGAGGTATTTGTAGATCCTGCCAATGAGGTGTTAGGAGTGATATTAACTTTGAAGGTTGCTTTACCAACTATACGAGATAAGTCACTTGATGTAACACTTGGTTTTTTATAGTAGTGAAGATCTACTGTTGGAGTTTCTGCAGAAGATTTCCCTGTGTTTCCTAACGTCTGTGCTCTTACATAGAAGGAAACGTTTTTCTTACTAGTTAACAATCCGGCTTCTATATGATTAACAGTTACTGTAGTCGCAGCAGTAACAATACCTGTATTTTTAATAATACCTTGGCTGTTTGGTTCTACTATAATTACGTCATAACTACAATTTCGTCCGAGCATATCTTTAATTGCTCCTGGGATTGACAGTGAAACAGGCTTGTATTCAGGGAAAATGTAGTTAACTGCATTTATCGTGTAGTAAGAAGCAGCGGCTATAGAAACACTAGGGGTTCCATTTACAGGAGCGTCTATTCCTAAATCGATCGGGATAGCTACCGTTTCGGTTTTAGATGAACCTTTACCATTTGTAGCAGTTACCTGTAAATCAATCGTTCCTTTGTAGGGGTTGGTGTCCGAATGTGCAGTTCCGTTTAATGCTGCAGCTTTCAGATTGTCTATTGTCATATAGTGCCCAGCCGTACCATTGTTTGCGTTAATAGTAATGTTTCCTGGTGAAACACCAGAAGGTCCTAAAAGTGTGGTGTATTTACTTGCTATTCCGCTAATGGTGTAACTTATTGGAGAACCCAGATTATCAGAAGCAGCTCCTAATGTTACAACGAAAGTTCTCGTAGCATAAGTAACACTAGCACTGGATGTTAATGATGGGGGCTTTAATTCATTTTTGTATACGGTAGGAGAGTAAATCCAATCTGAACGCATTACGTCTGTACCTACTGTATTCTTTGCTTGGATTGAATAACGAACAGAATTAGCACTTGCTCCAGGAGCATCCGAAAATGTTCCGTTATTATTAGCAGCTACTACTGTCCAAGCGCCTCCATTTATCTGCCTTTGTATTTCGTAAGTAAGTGTTCCATTGGCTCCAGTTGCACCTGACCAGTTTAGGGTGAAGGCTCCTGTCCCTAAGTTTTCTCTATAATAAGATGTAACTGATGTTGAACCGTCTTTGATCCAAATTGGACCACTTAACGAAGGAGTCGTAGCATAAACAGAAACAGGTACAGTTCCTGATTTACCTCCGACATAACCTGTTGTACTACTTGATGTTCCACCAAGTTGTGACGTTGCTGAGAATGTGTATGATAAGCTAGATGTTGTTGCTGATATACCTGATACAGTTACGCTAATATTACTTGATTTAGCGCCTGCTCCTTTTGGGAATGTACCTAAGGCAGCAAAACTAACTGTAGTTCCACCAATAGTAATCTTAGGATAAACAAGTGCGCCAAAATAATCATAGGTTTGGTTATCTAACCTAGCCCAACATGTAACGCTATATGTAACTGAATTTGCAGTACGACTTGTCTGATCTGCATAAACTGTATAAAGCATGGTCGGGTATGAACCCGACGCCAATGCTGCAAATAACTCCATATTTTTTCTCCTCTCTTAATTTATCTATTAAATGAACACATAATCTATACCTTTATTGCCGACATCTGTAGACTTTTTCATACGTAAGACATTCGTAATCTCAATATCGTCCCTAGCAATAAAGCTACCGTCTACTCGAACCGATGTATCACCAGTTAGGTTTTTAAATACGAAATCATCACCAGATGAACCATCAGATATAAATTCTAAAGCTGTAGTTCCCTTAATAGAGAAGCTTTTCATTTTGATCGTATTGTTCTTGTAGTCAATTCCAAAATCGTTTGCTCCGAAATCTAATCTTTGATTAGTGATGTCTACTGCTAAGAAGTTACCAAAGGTAGTTTTTGTATTTAATTCTACTGCTGACTCACCTAAAACCACTTTCTGAATCTTAGAATCATCAGTAAGAATGATTTTAGCATCGCCTTTTGTTGCAGTATCTTTGATTAAGATATTTCCTACAACTACTTCACCAGAGAACGTTCCTGTGAAGAATCCTTTCGTTGCTTCTAAAGTACCATCTGAGAAAACTTTGAATGGAGCAGTAGATTTGTTTGAACCAGCCCAGAACCTTAAATCCTTTCCAGTCCCACCTACTCCACTTAGTAATCCACCAGTAACAACGAAAGCATCAGTTGGTGCATTATAGTATCCTAATTCAATATCTCCACGGAATGTAGCAGCATTGAATTCAGCAGAACCATCAGCATCAATCTTCCAACCTTTTTTCTGTCTTTCGTATCCAATAGATTGAGAGGTACCAGATGTAGATAAGTTACCATTCGTATCAATATGGAAAGTCTGTTGACCTGAATCGTTGTATATTTGGACATCTCTAAAGTTAGCGTATCTTGCTTGGATTGTTCCTGTCTTAATATAGTTACCATCGATAACTGTAACTCCAGTTGTGTCATCTTTAGTAAATAGGTTCGACATGAAGTTTTTTTCATCTGATAATGGTCTGTAGTTACCATCCATATCTAGATAAAGTGGATTCGCTGGATCATAACCTGGTTGGTTAGAGTTACTGATTTTATTTCCAGCTGAATCAAGTGCCCATCCAGAAGCAAAATCAGAGAACGTAACTTTACCTTTCAGGTTAATGTTCTTACTTACCATATCAATAGCTCCTGGTGTAACAGACATAGAAGAAGCAATATCAAGTGCTTTAATGTCTCCATTTGGAGTTACTACTTTTCCGATTAACCCATCAATATCTTCATTAGCAGGATTCCAAGCTGTTAACTTTGAACCTTCTTCTACTTTAATACCCGTAAACCAATAGGTTCCATTTGTACCTCCACCGCTTCTACCAATATACACTATTGCATTGTTTGATTTCGCAGTAAATGTGAAGTACAACTTCACCCATTTGTTTTTAGCTGCATCGCCTGCAGCCATAGTTGCACCTGGATAACCTACCCCATCATTAACTTGGATAACTGCTTGACCTGCTGAAGATTTAACATAGCAAGAAACAGTATATGTATTACCATTTATAGTAGAAAAGTTTTGAAACAATCCTTGGTTACCTGTTGTCGTTGTAAATTTAACGGCTTTATCAAAACCAGGCAAGTCTGTAATATCTTCTACTTGTCGTACAGAAGGAGATCCCCAGTTTGTCCAGCTTGTCGCATCTGCAGTAGAGAAGCGAGAGTTTAAGATAACATTGCGTCCCCCGTCCGTTTTTGATGGATCATAACCATCATCAAACATCGTATTGCTATTAATATAGACTTTACCGTTAACAGTTACTTCCCCTGTATTGGTAATTTCTAATGTAACAGTTCCACTATTGTTCGTAACGCGTAATCGTCTTGCATCCACGGACTCTGCTTTTACAGAATTGGTTTTAAGTTTTCCACCATCAATAACAGTTACTCCATTTTCAATAGTAGTAATTTCATAAGCATCTATTTCTTGTTGTGTAGGCTCTCTAAATACAAGTCGGTCAAAGATAATGTTTTTAACTTTGTTTGTTGTAGAACCAGAGTAGTTGGCAAGCAAATATCCGGCCATAGCTGAGTAACCAGTTAGGTTGTCTGTTGGTCTTTTCATAACTGCTCGAACCGTATACCACTTACCTAACGTTGGAGTAGGTACTACATCTGATAGGTGTATTGATGCCCTAGAAGGACTCATACTGTTCCAATCCAGTAAGACGCATGCTCCTGTTATTGCACCACTAACTAGCATAAAGTCTAATTCAACTACGTAGTACTTGTTATTTGGAAGGTTTGGGATAAAGTATCCTGTTGTAATTTGTGCTCCTACTTGTGTAGTATCTGCACCTACATTAAATCTCATTGCACTACCAGTTCTTGTTAAAGTTGTTTCTTTTGAAACCGATGAACCACTCCATGAAGCGAGTCCGGCTGGAAATGCCTGAGTCCAATCTGAGAATGTTGAGTTTATAACTACCTGTCCCTGCTTTAATGCGTTATTTGCATTGTTTGCTGCATCCTGAGCTTTTTTATCTGCATCTGCAATAGCTTTATCTATATCTGCTGGAGCTAGCTCCCAAGATGTAGCGACGTTACCCTCTTCGATTTTTAACGAGTTAACACGAATCCATGCATAACCATTAGAACCTGTCATTTCTCGTTTTGTGCTACCAGCAATTAAGATGTATGCATTGTCGTCGTCGCGATCGGCTTTAAATGTTAATTTAACGCTGTAATAATTCGTAGCGCTTCCTGTTGCGATTGGGGCAAACTTAGGGAAATCTGTTGTTTTGATATCACCTAAACGACGGTTGCCTCCTTCTACCGTATACATTAAGTACATGTAATCTAGTAAATCGCCTAGTTCGCTTGTTGCTACGTTCATAGAAAGTGTATATTCTCGTCCACTTTTTACTGCAAACTTTCTTCCGTCACTTGCCATCCCGATTTTAGTATCTAAAGGAACAGGCAACTGGGTACTTCCGTTTCTCGTTTCCATGAATAATGCTTTCCCTGTCGGCAATTGTGGTTGTGCATAATGGCCAATAGATCCAATGCTCCCCCAGCGATTCCAACCTGAAGCATCTTTAAAGTCTGTTCCAGTCAGCATTTGAGTGCCGCCGACTTTCATATCATCATATCTTTTATTTGCGGCATCGATTAAATCATTAATGTCTTGAGTAGCTAAGCTCCAGTCTGTTACTTTATTTCCTCTTTCTAATTGGAATCCAGTAACGAATCCTGCAGTTGCTACTGATGATGAATCTGCTCCAGCATAGACACTTAATGTACTGTCTTTTGCAACGAATGTATGAACTACACGAACCCACTTACCTACTTCCGGCTGGAATTTTGTATATGTCCATCTTACATTCGAGTTACCTTCTTGCATCTTAATGACACCAGTTTTAGTTAATTTAAACCAAGCTGAAAGTGTGTAGGTTTCTCCTGTAGTTACTTTAACACTGTCTAATGCAAGACCATATTCACCACTTACGACTGATTCGAATTGAAAACCAGTTCCGAACCCTGCTAAGTCAACATCTACGCCTACGGTTTTTGTTCCGCCAGAAGTACCGAAACCTCTCCATTTACCCATTGTTTTAAATAAAGAGTTTGGAATTATATTATTTCCGCCAACTTGTATGTCTGTAATCATATCTGAAACATCAAGAGCCGATGGAGACCAGTTAACAATTCTGTTAGCCTCAGAAAACATAACATTCTTAACCCAGTATTTATTAGTAGCTGTTAATTGAGCACCATAGATAAAGGCTTTGAAATAAGCTGCTGAACTAATAGTAGGTTTCGTCTTGAAGAGTATCGAGATTCGTGTCCAAGTGTTTGCCTTAGCAACGGTTTCGCTAGAAATCAATGCATATCTTTCTAATGCATTGTTGTTTCCCCCTGTGTCAAAGAACCAAAAGTGCATTGGAGTTGTACTAGCTATTGAGGTATCTTCACTAAACATAATTTCTGTAGTGTATACATACTCTGTTCCTCCCTTAACTACAGGAACATTTACTGTATTAGTAGAAACGATAGAACCGACTGCTTCTAATACAGAGAAACCATCCTTTTGAACAATGTTTAGAGATGTACCACCATTCAATGCCCAACCATTTAGATTTCTGAAATCTCCAGAATTTCTAAATAAGTTATTACCACTGTTAAGTTGTCCAAGAATTGTATTTTCAATATCTTCCGGAGCAGGAGACCAGTCCATTGGCTTGTTTCCTTTGTATAGTGCAACCCAATCTACAGTAGCTAGTGTTGTATTTTGAGGGTAGTTATACAGGCTCAGTTTTCTTTCGTTCCCTGTTGTTGTAGCTAGTGCTTTAAACGTTACATAAGTTACTCCATTAACATATGTAGTTGTTGCATAGCCTACATTGTTAGAACCACCATTTTGCCATATGCCAAACCTTTGTCCTGCAGGAACCGTACCTTTAATAACAAAAGTGTATTCTTGTCCAGTAATCCAATCCTCGGATAAGCTATACATCTTGATAAGGTAATCTGTTGTTGAGAAGTCTGTATTGGATTCTAACAATAGGTTCTTACCACCTACAGAAAGCTTATCAAGATTGTCCTGTACCTTAGCAATTGAATCGTCAACATCAGCTTGGGATAAAGAGAAGTCAGTTGCTACACTACCTAGCTCCCCTTTTACGTTTCTGATTTTAAATGTAAGAGGAGCACCAGTGTTATTAATTACTCCAATATTAGATTGGTCGTATAACTCTGTAGTTGAACTATCTTTGTTTTTATAAGAGAACCAACATTTAGTCCATGTATTTGCTTTTATATTTCTACCAGAATTCTTTCTTAGCGCTACCTCATCGTTATCATTCGTACCAGATGATGTACCAATCGGGAAGTTATTCGTATCATTACTCCATGTTACATCCACAGGTGAATACACGTCGAAACTAACTGTGTACCAACTCCCAATAGGGATAACAGAAAACTTATCAGTGATTCGCACACCTGCTCCCCATGATCCACCAGCACCATCATTAATTGTAAGAGTCCATGTATTTGTAAGATCATCAAATGATGAAGATGCTGCATTGATAGGAACTACTTGTTTTTTTCTAACGATGTTCTGTCCACCGACTTTTAAATTATCGATTTTGTCATTAGCATTATTTGCTGATTTATTAATCGCATCATTAATCGCTTTCTTGATTTTTTCAGATTCATTAAAGTACGTATTCATCTGTGTTTTGAATAAGTCTCTGGCAGTAGTTGAAGCAAATGTATATGTTGTGTTCATGTTCGCTAAAACTTCTGAAGCGATTTTTGGAGATACACTGTCTAAATTTGTATACGCAGTTGTATATGAAGTAGCTGAAACACTAAGAGAATTTGCTAAAGCCAATGTTTGCGTGTATTCGGCTTTGATTGATTCCCAATCACGACTTAATGTTTGTTTTTCTAGTGGCGTAATCTTCATATCGCTTGTCATATCAGCAATAGCTAACTTAGATTCATAAGCACTAATTTCTTGCTCAGTTGCAGGTCTTGTAATTACAGAATCAAAGTGAAGCACATTCGCAGGCATTGTAGGATCAATTGTACTCCAAGATGCCATTGGGAAAATTCCATATCCACCAAAATCATCAGTTGTCGGAACTTTAATTACTTTCGATACTGTATACCATTTGTTTAATACGGGGTTTGGAATAACATCTTTAAATTTGAATGCGTTATCCCAGTAAATAGATTTACCATCTGCTCTCCAATATCTAAATAGCACACCAGCAGCATTAATAGAACCACTCTCTAATTTGAATGTCGCTTCAATATATGCATATTCGTAGAATGGTTTATTCATTGCGTTTGTGTTGAAATAACCTGACTGTCCTGCTGCAGTAGTGAATTTAACAGAATTACCATTTCCATTCTCTGAAGCCACTTTGGTCGGAGCAGTCCCCATTAATCCTATGTATCCATTAGGTAGAGAACCAGTCCAATCAGCGAAGTTGTAGTTCTTATTAATATAAGAAGACTCATTAGATGCAATTACGTTCGTGTAATCCTTCGCGTTTTTCTCCGCATCCTCTGCGCGCTTCTTAGCTGTTTCATTAATCTTCTTAATTAATTGTGCTTTTTTATCGTAATAGTCATCAAATGTATTACGGAAAGTTGCGCCATTAATATCACTAGTGATTGTGATGTTAGCAATAATAGGAGATATTGCTGTATTTAAAGCGTTGTAGGCATTGACATAGTTTGTCTTCTCCGTCGTGATTCCATAATTAGTGGCAAGTGATTCGTATTGTGGCTTCTCTGCTGATATTGTAGCCCACTCTTTTTTTAGCTGTTGCTTTTCCAGAGGAGTAGCTTTATTGTCATTAGACATATCAGCGATAGCGCTCTTACTTGCTTCAGCTTTCTGATCTGCTGCAGAAATCATTTCATCAATATCAGCAGGATGAGGTGTCCAACTGGTAGCTTTGCTTCCTTCTTCGAACTGAGGTCTTGCCATTTTCACCATACCATTTTGAGATAAAGACAACATAAATTCTGCTTTGTCTGTAACATTTTGAGGTAATTCAAATGAAAAAGAAACGTAGACCCATTTGTCCTTAGCCAATTTCGACAAGTCTGTAATTCTTACATCAAACTGTGTACCGCTTGCATCACTTGTAGCTTTTGTGAATCTAACAGCAAGATCATCAGAACCGTTACCGATAAGAGGTACACTACTATCAACATACAACCAAGCGCTAGCTGAATAATTACTTCCTTTCTCAATGCTTGGCAATGGGATATTTCTTTGTGCTACTTGCGCTCTAGGGTTTCCACTTTGATAATTCGTTCTTTGTAGAGTTATCGAATTACTACCTTGAAAATCATTTGTATTGATAGTGACACCCGGCCACCCAGCAAAAGTTGAGGTGTAGCGTAAAAAGTTCACTCCACCAATTTTTAAATTAGCAATTTTGTCATTAGCATCACTTGCTGACTTGTTGATTGCATCATTAATTGCTTTCTTGACTTTTTCGGATTCATTGAAATAAGCACTTATCTTTGATTTAAATGCATCTCTTGTAGATACTGAAGCGAATGTATAAGTGGTTGTCATATTAGCTAATACTTCCGCTGCTATTTTCGGAGTAACGCCATCTAGGTTCGTATAAGATGTCGTGTAAGTAGAAGTTGTAACACCAAGAGAAGTTGCTTGCGCTAACACTTGTGTGTATTCTGCTTTAATGGCTTCCCATTCTCGACTTAAGATTGTTTTTTCCAACGGAGTGATCTTTAAATCACTTGTTAATTCATCAATACCTGCCTTACCTTTTGCAGCGTTATCTTTGATTGTAGCTGCATCAGTTCCTGCAATTGTAGAATCAGAACTAATAACTAAACCATGAGCATAGATTTTACCATCTAGGTTTGTATAGAACATTTTGTTCCATGTACCTGCATTGTTCTTCTCAATAGAAATGCCTTCAGTTGCATTCAGGATTGTTCTGAAAAGACCATCGCCTCTTAAAACAACGATACCTTTATCAGTATTGATAGTAACACCGTTGTAGTCTTCTCCTGGTCTAATACTGTTTGCTAGATATGTAGATGTTGCTACTGCCAATCTTGAAAGTTTTTCGTAGTAAGCATCCCATTTAGCTGTCCATGTAACGGGATCAATTGTTGTATCCCCCGTCAACCAAGGTCTCGGAGTTAATGATTCTAAATATGTTTTTAAATTACTATAGGCTGTTTCAAAAGCTGTATAATCCACATGAGTTACTGGCATACCTGAAGCTCTTGCTTCTGCTCTTGCTAAATAAACTTGTCCGCCTTTTGCAGTATCAATCGTTGCAAGAGTAGGAAGAGTTTGTCCAGAAAGAACATCACCTGTGATTTCCATTAAAATTAATTTAATGTTTACTTTTTCGCCTGAAGTAATGATACCGTCACTTCCTGCTTTATCAGCAAAGTCTTTTAATTTTTCTACATCTTGATAAAATGATGGGTCTAGAGCGGAAATAGATAACGATTGCTCAACCCAATTAATTCCGTCCCAACTATTTAATGTATTAGGATCTTTAGTTGTGTCAATCCAAAGTGCTCCTAATGAAGGGTCAGCGGGCGGTACATCTGATACAATTGCATCGTTAATATCAACAAGTGATATGTGCCCAGTTGCTAATACTTCCATATTGTTCCCTTCTTTCTGATTTATGTTTTATTTAAAAAAGTAATAGACTACTTTGTTTTACCCCATCAAAGTAATCTATTACATCTTAGAATCGCAACACCTAATTACTAATAATCTGGCAAAGAAATGTTGCTCTTTGTTTTAAATCCAGTCTGGTAATTGGCACTTCTTTTAATCCTGCATGTGTCTGATTCCATGCAGTATCCTCATTGCCATCTTTATCTACTCTTCTCCATAGAAACTGACTGTTTTGCAACTGGCTTGTTACATCAGTAGATCCTTTGTACACTTGGGCCTTTAATGTCGTTGAAACAATACCTTGTTTAAAGAACATTCCATTTGTACTTATTATTTCTACACGATAAGGAGTTCGTTTTTCTATTTCTTGAAGAAGTTCACCGGGGCTATAACCTGGTTCGAACTGTGTATCTGGTCCGATTTGAACCATACCAGCTTTAATCTTTCCAGTAGTTATTTGTTCCGCATGTAATTCTCCTGTGTAGAAACCATCTTCAGTCATGAATGAACCGTCACCAGTCCACTCAGTTACGATGTTTCCTTTTTGGAGCATTGGTCTACAGAAATAAGAATCTCCATTTTTAGGATGATAGATTCGTAAACGAACTCTTGTCGTTCCTGCAGGAGCAGTTTCTGTAACGCTAATACGTTGCCATATATCATTTCCTGTTAATATAGATGTGGTGATTTTTGATGTGATACGAGCTGAGTCATTGTAGTATTCGATTTCAACTCTAGGATGACCGCCATCATAACCGGAGAGATTTTTTGTGAGGACATATACAGAAGCAGAGTAATTTTCTCCTGTACTTGCGGGAACAAACTTAGAATACGCACTTGAATTTTGCAGAGGTTTTCCAGTAGTAAACAAATGAAGACTATTCGTTGTATTTAAACGAACAATTTCACTTACTTCAGAAGTACTAAAGTTTGAATCAAGAGACCAATCAATTGTCCCTTTTCTAAATGTTGCATTCGATACTAAGTTTCTACTCGTCATCTGAATAGAACCAGCAGTTACTTTGTTAGCACTTAACGTTTTAATATGAGCATCTGTGATACTAGCTTGTGCGATTTCAGCTTCACCAATAGCACCTTTCCCAATAACCCCACTTCCTGCAACGATAGAGTTTACTTGCAAGTGATTAGCATTAATAGATTTCGCTGCTATCTCTCTAGCGGTAATAGCATCAACTACTAGTCGGTCACCTTGCAAGGAATTTTGTAAAACCTTGTCATTGTCTACCGCTCCGTCTTCAATTTTTTTATTAGTAATTGCTCCGTCAGTAATACCCTCTTCCCTTACACCATTATGGTCTAATAGGATAGTAGTTCCATCTGCACCACGAACACGGAAACCAAACTCTGATCCGTCTCCATTCACATCACCAAGAGAGATACGTTCAATTGGAGTTGCTTGGTCATCAAAAACTTGCAATCTGTTATTCGTGATTTTTAATCGCGCACCTGGACCTTGTAAGGTTACTAATGAGGTATCAATTGTACCTGCTTTAATTTTAGCGGCTGTTAAACTAACAATCTTTGCATCTGTAATACTAGCATCTGCGATTTGTGCGGAATCAACCGTACCTTCACCAATAATAGCTCCATCAATAAAAGCATGTTCGATACTTGCATTAATCGCTTCAATTACAGAAGCTTGTAATCTGTCGAAGTCAGCACTTCCCGCTGAAATCTCTAAAGCTTCGATTAATCCTGCTGAAATGTTTTCAGCTTTTAAAGCACCAATCTGCGCAGCATCAATTTTAGCTTGTCCTGCATAAAGATTAATAGCTTCAACAACCATACCCTTAATATGACTTGCAGTTAAGGTACCAATCTTTGCAGAGTCAATTACAGCAGTTTCAATAGATGCGTTAATTGCTTCAATTACAGCTGCCTTGATATGGTCTGCATCAAGTTGACCGATCTTTGCTGAATCAATTACAGCTTCTCCTGCATATAGATTCACGGCTTCGATTACGGCCGCTTTAATGTTCTCGGCTTTTAACTCACCGATAACCGCATTGTCAATTAGTGCAGACTCTGCAGATATGTTCTTTGCATAAATATTGATTGCATCAATAACATTGGCAGCGATGTGTTCTGCAGATAACTCACCAATAACAGCTGTATTAATTTTAGCTGTACCAATATAAGCATTAATTGCTTCAATGATGTTTGTCTTAATATGGTCGATATTAAGTACCCCTGACTTAATAGATCCTGCATCAATATAGTCAATAACTCCACCATGTAAAAAGTCATTACCAGCCATTTCATCATAGCCACCAGGACCATTCTTAGCTACGGCTGCAGGAGAGTTATTAATCGCTCTAATAACTGTATCCTTGATTGAATCTGGAGTTGCTCCGCTTCCAGTTAACCCAGCAATTTTCGAATAGTGAATTAGATGATTATTATCATTAATTGCATCGACAAGAGTTTCGATACCTTCAGAACCATAAATAGCACTAGCAAAATCAATTGCACTACCAGGGATTTGTTTATCTTGCCATGTGTAGATTGAAGGATTTAACCCTACCCCTTTTATGTAGCATTCGTTTTTCACTTTATCGAAGACAAGGCTTCCTTTAGAGAAAGAACGTGATGTAGCAGTTGATTCTTCTACATAAACTGGATTCTGCGCTTTCCATTTTCCTAGTTCGAAACCATGAAGGTATCTTTCTACCTTCTCATTTAAAGCGTATCGACTCTGAGGAACGAGACTGTATCCATCTAAGTTGTATAAAGTAGATAGCATTTTTCCGTATAAATAAAGCTTATTGTTATCGTTACTTGCATCTGCTGTATCTTCAACGAAGATTTGAATGCCTCTTTCTTTTTGAGCTTTGTTTAAATTGAAAACAACGGAAGGAATTACGATAGGGTTGTTTTTAGTACCACTTAAAACGAAAACATCTTGCGCTAGGTAGATGTCATCTTTTGATGTTATAAGGTCTGCTTGTTGAGGATTGTTTTTGTGAGGTTTATTAAATAGTGTAGTTTCTATTTCACCTGTAATAACAGCTGCCATTCCTTTTGCATGAATGTATTGAAGAATTTGGTTTTGTTGTGATCTGTTCCACCCATTTTCAAATCCGAAATTAGATAGTAAGACCCCATGAAAACCTTTAGATTCAAACCATGTTATATCAGCTTCAATGTTATTTAAAACAACATTCGGGTAATTGATAATACCATATAGTCGTGTTCCGCTCTTCTTAACTTCATCTACGAAGAAATTAAAGTTAGTAGATTCTTCTTTATTGATCATGACATGAGGAATGTAACTAAAAGCATTGATTCGTTTTTCAATGGAATCATATGTGTTAATAGATGAACCTCTATAACCAATAAATAACGGACTACCAAAATCAGATATGGTTGCCTTGTCTACTTTCTTATTAAGTTCATCTGAAACTGTGCTTCCTAGCTCTTTAAAGTTAATGACGCGTTCTATCTGTTCAATAGATTCCTGAAGCTCATTAACATCTTCAGACATGACGTAATCACCATTAGGATCTCCGTCATACTGAGCATCCTTTTTACGGACAAACTCAGAATAAGGCACAGGGAAAAATAATTCCTTTTCCATACATTCACCTACTTTGTCTTTAATATGTTTCTTTTATAACCATTACAAAATACTTTTGCTATAAAAAACGGGACGGAATTATCCGCCCCATTGGTTAATAGTTGCTTCCTATTTTCGGTTGCTTTTCTATGATCCCATTTCTTCCATCACACTTTACCCATTTACGTAAGTTTTGATCATAGATTTCAACTTCAAAATGAGTAAGGTTCGGATCATCAACATAACTCCACTGTAGGTGAGTTGTATCTGTCTCCTTGTCATAGTACTGGAATACTCCTAATGGATAATTCATACTAATCACTCCCATTCAATAATGCAGTACGTTCCATAAGCTACATGCTTATCGATAACTTCTTTTACGTATTCTTCCGATAAGTTACCGCCGTATTCAGTTAGAATCGATTTAGGAAGTGTAATAATTAGGACACCATTTCGGTAGAATGCTTTTCCATCCCAATTACCAATATCCCAATAACGTTGTCTTCCCTGCACTCTCTCATCAATTGTCTTAGTTGATAACGATTCAGAGATACCGCCACCGCGAGTACGTGCATCCATAACAACTACATCTTTAACGCTCGTATGCTCTCGTACTTGAACTTTAGCAAGTAACGGATACATAGGGTTCGATTGTTGAATGTTTCTCCACTCTTCTCTACTGAAGCAGTGACGAATAGAGTTTCCGTTTTCGGAATCCGGAACGATGTAAATATGGATAAGTTTATTAAGAAGTTTTGAAGATGGAACGTTCTTGTACTCTACCTTTTGAACACCATTCACATAAGTTGTCATAGGAAGAGTTGAGTAATGTCCCACTGACGGGTTGAGGTCTAAATGAAGGAATGTTCGAAGTGTTTCATTATAGAAACCCTTGTATTCGTAGAAGTTATCGAAATAAGAATACTTAGCAAATAAATCATCTTTAAATGAAATGTTTTCTTTTAAGAAGAAGATTCCGTTTTGGATATCATAATCATTTGCTACTAACTCTTGGTTTTCGAAATAACCGTAGTCTGCATATACAGGCCCAACTGGTTCAAATTTAAAGACTACTTTCCCTTTTTCATAATCGATTCGATAATTTGTAGCAGGAATTGTATTAGCTGATGTCGCTTTGCCTTTTGTCGTTTTTAAAACTGGTACCGGTTGGATTAACCAGTTTTCTTTTGAACCATACATGATTACTTCTTTCGTAACTGGATCAACACGTTTGTTTTCTAATAAGTCATCAGACATTTTTGTGTTTTTGTAGATTCTCTTATACAAGCGGAAATTACGGTGCTCGTAAGTAGCGTATACTTTACCTGTTATGTTTTTACCTGGGAAGAAAATAGTACCCTCATCATGGTTAATCTCGAATGGATATTCTTCAAAGATTTCCACGATGTTTCCGTTATTTGCAGCATCTATAAAAATACGAACCTTATCATCACGAATCCAGTCTTTTTGTTTAGCTCGGAATAGTGTTCCGGCTGAATTCGCTAAGCCCTCAACTAAAAGTTGTTCTTTCTCTACAAAGCCTTGGCTTACAAACAGATCATTATGAGGTACTTTCACTGTAGAAGGAGTAATGTATTCCATCTCATTTTCTACTGTCATGATTCCAATAGAAGGATTAAAGATTTGAGAAGCGTATTCGTTGACCTGATATTTCTCTTTTTTCATAACTCGCTCTTTGTATTGGTTCATTACATCAGGGTTTTTACTAGCATGTAATTCTGACCATTCTTTATATCCAAGGTCATCTTTAATGAACTGTCCGTTATGAATTCTTAAATACCAGTTCTCTTTCGCATCCTTTGTTTGAGGAAGTTCACTATAGATACGACGGTCATCAATTAACTTCAATCCAAAGTTTCTTTTAGACGCTCTTATTGTTTCGAATCCAGTTTCAGCATGAAGAACAAAACTTGGTTTATCTGTTGCCCAGAAAATATCTTTATGGCCAATAACAAGATCTCCACTATAGAACCATTCCATGCCTGTTTTACGGTCAAATAGTTTTAGGTTAACTAAATTGTTTTCCTCTAAACTTTCTGAACCAAGTGCAATTTTGTAGAATATTTTGTTCTTGTCATACCACTCTTTCCCACTTGGTACTGGAGGAAGCAGCGTATGTAGGTAACCTAAATTCTTTAACCCTTCTGTTTTACGAATTGATTTAGAATAAGAAACTGGTGGTCCATACATTCGCTCATAACGACCAAACTCTAGCCCTGTTCCTGGATCTACTCCGAAGGAAATCCATTGATGGATAAATGGCATAATCGTGTATGTGAATGGAACTTCAGGTGTAGCTCTAGTGATGTCTGCATTTTCAAAGCCTTCTGCTTCAATATCAATCGTTGTAGCATTTGGTTTAATACTGAATGCATAGAGAGCCTTTTCTCCTTCATTCTGTGCAACACCTCTAACCGCTCCGATTGTATCTAATGTGACATCATCAAAACTTGCTTTACCGAATCCATTACCATCTACAAAACCTAAGCGAATTTTAATATTTTGAGGTTTATCGATATGGAAATTCGTTTCGAGTTTAACCCAATCTTTCTTTCCTGTAATAGAGATTGAAGAAGAGATTTTTTCACCCTGCAAATTATAGATACCGATTTTCACACCATCTGTTGTAATTCCTCGTACCTGATCAATAGTTGCCCATACAGTCACTTTGTAGTCATCAATAGATAAGTAGATATCTTCACTTTCCCAAAAGGCATGAGCGCCTGTTGTTCCATTTGATGAATCTAAGGATACCTGACGAACACCGAATAAGCTTTTTGTGGAATCGTGTGTAAATGTAACTGTTTGACCAGCTAACTTCTTTGTATTCCACGAAGGGATTGCATTTATTGTATCTGCTGTCCAAGATGTAACAGGCTGTCCACCTGCATCTACCTGACCGCTTTCAAATCCACTGTTGTTAATTGGAATTGACTTGTCACCATCTACAGCATGTTCATATACTCCTGTAGCGTTATAGAACCAAGGTTTGCAGTAGATTTTCACATACTCTTTACAGTTCTTATAAAGGATTTTTTTAGCGACAATTTGGTTTGCATTGTAATCACTTCTGTCATTGATATAAACATCCGTGTTGTTCACTTTGTATTCCTGAGCGAATAAATTATCTCGGTGATATACGAAGTCATTTCTCCAAGGAGTAAACACCCATTGTTCTTCTGCATGATAAAGGATCGAGTTTAAAACAAGGTTCACACTCTCTTTTTGGTTGTGATAAAACGCTCTAAATATTCCACAGTTAGAAACAAGAACAGTACCCTTATCAAACAATGTCTTCTTAATGATAGAAGGGCCACCATTTAAATGTTTTACGATTGTATCCCACTGCGTACTTTCTTCATCTTGTCCAAATAAGATAGCTGGAGAAATATCTGCATAACCTAAAGCTCCAACGTTTTGAATCGGTAGTAAGCGATTTAAGTATGAAGAGTCTTTCGTAGCTTCTTTGACTCCAAATTCATTACTACTTGAGGAGAACCCGATATCAGAAATAAATGTATTCCCTTTGCTCGTTTTGAAATCAAGAATATTAATTCCACTACCAGCATTATCTATCCAAATCGTACCGCCATTTTTTAAGTAATGCTCAAACTTGTCTTTAAACATAGATAAGTCTGCTTTACCGTAACCAGTTATAACGAGTAAATCATAATCCTCATAATGATGGTCTGGCATATCAAGGTTAACCGCCCAATATCGCACATCCTTTTTCAAGAGATCTACTTCTGTTGGATGTGGGTTTTGTAATTCTATATATTTTGGAAGCGATAGATGTTCATTGATTGTCTTACCAATAGAAGATAAGTTTTCAACATTGATTACTGACTGAACAAAACTAAATCCAATGTTCATCTTACCTGGATTTGTTTCACTTAATTTTGTTTTTAATTTTGCTTCGACGCGATGCTTAAATAATTGAGGTGTACGTGTTTGATAATTTGCAATCATAACATCAGATGTTGCATAGAAAGAAAAGTCATTCCCCTTCTCCTCAATTGCATACACTTTTAAGTGTTTGTATTGGTCTGGATCAGATTCCATTTCGGTAACAATATTTTCAAACTCATCCATTGTTACTTGTTCGAAAAATGGATATGCGTTTAGAACTTCTTCCTTTAATTCGCTCTGTTTAATATCACTTCTATAGTTAGGGTATACTGCCTTGTATGTAACATCTTTGTTGTTGCGGAAATTTGTAAATACAACAATACGGTATATGAAATTATCCTCACGAATTAATTGAACCTTATACACATCATCTTCTTGTAGTGGTCCTCCGTTTGCTTCTATACGAATGCTGTTACCTACATAAACCAGATCATTTCTTTTATCCAGTACAACTTCTTCTAGAGGTATTGCATCTTGTTCAGTCTCAGAAGCAAAGCCTCCTAGATAAGGGATAACCTGAGCAGTTCTTGCATCGAAACGCCCTTTCAGCTCCATTTGATAAAATACTGGTTTGGGAGTATCTTGACGGTTCTTACGAATAGTAAATTCATCTGTTACATAGACTGCATCCGTAGGGAAAATAGCTTGTCCGGATTCTGTCTCCAGTAAGAATTTATTGTTTGGATAAACCATGTAATCCTTCTCTATGAAATTAGATAATCCGTTTTCTTTAATTTGAGAAGAAACATCTTCTAATAAGATGTTCTCCTCAGGTGATACAGATTTTGATTGTACATATGCAAGGTTTGCACTATTCTTAGGAACTTTGTTACCGATACGAATAGCATACCCGCGGTTTCTTTGACCACTACGAACAAGGTCTTTATGAGGTTGCAGCTGCATGGTTTGTATCCTCCCATTCTTTTAACTTGTTTAAGATAACAGTCAATTCATTATCTTTTTGATTTGTTTCTAAGACTAAAATCTCGTCCATTGTAACGCGACCATCTTGGTTAAAATCTAAGATAGATAAAAGCACTTCATCTTCATATTTCTCTACACCCTCATACATAAGGAGGTAGTTAATGATTTTTGTTTTTGCAGTTAATAAGTTCTTTTCACTTTTCGTTAATTGAACCTTATCTGGTTTTGATACAGGGCTAAGTAACATCTTGTAGCAAACACCAATATTGTTATCTTTATCTGTGATCCAAATATAATCTTCTACAATCTCACCTGCACGCTTCACTTGAATATATGGAGCATGATATTGATATAGATATTGTCCTGAACGTTTTTGTGCTTCAACTGCATCTCTTGATACATGTCTAGAAACAAATCCTTTAGAAGCAACAATCTCTAAGTTGGAGTGAGACAAGAAGTTTCCTTGGTAATCAAGTGGTTCAATAATAAGCGTTGAGAAGCTCGCGCCATCTGCATGTAATCGGTCTGGCGTAGCTGTAATTCTAAAGCTATCTGTCTTATTTATTGTGTTTGTAATATATAAGAACCCTTCATGATTCTGATTTTGAATTGGATTCATATCGATCATTGTTGCTAGCTTCTTCGGTTCACCATAACGGTTTCCTTCTTGATACACAATTCTTTTCCCGCCATCGTGTTTAGCGAAATCAATTCGATAACCATCAACAGCTTTGATATTGTAGTCAATTGTGTAAGTGTCATTCACTTGGTACGTTGCGTAAAGGGTTTTGTTTTTTAGTACTGCCTTCCTGTTTGTGTGGAAAGAGAAGTAAAACCTCTTGCCATCTATTCGGTAAGGTTCACCTATTTTTTCTCCATCCTCTGTACGGATAGCAATATCCCTAAATTGTTCATCCAGGTTATTGTATGCAACCTCAATGTAATCACTCTTACCATCATACTGGAATGGTTCTTGATTCCACGTTTGATACGCTCCTGTTTCATGATTAAAGAATGATACTTTTTGTAATGTATCTCCATTCTCTTTTTGAACTAGAATCGGTGAATGATCAATTGGAGCTACAGGGATTTCAGACCAAGTAACATTCTGGCCACTTATTCCTCCATCAAATAAAGATTGCATAACTGCAAAAGGTAGTTGTGCTTTAATGTCAGAAGTAGCTGGTAATTTGTTATTGAACAGTGCCCATTCTTCTAAGATAACTTCTTCCTGAATAGGTGTTTCTTCATTTGCGAAAATCAATTCTTGAGGAGTTGTAAGTAGAAGTCCTGTATTTAAAGCTTTCGCATTTTCACCATTGATAGTTAACTCAATACCTTCATCATTCCAACTACAAAGGAATTCATATGAGGTACTTCCTTCAAGCGTTTTAGGGATAGTAATTGTGCTTGCACCAACCGTATAGGATAAATTAGTTCCACGTACTGCAAGCGATAGTTCATTTGTATTTGAACGGAAAAGGGTTTGATCTCTATCGATACGGTTTTTTGTAGTTAGTTTTAAATAAATGCTCCCTGCTTTTTTATCAAATAAGTTCTTTACTGGGAACTTTAATGACGACCCCTTACGAACTACTGAACTAGTAATACTAGAATTCGGTATGTATGGAGTAGGATCTACACGGTCTTCTAATTGGTGTTTTCCCACGATAAGAATTTCATTTGTTTGGAATAATAGAGTAATTGTTTGTGGGGTTGCTACATTGAAAGTTTGAGAGATGTAAGACAAGTCTCCTTTTGAGATAGTAATCTGTTTTAGAACTGTATCTCCTGACTTAATTAGACATTCACCATTCCCTTGAGCATTGAATGAAAGCGTATGGTCTTTTGCAAGTAGAGAGATAGATTGCGAGAACATCGCTTTCTTAGTTGCAGATCCTAAGAGTTTTATATACTCATAGTCTTCTATTTTAATTGTTTTTACCTCTACTCCCCCACCATTTGCATTACTTGTCCATGCGGTAGATTGAGGTTCTTGTATTTCACAAGAATAAAAGATTTCTCCAACTTCTCCATACACACGAACCTGGCCATTAACGAATAATGCAGATTCGAATTTAAAAACTGTTTTATTGTTTAAAGCAACTGTAAAATGAGATCCATCTGAAGAGATTGTTAGAGTGTTAGAATCTAAGATAGTATCCTTTGTATCTACGACTCCATAAATCTTCTCAGAATCCTTTACGATTCCACCTATATGTAACTTGTTCTCTTTATCTAAAGAAACAAATAAGAAGTTTCCATCGCTTAAATATTTAGGGATTAATACCACTTTTTCCGTCGGCTTAGAAAACGAGAATACTACTTTACTATCTTCATAAAGTTCATTTGAAATAGAAACATATCCCGCACTTTGGAATGCAATAGCGTTTGGTATTGTCGCATGTTTAATAATTGTTCCCGGATTAGTGAACATTTCTGCACCACCTTTTTATTGATTTCTTTTGACAATCTAACCTTTATTTCTTATTAATGTCCATAAGAAAAGGAGAGGAATCTCTCCCCTCCTTAACTAAACTAGAATGATGTTGCATTAAAGACTTTAGCCTTTTTCCAACTGTCGTTTTCAAACACTGAATCTTTAACCATATTACTACTAGTGGGCAGCAACATTGCCCCAATTCCAGTTGGTCCATTTACATATTCGATACCATCAGCTGTTGGCAACTCTTTTTCAGTTAGTACCGTTTTTAATGGTTCTGAATATAGGTAATGCTCTTGTTCTTTTAGATAGTAGTATCCCTTCTGAATTTCAGGATGCCAATTCTTACTTGGATCTTTTCCATTCAGAGTTCCTACTAAGAACTTCTTACCATTAATATCTTGAACACTCGTTTCTACCCATAAGTCATTGTCTTCGATAATATAACCGATGTTTTTATAAGCACCATCATACCCTTCGAAGGACTGAGGAATAGGCAGTTCTAGTTTAAAGTCTTCTGTTGGTGTGCAAACTCCATCAAATACTTTCACTTCAGGTGAGCGCCACACAATGTCAGTTCCCATCTTTTCAAAGTAGTCTGTATCTAAATGAACTTTCACACTGTCTACTTCGCGACGCTTGTAAACAACAACGTACTCTTCTCCAGCTGCAGGTTCTAATACTCCTGCTTGAGATGGAGACCAGTCAATATAGTTGCTCTTTAATTTGAAGTCGCCTGTTTTTAAAGTATCGTTCCAAATGTGATACGTTACACTTCCAGTTTTTTTCTTACAAGAAACAATTTCAACAACATCACTTAAAGGAAGTGGATCCATTCCATTAGCATCTCCACCTCTTACCATTTCAGCTGTAAGAAGTTCAGAAGTTCTGTACGTTACCTCAAGAGGTAGGTGTTTCCCATTCCAGTTAATAGGAATAAAGGACTCATCAATTCTAACCCCATTTTTCTTATGGACAGAATCTTCAATGATAGAAATCTCATAAGGCATTGCATTTTCGAACTCAGCTTCAGGAGCTAATGCAGGGAGAATAATATTTGGAGGAATGATAATCGCGCTTCCTACTTTCAATTCTTCAATTGAGTCATTAGCGATTTTTAGATCTTGTACGTGTATATCGTATTTAGTAGCAATACTTTCCCATGTGTCACCATTTACAACTACATACTCACGATTAAAATCTGCAAGAGTTGAAAGGTTGAATTGTGTACGAACAAATTCACCACGGATATCATTCGCATTAATTACACCCGTATAAATCTTTTCTTCTGATGCCCAATCTACATATCCTTTTGGAGGCGTGTTTGGAACCTTAATACTTATTGGCTCACTTGATAAGTCCGTAACGTTTACACCATGATCTTTGTCATATACTGCGTTGTGACTAGATTTCTGTGTATAAGCTGTACCGTTCTTGAATAATAAAGAAACCTGGCTGTTCTTAGATGTGTTTGGCATTGTGATAAGCTGGTCTTTCACCAATGTTCCATCCTCATTCAGTAGAATATCCTTATTAATAGCTTTAATTGCTGTTACCGTTGTGTTGTACATTTCAGCAACATCATTCAATGTTTGTGCATTAACAACCTTATGTAATTCGTTTGGCCATCCATTTTGAATGTAATAACGATACTTAAGATTAGATAGTAAGAATGGTGTGAATGTAGAATCTAATTCTCTTTCATAAGGTCTTAAATACTGAACCTTCCCTGCACCATATTGATAATGCATAAGGACTCCTGTTTTTTCTCCAAACTCCAATTTCCTTTGAATAGCTTTTGCAATTACTTCATCAGATGCAGATGTAGACTTACCAGTTCTAGAACCTTTCGTTTCCTCTGATTTAAGATAAATCATAACGTCAGAAGGTCTTCTTGTTTGGTCTGTAAGCTCATACTTTTGTTGAGCAGCAGTAATTTGTTGCTGATTAAATGGAATTTGATTTGAGGTACTTGGGTATTTAAACGGATAATCGCTAATCTTTTGAAGTGATTTTCTTCCTGTACTTAAACCATCTACTGCAGAAACATCTTTATTGATTACGTTGACTACTTCTTTGTATAAGATGTTTTGGTAAATATCTATAAGGTCAACTACCGGTGTTCCTCTTACTGAAGAACGTGTCATTTCTACAGTTAAGAAATATGGTTGAGGAGAAAACTTCATTGCTCGATCTTTTACATTCATCGGATTATCAATTACCTGAAGAAGATTTCGAGGGTCTTTTTGATTTGTTCTTGTTTTAGAGAAGACATAAGATATCTTGGTATTACTCGTATCTTTTGGAGGAAATGCTTGTGTGTCCCAATTCAACAGCGATGTTGTTTTACTAAAGTCAAATTTAGTTCCTTCATTGATTGGGCCTAATGTCACACTATGATTTGTTATTCCGCGCTTTAATCGAAGACGTTTTGTATTTTGGCGATAAGGTGCTGTAATCGGACCCCAGAATATATTGTCTCGACTAGAAGAAGAACGAATATTCATTTCAGTACCAGTTGGTTGTTTCTGAATAAAACGTATCTTACTTGCGTACTTGAATGTCTTACCAATACTTGTAGCCACTTGTGTCATATCGATTTTGACAGTGTAATCACCATTCTGGTCATATAGTCCACTATCCTCTGAGCGTAACTCAACCTTATCGATAATTGGAGAAGTAGCATTATCCGAAGATAGTAAAATTATTTTACCTTGAACATAACGAACGTTTTGATATAATGTTGCGCTCTGTCCTGTACATAAATAATCCTGTCCTTGAATAAATGTCTTGGTTAGAGTAATTGGTTCCCATTGTGACCATGTAGTTTTATTAGCGGAGGTACGAATCTCAATATTGAAATCACTTGTTCTTAATTTACCTCCAACAATGATTGCATCTGCTGTCGTATCAAGTGCCTGGGTAACTACTTTATAATCACCAAAACCATAAGAATCAAAGGCGATTTTATCTACTTTGTTTGGATTTGTTAGGGATAGTGTATTGATTGACTTTGTTTGTTTCTCTACCCATTGATATGTTTCTGATACTAATTCTTCTTTATACAACTTCGCTTCAATGTTCTGAGTGCCCACGTTTTGAAGTCGAACATGAATTTCCAAATTGTCACCTGTAGCTAAGAATTCCACTGGTGTATTAGCAGTTCTTGTTTTAATATCAGTACCCGATACCGTCCATTTGGTTGCATCGGTTCTTGTAAATTCTCTGCTTGTTGCTGCATAAAAAGTAGAAGGTAATTGTGCTTGAATTTTTGCATCAATATGATAGCTGAAAGGTTCTTGAGCATCAAATTCTTCTGTTAGATAATCTCCATAAAATGCTTTTAGTCGTCCATATAATGAACTAGAATAAAAGTTTCTTTGGTACTGTGCCAATCTGTGTCACCACCTTAAAAAAATAAGGGGGAGATCGCTCTCTCCCTATCGATATTTAACGTAAAATTGAAATGTATAAGCATCAAAACGCATATAAGAGTATGGCCCGTAACTAGCTTCTGGATGATAAAAAGCCACACCTTTAATCCAACCATCACGTAAACCTTCACCAAACGATTTGTTAAGAGGAACCCAATGCCCCTCTCCACGATTAAAGTCTAATCGTTCTATCTTTTGATGATTAAATAATTGAGGGCCTTGCCACGCTGGAGGAAGATCCCATTTCCCTCCATAGTTGTGAGCCCACACATGAAGGAATCGACCATCTTCCGGATATCCGTGTTCGGTATTTCTTCTGCGTATATAAAGCTTAACATCTAGAATTTCTTTCCCCTGTAGTTTTTGCCTCCAGTCGTTATGATCAAGGAAGAATAAACATTTGTTACTGCCCCATCTTGTTCCTTTTTTAACTGCAATGCCATCCTGGATTTTGTTTCGAAGCTCTACCCATTCTCCATGAAATACTTCTTTGTCGTCATATTCATAACGCCACTCTGACGGGTTTCGTCTAACTTGTCCATTTTGCTTATAGATGACATAATCTGTACGCCAAGTTCTACTTCCTACATTCTTTTGAACCTTTTCAATAATTGGTCTTGGTTGTGTTTTACCACTAACAGTAGCCCAAGGTGATGCGCCTGCTCGGTTTACAGCTCTTACTTTTTCAACATATGTTGTATCCGGATTTAACCATTCATGAGGTGAGTCTAAACTATTCGTTCTTTGTATAGATGGGTTTGCCCACCACGTAGGTAAATATTCATAATACTCAGCGGTAGGAACAGCATCCCAAACGAAATTCAGTTCGTGTTGTCCAGACCACGCCATACGAGGTTTTGGAGCTGCAGGAGGTTTTAATGGATCAATTTTTATATAATCCAAGATCCAAAACCAATCGCTTACATTCCCATTTATATCAAATACACGAACAGCATAATGGTAAACACCATCTACATTACCTGTTACGTTATGAACATAAGCTGTATTTGGACCGTTGTAAATATCGTGGTAATACTGTATGATCCATTGATTTGATAAATCATATTGTTGAACACGTAGGTTGTAACTTGCTACACCAAGGGGAACATTATCCACTTTGTAGGATTTGTAGTAAGGCACTGATTGTTCTTTTCTTTTGTCTACTGCAGTAACTCGTAAAACATAACGCGTTTCTTTTGAGGAAGAAAGATGTACAAAGTTAATATGATCCATTGGAATATTGATTTTTCTTCCAAATGATTCTACATCTTCTACTCGATAAAATAATGTATGAGTGCAAGTCTTATCAGTGAAACCAACCTCTAGCTCAATCTTGTAATACGAAACATCTTCCGATAGCTCATTTAAAAAGTTAACCGTACATGTACCTGGTTTAAGATCTGATGGTTGCCAGTTAACATCAACAGATAAGTCCTCTTTACCATTATTGTACGCCCTTCCACTTTTTACATAAAGCGGTTCAAGACCTCCAAATGTTAAGTACACATTACTTGGTTCTTTTGGTGGGATTCTAATGAGACGGTCAAAGATTGTATATATCTTGTGAATATCTTGAGCACCTAGACCATCTTCAATAAGTCTTTGAATTTCATCTCGATATGTATCTTCTTTTTTTGCAATTAACCAAAGGATACTTTCGAGGTTTTCAAAATCGGTACGACTAGGAACAGTTTCACGAGTGAATAACGCCAAAGCTTTTTCTAGTGCATCGTTTTCTTCTATAGAATCTACTACATAATCCTCTAATACTGAAGCAGCATTTTCTCTAATCTCCTCAAAGTATTGACGAGTCCCGATGTATTCATATGCTTCTGGCCCATCTCGCCATAAAAGTCCATCCTGTAAAAATACAGGTCCAAATTTAAATCTTTTTCTTCCACTAAAAGCAGTGGAGTCGTTAGCAGCTGTTACTTTTACTTCCCATTCATAAGTCTGCTCTAGGTCAAGAACACCCTGATGAGAGGTTATATCTGCTTGCTGATCTGTTCCTGTAACAAAGGTAATAAGGGCTGTGCTAGAGCCCGTTCTATATACCTTTACTTCTGCATCTTTCTGATAATCACTAGAGTTTTCTTTAATGAATGTCCATGAAAAAATTAATGAGGAAGGAACGTCTGGAGAAACGATGGAGTTAAAATTAGGAGATAATCCTTCTGGTCGTTTTGCCATTTGTATAACATCCTTTCTTAGCGATCAAATACCGCTGGGTGAACTGGTTCAACAATCGCATAATCGAAACGAACTTTTACAGAAGAAGTTGTGGCTAGTTTTCGAACACGTAGTTTTGTAGAACCGTCATGATTGAAGATCAAGTAGAATGTTTTATATTGTCCACTTGTATCGAAGTCTGTTCCGTTTAAAGTAGCCTTGTTAATAACTTGGCTTGTCTTTGAGTTAACTGCAGAAATCTCAACAACCGCATTAGAAGGAAGACTACTTGCTGATAATCTTACAATCGCAACATAACGACCGTAATGCATTCCATCTAATGGTGCATTTAGCAAGTCTGAAGCAGCAGTAGCACCACTCTCGATTGCTTTGTTTAGTAATGTTTTTGAGTCAGCAACTGCAGTGTTACCAGTTGAAGATGCATCATTCGAATCAAACTCTCTTGTCCATCGAGTGTTCGTCTTCCCTAGTACTTTCAGTTCTGCATTTTGTGCAATTGTTCCACCTGTTGTTTCAGAAATCTTGTCGTTAATCGCATCAGCTACTTTTGTATTTGAAGTAGATTCCACATAGATATCTGAACCGGTGATTCCTGTAGCAGTCTTTGTCAAATCAACGTTTGCCTTTGGCAGTTTACCCTGTACTTCTTGTGTAAGCATAATCTTCTCCGGCATACCAGGAATCCCTGAAGTACTACCTAAGTGACGGTGTTGCTGAATTGTAGCGTTTGTAGTCTTGTCCTTATCGAAAGCCCATGTAGGTCCTCCGTATCGTTTATCGAATTCAGCATACCAATCATGAGTCTCAAGTGCGTCTATACGAGACTTAACGGTAGAAGTTCGTTTAAGGTTTAATAGCACGTTTGGATCTGTAATAGGTTTCCCGTTTACATCCTTTGGTGCAGCTGGCATTTGAGCTAATTCTCCTAGCATACGTTGCACTGCCATTACAGCATCCTGTAGCGAGTTTACATGCTCGGCCATGTTGTAATCTTTAAGGTTTGTCCATCGAAGCAAGTTGGGATTTGACTTAGAACCACTACGTTCATCGAATAATTCAGGAAAACGAGTAAGAACTAAGTCGGGATAAATATTATTCCCAACTGCATTTTGTACTGATCCAGTTTCAGCCATTATTTATCCACTCCTTGTTATTTTGGTAGGTTAAGAGATAAAGAACCTTCTCGGTTAACTCTTACGGATATACCTTGTGATCCTCTTAAAAATGAACCCTCTGTATCTATTACGGCAGAGAAAGAACCTCTACCAAGAGTTACAGAACCATTACCAACTTCTACATCGGCTAACGTTGTTTGGGTCATTGTATTGTTTAGAGTAAAGTCCTCATCAGTTGTTAATTTGTAAGACTGTGGTGCGTCACTCTGATCGATCCAGTCCACTATAAGCTCTTCTAAAACAGGTGTCACTGTTCTATCAGCAGTTTTCATTTCTACATGGACTTTAATTTGTGGCTCCTCATTATTGTGAAGAACATCTTCTCCTGTAACAATTTCCATGCCAGGAGATGTGTTGTCGCTAAAAGTATAACCATAACGATTATCCCAAGTAATATGAGTTTGATATAGGAATTCACGTAAAGCTACTAATACGTAATGAAGTGGAATGATTTCAGAAGCCATTACTGTATATTTGTAATCCTCTAAATCGTACTCATCATTTGGTATTTTCCCTTTTGCAACTATCTTGTACTTGAATTGAATTTCTGGGTGGTTCTCTTCAATTTGCTCCTCTGTACCATGTAGCCCAACATAGGCTTTGAATTCTCGAACAGGAGATTCTTCTTTTGGAGCAGTTACTAGTAAATCATCGCCGCTACCAATTCCTGATTGCACTTCGTTATCTTTCCACGAAGCAGAGAAACCATCCCATATATGAGGTAGGTAATGAAATCCCATATTGTTTTCTTCAATGCTGCGCCAATAAGCTTCTCCCCAATTCATATGATCCCAAGAGAAACCTAGATTACTATTAATCTGATTTACGTATTGGATATATGTTTCAGAAGGTGTGCCGTCTGTATTCATAAGTTTTGTTTGAACATATTGATCATCAGATAATGAACCTAATTTGACTTGTGACTTATCAATACCTAGTTCTCTACTAATGCCATTCATAAGTCCTTGTTTTGTTGCCCCACCAGGATTCTTAAAAACATCTAAGATACGATTCTTGAAAGCTTCGTTTCTTTCACCTGGTAATCTAGAAATGCCTAACAACATACCAAACTCATCAAATACGTTCCAAATATGATGAAGCATATATTCATAGTGAAGAGTATCTCCTACTTCAATTGCATCGAATGGTTTAAAGATATTATCTTGCATGTAATAATCCATTACTTTGATATATACATACCCCTCGATAGTATCAATCATGTAGGAGTTATCGTCACTCTCAAAAAATAGTCGTAAACTATCCATTGGCATACAGTCTTTTCGCACACCATCAATAACTAAACGAACGTGAAGATCTGATGTTTCAACATCTACAACGTCACGAGTAGCAAGTGGAATCTTATAACAGTAATCGGCTGTTTGTAAGTTTGCTGTACCGATATACATGTTGTTCCAAGCTTGCTCTATGTAACGTTCAATGTCTGATAGTTCAACACCAAATGCATCTAAAAATAGTGCCCCTACCGATTTCGGGTCTTTGGCCATTTTCATCCATTGCGGAAGCATGGACATCATACTTGTTGTATGTTTGTTTAACAATGGTGTCACCTGCTTTCTATGCTACGTTAATTTTTCTTAAGAAGTATCGTTCTTCTAATGAAGGCTCAACATTCTTAATGAAATATTCTTTTTCATTAACAACAAGTTTTTTAAATTCCATATCAAGAATTTGTTCGCTTGTTTCCATTACACGCTGAATAATTTCATTGATAATAATTGGAGAACCCATGTTTAATTGTTTCATGTACGCTCCGACATTTTGAACGACTTTGTTACGGATGTGTTGTCTTTCAAGGGAAGTTGTTTTCGAGTGGAAAATTAAGTTGAGGGTGATATCCACGGGGTTGTACTCACTTGTTTTTACTTCTACATTCATACCATAAGCAGCTACTTCATCTATAACGCTTTCTACACGAGTTAGTAGGTCGTTTTCAATTGGATAAACTTGAGGAGTAACATAGCAAGTAAAGGAGCCTGTCCCTCTTGTAAATCTTTTGAATTGAGCATCTGCAACGCCATCAATTCTCAGTGTTTTTAAACGGATAGCAATTAGATTTGCATTCTGTTCAACAGATACCTGATTAGAGATTCTTGCACGATAGTTGTCGTCAGATTCATCTCCATCACGAGTACAGTTTAATAGTTCACCAATAAGGTCTAAGTATCCACCTGTTGATGTTGAAATAAAGCCCATTTGAATAATTAATTCTAATTCATCGTAGAAGGGACTAAACTCTTCTATCATTACTTCTGAAAACATACGAGCAATGGAACCTGGACTTGTTTCAGTTATTCCACCCTCAGTTCGAAGTCGAGTTAAAACGGCTTCGAGCATTTCATCTTTTGATTTTCTCATTAACTGTTCACCTCATATTCTGATAACAAACCATGTTCTAAATTAAATAGAACTGGTAAAACTAGATCTGTTGCTTTTCTTCTAACAGTTATATAGAAAAGTATTTCACTAGAACTGACAGGAACTGGTCTAACACTTAAGTCGCTAGGCAGTATGAACTTGTCACTAGTTAGACTTTTCTCAATTAGAGACTTTCCTAATTCTCCTGTCTCCCTTGTATTAGGAAGACCAATTAATTCAGATAAGTCTGCCCCTATATCTTGATGGATAAACCAATCTGGATTGTCCGTTCTTAATCGATTGAGTATTACCTGCTTCTCACTTAAATAGGATACTTGAAGCGGGATATCCCTAACTAATAATCCTTCTGAGCTGTCTGTCGAGATATTTCCTACTGAATCGATATAGAGTAATTCATCAAAGTCATTGTAACTAGGAGAACCAAGCTCTAAATCTCCTTCCGGTGTAAAACGAAAATCGACTTTCATTCTTATCTCCTTCTTTCTAATACTTTTAGTAGTTTCTTACCTGCATCAAGCCGGTGGATAAGATAGTGACAGTTACCGCACAATACTGATAGATTAGTGGAATGATTGTTTTTTGATAGTTGTTTTCCATCCCATTCCTCGTAGCCTTGTTCTTTTGCAGCTTCTAACAATCCCGTTATATCTTGTCCTGCTTTTATAGCCTTGCGGATTTCAATCTCCGCTGCTTGTTGTTCTTGGTAGTCGATATGATGAACTTCTACTAGAGAGTGTCCACAAATTTCACATCGATGGCCATATGTTTCAAGACCAATTAATCGATAGTCCAAGACTAACCTCCTCTCTTTATTCTTGAGGTTTCTATTCCTAGACCCTCAATCATAGATGTAACTTTTTCATCGTAATAGTGTTTTCTCTTTTGTTCTTGGAAAAGAGGAACATTTGAGATAGCTGATCCATTCTCTGTTTGACTAATCACATTGAGCTGAGGGATATATCTTTTATCTTTGATTTTGTCTCCATAATAAAGATACGGGTTAAGATTGTGATTGTTCCAAATGAATCCGTATGGCTTGGTGTGCATTCTTATTTCCTTTGTAGCGAAATGAATACTATCACCATAAAAAATGATTCCATTATCTTTCGCATCCAATCGAATACCTGTATCTTCATTAACAAACATTTCAATTGAACCATCATCACAGAGTTTGAAGGTGGAGCCTGTAACTGGATGTTTTAGCGCAATTTCATCTTCACTAATAAATTGCCAGCTCTCTAACTCCTTTTCCAAACTCTTAGTTTTAAAGTTAACGAGTTCGTTTTGCAATACTTGTCGCCAATAAGGATAATGAATATCTTTGTCTCCATCTCCATATGTTTTATTTACATACGCTTCATTCATTAGAATCCTCCTTTCTAAAAAATACGAGATTGGCGAATTGTCCTGCCACCGTATGGACTTAGATAATTCTCGTCACTATGATTTGCTTTGTATACGGTAGATATATAAGGTGACTCCTTAGATTTGTTTTTAAAGGAGATTGAAACTCTATCGCCATTTTTAACTGATTGTGTAAATACGCCATCTCCATCTTTAGGTAAAGAAACGTTTTTCATTGTTCGTAAAGCATGACTGTTTTCATCGGAGTAAACTACTTCACATGTCAGTTTCGTGTAATCCACCTGAATCACATAGCCTTCGATTGTTCCTTGCAACCTATTTAAAGATGGTACAACTACCTTACTGTAAATAGATTGGTGAATTGGACTGTTGAAATTCATCGAATCACCTTCTCTTTAATTCTTTCTTGAGTTAAGAAATCGTCTGTCATAGGCTTAGTGATGAATTGCTGCATATATTCATAGGCAAGACCAAACAAATACGGTCCCTTTAGTGGCCCATCCTCTTTATGATAAAAAAACAATTCGCCATGTTCATCACTCATACCAACAAATAAACGATTATTCATTTGAATGCATGTTGTACCCTTATGTTGTTCTAAATACTCTTTAATTGTCATGCTGTCACCCACTTTCCTGGTCCACCATAGATAGGAACTCCATCATATTTAATGTCTTTCCCTTTCGGAGCAATGTCTATATGAATGAACCCTTTGTTGTTTTCGAAGTCTCCACCAATTGCTATCGATCTCACGCCTAATTGCCATGCACAGTCTGCAATTTCTCTTACCTCATCTATACTTCTAACAAGAATATCAATTGCACAACCTGCTTCATGAGGTGAAAGTTGACCGGGGTTACTAAAGCGAAAACCACTAATAACCTCAAAATAAGGTTTTCGGGTTTTCAAAAGCAAGCTTTCAAATAACCTTTTTGCATCTGGTGAATAAAGATTTCCTTCATGACCATCGTATTTCTCACTATGAATAAATCTTTCCTTATTTAAGGGAGTCATTTTTTCATACTTGGTAGTTCTAGCCCAACCAACACGGTTAAGAAGAAAGTACTCTCTTGTCATGTCACTCTTCTTAAGTGAATCCCCTATGAACTGAACTGGTAGATACGGGAAAGAACTTCTATACGTCTGATCAATCAGTTTTTCTTCTTCCGATAATTCTGTACCATCATTCTCATAAAGAGCATGCATTGGTTTTTCATTGCCTTCTTCTTTCTCATCTGCTTTTGCTGAGAATCCAGCCTTAGGTGTAATAGAATTTACTTGAATAGCTGAAGCACTGCCTCGAATATTAACGTAGTCTTCAGGATTTTTTGTTGTCCCTTTTCTATTATTAAAGTCTGTACAAACCTCAAAGTGCAAATGAACACCTGTTGACTGCCCCTGCATACCCATATTGGCAATATGTTGTCCTCTTTTTACTGTGTCTCCGGTTTTTACTTTTAATGTATTAGGAGGCATGTGACCATAAATCGTATATAGGTCATCCTTATGCTTAATAACTATCCAAGTACCAAATCCACCTACTCCACTTCTAGCTTGAAGAACAACTCCATCACCTGCAGAAAGTATCTTACAGTTGGTATCTCCAGGTGTGTTTGGAGCTAAATCCACTCCGTTATGGTTTGTTCCCCAACGGGCTCCCATAACGGAAGTGAATCTATATGATTTTGGTTCTGCAGGAACTCCTAGTTCGCCCGAACCTGTGAAGTTACCAACTCCTCCCTCAGGTTCTTTTACGGCATTTCCTTGGTCTTCAGGCTTTTTACTATCATCGGAAGCTTCTACTTCTTCCTCTTCATCATCAGTTTTAGGAAGTTCAAATTTAGCAAGATACTCTTTTCTTTTTTGATACTCTTCCTTACCTGCTTTAATTTTTCTCTTATATGATTCGAGATTATAAGTTTCTTTGTTTGTAGCCATAACTAAACTCACCTGCCCTTAATGTACCTGGTCCTTGATAAAGTGGTAGATTATCATATCCCCAAGCTGATTCAGGACCAATATCAACATGAACAAACTTAGGACCAACCGCAATGGCTCGGAATCCTGTCAACCATGCAGTATCAGCTATATAGATTGCTTCTTCTGTTGAATCAGCATATATGTCCATAGAAATACCAATAGAATGAGAAGACTCTCCATCAGAAGGATCAAACCCTCTAGCTATTCTTAAGGTTTTATATCCAAGTCGATCTTTAAGAAGACGGAAAGCTTGTCTTGCTTCACTTGTGTAGAAATTCTCTTGAGGGCCATTTAGATGAATAAACTCATTTGGAGGTAATGGGGAGTAATTTTTCTTCATGTCATAACTGGATGACAGTTTAAAGTCTTCCACATAGTTTGACCTTGGGTACTTTGGAGCAATAATTCTACTCTCTTTTAGTCTTGCAGTAGGAATACTTATCTTAAGTGCAAAACTCCTAGCGGATGCTAATTCCTCTTCTGTCGGTGGTAACTTGACTGGGGATTCATCAACAGCTTCTTTTACCGGATCTTGATAAAGGTCACAACCAGCTGCATAATTCGCTTCAATATCTGAATCTGATACAGGTACTGATTGAGTAGAGAACGCACTTATTTTTGCCTTGCCTGTAACTAGATTCATGAACCAAGTTTTATCTACTCCAGTACCAGGACAACTCTTCGGCTCTTTACCATTAATTAACCCTTCACGGTGAAATTTCACACCATTTGGTCTGCCAGCAAAATACTTGGCGATAGCAACAGCTGATTCCAACTGTTTACCTTGCAAAACATCATTACCTTTATCAAAGTTTCCAATCATTTCATACATTGCTGGGTGATTAGCAGCTGTACCATTATAGTTTTTTGCACTACATGGTACAGATGAAATATTACGTCCAAGAATTACTTGCCCATCTACACCAATAGTGAAGTGTTGCGCGATATCATCCCAGCCTTGGGTTTGTGTATGGAATTTTCTCATCTTATCATTTAGTGCTGACAATGTTTGACCTTTAGCACTTGTATGATTCGGGTCCCAAGTATGATGGACATAGATTCCATTAATCATGGTTGTATCTACAGTATCTAGGAATTTAACTACTTCTGCACCGCTGGCAAATGTTTTTCCGTATTCCCATTTACCGCCTGTTCCTTTACCACCAGCAGCTGATGAACTTCCACCACCGCCACCAGATAAAACGTCTAGGGATAAAATTGTGTCTGCAAGTGGATCTCTTCCAAAACCTCTATACATTGCAGCTACTTGGTTTCCATAAATATATCCACCACTTAAAACCTTATTAGCTGCGCTCTTTGGTACACTAAAACCGTTATATAGCCAAGCAATACCGTGGACATTTTGCTTTAACTCATACCCTCGGCTTTTAAAATCTGCATATGGATTTTTACCCCTAGAGATAACGCCTCCAGCATAATTATGTTTTTCTTTAAGAATCATGCACCCTACATAGATATTATAGATTGGATCACTGCATGCTTTGCCGAAGTCTAAACCGAGTTCACCAGTGATATTTTTTTCCGTCTGCATCAAACCAACGCAGTTCCAAGGGTTTGGTGTTGAACTGTGGTCTCCACCAGATTCCGTTGCCATAATTACTTTAACCATAAGAGGGTTGACGCCAGCTTTAGCTGCTTGCTCTTTAATATGTTGATTCCATTTATCAGTACCTGCTACCTTAGCTTTAATTCCTGTTTGATAGTTATCTTTTATCACTTCGTCATAGTAATTATCTGGTCCAGTGTACTGAGCAACCGTAGGCAATTCTCCATTGAAGTTTACTGAACCGCCACCACCTGATGCCGCTACTTCTCCGCCACCTTCTTTTGGCTTCTCTTTTTTCTTTTTAAGTGAGAAACTCTGCAGGAACTTCTTACGTTCTTCATACACTTCTTTTGCTGCTTTAATTTTCTTTATATACATTTCCGTGTTATAGGTTTGTTTGTCTTTTTGTGCCATAAAGTTATACCTCCTTATTTTGATAAGCTAACCATTTATTTTGATTTTCGCTATAGTTAACACAAAAAAAGAAGAGGCGTTAGCCTCTTCTGTAATTGCTATTGTTGCTTCTTAGCTAATTCATTTAGTTGGTGAGCTTTTTCAGTTTTTGCATACACACCATCTTCTCCTCCTGAACCAGTAAAGAAGTTAGCTATTTCTATGAATGCATTACCGAAGAACTCTGCATCCTCATCATCATGGAACAACGTTGCACTGAACATTTTATCGTATCGACCTGGTGCATCACCATAAATCATACCTGCATGGTTGTTAATACCTGCCGTCAATTCCTTCCCTCTATACGTTAATGGTATCGCCACAACGCACTGAAGATTTTCTTTAAATCGACGATAGTGTTCAAACAGCATTTCTGTACCAATCCATATTCCTGCATTGACAATGAATCCGACTGGTGTGAAGGAAGCTGCTCCTCTAACCATGTTTAGTGCTCCTTTACCAATCTTCGCTATATCATCAGAGCTTGATAGAACTTTTGCAAAGGCAGATCCTGATTGTAAAATAGCTTTTTTACTTGTGTTTTTAAGGAAGCCTGATTTTCCAGGAGCCTTGGTCATGTTTTTAGCTGCATCTTCAAATTCGGTTACTAACCTCTGTTGTAGAGCCTTAACATCTCCATCTCCTTTTGAGACAATCTCATCAAGAGTTTTTAGGATTTTATCCATGTCTCCACCACTATTTGCCATACTTATTGTATGCCTAAATCCTTTAGTAGACACCCACTTACCTACACTAGCAGGGATCCCTTTTGAGTTCGTAATCCATTTAGTTAAGTTTCTTCCAGCTTTATTGGCTGCTGCACGTATTGCAACTGTAGCAGCTAATGACTGTCCAAAACTCATGTACCACTTACTCATTTCAAGAATTACTTGGTCATCGTTTACAACTAGTAAATCCGGTTCAATAGAAGTGATGAATCCTGTTTCCATGCTGAAGTGATGTGTTACTGATTTAATTAACGCATTACCTTGAAGGTCGTTAATCTCATCATTGATGTACATCATGTCATGAGGTTTAGCAGTAGGATCTCCTAATACCAATAGATTTCCTTTGTACATATCTTTCATGCTGTCTCTAAGAGTAGAATGTCCGAAGTAGGTAGCCATTACTTCTGAAGTGTAGAAGTCAGCAAACTTTGCTACAATGTCAGCTTCTACTACTCTTGTTTTCTGTTTGTCGAAACGAATATCCGCATCCGCATACAATACCGGTGTTTGTTTCCCGTCATAGTTTACGATAACGTTTGTGAAAACATTATCCTCACTAGCTTTAATATTGTTCTCTATAATATCATAAGCCGACATGTAGAATTTGTTTTGCATGTATGGACGTCTTGGTTGTCCTGTAAGATATCTTGACCATGTTTTCTGTGTAGGGTCAAACTCATATCGAGAATCGTACTCAAAAGCACAACGCCAGTATGGTTTACCGAAGAATAATGTCGAGCGTAATTCGAACGGATGAACAGCAGATATATAGTCCGGAGTCGAATACGTAATCGTTTGTATAATGTCCCAAACAGTGTTGTTGTAAAACTTAATAACTACATTGTCTTCATCTCCTGGGTTAAGGATTTTAAACTTATTTTCCCATAGGCGCTTCACGCTAAAATCTTCGAAAATATTATTTCGCTCTCCGTTAGGATGTAACCATTGTGAAAATGTAGGTGTTCCGTTTGAAGAGTAAATGTTTTGGGCAACTTCTCCATACTCATCATTGAACCATATTAAGTTACCCATAGGTTTTGAATCAGTTGTACCTTTTGAATCGAATGGTTGTCCAAAATGCATGATTCCTAGAGGGTTGTCTTTAAACAATCGCTCATCTACTACACCATTCATGAAGTCTTTAAACCAACTTCCTTTTGAACTCATAAGACTACAAATTAAATCTCGTGGTTCAGTAACACTGAAGATTCCATCGTTATCATCATCAGGGTCACCTGATACTACGTTTCCTAATTCAACTCCATCACCTTGAGCAACAATCTCAATTACATCACCAATCTCAAGTTCTGAAATGGTACCATTAAAGACAATTGGTAACGCACTAGCTGTAGCACCATAACCCATTCTTAAATGAATACGCGCTCCTGTTTCTAGGAAAAGGTTCTTGTGGATTTCGTTTTCCTTCTTATCAATTAAGTCCTGAGGGATTTCATTCCAGATATAGTTATCCCACCATTTTAACTGACGGTCTACGTAGTCAACATCGGTACGACGAGTTGTTAAGTTTGAGTAAACATTAGTCATAGAGATTACTGCAGTATCTGCAGCAATTTTACGAGAACGGTGAACGTCTATACTCTGAATAGCGTTGAATCCGTACATATTGTCCCAAAACTTGTACTTACCAAAGTAATCACCTTCATGGATAATAAACATCTGGAACCCTGGGAATGCACGAAGCATTCTTCCACGTTGGTCATGATACCTTAAGTCGTAGAACATTTCCTCATACAGTACGCGTGGATCAACATCATTATATAAACGAAGGTCTGTTGATGCTGTTGAGGATTCAGCTGTCTTATCAACATCATGAATTGTTTCATAAAGCTTAGCGCCTTTTTCATAGATTTTTTGTGAATACTCGTATCCATTCTTATCTTTTTTACCACCTGCGAATTTATCTGTTAGTTTATCAGTGGCTTTTCCAAGTGCACCAAACGTAGCAAGGTTACCTGGGTTGTATTTCCCAAGAAAGTCTACACCTTTTTCAACCCATCCATCTGTCTTACTTAATTCATATAGCATTTTTAAATGCTTCTCATAAATCGAGTACAGTGATTGTTTATCCAGGGTTTCTAGATGCTTTTTCATGACCTTCTTGATATTTTTCTTATCAGAATCAACTTTTAAATTATTCGCTTTTAATACTGATAAGTCGTAGTATTCAAGCTCTAAGAGTTGATCAACATAGTCATCTTTGTTTCCATCACCCATCGTAATGCCCTCATCTAGAGTCAATCCAGCATATCCTTTATAGACATCCTTATTGTAACCACTAAATGTATTAAATGGCTTAGTCGCATAATGATTGAAACGGTTCATAACGCCGCTTGCAAAACTACTGTCTTCGATATCCTTAGAAAATTTAATTTTAGCATCCGGCTTTTCATACAGGGCGAACATTCCATCCCAAGGACGACAATAAGATTCGTAGTTCTCACGATCCTTATCTAACTTATCAAGCTTCTCGTAGTGTTCCGCAAGTTGCTTAACTGCTGTTTGTAAATTGTATCTCCAGTTATACATTAAGCGTTTTACTTCATCAACCTTCATATCAGATGAAGAAACATCTACTTGCGCTAACCCTACACGTCCAGCCTTACTAACATTAGGTTTTGTCCCTTTGAAATGCTGCCACTGACTTGTCTTATCAAGGAATGCTTTCAGAAGTGTCATAAATCGTTCTTTTGTGATTTTTGATTCTGTTTTAGCGAAGTCCATATGATCCATACCATTCGGTTTTTTAGGCTCTTTAATGACTTCTTTCTTGATTAAATCACCAATTGCAGTAGTATCTGGGCCCCTCAACTTACTTCTTCTTACTTTGAAACTTGCATAATAAATATCTTCCGCAGGCTGATAAGAGACTACCTTTTTAGTTTTATCCGCCTCTTTTAAATCCCCGCGACACTCTTCAATGAAATCAGGGGCTGAATAATATTTCTTAAAGTACTTGTCAACTAGACTATTAAGCTCTTGGTAGATAAGTGCTTCATCACCACTAGGGTCTTTAGACAACGTACCATAATCGTTTCCTCCATTAGGGAAGAGTGTTTTCCATTCTTCCATAGTCGGGAAAGTTTCATAAGCTAATTTATCATCTTTTTTATCTGTTAAAAACTTTTGGACGTCTGCATTCTTTACTGCTGCAGCACCGCCTTGGTCAGCCATAACAGGTCCTGCTGATGTATTTGGAGCGTCGGATTTCTTAGCTTCTTCCTGTTTACCCCAACTAAAATTCCAGCCAAGAGGCTCTACACCTTCAGTTTTTTCTAACTTTTTAAGCTTCTCCCAGTCTGCTTCAGTTGTATCAAATAGTTTTTCTGATTTGTTACTTGTGAAAGCAGCTACACCTGTAGCATCAAACATGTTTAACTGATGGTTTCCAAGGTATGATTCTTCAATTAATTGTCTTAATGTGTTACCTGTAGAGAAATAGAAGTCTGGATCAAGATATGTTCCATTTGTTATGTTCGGATATTCTTTTATACCTGCATCCAGCTCTGGTAATACTGCATTAATTTGAGCGTAAGTAGGAAGTTCCATGTCCGGATAAACTTCTAACTTGTGAAGTCTAGCTTCTATCATGCGGTCATTCATAAATGCGGTCTTGTTTATCTTTAACTTCTCAAGATCCATTTGCTTACTGTTACCAGGTAATGCAGTTAGTTCTTCACGTTGACGCTGTGTTTTATCGAACCCAATACCTTGTAGCATGATTTGGTATCTTCCTGGGAAGTTAGGAACTGTATTTACAGAGATACTTTCGAACATTACATATCGAATACCAAATAACTGAGAAAGATCATTTTCAATACCGATATATCCATTTGTAATACCTTGATTAAATTTCTTAGCGTATTGGTCAGAAGTCGCAATAAGGTTATTGAAATCTCTTGCGCCATCTTCATCTACCTCTAAGAGTAAATCAATGTGTGGATCTCCACCACCCATATATTGTAGAGTTGCAGCTTCACTAGATTGAACATGAGATATACTAAACTCATTTGAGAAACGAGCATTGATAGAGATTGGTATAACCTTACCGGAGATTGGGTATTCCCTCATTGGAATCAGACGCTCACTAGCTTCAATAACTCTCATGTATTCATCAAATTCATCTTTGTATTTAGCTACTTCATCTTCCATTTTCTTTGCACCGTCTGCAATGTTTTTAATTGCCTTTATCCCAGCATCATTAGCAGGAATACGAAATAGTCCTTTCTCATAATACTTCTTAAAGTCCTTTTCAAGTGCTTTTTGGTTACCAGGATCTTTAAGTTCCTTTATAAGGATAAGACCATATTCCTCTTTTCCTTTGTATGGTTCTTTTGAGTAATCTACTGGAGGATCTTCATCATAATAATTAAGCCCAGCAGATATACTTGACCAATCAAATCGAGTCTTAAAGTACAAACGAGACTGGTATGGAATGAAGATTTCTTGATTACGTAGATTAGTAAAGGAACCCTTGTATTTACCATCGTAAATTCTAGCAAACAATTCCGCTCCTTCACGTAGAACGTTTTCTGCTTCTTCTCTTTTTAATTTGGGGTATTTCTTTTTAAGTTCGCTAACCATGTACCAATAGTTACTATCAGCAAATCCCATTCGAAGATCATCAATAATTGTTTCTGGCTTAATCGTAGAATCTTTATAGCGTTTATATTGATCCAAGATTTCATTAGCAACAGAAGCATCTTCTTTTTTGTATTTGTACTCATCATTCTTTGTCTCTAATTCAATTTTTCTTAGTTCTGGAGAGTCTGCATTCTTCATGTAGTTGATAGCGTCTCTTCGAGCTGTAAGGAATGATTCATCAGCAAGGGTAAATTTGATATCACTTTTAAGTTGACCCTCTAACCCTTTGAAGTAACGGTACTTATCTCCGCGATCTGTTAGGGATTGATTGTAATACCATCTTAACATTGGATAATTCACAGAATCGCCCAGTGTGCTTTTATCCATTAAGTATGCTTCTGAATTAAATTCAACAAGCGTTAATTTGGCAGTTAAGGACTCTGGAAAATTAGGAACTGTCGTTACTTCAATATTCATTAAAGCTACATCACGAATACCTAACACATCATTAATGTAATAGTTATCAATAGGAAGAAACGGCGCTTTAGCGAATTGTGCAAGCAATGGTCTAAGTCCATCAACGTAAAAGTACTTAGCTTCTTCTCCTTTTCCGTATTCTTTCTTCCAAGGGTATTTCTTACCGTTAATTGATTCAAGGTCGTGGAAATAAAGATCCATGCTTAACGTAGTAAGTGTTTGACCGCGGTTAACTAATACAGAGGATTTTGTACGAAGTGTTTTTATTTTGGAGATGTTTGAAGTTTTGTTTACATCAATAGAAGTAGGTGGAATTGTAAGAATTACATCACCAATCCTAACTTTAGAATGTCTTTTTAAATCTTCGACTGAACTTATACCCTCTGTAAAAATCGACACTCTATCGTCATAAGGGCTGAAAAAGTCCAAAGCGTTATGAGCAGGAGTTGTTGTTCCTTTTATATTTGTCGTTTCAGAATTGATATCTTCATCGTAGGGCTCATCACTACCCATATCAGGCGTACTCTCTGCATCATTTCCACCTGTTGAAGGAGAACCAACACCTGTGTCATATGCTTTCAAATTTAATTCCTGAATCCAACTCAATGGATTAAGAACTGTTAAAGTATTTGCATACTCAAACGGGAAAAGACCAAGAGGAACTTGAGGAAACTTCTTAGATTTTGTTACTAAAAGAGATTTGTTTACGTGTACAAATTTATTATCCTTTTTGTTAATGATCTTATCGAAAACAATATCAGCACTTTTTTCATTGGTTGCATAAACATCTGCTATGTAACGACCATAACCATTATCTTGTTTAGGTGTATCTCCACTTTTATTACGGTCAAAATGTACAATCACGAGTGGCTTTTGGTTGTCTTTCCAACCTAAGAGATCCTTGTTGTATGTATGCGCTTCTTCCCCTACCTCATACATGTCCTGCATTGTAGTACCATATATTTTCCCAAACTTAGTGTTCTTAGAATCTTTTTTCGAATCCCCTCCGGGTTGAGGTATTTCTGGTGTGTCTACACCGTTATACCTGATTGTGATGGTTTGTTCTTTGTTTAACTTAGAAGACAAGAAATCAGATAGCTTTACCAATTTCACATCAATTGTATCACCATCTGTAACTTTCTCTATTCTTCCAATCGCAATATAATCTGAAGTCTCAACTTGCTCTTGATGCTCCTCCATCACACTAAAGAATCCATTGTTCTCTTCTTCTGGTTTTTGTTGCGCTATTTCTAATGGATTACCAAGTACTTCTTTTTCGTAGTAGAATTTAGCGCTTGATAATAGCCTGTGAGAATTATAACCACAATCTAAATAGATGATTTGGTTACGCATCGTTGTGACTTCCATCTCTCGGTTATCAGCTATTGAATAAAAACTAATATCTACAGGGTAGCGAGAAACCTTCTTTTCTACTTCATTAAGGAACATGTTGAATCTTGGGCTAGTTGCTACACTCCCCTTGCTCCCTACATTAATAAACGTGTAGTTCTGATTTATGTATATACCAACACGCCAAGGCGCATCTTTTCTAACTCTTGTTAGAGAGGTAATTAATATTTTCTCTTTCATTCAGGTCACCTCTTTTTTGTAGTAAAACAAAAAGAGCTAACAAAATGTTAACTCTCATTTGTCTATTAATATGCATAACCCTTATTCATTGCATTTGCAACCGCGCCCTCTAACCACTTGTTATCTATGTTTCTCGAATTGTCATTTACATTTACATTTGTGCTCATTTTGACATTCGACATAGCCATGATTTCATTGTTTAGCATAGCTGCTAGATCATTATGATTCATTCTCTTAGCAGCCGAAGCCTTAACAGAGATATTGATATATTCACCGTTCTGGTTAGGTGTTACACGCGCTGTAGGAGCTCCTAAAGTTTCAGGAGCAACTGGTGCCATTTCTTGCAAGCCTTCTGGTGTAGGTGCGCCTTTCATTAAAGCATTTGTTGCCCATAATGCACCGAATCCAAGAAGTCCAACCCCTGCAAAACTTGCTGCGCTTCCACTAAATGCTTTCTTACCAGCAGTTGCAATATCTGAAAGAGACTCATTCATTTCATCTCTCATTGTACGATGAAGTGGCATTGCTTCATTTGACATGATTTTTGGTTCAACAGCTTTTCTTTCTCCCATGATTTCAACGGAACTAACTGCATCATCTAAACGATCTTCAATGTTTGCATATCTGCGCTCATGAATTCGTTGTACAGATTTTTCGAAGAATTCCTGGTGTTTAGCCATTCTCGCATTACCATACTCTTTAGCAATGTTAGAGATTTCAGTTACAGCATCCATACCAGGGATGTGCTCACCTGTTTTAACCATGTTGGAGAAGTTATGGAATCCAATACCTTGAGAAGCAGCTACAAGTAAACTTGATTGTCGGTATCCTTGAACACCCATTTCACTGTAAACTTCTTCTGCTCCACCTAAGATTTGGAGAGACTTCTTAATGAATTCCTGATTTGACCCTTTGTAAACTTCACCTTTTCCTACTTCTAGGAATGGTTTGTTCTTAAATAGACCGCGCTCAACAAGGTCAGCTGAAGCTAAATCATAATCCAATCCGTTACTAGGATTATTAATTTTATCAATCATGCTGTAAAGGTCGCCCATTACTTCTTCTGCAGTTTGCTTAGAACCTTCTACTTTCTTAGCTGAGATAGACTTCTGAGAATATTCACGAAGGAATTCATCCACCATTGCAGTTTCTCGTACATAATCATCCCTAGAGTATTTCATTGCTCCTTCTGCTTCATTGAATAGTTTGTATTTCGTTTCTGCCATTGTCATAAACGCTGCAGACATTCTCATACGTGTATTATCTACACTACCAATTGTAGAAGAAGTTGCACGAGCTAAGATTGATTTTTCGTGTTCGGCCTTACCTAGTCCGAATTCACCATTCTTAACTGTTCCCCAATCATCATACACACCCGTACTTTGAAATGACTTACGAAGAACATCATGTGCTTCTCCACCAAACATATCTCCTAATGAAAGGTCTTTATTTGAGAAAAAGGCATCTGACAATGCAATTACATCTTTATGATCAGCACTTACCTTCATTGTGTTAGAGACGTTTGTACGGAAGTCTTTTTCCATACTATTCATGATTTCAGTCGCTGCTAATTGGTTCTTCGCTCTATCAGAATCATGTAGCTTAGTAATGTCATTTAACACTGCACTTCTTTGCTTCTCATCATCTATTCCATAATGAGTTAAGAATACGGCTAAGTTATCACCGTCAAAGTCCCCGGAAATACGTTCAGCCATACCACGTAATCCGACCACTTGCCCTTCACCAACAGCATCACTGATTTTCAGTTTAAGAGCTTGAGTCGTACCAACGTCAATCGATGGATAACGAATAGTAGTTGAGAACACATCGTTTTTGTTCCAGTTTTTCATAACATACTCTGTCATGTCCTCTGGTTTGATTTTCGTTGTATCTGTACCCCAAGATTTCGCAATGTTTTCAGCTTTGTCTCCAATTAAATTACGAACGTCTTTCTCGTTCATGTAGACTTCGCCTTCTTTAGCGATACCGTTGTTTACCCACTTTTCGCCCTCTTTCTGATAAGCTAGAGCAGGGTTAACGCCTCCAAATTGGTATTGAGAAGACATCGGCAGTCTTCTTGCCATGATCTTAGCCATACCTTCTTTTGAGGTTGAATCACCAAGAGTTGTAGTAAGATTAGCTATCTCTCTGTTTATTTCTGTTTCTAGAACTCCACGTCGTTTAGCTACATCTTCTGCAGAGAACTTATCTGTTGTAAATAAGCCGTTATATTCTTCTGTTTTTCTTGCAATAGAAGCATAGTGACCTTTTAGTGTATCAAGGAACTCTGTTTTCTCTACATAGTTAACATCACTAGGTAGTTTCATTGAATTGATATCAAGAAGAGGAATGTGTTGGTTCGCTGCGAACTCTGGAAGCTTTAAATACGCTGTTCCTTTTGTGTTAAGTAAGTGTTCTTGGATCTTCTTACCTTTACCGCCAGACTCTAGATTGAACTCGGTTGCTCCGGCATTAATGATAGTTTTATTGTAATCACCAACAGTGAATGTTTGACTATGGCCAGACTTATGAGGAATTGATTCGAACGAATCCTTACTTACATGAAGTACTCCATCTTTCATCTGTGCATTTACATCCGTCATTACTCCCATACCATCAGAAGTGTAATCAATTACTACATCTCCTGCTTTAGGAGTCCAACCGCCGTCATAGTTACCAGCAACTTTAACCATCTCATTAAATACTTTTTGTTGCGCTTTAATTTCTGGTGAAGTTTGAGAACCGTAAACCATATCACGCATGAAGTTAGCATGTGCAGAAGATTCTCCTGGTTTGTATATACCTGTTCGAGTATAAGAACGATCTAACATGTCAATCTCTTTAACCGTGATTTTACCGCGATCAATTCCACCCTGACGATTCCAAACATCATGGGCCATTGTGATATCAGCAAACACTTCACGATTCAGACCTAGCTCTTTCATCCACTTAGCTGAAAGTTTTTCACGACCTTTTTGATCAAGCTGCTTTCCATCTAAACCAAAGTTGGAATCCACAACATACTGACCATTATGATTAGTAGTTTTAACACCTAATGTTTCTTCGACATCTTTGTAAAATGCAGAAAGTGCTTTATCTTCCGAACCGTAACCAGTAATTTTCTTATCTACTGTACCGTTGAATTGTTGACGAATTTGAGTATCATAACCACGAATTAATGCAGGTAAGTCAGTAGCACCCTTCTTTTCTCCTAGATGAGAAATAACCTGCTCTACTCCTTCTACGCCATATAAATCACTCATGATTTCTCCAAGCATAGGAGTCATAGTAGCACGGAAACCACCTTCAGTTACTGCTTTGAATCCATGTCCTGTTTTACGTTGTCTACCCAATACAAGAGATCTCTTATCAATGTCATCTGCGTTGAATCCAAGGATAGATACTTTATCACCTTTCTTAAAACGTTTGTCATCAACAATTTCATTTTTTATATTGTTAATTTCATATTTCCCAAGAGTAAGATGGTTCTTTTCATTGAACATCGAATTTATATCGATATTTAATGGCTTATCAAAAGTGATTCCTTTCTCTTTCCATAGACCGTTACCAAGACCTTGTTTTTCAGCCTCTTTTTCAATAGCTACCTCAATAGAATTGTTGAACATTACTTTTTCAGCGTTCATATTAATACGAACTTCGTCCATTCCATCGAAGGCTTTCATTAGTTTATGATCCATAAACGCTAGACCTTCACTAGTCGAAAGCATACCCATATCTAAGGCCTTCTTCATTTGTCTTGCTTCTACAGGAGAGATTTGATTTTTAGATTGAGCTGTATCAATCATGCTCTTGTATTTCGTAATAGTGTTAGCATCTTTTAGCTTTAATGCAATTTCTTCATCCGTCATATAACCTGTTTGCATTGTAATACCGCGGACTTCATTTGCATCATCAAGTGCTTTATATGCAGCTGATGAAATAAAGCTGTTTTTTGTACGGAACGATTGGTCTTTACCAGAACCACGTAATACTCGTGATGCAACTTCTTGGTCTACTTTTCGATAGTTGATTGTTTTATGCGGGTTCTCTACTGAATCAGCATAGTAGTTACCTAATGCCATATAAGTACGAGCATCTGTATTTGCAGTACCAACAAAACCTTTTGAAGCAGAACGGTTGTTAATACCAAACATACTTCCTTTTAATCCAGAAGCACCATTTGCGAAATCAAGAAGTCCTCCGGCAGTAGCGTAACCTTTTGCTCTTTGCCCCATTGCTTCAAAGAATGTAATTCCTTTTTCTTTTGCATTTTGAGCAATAATATCAGCAGAGGTGTTCAAGCCTAATCTTTTTTGATTTGCTTTATACCAAGCTTCTGCATAGCCTGTGATGTCCCATTTACTTGAACGAACTTCACCACTAATAGCTGATTTAATATCAAACATTTCTTTATCATCGAAATGTAACTTTCGGCTTGCATCAGTAGGAACAGGATCTACTTGTCTTCCAACACGATAACGAAGTCCTTGTCTGATTTGAACAAATGCATTCTTATTGCCAGTACCTTCAGCAATTTCAGCTAACTCTTTAGCTTTCTTAGAATAATCAAGAATCATATTAAGAGCATCTGTAACTGACGTACTATGATAAGCTCCTTTTGCACCAATACCAGAACGAACAACAGAAGCTTTTCTGTTTCCACCGTATTTCACCTTCATGTCTTTATCGAAGGATGGAAGTTCAATAGTTGCTAATCTAGGGTTACGAACTAGTTCTTCGTATGTCTTTACTTCACTTAAATCCATACCGCTCTTTTTATCAGCTAAGATAAGCAGTGGATTTCCTCCATCCATGAATCGAATTTGAGTATTAAAGTCATTGCTGTAAGATGATAAAATCTTACCAACAAGATCCTCATACTTAGCAGCCATACCACTTGCTTTACTAATTGTGTCTGCATCGTTCATTCCATGTGCGCCGAAATTCTTCTCAAATAATCTTTTAATGCGGCTATCCTGCTCTCTTAAGAATCCTTTTAGTGGACTGTTACCATTTAATATGTCTTTAGCATTTTTGTATGAACGAGCGTTCTCAATGCTTTCATGCATAACATCTGGTAGGTTCTTCATTAGTCCTTTGATTGCAGTTGTACGGTTATCCGTCATCTGATTCGTTACTTCACGAACGAAATTATCTGTACCCATATTTTCTACCTTGTCACGAACAAGATTAGACATTTCAGTAAGAGCTGTTTCGATTTTATTACCTGACATAACTTCTTGTTTCATTTGTCCGATAAGATATTTTACATCTTTTGAAGCTTTACCTTCTGGTGAAAGTTTGAAGTTGTTAATGATGATATCCTGTAATTCATCAATACGAGCCATCTTGTATGACTTCTCAGGATTACCAATACGATCCCCTCTTCTTCTTCCATTAATATAAGAACGGAAAGAACCTTTGATTGAGTTCGTATCTTTTGCATTGAAAATAGTTTTATCTTCTTCTCCAAAAGCAAAATCGAAAAATCTATTTCCTTTAGCAGTTACATGTGCTTTGTTATCGCCTTGCTCATCTAACTTATTTTTAATGTGTCGCAGAGCAATTGATTTCTGTTCGTCGCTTAACCCTGAAGCTTTTAGAGTACTCATGGCTGTTCCCCATACATCTCTTTCCCCTTCTAATCGTGCGACCATGTGAGGGAACTTCATAGCTAGTTCTTCTGTTCCTCCATTTTTAACAACGTGTGATTTCCAATCAAAGCCTTCTCCTACACTACCTGCTTTGTCTAGATAGTTGTAGTATTCATTCATCTTCTTCCATCCATTATTATCGAACATTCTTTCATATTCACGGAAGGAAGCGTCATGTTTTACCTTTAAATCACGTAAGCTTTTAGAAATTGCATCATCCATTGGCATGAAAGAACCATGAATTTGTTGAGCTAGTCCTTCTTGAGTTTCAGACATTAATAAGATGCTTTTACCCTTAATATCTTTAGAATCAAGTCTTGCGCCAAATCCTTTTTTATTTGTTCCTGGTAATGCTACGTCTTGTAAAAATTCTTTAATTGTAAAATTCTCGTTTGAAGGAAGAGATGTGTTTAAGTTCGCCCATCGGGGTTTCATCTTCCCATCTCCATCAACTGTTCCCACAAGATTGTATTTGTGCTTCTCTTTGTCAAAATAACCACTCTGATAAGAGAATACGTCTTGTCCTGCTTTTAGGATTTCTGTTTTTAATGTAGAAGGATTAAGGGCATAAGCTGGAGATTTCTTCGCTTCTTGGATGAATGATTTAATTTTGTTGTGGGTGAATCCTGCAATTTCAATATTCGCTTGAATATCGTCTTTTGCTAAGTGATACAGATAAGAAGATTGATTCGCTTTAATCTTTTTCTTGCTTAATAAAGATTGGTGGATGTGTTCTTGTCGTAAACTTGAACCTGTTAATGAATAAGGATCTTTAGCGGTAGCAGAATATCCGTGATAAAAATCTAATGAATCTTTTGCTACACTTCTAAAGAATTCTTTTGTACTTCTATTTCCTGCAGCACCAATAATAGCTGGTAAGTCATAGTGATGAATGTTGTATCCACCTAACTTTGAATTCGTAGATTTGATATGATTTTGGAAAATAGATAGTGCATCTTCAACCTTTGTTCCTTTGTGGTAAAGGTTATTAAGGCCTCTCTCAATTTCTTCTATTGTATTTCTTGTAAAAGCTGTACCTGCAGAAGGAACACGAGAATGTCCTAATAGTGACATGTAAGCTTTACCATTACTTGTAGCACTCTTGAATTTATTTGCATCAGAATACTTAGCTAAATCTAATAATGTACGGTGCATATCCTGTGAAACTGCCATCATTGGATTTTGTTTTAATCTATTGATTTGTTGCTTTAATCGAGCGTATTCATCTTTTCCCGGAGCAACTGCCATCGATACGATAGAACCTTTATTTTTAACAAAGTCTTTCCCGTTGAACTTAGTTCCACCAAAAGATAACTCAGTCATAGCAAATAAATCTAGACCTTTATTACTTCTCATATGTTCAGGTGTACCGATTGCTTCTATATCAAAGAATAATACGTTGTCGTTACCTTTTAAATTCATAAAAGGATTTAATGCCTGTTGAGCATTCACATTAAAGCTATTTGGAGTACGAGCCGACTCCCAAATTCCTAATGAACTAATACGATTGTCTTTTGTTAATTCGTTATATGTTTGAGCTATTGCGCTTTGTCTATATTCAGCAGCTGTACGTTCTGCTGCGTTCTCCATTTTAATCTTGCCTGAACCATCCGCAGATTCATAAGCAGGTGTTAATGTTCTGTTCTTTATAGGTACTCTTTCGATTCCTTCCATAATACCCTCCTAATAAATAACGGCGTCCGTCTAAAAAGACTGAACGCCGCTTAATGTATTCTAGAATAATGAGGAATGTATCCCTGCATTAAGATTATCTAAAATTTCATTTTGCATATCCTTCATGATGTCGATGGAAGTATTAATTCCACCTGGTCCCTCTCCGTAAGAAGTAGTTAATTGAACATCTACATCTGAGAGTCCTAACCCTGACAACACCTCACGCAAGCGACCTGTATCGATCAAACTACTTAAAGAGTGTATTGGTATTGCTTTTTCTCCTGATTTCTCCGCTCTAGCTTGGTCTTTACTCCAATAACCAGAAGTAGTTGGGTTTACACCTTGCTTTTTCATAACCTTGATTTTTATATCATCAAGATTTGTACTAGCGTTCCATCCGGACCAATTCTCACTCGGTAGATAATGACCATCAAAGTAATCTTCAATGTCTTCTTGTTTATCTACTTTAAGTCCCCAACTACCTTGTAAGATTCTTTTGATGTCCTCAGGAACATACTTCAGAATCTCTTGACGTTCTTTACTGCTAGTCGTCTCAAGGAATCGAGGAATGTATTCTCGCTCTTTTGGTGTTAAGGCTCTCATTAACGATGTTCTATCAGAGGCTCCAGTCTCACCCATGCTATACAGAGTACCTTCATACTCTTGTCGATACTTAATAGCTAAAGATGTGTACTTACCTGCTTGATAGGCTTCTTTTGCAGACGAAATATCTTCTATTTCGCCAGAGAGTTCATGAATTTGTGATTTAACGGCTTCGGTGTCACCATAACCCATTTTTTTAGCCCACGACAATGTTTTCTTCTTGTCTGTTAGGTAACGTTTTAAGCCTTTGTTTTTTCGCCCTTTTTCTGCTGCAGCATCAAAGAATTCTTCTACATCTACGCCCTCTTCGCTTCTAGCAAGCTGACTAGCTTTTTCGTAAAGACCACGATACTTAACGTATTTTAAACGGTCAAAGTACTGGTTAATTTCTCGTTCATCTTCACGCTCTTGAGGGATCCAAACATTATCTAAACCAGGAAGAATTCTACCTGCTCCTTCATCCAATACACGGAGAGTAGAAAGTCCCGCACCGATAGCAAATCCAGCTACACGACCTAGCCCCTTAGCTTTTGTTGTCTTGCCCCAAAGGTGACCGATAGCTGCCATTTCTGCACCAGCGATAAGTGGATTTTGAGAAGCGACCGTATTTACCATCGGCTTAATCCAACCCTCATATGGCTGTGTCCAAGGTCTCCAATCTGAACCGTATACTTGATCTCTCTTATAACTTTCAATCGGTGTACGTACCTGTAAGAACTTATCAGCTAGTATTCCGACGAAAGGAATCTTAGGAAGAATATCATGCGTTAACATCTCAGTATACTTACCGACAGTTACCATGTCATTTGAATAAAGGGCTCTTGTAGAAGTTGGGCTACCATCATCTTTAATCTGAACTGGATTCTTCCAAGTTCGGTTTGCGATAAGAGCATTTAATGACTGACCTTTGTTCGTCTCAAACCAGAAACGGCCTTCTTCATTTTGGTTCGTGTATACAACAGCATCCATTGAACCGTATGTATCCTTGTTCATTCGCGCAACAGGATCATCAGCAATACCAATCTTAACTTTTGCACCAACTTTTAAATACTGTCCCATCCAATCAATAACATCTTGGTTATCTTTTTGTGTTAATTTAATACCCGCTAATTTGATTGGAGCATCGAACTCTCGAACCATGAAAGTATTTGCATCGATAACTTTAGAGATTGTTACATTCTTTTCTTGAATGTCAGCATTTGAAAACTTCTTATCGTACCAATGATACGTGTCCTGTTTGTCGTGAACCTGTTTCTTAATCTCATCAACTTCTTTGGCCATGTCTTCTGTAAGACCACCAGATTGACGTAGTAATGAGATTTGATGCTTAGCTACTTCATACTGTTCGCTATCAGGGTCAACATCTGCTAAGATACGGAAGCGGTCAAACACACCATAGTTTGCAAACTCACCAGAACCAGTTCCGTCCGGATGAAGTTTGTAAAGAGTTTCATATGCTTTACCAGGGAGTCTTATTTCACCCTTCTGTATTTTCGTATATGGATCACCGTGTAAGAAATCTGTAGATGATCCTATACCTGGCAACCATTCAGGCATTGTGTTTCGAATTGGAGAATAATAATCTTTGTTAGGGTCACGAGGAACATAACGACGACCAATCTCCGATAGCGCACCACCGGCACCACCAAGGTTCATATCCCAAAAAGCACGACTTGGAGAAGTCATTAATGTTGATGGAGCAAGTGTTGTTCCACGCCATGACTCTTCATATCCAATTCCTGTTTTTGTTAAGAAACCATAGATACCACCTAACTCAGACGCACTATAGAATCCATCTTTAAGCAAACCTGCTAAGTTATCAAGTTGACCAATACTGTCAAGATCTTGTGGGATTCCCATGTTTCGAAGTTTCATTAAGCTATTAACTGTTCCTGCTTCTACACCGTCACCCATTTGAGCAAGCTGATAGTTTTGTTCAGCTAGAACGTTTTGAGATCTTGTAGCACCACTCATGCCTCTACCGATAATACTTCCACCAACTGCTGTTCCGCCTGAGCCACCTATAGAACCTACAGGGCCTCCTACACCGCCACCAGCAACGTTTGTTTTATAAGCAGGTGTAATTCCATTACCGTAGTTAACAATACCAGCATCAGCACCATAATTAGCTGCTGAACCACCAAAGTAATCACCTGTTCCTTGATCAGCGTACATATTGTATTGAGTGACTGCACCTGTTCCAGAAATACCGACATAAGAACCATCATTAACTGGACTGTACTTATCTTGGATATATTGGTTGATAGAAGAAATGTATTCTTCATGCGCTTTCTCTAATCCCTTATGTTCTTTACGAGGTTTTAAGATTCGGCCAACAGTTCCATCGATAAGATTACCCACGATAGGAATGTTTTGTAATTCACTAAAACCACCAGTAATAGCATATGGCCTATCTAATTCATGTTTGTTTTCATAATGATAAGGGTCTGTTAAGAAGTGTTTGATTGGAGCGAACGGATGAGTTAATGTAGGCATCCAGTTATTTGCCCAGTATTCACTTTCACTACCGTACATAGTGTCTGTGAATTTATAATCAGACTTTAATTTACGATACCAGTTGGCTTCAAAGTGGTCGATTCCTCCACCAGCCCAAGGAGAAGGAGAACCAATTCCCCAGTATCTATTTTTACGAATTGCATCTTCACCAGACTCATAGTATTCTCTAGTGTCTTCACCACTGCGGAAATCACTAAACATACCAAATGTTAAGAAGTCTAACTGTTTAACTCCTAGCCATTCCCCAACTTGGTCAGCACCTGCATTTTTAAATACATTTGCCCAAGGACGTAATGCCTTATTAATACCAAGTCCCTCTTTAATACTTTGAAGAGTTGTATGAGTATTTACGTATGCATCTGCAGCAGTATCACTAACCGTATCGCCTGTTAATCCATCAAAGTAAACAGCTTGTTGATAAGCTGCGTATGGAAGAACAATACGACGTAAATATTGGTTACCGATAATACTTTGGAAAGAACCTAGATTCTTCTGTGATAAACTTAATCCGAAGTTACCTAGCTGATTATCTAGACGTTCTGCTAATCCGTACATAATAGCAGTTGAGGTTGTTACATTTTCTAAAGAATCTCCATTAATGTGTCTTCCTGCTAACATCTCTTTTGAAACTGCTAGACCTTGTTGAACTAATGTTGAGGAAGCATTTCTTGCATACATTTCTGTATTAATCGCAAGATCCCAACCATCATCAATTGGACCGTAATTTTTTAGGTTATTTATGTTTAACTCTGATACAATTTCCTTACCAGCTTTACCTAATCCACTTTTACGCATGATAATGAAGTCCGCGCCGTTAGGAGAAGGCTTTCCTGCTTCTGGAGCCCTACCTGCAATAGGTTGAGCACGCAAAATACCTTCTTGAAGGTCTTGACCAAAGCCATTTAGACTAACTCCACCACTTTCAAACATTAGCTTAGTATCATCATAACCAACATCGCCTTTGTGGATGTTCATTACATCTTCAAGGAATGTCTTCGCTTCACGAGGTCTTGCATCGATATTGTGGATATTGTCATAACCTAAAATGTCAGTTAATGTTTCTAAGTCCTTCGCATTCTTTACATCTGATTCAGATAGAATACCTTTATTTCTTGCATCGATTAAATACGCAAGAGAACTTCTTTTTCTTGCTCCATTCTTAACGACATCCGGAGCAAAGTCCCCTGCTTCATTATCTAAAGCCCTTAAAGCATATTGATGGAATGAACGTCGTAGTTTTTCTGTTGCAGGGATAAGTGCTGCATCATCACCAAATGTAGGAACCATAAACTCCATTAAAGATGGTAAGTTTTTATCGACTGCTGCTTCCCTTGAGGAATTGAACCCTTCAGGATCGTTGATGTACTTTTGTGTCCATCTACCTAATTCTTTAACAGATGGATCCTCATAATGTTTTAAAGCATCTCTACCTGATAAGTCTTCATTGTATACAGAACGAGTATGAGACTTGTACATTCCTATGTTGGATGATTGATTTTTAAGTTCTTTATTAAATACAAGAGCTGCATCTTTTACATAGTCATCATCAGTTAATCTAGCAAAGTCGAAAGCTTCTCCATTTACTTTAATATGGTCAAATAACTTGTTTACGTGAGGAGAAAGAACTTCTGTAGCTTCACGAGTAAGACTAGTTGCACTCTTGTCCATACCAACACGCATTACATTGTAAACATCACGAACCATATCTGACTGATTCTCTTTAGAGGTATGTAAATCATATACTAAACCTCTTAGTGCATTTGGCCCGTACTTTGGATCTGCAAGTTTATCCCATGCTTTTCTGTATGTTTCTGCTCGGCTTTCATTTTCCTGATACCCAACATCAAATAGTTTCTTAATCCATCCACGTTCATCCACTACATCTTTTTCGCTATAGTTGGTCATGTTTTTATGCATACGTGAGAATGCACCGAATTGTGATGGAGCTAAGTATAGGCCTTCATCAACTAAATCCAGTCCACCTGTTTCTGTATAACGAAAAACATTTCCACCAGTATAGAAATGATCACTGTTCTTTAACGGATTACGAATAGCTCCTTCTTGAGTCGCTTTAGCTACTCCATCAAAAGCTTGGTCGCCTAAGTTTCTTACAAATCCATGAACTTGTCCTGCGGATAATACTTGTAAGCCCTCTTTAGCTTGACCAGAGCGGAATGCTTGCCAAGGTGTTAAATCAACCGGGTTAATATTAAGAAACGGAACTTTAACACTTTCTTGGAAAGAATCTATTGCACTAACAGCACCAGATTTTAAATGTCGATTATCAATCATTTCACCTGTTTTTGCGTGAGTATATAAATTCTTATCAAGAATCATATCTTCAAAGTTGAAAGATATCCCCTTTTTACCTAACAGTGCATTTAAATCGTCATTGTGTTTGTTGTTGTCTAAGAATTTTCTTAACTCCTTAGTAACATCAATAGACTTTTCATTTCCTTTTTCATCAACATCATCAATGATTAATCCATATTTACGTTTAGTAGCTACATCAAACTTCTCAGCATCTTTTAACGTAGTATGATTAAAACCTTTCTTCTTAAATTGATTGCTTAACACATCTGTTTGTTTCATTGCATCTTGAATGAAACCATATGCAGAAGCGGTCTCCATCGCTTTTGCTTGAGATAGGATTGAGCCTTTATTCCCTTCAAATACTTTTCTAGTATCCTTATATTGCTCAAGGGTTTGAAGCATTTGTTTCTGGAATGTATTTCGTTGTGTACTATCTTGGAATTTAACCTTATGAGAGTACTTACCATCCTCAAGCTGCTTTATGAAGTCATCAACGTGATCAGCAGGGCTATTGAAAATACCTTTATTCTGATTGTGGTAATGGGTGAGAGCATTAAGAATTTTGTCTCCACCATTGTTTTTAATAGAGGATTGTTTTCGTAGGTTTTCAAGGATTTTATTTTGACGGAATGACTGAGTTGCTGCGTATTCAAACTTATTAAGACCACCCATATTTCTCTTATGGAATTCTTTATAGTAACGACTAACGAATTCTGTATTGTTTTGACCTGGGCGATTCGTAAGCATTTGTCTCTTCTTAATACTGTTACGGACAGAAGCTTCAAAGTTTTTATGCATCTTCTCTTGGATATTACTATCGAATCCACCGCGCAATGTTCGAATAACAGATGGATTATCACCAAGAGCATCAGATATTCCCTTCATAAATACTTTTGCATCGGATAAAGCACTGTATGCATGTCCATCCTTACTTAATACCCTACTCCCTGTGACCGATGCATTACTAGATAACTCAGACATAGCTTTACCTATCATTGCTCGGTTACGGTAAGCCATTACTCCTCCACCGATAAGGGAACCTGTTTTTGCTATATTACTAAGCAGATGACTCTTCTCTTTCTCTTCACCCGTATAGCGTTTATCAGCCATACTTACTCACCACCTTACTGTTGTTGTTGCATATCTGATTCATTCACTAATTGTAATCCTCTTAGATTTTCTAACAACCATTTAGCTTTAACATAATACTCTGCTGTTTTAGCCATTGGCCATGATTCTATTTCGCTTAATGGGATATCTTGAAATGCTTCTTTTATTACTAATGGAAGTTGATTTTCTGAATCCTCCATATGTTTTTCCCATCTAGCTATCATGATTTTAACTTTTTGTGCCTTTGTATATCCTGACTCTTCTAGAATAGAACGACAAAGAATTTCTGGCACACCTGCAAAAATATCTAATGAGTAATCCTCAATAACTGGTTCGATAACGCAAGTTTTACAGATATATTCTGTTCGTTCATAGTCATCGTTGTATACTTCCTGGGCGATTTTCAACTCTTCTTTACTTAATGCACGGAAGAAAAATAGTACATCACTTATTTCCTGCATGAAGATATGTCCGTGCTCTTCATGCCACATACGCAATTGTTCTTTGAAGTATACTTCTTCTTCATACGTTTCAAATTCAATAGGTAATTCTTCTACCTTGTCATTCAATAAATTAGGATCGATTAACATGTTATTTCCTCCCTATAATAAAAATAGGAGGCGATAATACGCCTCCTCCGCTTTTAGCTTAAGCGCATTGCGCCTGTTTTCGCTACGAATCCTGACTTCTCTAACACCATTTCATGTAACAGTGTAGGAATACCAGCCTTACCATTTGTCATATTCATGAAACCGTAGTTAGCAGGGAAAAGAACTGCTTTCTCACAAATACGTTCTTCTTTATAGAAGTTATCTGCATTTGGAATTTTAGCAATATCCTTGTATTCTTTACGCTTAATTGGGCGCCATACGAATTGGTTTTCTTCATCAAATTCAGTGTAGTATACTTCTCCTGCGTACATTGACTTCCATTTTTCTAACTCGTTATAAGTTGGACCACCTGGGAAGATTTCTTGTTCTGCTTTTGAAACATCATCTTCATCAAATTTTTCTCCTGCTGGTACAACTGGAGCTTCTTGATCCTCCATGAAAACTTCTTCTTTTTCAGCACGTTTTGCCATTGTGTTTCCTCCTCTTTCTCTCATAAATATAAATGACTTTTAGGTTACTATAACTCTGTTATGTAAACCGTCTAGTCAGACTAATACGCTTTTTGTACATTTCCTGAGATATCTTTCGCTATAAAAGTATATACTTCAGAAATGGGGTTTCCAGATGGATCAACTCTTTGAGAGACACCTGTTAGTTGTACCCCGACGATAGTTTGGGCGGTCTTATAGCTTCCTGCTCCTCTAACAGCGCAAGGATTGTTCCCGTAAGTTAGCAAGATATTGAAACCATTTTCCTTTAAAGCCTTATTCTTTGAGTTTTCATTTGTGCTATAAAAGAATGTATCAGTTCTACGGCTATCTATTAACTTTGAAGAGTTAGAGTTTGTTCCCCATAGTGCATTTTCATAGTCATCTGCTAAAGCCTGAAAATTATCTATCAGATCTTCAACCTTTGTGTTTTTGTGGGCACTCTGTCCACCATCACCGTTAAATTCTGCTAGGTTAAACCACTCTTGTTCGTCTGTCATTTCAGAACTTAAACTATTAAGTACGGTTTGTAAATAACCAGCTTCTTTGAAGTTAATAGAAAAAGAACCTTGGACAAATCGACTTCCTCTAGCTACCCTATCCCACGTATAAGAAGCAAACCCGTAGATTGGTGCTAATTGTTCTTGCATTGTCCATTCTATTTCTACAATTTCATCTATCCAGTTATCTCCGAAATAGATTCGGATATCTGTTCCTGAGTAATAATTCGCATAACCTTTTTTAGGTTTCCCTACTGGCGTGTAAGCTCCATCACTCATATTTCTTACCACCCTTCATCAAAAACATCTGGTTTCATTGTGTCGATATCTAAAGCAATGAACTCCATTGTGTTTTCTGTAATCATGTCTTCAACTGACATCGTTTGTCCTTCTGAAATAAGATATACTCCGTAGATTACTAGTTTTGAAGACTGGCCATACTCATTCATAAAGTTGATTGTTATATCGAATGGTGGCAGCTCATCACTCTTATTAATCGGACAACCATCTCCATTGTTGTTATGATCTCTCATAATTTCATATAAAACGTGACGGTCAAATACAGTAAAGATTAGACTTCCTGCCACTGTTCTTGCTCCACGTACAACACCTTTAGCTGCAATCTGTCCTAAAGCATACACTGGAGCCGTTGGTCTAAATACAGAGTAAGAGATTGTCTGTAATTGACCTAACACTACAGATTTACCGCCTTCAGGAGTTACAACGGCAACGATATCTGTACCTGCAAAACTTGTATAAGTCTTCTGATATCTACTACTCATGAAGACACCTGCCTTTCTATTTTTCTATAACCGGAACATAACCACTCGAAAATAATTTTGCTACCAAATACAAAAAGAGATGCCGAAGCACCTCTTTAGGTTTTATTATTCTACTTCCCAGTCATCTTGTGGGCGCATCTCAACGATGTTACGAGCGATGAAAGTACAAGCTTTTTCTGTAGTGTTGTCATCTACACTTAAGCCCATTCCTTCATTAAGAATCTCTACGCCGTAGATTTCCATTTTACTAGCTTGTCCATATTCGTTAAGGAAGTTGATAGTGATATCAAATGGAGGGATTTCGTCGATGAAGTTGGCTTTACGTTTTGTCTGCCATCCTTGTACAAGGTCATTACGTTGAGTTAAAGCTGCAGCGTTTGCATCTACATCTAAAACTTGAGTAGTGCTACTTGATAGGGCATCTGTTTGGTTTAAACCATGACGGTGAACAGAAGCTTGTTGTTTAAGGTTGAACAGTGCATCACGGTCGAAGATAGTAAATACTAAACTTCCTGCGATACCACGTTTACCACGAGAGAATGATTTTGGGTTTGGGTCACCCATTACGTACACAGGACCTTTTTCACGAGTAACTGAGTAAGTAATAGCTTGTAATTGACCAACTACCTGTCCATTAAATGTACATACGATGTCTGATCCACCGTAAGTAGTAAATGTTTTGCTATAGCGAGAAGCTGTTGTACTCATAGGTTAGTAACCTCCTGTTATTCTTTTATATAAGAGAGGGGCGTTGATTCCCCTCTTCTCATCAATTGTTATTACTGGCTAAGTCCTTGTAGCATGTACTCAGGAGGAGCTAAGTTAACTTGAACTTCTACACGACGTAATTCGAATGCCGGGATGATTTCTAAAGTAACTGTTGCTTGGTCTAAGTAAACTCCAAGATTACCAATTGTAAATTTGTATCCTTGGATAGCACCTGCTTCGCGGATTTTCTCTAATGCTGACTTAATAGCAGTGTTCATTGCGTTATATTGTGGCATTTCATTCGCTTCACCAATGAATGGTTCTACTGCTTCACGAACAACTTGCACTGCAAGCTGAGTGATACGAAGAGTAGATAAGCGAGCGAAGTCACTTTCACGTACTTTTCCAGCTGTAAAGATAGATGGAGCAGTTGTGATTCCATCTGTAACAACTAGTTGAGTTGAATCTTTCAGGCGGAATGTAACGATTTTCTTGCTAGTCAGTTTAGAAAGTTGGCGAAGAGAGTAATCAAAGCGGATAGCTTTAACACCTTTTACCGGTTTGTTTGTAGGAGCACTTTCTTTTCGAAGAGTTGAAAGTAATGAAGCGTAGTGAGTCGCACCATTTACATAGTGGATTGAGTTTGTAGTTGGCATGATTACCCCAACTTCAGACCCTACTACTTGAAGGTAAGGAGAGATTTCTGTGTCAAGCTTAGATAGCTCGTCCACATATTTGCGGATTGTAGAAACTTTCGTATCTACTGGAGATTTAACCCCGATGTATCCGATAGCAGCTGACTTCATTAAAGTCTTCATTGAACAATAATCAGCAACTGTTTGAGCGAATGAACCGCGGTGGATTACACCGAAGCTTGTTTTCTTCCAAGATGCTACTTTGCTACCTAATTGAAGACCAGTAGCTGTTGTACCAGCTTGTACAGAAGCAGGAGCATCAAAGTAAAGAACGATTTTACCACTGTCTTCTCTTACGTTAGCTTTGATACCAGTTGGATCTGCATCGATAACAGCTTTGATATCTTTTACTAAGTCGCTAATAGTTAGTGTGCTGCCGTTGTAAGTTTTTGCAGGAAGCGTAAACGTTACATCTTTGCCGTCAACTTTTACTACTAATTTATCGTTAGTTCCAGTTGTGATTTCTACTGGATAAACAATAGAATTAGATTCCATTACATAAGAAGAAGTAACCATTCCGCTGATGTAAGGGAAGTCTTCAGAGTTTGGAACTTCAGGGAAGAATTCACCAACTAGGTTAGTAGCTTCGTCCTCAAGTGTAACTCCTTTAAGAACTACGTGATCTACTGAGAAATCAAGTAGGTCGCTCATTAGTAAGTCATAGAAATAGATAAACTTACGACGAATACGTACAGCTTCTGTAGAGCCAACTAAAACGTCTTTGAACTTAGCTTGAGCTTCTTGTAGAGTGTTTCCTGCAGCTACAAAAGCATCGATTGCATATTGCTCAAGTTCAGCAGCACGCTCTAGGCTGATTTCTTTAAGAGCTACTAGGTAAACCATTCTAGCTCCTCCATCAGTAGCGGCTTTCCACTCTGCAGCAATCGGATTTACTTCTCCTGCTACATAGAAATCACCAAATCCAGCTTGTACAAGTTCATTTGAACTACGGATTAATACTGGTTCTTCAGGAGCATCTTTCGCAAGAGATGGAGCGATGATTAGGATCGATTCTGATCCGCCACGTTCCGGGATGATTAAACCACCATCTTTTAGCGTGACATTAATACCAGGAAGATTTTCGTAAAGCATGGGTTTGCCCCCTCTTTATTTTGTTGTATTTGAAAAGCGACGAGCGCTATTCATCCAGTTGTGGTTTTGTTGTTTCTTGAAGTCTCTTTTCTACGACATCTATCACACGGAAGATATCTACAGGGACTTCTGTTAATTCTTCGAACTTAGCAAAGTAAACAAGTCTGCGAATTTTACTAGCATCACGGATATTTGCCTTTGATAAGTCTGTTTCCATCCTTACGAATTGAAGTTCTTTAAGCCCCTTCTCTTTAAGGAATCCCGTGTATGTTGCAAGTGTTTGACGAAACTCTCTTGTGAGCTTGTCCACTCGTGCATTGGTTTCTTCCCAAATCTCAAAAACGATCTCTGCATCAAACACCTGACCATAAATTTTAGTTGCAGGTGGTAGAGTTCCATTCGGGTCTTCATTAAAAGCAAGGTAACGTTGACGAGGTTTAATTTCTCTGGTGTTTTTACCAATTAACCCTGGTTGTAGTACGCTTAGATAATGAATAATGATTGGATATTCCACATGCTTGTCATCTGTTACATTTGGTCCATCGGGGATAAAGCTTCCCCATTTAGGGCCCCATGCGGCATCTAATAGATACTTAATTGTTTTTGCCATGTCTTCATAGTCCATAGAACCATTTGCTTGAGTCGGCTTACTGATTTCTATTGCCATGAAACATTCACCTCACTTGATGGAACATAAGTAAAGGAAGTTCTAACCGATTCAATTTCTCCATACAACTCAAATGAGATTGATAGAGTGAGATTTACTTGGTCATAATCTAAGACTTCCATTTTTATATTTCTGTAGATTGGATGATCTTCTGAAAGATTATCGATGAAGGCATCAACTTGTGTGATGATGGATTGAAGTAATACGAAGCTGAATGGTTCTCCAATGTATTGATTAAAGAATCCAGCGATTCGGTTAACGTCGTAACTTATACTTCGAAGGTAATGAGGTTTTGAATAGAGTGTGTTTTGAGGGTAAAGATTTTTTGAGGAAAAAGGAACAAATCCTTTTTTAATTGATGGTACGATACATATATAACCACTACTTGTTAATTTAGCAACTTCAACCTTTTTGAGTTCCCTACTTTGTAACGTATTTATATACAGCAGTTGCTTATTAGTAGCTGAATTGTGGAAATTAGGTAGTTTGTATCGCATACAAGCGTAAGTTGCTGCAGCTGGCTGTGATAAATACTTTGGATTTTCCGAGTCCTGCATACCTACTACAACTTCTACATGTTCTAAATGACGACTTTCTTCCTTATTAATAGAAGCTTTTTCTAGAAGTGTTTGTATTTGAGGTTCATATGTATCCTCACCTGTTACCGAATAACGACTCTCTGAGAATAAGTCAGAACATAAAACAACTGAGCAGAAAATAGATTGTTCATTTGTTTTTGTCTTAGCAAACTCCCCAAATATAGAAGTTAGGTCAACAGATGCTTTTTCGTAAGGAATGTCTGTAAATAGGAGTGTATCTATTTGAAAACTACTTAGTTCCCCTGTAAAGAACAATTCACTTCCATCTTCATCAATTAAACTATCTCTTAGTAGCTGTAATTGCATTTGGAGCTTATCTTCTGAGTCTGAATCATCATGATTACTTACATAATGGAATCCATCGTCCGCTCCTGTAAATCGAACATGTCTCTCTGTCGAACACAATCCGCTTATAGGAATCTGATTAACAACTTCTACATCTACTTCCCCTGCTGTAAAATAAAGGTCTTGTTTAATTGCAAAAGCTAATTCATCCAATCCTTTATAATCAGCAAACAAATAGGAATAACTATTGTTCACACCCTTAATTACCATATGAGTTGGGAACAAGTGAATACTGATATCGTTTGATTGATCTGTTGCTTCTAATGTCTTGAATCGAAGTGCCGGAGTGTTTAACTCGTCATGGTTAACTACACATTCTCCATGTGTTCCGTTTAATCGAAGGATTAGTGGTGTAATTCCATATTTTCTTGCCATTCTTACGTTTTCTGTTAGACGACAATTACCAAGAACAAAAGATGGGTCTGTGTCCTCTCTAATAATAAAAGGTGTCCCTACTGGCCCATTCAAAGAAAAACCCGCTAACACTAGAAAGCGAGTATTCTTTTCCATGTGAGAAGGGAAGATAAGTTGATTGTATTTATACATTCTTACCCCTCCAATAAAATATTGTATTGTTTAACGCCATTTATTTCTGAAATGCGGATACCACGTATTTTGCTTCTTACAGGCTGTACAGTGGCAAAGTAGACTTTGTAAATTGTTTTTCCTTCGCCAAGATCTTGAGTATGGTCTACGTTTGTGATTTTCCAGATACCTTCATCTTTATAAGAAGGTCGTCCGAAGTTGTCCCAATCCACTTCTACAATCAAGTCTTTTTCGTTAGCTACCATGTTTGGTTGGAAATAATACTTTCTACCCCCTGTTAACACATCTCCAATAGGATTTTCCTTTAAAAGACCTGCTAACTGTGGTTCTAAAGCAATTGTTTCAGCTCTTGTTGTATGTCTTTCAGCGATGAAAGAATAACCCAGCCCGAGACAAATCGGGCATTCCCGATCCGCCTCTTGGGTTACTTCGTTATAACAAGAACATAAAAGCTTCTTATCTTGTCTAAGAACTAGTACATCATGACCGTACTCTTCCAAGATTTTTTTGAATTCATTAGATAGATCGAAACTTACTCCCATTATCTATTCACCTACTTATCGAAGTCTTTCAGTGTAGTTCTTGTTACGAAATCAGGGTATGGTGATACTGATTCACCTTTTACTGCATTACCTGGTTTTGCATATCCTCTATTGTGATGACCATGAATAAGATCTTCCCAAGGTTTTAATGCTCCTTGTAATTTCTTAATCATAGAAGACACATTGTTTGAGCTTGAGCTTCCAGCCTTTTTCGATACGGACAAGTCACCTAGTTTAATGCTCTCGTCACCACTTGAAGAAACAGCACTTCCACCACTTAATAATGAATCGATGGTTACTTGTGTGTTTACATACTCATTAATGTAGTAAGGCGCGTCACCATCTTTATGAAGTTCTTCATCAAATGCTGGGGATTCAAACCAAATATCACATGCAAACTGACTGTACTTTCTCATTAATGATTGAAGGAATCGCGTTGATGGATTTAGTCCAAACTGCTTCAATACTTCTCTGATTTGAGTAATGTCACCATGTAAATGTTCAGGTGTACCTACGAAGCCAAATGTATAAGTCATTCCAGTAGGTAAAGTATTTTCACCTTTTAGGTTCTTAGAAACTACTACTGTATATTCCTTACCTTGTCTAAAGACTGTAGGGCCTTCTGCAGGCGTAAAGATTAATACATTAGCATTCTCTTCATCTAGGCTTATACGACCTTTTATAGCCTTATTAGGGCTATATGCACCTCTCGTATCAATTAAGGAAAGTTGTTGTTTGTAAGGGGCTTCTACAACGTAGAACAAGGGGTTTGTTTCGGGCTGGTCTTCACCAAATAAACTACTAGCAATGGTATCTGTAAACACCACTACCACTTCAGAGGGCTTCTGTAGCTCTCCTGTTTGAGGGAAATGATCGACAATAGATAACTGACCAACTACTGTTCCTCCCCCGCCGCTCTCTCCACCATTGCCTGTAGTTGGTGGGTCTACTACTGGTGGAGTTACGGGTTGTTCTCCTTTTTTCTCGATGTAAATTTGGCTTGTTAACCAAGCTGTCTCTTTATCACCTGTAACACCTTGAACATGTACATAATAGTTCTTCTCTGCTTCTAAACGATACGGGATAGTGAAGCTAAGACTTGTTGTTTTACCCTCTAATGGGTTCTTTGGCCACAAATCATAAGCTTCAGGATTATTTGAAGTAGAAAGACGAACATTAAAGTAAATCTCTTCCCCATCCACTAATCCATTAGGTAAGTCCCACTTAGCAGAAATAAAGTAGTAGTCTTGTGCTAATACTAAGTTTTCTAAAGCGGTAATTCCCTTTTTCTGAACAGTTACAAACTCATATGTCTTTGTACTAGGAAGATAGTTGTTATCGATTGAAACAACCCCACTTGCTCCGCCCATTACCATTGTTTGATACTGTGTATTAGGTTCAAGTGGAGCATTAGGAGTAATCTCGTACACTTTGTTCACGTTGTTATATCGCCCAGTGTACTCTACGAAATCACCATTTACTTTTCTTAGGCGAATCGTATTACTATTTAACGTATCAAGATTGATATGTTTAGCGAACGTGATTGATATTGTAGTAGATAGCTCTACATTTGATTCATTTGATACCGGATCAACACCCAATACTAGATATGCATTAGAAGGCATCTACCTCACCTCGCTTATTCAGTTTCTTTTTTAGTACTTTTACGAGTTTTCTTAGCAGGCTTAACTTCTGCCGCTTCAATTACTACTTCCTCTTTCTCTACCGGTTCAACTACTTCTGGTTTAACTGGCTCTTCGTCTTGAACAATATTTTTACCATTAACGAATTCACGAGTTTGTTTATCGTAAGGAAGTAAAATGTTTTTACGTAAAGCTGATTGGATACCAGATAGTTTATTTTCTAGAATATCAATTGAGTAAACATTGATTGAGCGACCTTTTTTAAATGTAAGACCACTAACCGTGTCTTCAAATTCCTCTTCTGAAAAATACGGAGATACAAAAACTTTTAATTCTGTCATGAATAATTCATCCTTTCGGTTCTGTGTTTTGTTTGGGTTATCCTATAAAAGAAGCCCCTACATCAACTGTAGGAGCTCCGTAGGAACATAATTGTTATTCAATTAGATAGCGTCGTGTGCACCTTTAACGTATCCTGAAGCTTTTGGATCCATGTCACTTGGTAGTGGCATATCAGCAAAGCTACGAGTTGGAGCTGGGTAAGTTTTAGCGAACTTGATGTTTTTAGCAACAGCGATTGCTTTTCCGCCGTTTAGTACGCCTACGCCATAACGCTCACGTAATTTTAGAGATTGGATGTCACGAGTTGGATCATCGAATTGCTCTGTAGAGATCTCATCTTTAACTAGCATTACACCAACGTTGTTTTTGTCTACTAGGAAGAAATCGAATTTCTTGTTAGCTTGATCGAAAGGAACGAATGGAGAGAATACTACTTCTAAGCCTAATGCGTTTGAAGTGTTGAATGTACGAGGGTCAAAGTTTGAAGTGCCTTGTCCAAATGCAGCAACGCTTGTGCCTTCTAGAGCAGCGTTCTTAGCAAATAGAGACCAGCAAAGAGGGTGCATGATGATTGTTGTAGGAGTGTATCCTGCGCTCATGATTGATACAGCCATGTCGATGATATCTTCAGCAGATAATGTACCGTTAAGTTCGCCATCGAATCCACGACCTGTAGGGTGTCCGTCAGTACCAGCTGGGAATAATTCCGCATCGTATACTACGTGACCAGTTTTCTTAAATTCGTTGAAGCAAATTTCTTCTTTCTTAGCAGCCATTGCACGACCAGCAGCGCGAAGGTGTAATCCGATTACATCCCATTGTGAATCTGAGATCATTTCGTCAGTAATAGCGATTTTTAAACCGTATTTCTTAACTTTAACGTCTACAGATCCGATTCCGCCTTGAGCTAAGTCTAGTGCTTGGTTTGGATATTCTTGTCCTTCTCCGATTTCGAATGCGCGAATTGCTCCGAAGTGGATGAATTCCATTGAACGTCCTTCATTTAATGTAACCTTTTGGAATAGGTTAGATACTAATGTTAAAGGTTCAGCAGCCTCTAATACTACTGTAGAGATTACTTTCGGGATTAAAATGTTTGCATCAGCCGATGTTAATGCTTCACTTACTTGTACGCGTTGATTAGCAGGTACTTTTCCTGCATAACCCATCATTTTTGTGTACTTCTCATGAAGTTCAATATTTTGAGTTTTTTCCATGATATATGTATCCTCCTGAGTGTTTGTGGTAAGATTTAAAGTGGGGGATTATAGACTTTCCAGCCCCCACCTTAAATGGGAATTGTGTCTACTTATCTTTTAAGCTGTTGATCTCAGGACCGTAAAGGTTAAACTATTAGGTTATTATTTTAGGAGATTACATGTTTAGAAGAATAAGTGAGGGGTATTTCGAAGTTGATTATTTTTGAAGTAAGATACGTACTGCACCAACAGAACCTTTGTGGTCCCAAGCAGTAGGAATTCCAGCGATTGGATCAACTACCATTGGTACTGTTAAAGTTAAACCAGTGTGTTCTACAGCTGCATCAGTTTCATTGATTGGTAAGTAGATAACAACAGTGTTGTGAGTAACGTCAACGTGCATGTCGTTAGCGTTTACTGCTTTACCACCAATTTGAGCAGCTACATCAGCTAGTTTAGTAGTATCGATTTTTTGTTTTAATTTGATGAATACAGCAGCGTTTTTAACTCCTGCACCAACTACTACTTTGTTGTTTTTAGCGTCGAAAGTAGTACCTTCAGCACCACGAACAGCTTCAACGTTAGCGTTCATTGTCATTGCACCCTCTGTGCCAGAAGCAACAGCGAAGTTACGAGTTTCTTGAGCGCGGAAGAATCCGTCAGTTAAGAATGGAATTCCAGTTAAGCCTTTAGCACCTAACATTTTTTCGAATTCAGGCTTCCAACCTTTTTCAGTGTAAGAAGATCCATAAGGGAATGCGCCTACACCTGTACCTGGAGCACCTGGAGATGGAGCGTGAGACATTTGTTTTAAGAATGCTTCCATTTCAGGGTTAACTAACTCTGAGTAGTATTGAAGGAATCCAGCTGGTGGAAGTTCAGTTTCTTTCGCCCAAACTTGTCCAACGATAGCTTCAGGAGCATCTGTGCCTTTTACGTATTTACGGAAGTTACCGTCTTTGTCAGAAACAACGCGGTCACCAGGCATTAATTTTGTTGTATCTTGTTTTTTCTCAGATACAGCAGCACCGAACTTCATTGCTTTTGCAAGTACTTGAGCAGCAGCTAAATCAGCAGTACCATCAGTTTCGAATAAAGGAACCTCAACATAGTTACGAGTGATAACAGTTGGTTTTGTTAAAGTTGAATGCATTCCGTCACGACGACGAGAATAAACGTTGTGTAAGTTTACACCTGCGATTTTTTCAGCAGCATCTGTTGCTTGTTTAACAGCTGTTTTTTGATGACCTGTTTCAGGATCATACTCAGCGCCAACTAATTCAACGATTTTACCTTTTGCAAGTACTACCGTTTGGTTACCCTCTGGGCCGTACTCATAGATGAAAGATTCAGCGCCGTTAGTACGAGAGATAATTAAATCTTCCGCCGGAGCCATACCTTCAGAGATTACTAAGTTAGTATGTGTCTTACCTTTGAATTTGTAAGAACCATTCACATTTGGAAATTGTGCCATTTTGAATGTGCCTCCTTGTTATTTGGGGGTTTTATCTGCGTCCAGTTAATAGACGAATAATTGCTTCTTCATTACTTGTAACCTTTACTGATTCAGTTGCCAACGTTTTACTTTCAGTAACAACTTTTCCAACTGGTTTCTCTACATGCTCAACAGTACGAGTCGTCTGAATAGATGGCTTTTCTGCTAGAATGTCTGAGATAGAATCACGTAAGGACTCGATAGAACGAGTAGCAAATTTTGCAGTTGCTTCTTCGCGGCTAGATTCTTTACCTACTGCCATGCGTAGATCAACTAAGAAACCAATAGTAGATTCATGAAGATCTTTTGCAAGTTTCTCATTTGCACTTGTTAGTTCTTCAATCGTATTTTTAGCTTCAGCTAACTCTTCTTGAACTTGAATAAGTTCAGCAGATGGAGTTTCTTCTTGCTCTGTTACAACTGGTTCAGCAGTTACTGGAGTTTCTTCAACAGTCGTAGCTGGAGTTTCTTCTTCTGTAACTTCTTGAGTTGCTTCTTCTACTGTCTCTTCTACAACAGTTTCTTCTGTAGTTGCTTCTTGAGTAGCTTCATCTTTCTCTTCTGTAACCGGAGCAGCTTCTTCTACCACTGGCTCAGTTACAACATTTTTGTCCTCTTGCGTCACTATGTTTTCCTCCTTTTCATTTGATTCACTTACACTTTTAACCACTCCTGATTCAGTAGTCAACGTTGAAGTCGAAGTATCGATCTTAACGCCCTTAACTGTGCCTGTTACGATGATTCCTCCACCAGTATCTGTCACACCTTCACCAGTAGACATTGTGTTATTAGTTAATCCGTTTGTTGTAATCATTGCATCAGAATCAGCAGGTACGTTTACCCAACTTAATTCGTCGAAGAATAAGTCACCAGCAACCCATTCACATACATTACCGTCATACTGTTCTCCACGCATATGACCACACCAACCTTCGTTGATGATGTCTGTTCCACAAACAGTACATACAGCAGCGTTTGTAGTTGCACCGATAGATACAGTTAGTAAACGACCTTCTAGGATATCTTTGATTGCTTTTTCTTGAGTAATTTTAGGAGTTACGATAATGCCGGGGCGACCAGCTGAAGTGTATTCAGTGAATGAAGCGGAGTAAACACGACCAGTAGCTTCAGTATTAACGTCGTGATTATGAATAACGGGTTTTGGGAAAGGCTGCGTCCAACTATAAACACCACTTTTTAATTCATGGTTTCCTTTTAGTTTTTCTGCGGTATAGCGATTGAAGTTACGAGTTCGTCCTTCATGGATTGCTTCAATCTTTGGATAAAGAACAGTGATTCCACTTTCACTAGTAGATTCATTGAATGCTGTATCTATTTGAGAGATTTGAGCTTTCGTAGTTACAGATTCATGAATTTCCTTAGGGTCAATATCAAGACCCTTCCACTTTAAAATGTTCATCTTTAGATGACCTCCTTGTTGGTAAGTACAATTGTGCATTCGCAGTTGGTATGATGAGGTGGTATTTGTGTTCTCCAACCATCAGTTAAGAGGATTTCAGAAGAAGCGGATAAGCATGTCTTACAACAATTAGGTTTATGCTTAACATAAACCCTATCTTTTTTGGCTCTCTCCGCTGCTAATGCAACTCCATAGTTATAAGCTTCATAAGCAATTCGTTTCGCGATAAATCCAATACGATAACGATTAGCTGTAAATGCGTGACTAACATGAGCAACTGGTGTGTCCTTTTCATAACAAGCTGATACAGAACTTGTAATATCCTGTGTTAACTTCTTAAATGATTGGCTATGTTTCTCTAACGCGATCTCTACATCGCCCGGCTGTAATTTCGTTAGCTGATTTCCCATTTGGTTTAATCCTTCTTGGAATCCGTACAGGAATGAACGCTCTACGAATGGACGAGCCTTTTCATTAAATAGTTGAGTCACAAGACCAGTAGTAAATGCAGTTATGGTTTCAGTGTCCTGTTGATTAGAAACTCTATCTTGGACATCCTCCATTGCATCAGACCAGTATTTCTCCATCTTTTCAGTGAATGAACCAACTTGTAATGACTCAGACAAGTTAACCAGTTGAGCAGCCTCGGTCAATTTTGTGTTTTCTGAAACTGAAACACTCTTGTTTCTCGTCTCAGCTGTTTTAGGTTTACCTGGGCTTGTCTGTTTACCATGCTGATTCTCTGGCTGATCTTTGTTGTTACCTTGACTAGCGGCACCTTCACTATCTGAAGCAGTATTAGTTGCTGCACTAAACATATTTCCATATAGACGGGATTCATCTACTGTTATGTCTTTACCAAGTAACTGACGCATTTCTTCAAACGTAATTGTGTTTTGCATAAATAATTGAACAACATGATTTTCGCGTTTGATTTTTGCATCGAATTCAATCTCGTGGAATACAAAGTCCACTTCATCATCTGGATTTAAAATAGGGTCAAATCCACCTTCAAAAAGAAGCTCATTGATGATTGCGAACTTAGCAATATCAGCGAATGTTTTTTGGAAGTCTTTCACGGAGTCATTTAAATCTGAGGATTGATTATCAGATGTGGATTTATTAGCGGTATCCGAAATACCCATGATTGTGTCACTTACTCCTAAGCCGGAGAATACACGTTGACGGAAATACTTTAAGTATCCATTTGCATCGATAGCTTGTCCTTGTGAACCAACTACTTCAATGTTGTGACGCTCTGGAACAACTAAAGCTCCATCTACAGGAATGTTACGGATTTCTTCTCGAAGTGTTTCGATTTCTTCATCTGTGGCTTCAAAGCCCGGTTTATCGATACCGACTTTGTATAAATATAGAGGGAATAGGTTGCGGTAAATTAATCTTGCTACGTTCTCTTCAATTTGGCGAAGTAACTTAACATCATCTAAGGCATTGAAGATGAATGGTACACCGTAAGCACGACCACTTGGCTTGCGATAAGTAAAGTGGACTATATCTTCTGGTTTGTATTGAACACCTTCTCCACCACCACTACCTGCAGTTTCTTCATAAGCTAGAATCTTACCATTCTCATCACGACTTACTGTGATGTTTGGAGCAGCTAATGGGAAGTAACCTGCAATTGGTTGTTTACCTGTGTATCCTATAGCTGTAACACCAGTTGCTAATCCACCCGTCTTTGCACGAGCTTTTACAACATAAGCATTACCATAAAGGATTAGGTTGTCAGAAATCTCTTGTAGGAATGAATCTATACTTTGACCTGTTGCTTCTGACATTAGTTTTAATCGGGTCCATACATACTCAACTGCTTGATCGTTCTTCCCCGAAATCTCCCAACCATTTTTAAACATTAAGGCTGCATGTTTATCGACAGCTCTACGAATATAACTGTCCGTATAATAAGCACGTCCAATTTCCGCTAAATCAACTGGCGAATTTTCGAAGTCCCCTCCCCCACCTGCAGTTTTGATGGCTTGTCCTAAACGTTTAACTGCAATTTTCTTTGGGTCACGTTTAGTTGCGGAAGGTGCTTCATTAATAGTTCTTAATCGAACCCCTTTACGAATTCGTTCTATCATATTCAATTTAGTACACCTCTCTTATAGATACTCTAATACCAAAGAATAACCGGCTCTTGCATTTTCCTTGTTTAACGTTTTATCGATTTTCTCTTTTCTTACTTCGTATTCAGACATATACATTGCATACACATCTTGTAGGAATGAATCATACTGTCCCTGTACAAGACTTAATCCTCCAGCCATCTGATTTAGGAATGCTTCCACCCCAGGTGCTTTACTTGGAGATTCTAAATGTTGCAATGAGTCATACATGTTTAGATACATCTTGTTTCGAAGTTCGAACGCCATAAGTAATTCATCATGTGAGCGTTTTTTACGAGAAAGATTGTTAATGTTCTTCAATACATCTCGATATTGTTTTTTATCTTCGATTTGTTGATTAAGTTGTAGCTTCAAGGATAACTGCGTTAATTTGAGTAAATCGGTAAGCTGTTCTTTAGTAGAAGCTTGATTTTCTAATAAATTCATAACCCCTTCACTATCAATCTCGCTACCTAAAACTAATCCGGATTTAATAGAGTCGGAACAATCTTCCGAAGCTATAAGAAGGCCATCTACAAGAGAACTCATTTCATTAATTGTTTTTTCCTCACGTATCGCAATATCATAAGGTCGTTTTGCTTTTGTATACTCATCACTTGCTTTGAAGAACTCAGGAGAACCGTACTCTGTTCTAAGAGATTCATAGTATGTATCTTCATTGTTTTTATAAAGACGCGTTACTTGTCCAAACCATTCTTTTTGTTTCTTAACTGCCTCTTCGATTTGTTCAGTGAAATCCTTATTCTTCTCTGGTAAAGCAGGAATGTCACCATCAAGGTAATTCTTTAGAACTGTTTCTTTAAATAGGAAGTATCCTTCTTCTACTGTTGACTGCAACTCTTTTAGGTCTTCATAAAATTCAAGTTCCAAGTTACCTTCTACATCTTCTGCATATGAATGAACAATATCTTGAATAAGTGAGTTTGCAGGCGCTTCCGGATCTTCAAATGTTTTCTTGTATGTGTCAAAATCAATAAAACCATTGTTAGCTATACTTGGGTCAAAAGACGGTTGTGATTCGTAGATTTTTTCTAATTCTTCCTTAGAAAGAGGAATCTGTAAGTCTTTTATTTTCTTCTCAACGGAATCAATAAGCTCTTTAATCTGCTCCAATGTATCAACAAACTTGTCGTATTGTTTAGCAGGTTTTTCTTCAGGAACAAACAAGCCGTCTTCTTCCAGTTCTTTTGGATCTTCTCCGATAACTTCTTCTGTTTGTAAATGCACGGTGAACGGTTTATTTGGTTCGTACTTTACTCGTGGTCTGTACTCTATAACGGAACGTTCTAATTCGGTATCTATTTCAACTTTCTTTCCTAAAACTTCATCCATATTGTTATCCTCCTTTTATTAAAAAAGACGACAGGCCCATTGCGGATACCTGTCGCCCTTTATTACCACCCTCCGCGGGAAGGCATATTCATGTTAGTGCCACGTCTACCCCAACCAAAACCTTGGGTAGCTCTCTGTCTTACTTTTGTTGTTTTGGATTTTTGTCTTAACTCGGAATCACTAGAACTAGTTGCACGTTCCTGTTGTTTAAACGGATCGGTAAATGTTTTCTTTACCTTAGCTATTGTCTTAGCGTTTGGTTTATTAATAACAGTTGCAGCTAAATCAGGTTTCTCATTGATAAATCCTAGTAAGCTAAACATCAATCCATCTAAAGCATGTTCGTCTACGTCTGTGAATGTAGGTTCACCTGTTTTCGGACTATAACGAGTTACTTGGTAGTTTGTCATTTGTCGTGCTAGTGTTTCGTCTTTTTCACGGTGAGGGATTCGAAGCTGTCCACGCTCAAGCATTAAATTAGTTTGGTTAACAATAAACGCTTTTAATGGCTTCTTCTCAAATTCTCTACTATGTGGATCTCGTACCATTTGTGAACTACCTAAGTGAACACGTTTAACTTTATCACCTAGTTCTTTACGTAAAAGCTCAATTTGGTATTCGCCGGCTCCTGCATCTGCATAGATGCCAAAAGGATTGTATATCTCATCTAACTCAATAATCTTCTTAACCGCGATATCATATGTAAATTCCCCTTTAGGGATTTCAATACGGTTAATAACCTGGAATCGTCCAAATGATGCTTCTGTTTCTCCAAGTTCTGGCCTTGGACGACGAACCTCAAAGGGATTGTATTGGGTAACAACAATCTGTGTAGAGGCGCCTGCTTTATCCCAGTCTACGCCGATAGCAATAGGACCATCATGAGTTGGTGATGTAGTGTAGTTGTAACCAATGCTTGAAGCTTCGTCAACGTAATCCTTGTTGAACACCCCAACCATCTCTGTACCAAACTCCGCAAGTACCTCATGCTCATAAGCAGCTTCGGAGAATAGTTTGCGTAATTCACGTTCCATCTTAGGTCCCCACTCAGGGTTAACCATTGTTGGGAAGTAGAATTCCGCCCAACCTTCTGACTCAGTACGGTTATATGACCGCATATCATAAACGTTGTTTTTATTCATTTTTACATCTTGGTTAAGCTTCATTTGAGTACATGTTTTGTAGAACATCCCTCTTCGACCTGTTGGAGTTGATGCAATCATACACCCAATTCGGTCAGGTGCTTCGTTGACGATGGCAAAGATAGATTCGAAATCTTTGTCGCCCATGTAGTCAACCTCATCCATGTATAGCCAATCTGCACGTTGTCCACGAAGAGATCCACCCTCTGAACCAGAACGTGTACCCGCTGTGAATAAACGGATTACGGAACCATTTTTAAATTCAATTACATAAGGGTTTTTGGTGATAGATTTAATGGATTCTTGTAAAACGGGGTTATTATCAATGAAGGTTTTTAATTGGTCAAAGATTAATCGGGCTTGGTTATCATAAGGGGTCGCGACAACGCAGGCTGCTCCTTTTGTCATTCTTGTTCCACCGTTACATGTAAATGCTACCCATAACATATGAGCACACATTGTCCATGTATTATGTACAAGGATATCTTCAACTACTAAGTTATGAGTCTCTGGAACGAAAACATCATAAGTTTGTCTCTTACCTAGGGGAATGATCTCTACTACTTCCTCCCATAATACATGAGAGTTAATTAAGTCATGTAGCATTGCAGACTGTAAGTTCTCTGCATATACACGAGCATTACTTAAAGAGATACCTTTTTCTGTACGGTAGCGGCGGTTACCCTTTCCAACTACTTCAGCTTTCTTGATTCCTTTAGCAATACGTTCTTCTTCAATGTATTTCCATACTTCTTTAGGGAGTGTTGGTTCAGAAGAGTTCATTTCAAGTGCGCGTTGCTGAATTTCTTCATAATTGCGCTCTGGTGTAGCTAAGTGTTCGAGGAATAATAAAATTGAGGAACGGTGGTAGATCATAAGGTGGTAATAAACGGAGTCATTCATTTCTTTTTGAAGTAAATTCGCTTGGATACCAAAACGTAGAAGTAAGTGTTTTAGGTCTAATGCGAATTGTCGATTCTTCGTAGCATATCCAATTTCACAGATACGGCCAGCAAAGAACCATCCACCTGCAGAATACAGACTTCCTAAGAAGAATGCTAAATGTTCTCTATCTAACTCGTAGATAAATGAAGGAATCTTTTTCGCTTCTATTTCTCTATAAAACTCGAAGCTACTAAAGTTCATTAAATAGATTGTCGCCTTCTTATGACGCTCACGATATGTTCTAATACCAAGTGCCTCACAGGACTCCTGTAACGTCTCTCTGACGCCTTCATAACGCGCTTGGAAGCTAATGCTATCCTTGTTAAAACGGCCCGCAGCGAGCATGTACGCAAGGATACGGAGCTTGTTTTTATCGACTTGTTTTGTTCCGTATACAGGTAAGAATTTAGGTGTAGCGATACTTTCACCGATGCGAAGTGCATCTACTTCTTTCCATCCATCTACTGTTAATACTGGATGGTTTCCTGTAAGAACAACTCGTGCTCCATGTTTTGTTACAACAGCGAATGTGTCTTTTACACCATTATCTTCAATAAAGAAGGCTTCGCTATTTTCTAACTTGTAGGATTCATTCAATGTTAATAGTGGTGTAGCGCTACCGTTAACCTGAGCCTTATAAAGCTCTCCTACCGATTGGTATTCTCCCGTATTCGGGTTGATGATTCGTTGATTTTCTTCTATACATTTACCGATACGACGACCACAACGTAAAACTTTACGATGATGCGGATGTCGAAGGATTTGCTCTTGATACCAACGTGGTTTTTCTCCTAAGTGATGCTCTGTCCACTTAACAGGATCACGGATAATTTCGAGCATTTCCTGGTCATACTTAGTAAATTTGCTCATACTTCTATTCTCCTTTTAATATCTTCTAGATGCGTAAGGGTTTAATATCTTAGCTTCTCCGCCAAGCGCACTCCTTGCATTCATCTTGCTTCCTTGAATGGCTTGTACAGCTGCCTGTCTCATAGTTTGGGCTCTTTGTGTATCTACATAGTTACCGCCTACTCTATTGTTTGTTGCATACTGTGCATTCCACCATTGTTTCTTTTGATGATTGAATTGCTGTAAGCCCCAATAGCCCTCTTGCGCCATGCTTGCAATAGTTACTCCCGTAAACAGTACAGGGTTTGAAGCGGCTAAAGCCCCGGTAACACCTGCTTTCATTACAGATGTACCTAAGTCATCGCCACCATATAAGTTCATTGCAGTATCAGCTCCGAATGCAAGACCACCAGCTGTAGCAAGTTTCTTACCACCCTTAGACCCTACTGCTTTCAATACACTAGAAACTGCTTTTAGTGCCATCTAACTACCCCCTTCTATTATTGTGAAGTCCAAATACGATACTACCATCAGCATTTAGGTTTTTAGGAGCACGTTCTTGTCCTACGCCGTCATACATCATGACGTCCGGCGCACCAATCTCCTGATAGTTATTCATAGTTGCTAGTCTAAGAGGTTCTACCGTCTTATGTTCAAACCCTAACTTAGCTTGATTAATAGCAAGATAACCTCCACCGACAGCCATAACATGTTTTGGATTTAATTTTTTACCAGTGTAGAAATTGCTCAATGATTTTTCTTTGTTCTTTGTATCAACAACAGCACTCTTAATAATGTTCTTTGGAGCGTTTTTAACTCCATTAGCAATTGTTTTAGGACTGTTTTTAACACTATGAGCAGCCATCTTTGTGCCGATTTTTGTATTTTGAACACCTATCTTAGTAAGGTTTTTGACTGAATTTAAAATAGCCATTGTCTACCTCCTATTTATTAGAAGCCATATATCTTGCTTAGTGACTGATCCATTTGCTTTGCTTCCAACACACGTCTTAATTGGTTAGACATTCCATTCTTCTGAAGAGATGCGTGTCCCGCTGGTGTGTGGGCCTTATACACTTGATTAGTCATAGAACCTATGTGTTTAAGATTACCCTTTATAGAGCCCGCATTAGCCTTTGTAGCGACTTTTAAACCTTGGTATCCTGCACCTGCAAAAGCACCTCTAATTGCACCTGTTTTAGCTGCTTCCCACGGATCGTCACCTTGCAAGTAACCAATTCCACCATGAACAGCTGCAGAAGTAACTGATGATTGGAATGCACCTATACCTGCTTTTCTTAGTGCACCTTCTTGTTTAAAACCCTCGATTCCTGAACCAAGTAGAGTTTTTGCAGTAGCACCTATACGACCAAGAAATTTATCGTTTGGAGTAACACCTTTTAGGGCTTCTTTTGAACCTGCTACTCGCTGTCTTGTCTCTCTAGCTGACTTACTTTTTCTTGCTGCTTCTTTCCTAGATTGAATTTGTTCCGGAGTTGCATTTCTAAGACTTCCTTTATTCTTAGAACCTACTCCCGCTCTTGCTTGTTGTCTTGCTGCACGAATTTTATCTCGTGGCGCAGTAGCCTTAGATATCATGTCGTCCATCAAGTTTGTTGAGCTAGAAGGAACGAAATTAGGAGTTCGTGCAATAGGACCTTCTACTGTTCTTGTTACACCTTTAACTGGTGATGTCATACGCTCTAGCAGTTCAGGACTATTATTGATCTTCCTGCTTACTGCATTCATTACTTTTTCTGCGCTTTTATGCCATCTTGCCATAAACTACACCGCCTTAATTAAATTTAGCGTTGCCCATTTTGTGATGACCTGTTCTTGCTTCAAATAGGTCAAATACGACTTCTCCTTGATTTATGTTTCCATATGAATACTTCTTGTTCTTATCTTTCTGCTTCTTCATTTTTTGTTTAAGACGATATTCTTGTTCTCTCTTAATCTTTTCTGCATCATGGCTCTCACCCATGCGTTGCCCTACATCTAAAATCGTAGCAGCACCAACAGCGTACATACCCATTTTCATAGCAGTACCAAGCTTATTACCTGAAAGTAGCATCTTACTTCCTTTGCTCACTTTCTTAATAGCTTCTTTTCCTACATCAGAAATCTCACCTTTTACTAGGTCTTGCACGGTTTGAGTTTTCATCAAGTGTTCTGCACCATAAGCTAGACCACCAACTAAAGCTCCTGTCTTGATTCCTTTTCCTGCAGAAGTAATTAAATCATCTTCTTCTCCATCAATAATAGATTTAGCTATTCCAAAACCGACAGCACCCATTGCAATCTTTGACCTATTCTTTTGTAGAAACTTAGAGGTAGCAAAAGTGTCAATTACATGCTCTTTAGCAGTCATAGATACCACCTACTTTCCGTGTATGATAAAAATGATTCGACTAAGCGCCGCTATCCAGAGCGTTATCAAACGTCTTCGACAATTGATTCCTCGCACTGGGGAAAAATCGCCCCCAGCACGATTAATACAATTCTAAAAGCTTTTTTGCCAAGGCTGAAATTATTCCCCAACCTCGTCGAACTCTGCATCGAATATCTGTCCAGGCTCCATAGTGGATGCAATTTGAGACATTAACTGAGATGCATAAGTACTTGGGTCCAATGTAAGAGTTAATCTATCTCCTGCTTTATCAGAACGAGTAGAGTGCATCAATTGAAGAACTTTATGTTTCTTCGTCATAATCTTCTCTTTATACTCAGCTGCCTTAGATATTTGAGGGGCTGTTATCTCCTGACCGTTATCCGTTACACTAACTACTACGTCTTCGATGAAATCACCTTGCATAGCAATTTTGTTCTCTGCTCTGAATAACTGAACATCGTAATCTACTAAGTCTTTAATCAAACTCATATCAACTACGTCATCATCAGCAACATGGAATTCCTTTTGGTATTCATCAACACGTTTCATAATTAGTCCAATTTCTAAAGGACAACGAGAACCACTAGGATCCATTCCTCCATCAAGTAACGGACAAACACTTGCATAAGGACAACTCTCTCCTTGGCATAGCATAGGAACAGAAGCATATAATCCATGTTTTGTGTTGTAAATCTCCATAGACTGATTGATCATTCCTCTTGTCTCATTGGACACTTTCCAAGTAGAAGGTAATACTAATTCATTTGTAGCTCTAACCTTTAACTGTTCAGGTGTTTCTACTTCTATCTGACGTAACTCTTCCATACGTTTTTCTACAGACATTTTACCGCCCTCCTTTTCTCCTGACTGGTTCTCTTTATTGTTAAGCTACTTCTTCCCAGTCTTCTGCTAGTAGGTCTGCTTGACTTGCTAACCAACCTGGTTGCCATTTCTTTTCAGCAGTGAACATTGCAATGTAAGGTTGTGAATCTAAATCTACACCTTGTCCTAGATGTTTAGATGTACGTCCATTCACTACACCTGCTTCTAGGAATAATGAAGGCATTAGTACAATCCACATTCCTTTACCATTCCAACCATTACGTGCTACTTTCTTTCCTTCTTTTAATGAGATCAATGCTTGTCCGAAATCCATTGTGATTCCTCCTGTATGTGTTTTATTTGAGTGGATGTTATATCGAGGTTTTTAAGTGCGGTTCATTTTGAAAAGATTAAAACATGTAAGAGCACTGATTACTTCCCACGCTCTTCTCTTCTGACTTAATGCCTAAAATGTTCCTTCATGTTCAAGGTAAGCTACAATGTCAGCGATTCTTTTAAGCGCATCTTTAGTAGCGTAATAGACACCTAGTTCATAGTCGTACTCATCTGGATTCACACAAGCTGATTGTCCAACTACTTCAAATCCATTGTTCATTTGAAGACAAACAACCGTAGTCTTTAGTCCCACCCTTGCTGACTCCTGACTCTTCACCCAATGATCAAGTAGGTCTTGTTCAAATCGTTCATACATAAGTCCTTCCATGTGCTCGCCCTCCTTTCCTGACTTCAGCCATAACCTAACCAATTTGTCACATTTTCTCAATCAAATACTGTTGCCTTCATCACCGGCTCGTTTATTCCTGACTGTAGGCACAAATAAAAAGAAGGTAGTCGTCCGCTGTTGGGCTGTGCCCTACGGATAACCGCCTTCTTTCTTCCTGACTTGATGCCCTATATAGGCTGGATTTTTTTATATTTTTTGAGGCGCAAGGTGGTATATATGGGTTGTACTTGGTGGACTTTCGATGGCCACCCCCTACTACCGACCCGCAAATATAGGTCTAGCTCCTGACCAATTAAATGAGAGCATATGAAAGGAATTATCATGACTAACACTACTACTCAACTAACTGTAAAAGAACTATTTGAAAAACAAGGTAACGAGTATACTGCATATCCAGATTGCATGGAAGCAGAAGCTTTAGATGTATTAACTGATTTATTCATGACTTTAAAGGATGCAATGAACTATAGCATGGGTATGGAACTAAGAAGATCTAGCTACTTCACTGTTGATGTAGTAACAGGTGATATCGATGTAGAAGGTCAGCCTTACGGTTTAGAGTCTAATCTAAAGGATGAGCCTGATTTTGCATCTCTATTTGAAAGTGATGTTATCGGTAAGGCAATTACTTCACCTGCAGTAGATGAGACTTCTGCTGCAGACATCAATATTGATTCATATGTACAAGAAACAGATCTTAACGAAAACACTAAGGGAGAGATTACTATGACAACAACTACTAACACAACTGTAAACAACACAACTAAAGGAGAGATTAAAATGACAAACAAAACAGTAGTATTCACAGCAGGTAACTTACAGGTAGTACAAAACGCTTCAGGACAAATCGCTAAAGCATTATTCGGTATGGGTGTAAAGGCTCCATTATTCTCACAATTCATTGGTACTGATGCAACTGCATTAACTGTAGATGCTCGTCGTAACAAATTCGTAGTAACTAAAGAAGATGGTACTGAAGTATCTATCCAGTTCTCTTCTGCTACTGGTAAGCAAGTAATCGACTACTTAATGGTAGTTATGCCTGGTCTATTCCCTAAGTTCATGGAATCTCCAGAGTTTAAAGCATTAGAGAAGTTAAACTTAAAAGGCCGTCTTACTGCTAAGGCTAAAGTACACGGTAAGAAGACTCGTGAGACTGTATTAATGGCAGCATTAAACATGGGTGATATCTATGTAGCATCTAGTGGTGAAGTACTAGGTAAATTAGTAGACTTCGATGTAGAGGAATTAATGGAGAATGTAATGGTTCAAGTAGGAAAAGACGACAACAAGAAAGTAGTTCTACGTGATGGTGTTCGCTTCTACATTGCTAAGGATACTAATGTAAGCAATCTAACTAATGTTAACTCTCTATTCCAAAAGATGTCTGGTAGCTTAGCGGCTTACCGTTTTGCAATGGCTAAAGGTAAAAAGACTCAAACAATCAATGTTGTTAAAGAGTATAGCAAAGATGGTATGACTCTATCTATTAAAGAACCACAAAAAGCAGTTGTTCTTGATGAAATGTGTACATTTGATGGTTCTGCTTCTCTTCCATTTGGCGAAGAAGTAAACGGCGCGGTATTAAAAGCGGTATTCTCTGAAGTATCTGTATTACACCGTGAAGATGGTCAATTAGAAATCGGTTCTATTGTATCTGAAGAGAAAACATTCTCTTACAAAACGTATGCTAAATCTATGTCTCAAGCTCGTTCTAATGGTGCTGTTGGTTTCAAAACTCTTGAAGATGTAATCACTTACTTCTTAGGAACTGGTCAAGATGAGCGCGCTTATGGTAAAAAGCACAAAATTAATAAAGAAGAAACTGGATACAGTGTAATGGATGTTGCTAAGTCTTACAAACGTTTCATGTTAGCAGGTTCTAACGGTCTTAAAGCTGATAAAGGTTTATTAAGCACATTCAGCCACAACCACACAGTTGAGTACATCCCATCTGGATCTGGTAAAACAATTGGTGAAATTAAGCCAGCTTACATCATTATCACAAACAATAATGGTGATAAAATCACGATTGCTCTAGTTGATGATTTCACTGCTCAAATCGCAATGGATCAAGATTTCATGTTAAACGTATTAAATAAAGATAATGCATTTGTAGGTGTTGAGAAGTTCAATAACTGGGATAACGAAGATGCTGTTAAAGAACTTCTATTCCGTAACCTTACAGATGGACAAGGATGGCACAATAACCGTATTACTGAAGGTTTACGTTCTGCAGGCGTAATCAACAGCTTTGATGCATTCCAATTACGTATTTCTAATGCTGTTAAAGGTGCTTCATACGAGTTCAACCCTATCTGTGACTTATTCGATGCTGACATTATCCTAACTGAAGGTATGGTAAAATCAGAAGATATCTTAGCTGATATCCAAGAAAACGGATTCCAATTATTCGTAGTTGGACAACGTAAAGATGGTAACGATGGTATCTGGGTTGCATCTCAAGCTACACAACAAATGGGATTAACTGTTGAAGAATTAAAACAAGGTGTTACAAACAGCGTTGATTTCGTGAAGAATTCTATTGAAGAGAAAATGACTTCTGATATCTTAACAATGCTTAATGCTGCTGAAGAAGAAGCAGAAACAGAATTCGCGGCGGTTGATTATGTACGTCTTGCTCAAGAGTTCGGTGACATTCTTGATGAGCAATACATCAAAGATGAGATTGTTGGTTTAGGAGTTAAGAAGCTTAACAAATTATTAGATTCTAAACTATTCACTACTCAAGCTCGTACTCGTTACATGTTCACAGATGTATTCGCTATCTACAATGCTGCTAAAGATGGTCGTTACACTGCAACTAAAGAAGATGCTGTATTAGGTGCTTACGAAGTAGTTGCTCCATCTAAGAAAGATGACAAGTTCTTCTTAGAAACTGGTAAAGCATTATCTGTTCGTTTCCCTGTTACAGTTACTCATGAGATTCCAGTTGTAACTGCTGTTCAATCTGCTGAGTATGCTAAGTTTGTTGAACAAGGTTTATGGCAAGGTGTTACGTTCTTCGATGCTTTCTCTTGGGTTGTTGCACAACAAGCTGGTGCTGACCATGATGGTGATACTTCAATCATTATCTTCGATGAGTTAATGGTTAACGCTCGTATCCGTAAAGAAGTTGAGTTATACGGTAACCAAGCTGTACTTCCATTCGTTGATGCTTATGTTAAATACGAGAATGGTGTTGCTGTTGAATTCGCTACAGGTTGCCCTACTTACGTAACTGAAGCTGCAAAAGCTAAAGAAGTAAAACCTGAGTTAAAAGATATGAATGGATTTGATGTAGTAGGAAATAAAGTATTCTTTAATCCTGATGAAATGACAGGTTCTCGCCGTCATGATTTCTTAGAAGTAGTTGCTGAACTATCTCAACAAATCACTGTTGATACAATCGAAGCAAGCTTAATTGGTCAAATTGCTAACCGTGCAATGATCTTAACTGACCTTCTTTCTCGTTCAGTATTAAATGCTGCTCAACGTGCGGAAGTTGAAGCTGACTTACTTGCTTTATGTACTGCTGGCCGTTGGGAAATTGACCGCCCTAAACACGGTGGAGCTTACCTAGAAATGAAGAAAATGAAAGAGTTATTCGCTAACTTCGAAGGTCGTTTCTTTGAGGAAGCAGAATTAGAATTAACAAATGAAGCTAAATTTGCATTACTTGTTGAAGAGAAAAAAGTGTACGCTAATATCTTTAGCCCAGTTGTTCATCAAGATAAAGTATCAGGTCAACCTGTAATCATTGGTTTCGAAGTTAAGAAGCCACAATGGTTAGCTTCTCAGAAAGATGAGTTTGGTATTGTTAACAATGATAGCTCTTATGAAATGGTGTTCAATCATGCAGAAGAATCTATCGTAGCTTTATGTGAGAAGTTCCAATCAGGTCACAGCAATACTGCTAAGAATGAAATCCGTACTCGTATTGTTCAACACATGGAAGTTGCTCCACAATCAATGGATGCAGTGAAGTACTATGTTGCTAACCTATACAATGCTTACACTCAAAAAGAGAATGTTCGCGCGGCTGCTGAGAAAGAGTTTGTGATGCAAGCTGAAGCAGAACTTAAAGAAGCTGGTGTATTCCGTAAGAAAAACATGCAATCTCTAACTAAAGCGAAGAAGACTGCTAAGATTCGTGCTAATTACGATGCTGCTTTATCTCAATACAAAATGGCTCGTGACTTATACAAAGCAGAACTTCGTAAAGAAATGTATGCAACTGCAAAAGAATTAGGTTTAGATGTTCGTCAATTAGTTGGTGCTCTATACCTATTAGTTAACGAAGCAAAAACAAATGGTAAAGCTGCTTACCGTAAAGATGGCCGCGAATATCGTTTCGTAGCATCTAACGGTTTCATTGCTTTACCATTCGAAGTGTTTGCGGAAGAAATGAATTCTCTGATCTCTGGAAAAGTTTCTGAGACTTATTTCGTACCACAAGATATTACATTCACTCTTTTACAATCTAGCTTAGTTGAGAAAGTTGCAGCACCAACTGCAGTTTCTAACCAAGTAAAAGTTCGTGTTATGAACCCGGTTGCAAAAGTAGCGAATAAAACTGTTTCTGTTAACCGTAACGTTCGCGTTGCGATTAAACCAGAACAACAGCAAGATTCTGTTCGCCTTGTAATGTACTTCTTAAACAAAGATGCACAAGTTACTGACGCTATGGCAGTTACTCGTGAAGATGCAGCATACATGGGGTTTGCACCAACAAACTTCAGCATGGCTGGTATCTATGAAATCCCTGTTACAGAAATCGCATTTGGCGAAGAAGGAACGACGGCAATCGTTCGCTTCTAATAATTAAAACAATCATTTGGGTAGTGGAGTTAATCCGCTACCCTTTTATTTTATCAGATAAAGGGAGAGAAATGAATATGAATAACAATGAAATCATTGCAATGTATATGAACACATTAAACCAACAAGCACAGGCTCTTAACCAACAGACGCAAGCTTTACAACAAGGCTTAACTTGGATGCAACAATCAAATACTGCACCTGTTCAACAAGAACAGTCTGTAGATGTTAATACATTAGTGCAACAACAAATAGATGCTATGATGCCAGAGTTAATGAAACAAGCGGCGGCAGCTGTACAACATACAAATGAAATGCCAGCACCATTCATTCCTCCACAACCAGTAGTGGAAGATATCGTAGAAGATCCTGCACCACAAGAATATGTACTTGGCAACAAACAGTATGACTTATATGTTCGTATTGATAAACCATGTGAAGGATGTCCATTCGCATCTTCTTGTGACTTAAAAGCATCTCACATTGCACAAGAGTGTGGAATCATGAACATGAAAGAAGCAGCTGTTAATGCAGGTGTTATGGATATAAAGATCGAGGTAAACGAACAAACAATGACTACATCTTATCTTGTTTATAAAGATGGTCAATTTATCGGTTCTCTTGCTGACAATAGAGAGAACAAAACAATTCGTGCTGAATTAGAAAAATATATGGGTCACACTGTTCGTGTATTAACTCATTTAAAGAAGAATGTTCCTAACTCTACTTTCACTGGATTATACGCGGAGATCTTAGAAGTAGTTGAAGAAGTAAAACAAGCTCGACCAGTTCAATCTATTGTGCCAGTACCATCAATGTTTGATGAATCAATTCTTATTCCAACAGTTGAATACCCAGAACCACCTACACAACCAGAAGCAGCAACACTAGACTTAGGTGACATCGTTCTACCAATTTAACAGAGCGGGGATTATTCCCCTGCTCTTTTTCTTTTATATAGACAGATAAAAATTAAAGACTTAAAACTAAAAAGCCAATTATAAGGAGAGATTTCGATATGACTAAAATTATGACAAGAGAAGATTTAAGAATGCACCTACAAGCACAGATTAACGGGGAGAGTATTAAGCAAGTTCCTAAACCTGTAGATACTGTAACTGTAGCAGAAGATATTGTAGATAGTCCTAAACCTGTATTCAATGTGGATCAAACTACTGAACCTGTTCAACCAAATAAACGTAAGAAGAAAAGAGATATTGTATTAACACCTAGTCAACAATCAGTAGTTAGCAAGATTAAGAGATGGTACTCTACTACTCATGGTTATGGAAAGTTTGAGTTAGCAGGATTCGCTGGTGTAGGTAAATCTACTGTTGTTGACTTTATCTTAGAGGAGCTTGGAATTAGAGCGGACCAAGTTCGTATGTGTGCACCAACTGGTACTGCTTCTCTTGTATTAAAAGAAAAGACACCTGGATACTCTTGCTCTACTCTACATAGATTATTCTTTGTCCCTGAGTTAATGAAAGATGGACGTACTCGCTTTGTTCCGTCTGCAGAAAACTTATATGGTGTAAGACTAATCATTGGTGATGAGTTCTCTATGACAGGTAGACGTATGGCTGAAGAGATTCTTCCTATGGCTAAGAAAGCTGGATGCAAAGTATTAATCGTTGGAGATCCAGGTCAGCTCCCTCCTGTTAAGGATGAAGAGTACTTCTTTGTTAATCCAGATGCAATTCTTACTGAAGTATTACGCCAAGCTGCAGATAATCCAATCGTTGCTTTATCAATGGCTATTCGTCAGGCTACAGAGAATGGTGCACCATATATCTTCCCTAATAGAGATCAGAACATTAATGGGAAAGTATTTGTTATTAACCGTAGCAGAGTGTCTATTGCTCAATATGCAAAGGTAGTTTCTAATGGCGGTGTTGTTATTGCTGGTATGAATAAAACTCGTCAAAGTTTAAACCAAGCTATTCGTACACATCTAGGCTTTAATGAACCAGTTCTTATGGATGGTGAAACTGTTGTAATTAAAGAGAACATTGATGGTGGTAATAATGGAGAGATTCAAGTCACTAACGGTATGCGCGGTACAGTATCTGAAATTAAGAAACTAAACAACGGAAATACTAAATTCAAGTTTACCCCTGAAGCATTTGATGGGTATCGTTACATTGAAGTAAACGAGGATGTATTGTTTGAGAGAAAGACAGCTTCTGAGATTCGCAAGAAGAACAAGGAGCTTAGAGTTCAAGGTAAACGTGAGATCCCAGTAGGTGTAGAAGTTCAGTTCGGATATGTTATTACTGGACATGCATCTCAAGGTTCACAATGGAAGACTGTGTATGTAATTAATGAAAGTGGAGTATTTAATCGTGGAGCTGATGGATATAAGAATGCTAACAGATGGTTATACACTGTAGTTACACGAGCAGTAGAAAACTTAGTAATTATTAGATGATTTATAGGAGTGGGGGGTCTTCCCTGCTCCTGTTTTTATATGTGCGTTTATATAAAGAACGTAGATATAAGGACGGGATTTACCCGGGCCTTCGGCCGGGGCTGTTGCCCACTGCTAACGCATTGGTCAACCGTATAGGTGCTAACGCACCCTCACTAACGTTCAGGCTAACGCCTATACTTCCGCCTATGAAATGTAGAGCGGGATTCTTTAACTGGACGTGCCCTCGTAATGGATAGGGGCTAACGCCCTATCCGATAGTGATTAAAAGAATAGTTTGGATTAAGAACTGGACGTATGGTTCTGTACCCAAAAGGATAACTCCTTTACCTTTCTTGAGGTAATGATTCCTCTAATTAAATACAGAGTACGCAAAAGTTTAAATGTACTACTCAAGGGGCTAACTCCCCTACCTTTTTTGATTTACAAATTTTAATTATGAAATGGAGAGATTTTATTATGACAACTCAACAATTTGCACAACCACAATACGGACAACAGTTTGGACAACAACCACAATTTGGTCAACAGCAACAGAAGCAGTCTGACCCGTTCTGGTATCGTCAAAATAGTAGTTATCTGTATGGTGTAACAAACGCACCAAGCAATATGCAGTTAGGTATTGAGAATATCTCATTGAAACCTGCATCTGCTAACCAAGTGCCTCATGGCATTATGTTCAATGGTTTATTGCGTTCTGTATTGGGTACCCTTTCATTCCAAGTTCGTATGAGTCCTCGTACACAAGCACCATTCGTACAGACTATCTCAACTGAAAATGGAGTAGACCCACAAACAGGTCAGAAGAACTATTGGGAGCACATTAACTTAAATCCACAAGTTAAAGCTCAAATTCTTCGTTTTGCTGAAGCGATGTTGACTGGACAAGCTCCAATGCAACAACCACAGCAACAATTCGGAATGCAACAACCGCAACAACAATTTGGTATGCCAATGCAACAGCCTATGAATCAAGGTATGTATGGTATGCCAATGCAACAACAGTTTGGTATGCAACCGCAACAGCAAATGCCTATGCAACAGCAACCAATGCAGTTCCCGCAGTATCAACAACAACCTGCTTATCAGCCACCTGCTCCTCAGGATATGGCACAACAAACTGAACAGCCTGCTCAACAAGAGCAACCAGTTGAAACAGGGGATAAAGTTGAGCCACAAATTAAAGAAGATGATTTACCAATCTAAGAGAGAAGGTATCCCCTTTTCTCTTTTTTATTTACACAAAAACTAAAATCCGAAAGGTGAGAATCCATCATGTTAGAAATCACAACGAACGAAAATTCTATTTACCTTGCAAAAGAAGAAACAAAAGGTTTAGTTGCTGTAGTAGCCAGAAAGATTGAGGAAGGTATTATCGAAATCACTTATTTCTGTAATGGCGTAACGAAGGTACTTAAATCTGCAAGTCTTCTAGCATCACGTATGATTGCTGGTCTTATGGAGGCGGACTATGCAGAAGTAGATAAAGCGGTCAGAGGTGTTGCTTAATGCAAAAAGGCTTTGAAGGCATCATGATGTCCAATGTCTGGAACGGTCTTCGAATAAAGAAAGAAAAAAATATAAAGAATATGCCCTTACATGTATTACGTGTAGATGGAGGCAGTGAAAAAGTCGTGTTCCAAGACGTAGAGGAATTTGACTTTCCTAATGAATACACACTAGTGGGAACATGCACCATTAATAATCGGGAACACACATTTGAATATATAGCCAAATACGGCAGGCAGAACTCTACGGTGATAGGGTTCTTGCCTGTAGACGAAAGGAAGTTATCGTAATGAAGATTAACACTAGAGAATGGTTCGCAATGTCAAAAGAGGAACGACTTCTTTGCATTCGCTTAACTGTAGCAGACAATATCTTGGCTCAACGTAAACGTCGAAGAGGCTAATGTCCTCTTCTTTTTTTGTATTCAATTTTAATTAAACTTAAGGAGAGATTTTATCATGTTAGAAATTCAACAATCAGTTTGGTACCGCACAGTAAACGTACCAGTAAGAGCATACAACAAAGAATTCGGTTTAAACGACATCAAGGTGTATCCTGCAAATGATTTGCAAAGAGCACACGGTATTGTCTGCAATTGTATTCTGTATTTAGTAAGTGGTTCTATTCGTGTCACTATTGCAGAATCAAAGAATAATCCAGGAACAATTTATTTAGTTACACCTGGGCAGACTCCATTTGAAACACAAGGTAACGTACAATACTACGAGAATGTTCAGCTCAAGTATGAGTTGAAAGCACAAATATTAAAGTATATTGAATCGTTAACGAAGCAGGTTTAATCCCCTGCTTCTTTTTTTATCACAATTAAATAGGAAGATGAGGTCAAAATTCATGAGTACCTTATTCGACAGATACACAAAGTTCGAAAGTAAGATTGATAACAACAAAGATATTTGTATCAACATTGATGGTATACCAACAGTGATTGAGTATTCCTACCATTCTATTAAACGCAGTAAGCACCGTGTTGTATTTGAGAGTGCAGTCATAATGATGATTCAGAATGCGTTTGATGACATATTAGATTTACACAACGATGAGAGATTTATCGTAATCGACAAAGAGCTATGCATCTCTGTCATTGGTTCATTAAGAGGAGTTGGAGGTGACATCATAATCAGTATTGTTTCTGTTATAGATTCTGATCAGCCTACCAATCCTTATGGTACATACACTATTGCAATTTAAGGAGAGATAGTCATGGAAGGTAACAGTTGGCTTTTATTTATTGGGATGTTATTTACGTTTGCTTTATTTATTCGTGTTTGTATCACAGGTGTTAAGACTGCTGGTGATACTCCTACTCGTACAGAGAAGAAGAAAGTTGATTCTAAGTTTGAACGAGTGAATCAAGTAGAAGGTATTCTATATGCTGATGATATAAAAATTAAGACATTCAACATCGGTGAGCTTGCAGTTGATAACGTTACAGTCAAGTTGTATAACCACGTAGGTAAACCTGTACAGCCGACTGATATTATCTTCAATGGTCAATCTATATATGCTTTTGCCCCAGTTGGGACATCTTATCGTGAGAAAGCAGAATATGCTATCCAAGTATTAAAGAACAATGCTAATCAAGGTGCATTGTCTTTCCATACAGTGGATGAGATTGAGCATATCTTAATTGAAGTAGATAACCTGAACGACTACATCAATGACGGCAAGGTTTCTCAAATCAGCAATGATACTGAAGACTTTGTTTGGGTAGGCTAACGCCTACTCCCATTTTGTGTATTAACAATAACTAGAACGGGGAGATTTAATCATGAATAACTTATATGGACAATTTCAATCAGACGTACAGGGTGCAGCTAACAATATGATGACTCAATTACTATGTGCAGAGAAAGGCATCGACTATAACCAGTTAATGCAACAAGCTCAAATGGCACATGTAAATGGTATCTTACAAGCTGAACAACAACGTCAAATGGCGAACTTAGTAAAACGTCATTATCAAGGAAACAGTGGTTCTATTGTTTCTAAGATTAAAGATATGTTTGTATCGGAACCTGCACCGAACATGTTCATGCCTATGGCTCCTATTCCTGGTATGCAACCAATGATGCAGAATCCTATGCAACCACAACAAGGGATGACTCCTCAACAGGTGTCGTCCTTTTTAGTTCCACCAACTCAACCTACTGTAGAAGAAATCCCATTAGAGGATAACTCTCGTATTGAAAAGCTTGAGAAGAACATGGAGCAAATGATGCAACAGATGACTCAATTTATGATGGCTATGCAACAGCCACAACAAACAGTGGTACAACCTGCACCACAACTATAAGAGGGGATCACTCCCCTCCCCTTTTTTAAATATAGGACTAACGACGTCCATTTTGATTTTGACTATCTCCCCTTAGTCAAATGTAGAACTACCGACGTCCATGTCCTATATCACATCTACGACTGCATTACAAGTCTAGACATTACCTGATCAGATGGTTAGGTTTAGTCGTCTATTTTAACCGGAACAATATGAACCACAGGAAGAGGATTACGTGAAGCAATTTTCAACGAGACTATCCATTATCAAAGTAGATGACAGTTCCTACTATATCGGACTGCAATTCTATCACTCTGATACATGGATGACATTCAAGCACATATCTCATCGCTACTCTTCACATGACGAAGCTGCGGCATCCTATGAAAAACTCGAACGCCTTGGTTACATGGATCCCGCTCTATATAGTCATGAGCTATATAAGTAGCGTTGGGGCGTTAGCCCCAGACTCTGATACTTACTATATAGGAGGAAACACACATGAAGAACTCACCACTTAATCCGGGGTTTACCCCTGCTCACTCAGAAGCTTATGCAATGACATCATACATGAACGACGTAGTTGTAGTCGGACTCAATCACTATACAAAGAAATACTTAGCTTTCGTAATCGAAGGTGACATCGAGATGGATGCAGTCGTGAACTTACGCAGCCCCTATCTAGAACTATTCGTACCGGAAGAATTAATCGAAACAGGAAACTCGTTAGCTTGGTTGTCGAAGGATGAACTACCGACGCCCATCTTCTATGCAGACAAACTGATCCCTGCATGTATCTAATTTTATTCACTAAGGAGAGATTATTATTATGCCAACATTCATCGTTAACATTTACGAACGCAGCTGGGCCTTCACTAAGTACGAAGTCATCTATATAGATACCGACGGTACCGTCACTCGAAAAGAACGACGTGTCATCAACTGGGTCAAGAATCCGAAAGAAGCAGCTTACCGTCGCGCGCAAAAGATGGTCGAAGACTGGCAACTGTCAGCCAATGTAGCCAATGCTTTCGTTACCTATATAGTAGACAAAAAACCTGCTGTAGCTGTCTAGGAGGGGCTTTTTCAAATTAGGCTAAAACACCACCTCTCGATGGGGGTGAAGCGGGTCTCCGCCCCTTTTAAGCCTTCTGAATGCCATAGGTTTTAGTGGTGGTCTATCCCCTCTCCTACCTGTCTATCAATCTAAAGTATGTGATTCTCCCTATATAGTAGACGTCTATATAGAGGTGTGTGTCTCTGTCTATATAGCAGTAGATAAAGAGAATGTCTATATAGTAGATACACATAATCATAGGGTAATAGTCTAAGTGTTTGTCATATATAGAGAAGTACAAACGCAGTCATATCAAGGGTTTGGAGGTTATCAATTGAGAGAATGGTATTGGTATGTCTATATAGTAATGCTGTCTATGGCAGTGTTAACAGTCTTTATAGCTATTGGTCTACTGTCCTATATAGAGTTGTCTTCATAGGTCTATATAGTAGTAGATGTGTAGTTCTATATAGTCGTTATGTCATAGTGTTATGTCTATATAGGTATGTATATATGAGTCTATATAGTGGGTTATATAGAGAAAGAAGAAGCAGTGAATTTGTTTCCGGGGAATTTTCCCGCCCACTATATAATATATATCATTTCGGTATTTTTCGGTCGATTTCACAAAAAAGTTTAGGAGCTGATTGGTTATGAAGTGGCTATATAAAAAAGAAGAACATATGACTAGGTTTTTCGGTACTAGATGGAATAGTCGTTTTTCCTTAAAGCGCTGGCATAAAACCGGTTTAGGTAAACGTGGTCTATATTTCTATCAAGGATATATGGAACTGCAAATTGGTAATTGGGTGTTACGTTATAGAAATAATAAATAGAGCAATCAATCTATAAGGAGAGATTACTATGTTGGAAGTTTACATAGGTTCTGCACAGCATGAGAAAGTAGCTGCTATGGTGCAGGTCTTTATTAATGTTTATACAGGTGAACATGTAGATGTAAAAGAGTTAGAAGGTCGTGTCTTACATCATACATTCACTGATTCATGTGGAAGACAAGTCATGATGTTTAGGAGGAAGTAATATGGATGACGTTCAAAAGTTTATATCTAAGAATCAACATCAGTTTGGCTATGTCATGCAAGTAGCTAGTGAACAATGGAAGAAGAAAGATCCAGTTGGTGCTTTAACTGTTGGTCCTTGTAATTACTATATAGAGAAACACGGTGACTATCATACAGTACTTGATAAGTTACAAAGTAATGAAACGGCGGCGATGAAACAATTAGTTAAATGTGTTGAGACGTTACAACAGATTCGGTTTATATGTGACAGAGCAACTGCTACTCATATTGAAAAGAAAGATATAGATGACATCTTAGAATTACTTAAAGGAAATGTGTAAAGGAGTTGTTATGTAGTGACTATTGTTAAGGTAATTATTCAACCTAGCTTTGGTTCGTTTAAGCCTAAGAGGGATTTTCAAAGGCTTATAGATAAAGTAGGTATACCTTTATGGAATATTGCCGGCCGCGTTAATTCAGCTTATGTAAAGTTTGTTGAAGAGAACTCTGACGACAATGGTATTTTGCAAGGCAAAGATGCTTGGTCTTATCTTAAGGTTACAAAAGTTGATACTTCTAGACCTTGGATGATAAACGATTATGATGGATCAGAATCCATTAAGTATGTTGACTATAAAGTTGTTAACAAACAATTAAACTATGTCCAATTCATATCATAGGAGGAACAGTCATGGTACTAACATATGCAGAAGAAATTGAACTACGATATCTATTCTTAAAAGGTTTTACATACTTAGTTCGTAATGAAATCGGATCAGTAAATGTATTCGTTAATAAGCCACATCGAGATAAAGAAACAAACTATATCCCTCATGGTAAAACAAGAGGTGGTTATGATATGTGGATTGAAACTAAAACTCCTATACCTATGGAAGAACAACGTAGATGCAGAGCTGTTGAATTAGGAGAGTACAAGTTTGTTACTTGGAAGTCTGAACCCATCTTAATATCTGATCTATTAAGTGTAGATAAAGAAAAAGAAGTGTATGTGTTACTATCCGACGGAGATGGAACTATGCGCTCGACGGATACACCATTCGGAGTTGCAGTTAAAACTGAAGATGAAGCGAAGCGTTTTGTTTCAGAAGGTAATTGTGGATATAGCCAATCTTATGAGAAGCTAACTGTCTTTGACGATAAAGATGAAGCTATTCATTTTGCATTTAATAAGGAGCGATAGAATATGAAATTCAGAAACTATAAGCAACTATTAACGGAACTAAATAAAACCAAGCAAGTTATCCTTACTATTAGCCTATGGACATACAACAGCAAAAGAATGGTCTTTAAAGTTCCATTCGAACAAATTAAGAATTGCTTAGATGAGGATATGGTATTCGGCTACTCTGAAAAGGTACTTAAGTTCACTGCTTTGAATGGTCAAGAGTTTAAGTCTCGATTAAATAAACTACGGATATCTAAGATTGATTCTGTAGAAGTTGTGGAACGTAAGCCTATGTCATTCGGAGAAATCGAGGAATTAGTTAAGTCTATCCGTAACGATGTTAAACAAGGTGCTTATGATCCGGAAGAGATTCTCCTGCTTTGCGATAAAGTTAGTGAAGTATTAGAAGAAAACTTAACTCTATGGTGTCAAAATGGTGGACTACAAAAGGCGCTGAAGATTGCTCAAATATGATTAAGTTTATCAAACGTCTTATATGTAAACACAAAGGTCATAATTGGGACACTTACACAGTTAGTACTGGTTACTGGAGTTACGATATTGAACAAGCTGGGTATTGTACAAGATGTGGTTATGATACACATGGAGAATACTTAAAGCATTAAAAGGAAGTGTTATTATGTGCGGAGATACAAAGGATGTTGTTATTCTTAGAAAAGATACAGATGTTACGTATTGCCCCGGTACTCCTAATAAGTTTACCGCTAAAAGGCACAATGTTATCTTGCGTAAGCGTAAGGATAAGATTGAGTTAAATATTCGAAATGACGGTTATGATGCGAATGGCCAACGTAAGTCTATTCTAAATGGCTGCTCATTAACTAAAGAAGAAACTCAATATTTAATTGAACAGCTTCAAGGATTACTTGAAGAAGATGTAGTGAAAGAATGTTATGGTTGTTCTCACTTCACTCATACAAAACAAGGTTGGTATACTGTTGGGTATTGTAAGTTAAAAGATACAACAACCGATGATAAAGACGTATGTGAAAAATTTAAGGCAAGGCAAAATAGAAAAGTATCTTAAGGAGAGATAATATGTCAGGTATAAATAACACTATTCACGATTGTCTATTTAGTGTAACTGGACGTACACCGGAGCAGGATTTAATGAAACGAGTTATCCGCCACCTCCCTGCTTCTATCTTATTATTAGCTGAACACTGGGGACCGAACGATACAGTGTTCAGAGATGAAACATTGATTTGGATTAGTAACAACAAGAAAATGCTAGAGGGTGAACTTTGTGGAATTAACTAAAATTGTAGAAACGTTAAAAACATGTAATGCGAAAGTGTATTTAGTAGGTGGAGCTGTTCGTGACTTACTATTAGACATCGTACCAAAAGATAAAGATTATTGTGTTACCGGTATATCTCAAGAAGTATTCGAGAGCCTCTTCCCTACTGCTATGTTACAAGGTAAAGACTTCCCTGTTTATCGTATGGATATTGATGGAGAACTTTGTGAAGTAGCATTAGCTAGAAAAGAACGTAAAGTATCTGAAGGTCATAATGGTTTTGCTATCTATGCATCACCTGATATTACTATCGAGGATGATTTAGCCCGACGAGATATCACTATTAATTCAATGGCTATTGATGAAGAAACTAAAGAATTGATTGATCCTTACTATGGTGAGATTGATCTACGTAGTAAATTGATTCGAGCAACTACTGAAGCCTTCTGTGAAGATCCTCTTCGTGTGTATCGCGCTGCAAGATTCGCTGCAGAATATGGTTTCTTTATTGAATACAAAACATCGACGATGATGTACCAACTTAAATCAGAGTTGTCATCCCTATCTATAGAACGTGTATTAGAAGAAACAAAGAAGGCATTGATGTCTCGTACCCCTTCTCGCTTCTTCCATGCATTAAAATCTGCAAATGTATTAGATGTTCATTTCCCTGAGATTGATCGTTTATCAGAACTTGAACAGAACTTAATGTACCATCCGGAAGGAGATGTATTTGAACATACAATGCAAGTTATTGATTCTGCTCGTTACCTTATAGATGAATTGCCTGTTGGTAATAAACTAGTAGTTATGTTCTCTGCCCTTCTTCATGATGTTGGCAAATATGTAACAAAAGGTATTCACCGCATTAAAGGTACTCCTACTTATTTTGGTCATGAAGAAGCAGGTGTTCCAATTGCTGAACAATTTCTTGAACGTTTCAATTTAAAGTCATATAAAAAAGCTATTTTATTTAATGTAGCTGGTCATATGGTCTTCCATGACAAAATTACTGATATGAAGAATGGAAAAGCAGTTGATTTTATGGAAGGTAAGTTTGAGTACAGTGGTAGTGATTACATTAGAAAACCAGGTCTTCTTCCAAGTGTAGGCTGCGTACACGACTACATTGCAGTATGTATGGCTGATACAATAGGCAGAATTCAAAATCCAGAGAGATTACCTTATTTATTACAGGTTGTTTCTTATATGATGCGTGTAATCAACACTAAAGATACACTCTATACGGATAAGGTAATCAGAAGATTGCTATTTATTACCGGCAGTTATGAAACGACTAGTAATTTAGCTATTTCCTTAACCACTGCTATCCATCATAAATGTATTTTAGAAATCTATGTAGAAAAATCAAAAGACATCACCTGTCTACTTGATATCGAGGACTTAAAGAAAATGTATAAAGGTGAAAAACTAGGCTATATGATTCATAAAGATAAACGTGCTCAGCGCACTGTCATTATGAAGAATGCACGTAAAGTAATGTCTGAGTATGTGGAGAAGATGGTATGAATCAAGAACTAACGCCTAGCGAATACTTTGAAATTATAAAAGGTAAAAAGAATACGATAGATGATCAGGAATTAGTAAACATCTATGATAACTGTCTTACTCTTTTAAACAAGTACAAAATCACTGGCCAGACTAAAGCTATTAAGAAATTAATCTTTCATTTAGAAACAATTGAAAAAGAACGTAGCATTGTGCAGGCTGGTATCGATACATTTGTATACCGTGATGACATCGAAGAATTTATCGAGAACATTTCTAAAGATACAGTTAAGATTCAGGATCTTGAAAGTTACGAACGAGAAATACCTGATGATGTTGTTGCTGTTTTAGAAACTGTTAAAGATAAGTTCGACCAGTTCTATGTTGTGTTCACGGATTATACAGGTAAAGTGGAAAAACAAGTAACGAAAGAACGACGCGACAAGGACCCTATCCTCTTCGGGACATTTCAAGATGAGAAAAGCAGAACAGTTATTGATCGCTTCTATTTCATTGGTGATTGGGAAGATGAGTATTGTGACCTTACGTTAGATAAGATGGTTAACAAAGTACAATCTTCTAAGGGTAAAAATATTTCTATGACGATTAAAACCCCTGAAGATATTAATGAATTAAAAGAACAGCTTTCTCTGTTGGAAGAACACGAAAACCGCTTTATGATGGGTAACAAACAAAAACCCGGTTTCTTCAAGAAGATATCTACGTTCTTCTCTAAAAAACATTGAAAGCAAACATAGATTTAACAGCTAATCAGGATTTTAATAAACCTGCTCAAAGAAAGCCTTGGTTCTTACAAGAAAAGACGCTATCTATGTTATCTAGTCGCTTAAGTAAACCTATTCCCTGGGATCAGAACGATATCTTTTCGATGTTAGGTTCTACTCCGAGAAATAGTTTAGTGCCTATTGGTAACAAGGAAGCTATTAAGAAAGAAAAGCGGTGGGCTAAATTTGAGCAAGGTCTATCTTGTGAATGCTGCGGTAAAGATTTATCGCTTATGCCTTGGAACATGACTTACAACTTATGTACTCCATGTGATGAAAATCTAGACATGGGTAGGAATAGACGAACGGCTATCTTAGATTTATAAAGGGGAATTTATATGAGAGCACTTATTGAAAACAATATGAAACTACTTATAGAAGAGAAATTAATTCGCACTGATGTTGTAGATCGCGCGATGATTACATTGGAAGGTTAACCTAAATGTATGTTGATGATAAAAAAGTAGCAGAATTAAAAAAATATCTTCTCCACTTAGAAAAAAGAAGATGGGAATTAAAACGTAAAGGTAACTTATCTGAGTTTGCAGAGAAGTCAGCAAAAGTGTCTGGTATTTTTAATACTACAGAAGCTTTAGGTATTGACTTAGGTATTCGTAGAGCTGGTCCTTTCTATAAGGAAAAGATTGATGAGGAATAGAAAGAATTAATTTTATTAACTCATGGGAGGGGCTAACGCCCTCCCCTTTTTTGATTTTTATTCTATTTACTAAGGAGAGATAAATATGAGTACAGTAATTGAAGCAACATTTGGATTAACAACACAAAACACAATTGAAAACAACGTTGAAACAATTGTTGATCCACTAGTTGGGAAATATGATTTAGAACAGGTTGAAATTAACTGGTCGGAAAAATCTACCTTAGCTAGAACAAATGAATTTGTAGCTTATTTTAAAAAACGTTTAAATCAGTTTCTAATACGTAACGAACGTATTGAAATGGCACATGAAATGAAACATTCGGTTGCTGGTGGTTTTCTTTCTGATTCATATATGAAGAATCAACCAGAATTAAATAATGAAGAATCTTATGTTGTGACCGAGAATAAATATAAGTCTAAAGATGTTGATGTATTCATGGAAGTTCCTGTATCAGCATTCAGAGGATTAGATGTTGAATCATTTATTGAAGAAATACGAGAAGAATTAAAAATAGCTAGTGGTAACTCATTCTCCTCTCCTACTTTCAATATTAAGAAGTTTGAAAGAAACTATTCATATGACTTCATTTCTGTTCCATATATCTTTGAAGTGAGTATTGATAAGATGACTAGAATCGAATTAATACTATGTCGTGATATAGAACGAATTATGGACTTTGATATCTCAATCAGACACTTCTTTAATTTTGGAGGTACAGAGGTTTATGCAGCGAAGTTTGCTATTGATGACATTAAGAAAAAACGATTGTCTGTAGTGTGTCCAATTACACCTAAGAGTACATTGGTTCGCCTATTCTATTTCAAAAAACGCTACGGTTTCTCAATTCAGTATGCTGCTTTCAATATCCTAACATGGGTATTCAAGCAAAAAGGTAATACAGCTGAGGAACTAATAGAATATGTAACTACTGTTGAGAAGTTTAAATACGACTTCGCTCTTAGAAGCCATCTATACAATATGGTTCTTGTTTATCTTGAGGCATATACGGAAGCTACAGACGGAAATGTATCTCGAAAACAATTTGTATCTCATGAACTACATAGCGTTTTAGCTAATGAAAAGATGTATCGTAATAGTCTATTTGTTAATGACAATGTATCATACTTCGGAGAATTCAAAATGTGCTTCCCTTATTCTGATTTATTCCGACCTATTTATACATTCGTTACTAACAATTCTCTTTATGATGTGATGTTTGCAACAAAATTTCCACATGGCTTCTTCGGTAAGTTTTACAAGCATTTGAATATGGGTAATAACTTATCCACTTTCTTAAATGAACATGGCTTAGAATATCTTGAAGTGTTAAAGAAATGTGAATACTCTTCCAACGGATTAATAATGTCATATGTAGAATACGAAGAAACTAAATCAAAAGAACAAGAAATACGTGATAAACGAAAGTTTGAATCAGAACTACGTAATCTATTTACACTTACTAGCGACAAAGACAAGTATCGTTACCTTAATAAGAAGTTTGTGAGAAAACTTAAAGCTGGGTATAAATCATATCAAACCCCGCTTCCGGACTATTGTAGTGAAGAAGACATTCCTTCTTTCTTACGATTAGCTAATCCTGATCCGGTTGAGTTTTATAACGTACCATCACCTATGAAAATAGATGATACCGATTTACCATTTTAATATGTTATTAACCATGTATCGTAACTCTTTCTCAGCCATATATACGGTTGACTACACCTACCCATGCGGGGAGACGATACATGGTCTTATTTTAATTTCAAAATTGGGGGAATTTAAATATGAAAAAATTAATCGAGTTCAGTAAGAAACGTTGGCCATATATATTAGTTGCACTTATAGCTTTAACCATAGGCAGTTTATCTGGTCCTTCTGCGGACGAATATTATTCAACTCTTAATAGATATGATGAATTAAAAAAGGAATCAGATAAAATTTCTAAAGAAAACAAAGAATTACAAGCTAAACTTGAAGAAGCTAAACCATACTTTGAATTAGCCGAGCAAGAACGTCAGGCTAAGATTGAAGAAGGAAAAAGAAAAGAAGCTGAAGCTAAGGCTCAAAAAGAAGCAGAAGAAAAAGCTAAAGCTGAAGAAAAAGCACGAGCTGATGCTGAAGCTAAGAGATTAGCAGAAGAAAAAGCCAAGAAAGGTTATGATACTGGAATTACTTATGATCAATTAGCAAGAACTCCTGACCAATTCAAAGGAGAAAAAGTTAAGCTCAAAGGTAAAGTTGTTCAAGTTATGGAAGGTACGGGTAAAACCCAAATCAGATTAGCCGTTGGAAGTAACTATGATACTATCTTATTCGGTGAGTTTGACACTTCAATTGTTACGTCTAGAGTTTTAGAAAACGATGTAATTACTGTTATGGGTACATCTACTGGTATACTAACTTATAAATCTACAATGGGTGGGAACATATCTATTCCTGGAGTATCCATTGAGAAGATCGAACAATAAAAACTTACATTCTAGGGGAATAAACCACAAAGTAATATATTAACCTAGAAAGATTATATTCTAGGGGAATCTAATGAATAACACTAGATTCTCATACCTCCTCCCCTTCCATATTGGTTGGGGTTGTTTAATTTATTCAATAATTATCAAATGTTTGGGGGTGTTTATATTGGCAAACAAATCTATTAATCAAACACTACATAGAATCGAGGTGAGCTGTGGTGACCCATAGTGAGCATGTTGAAATTGGAGACCTAGTTGTAGTTGATACTGGTATCCTTGGAAAGTTGGTTTATAAAGTAACAAGCGACTTCCTTCATATTAAACTTGAGAATATTGACAATGGCTTTGAATACAATGAAGTTTTTAAAAGTCTTGGTCAGCTAGATGAATTCATTCGTAAACATTCTAGCAACATACGGTTAGTTCCTCTACATTAGGAGCATATCCCGGGACACATTCTCATATACTCTTAGTAAAGAAAAACTAGGGGGATACATATGAAAAAGAAGAAGCGTGTCGGTGAACCAACAAATAAAAATAAGCCTAGAAAAACGGATGGATTACCTTCTAAGAAAAAGAAAGTAAGATCCGGAGCTTATTGTTAATTTTTATATATTGAAAACTATTATTCTAATGAATATATTAAACCACGGCCAAATAGGTTCGTGGTTTTTTGCATTACAAAACAAAAACTAAACTTATATTATTGGAGGAATTTTATTATGAAAAAGAAAATCGTAGCATTCACAATGGTTGGAGCATTATCTGTAGGGGCAATCGGAGCAGCTGCAAGCTCACTTGGTTATTACAAAGGAACTGGCGTATCAAAATATGTATTACCTGCCCTATCTTCACTTGTTGATAAAGTTGATACATATGAAAGTAACGAAAACTACTTACTTGATAAAATTGAAGGTCTTAAGTTTGCTGCATCAGACAAAATCAATCATGCAAATGATGTAATCGCTGAAAGAAATGCAGACATTAAAAACTTAGAGGAACAAAAAGCTGTAATTGAAGGACAAGTTGCAAAACTAACTAAAGATCTAGAAGCAGTTAACGCTGAATTAAACTCTAATGAAGCTGAACTTGCTAATACAAAAGGTGAACTTCAAACAACTAAACAACAACTTGCTGAAAAGATTGACGCTTTAAACAACAAAATTGCTGAATTAGATACAACTACTTCTCTTCTGAAGACTGCAAATGCAGATAAAGAAGTATTAAAAGGCGAAAAAGCGAAATTACAATCTGAACTAGATAAAGCAAATGCTGAGTATGACAAAATTGTACCTGCAGCAGTAGAAACAGCTAAGCACTTAGATAAACAAAAACCTGCTGATGTTTCTAAAGTGGATACTACTATTCCTAATGTTGAAGAAGGTTCAAATAAAGGAAATCATGGTAACCAGGGCAATCAAGGTAACAACGGTAATCATGGTCAAGGAAACAATGGAAACAAAGGTAATCAAAATCAACAATAATTAACTTATGTGGGGGCTATCGCCCCTACCCTTTTTGTTTTCTATGAACTCAATTTCTATTGCTATCGTTTTATTCAAATAGCAATTGCGTTTGCAGAAAACTAAACCTGTCACCATGTTACGACACTTCTTAAATTATCTTAGGAATGTGTCCTAGACTTATTGTTTTGGGGAGGAGACATCTGTTCTGTTATATGTCGAATCCAAGTTTCTTGTAAAACACTATTATTTTTTTCATAGAGTACTTCTTAGTCAACTCATATTGACTTTTGTACTCAAACCGTTATGTTTGAAAAGCTAAAATTATATTTCCGGAGGGATTATTAATGGTAGAACTAAATGAAAAAGAGCAATTAGAGGAATTAAAGGGAAAGATCAATGATATTAAAGGTGATCTTATTATCCATATTGAAGAACAATTTAATGATATCTTCGCACTAATCAATGGACGCATTGAAGAAATATGTGATGCAGAACATGATGATGAATTCGAAGATCATGATGAAGAAGAACAAGAAGAATATGAAGAGCGCGATGTTCGTGATGAGCTTGCTCCTGAACAAGAAGAGGAAGCTACAGTCTTATCAGCAAGCATTGCTTCCCAAATTCAGCGAGCTAATCAAGTAAACAGTGATGAAGAAGCACCGGTAGTAGTAATCAACTCCCCTGCTCCATCTTTAGCTGAAAATATTAAGAACCAAATCGATGGAGTAAAAGCAGTTGTAACAGAAACTCCAGTAAGTCTTACTGAGAACATTGCAAAGCAAGTTGCTGATAAAAACAACTTAGCTGTCGTTGCACCTACTATGTCTGAAGGTCCGGTTGATATTCCTCAAGCAACTGAATCAGTTCCTCGACCATTAGGACTAATCATCGAAGAACTACGTAATGGTGTGAACACTGGAGTTGATGCAACTTCAGCAGAAAAGACAGAGGAATTAATCGAACAAGCAGCATCACAAACTACAGAGAAAGATGCTGAACAAACATCAGAATTAGCACAAAATATAAAAGTACAAGTACTATCTGATTCAATAAAAAAGCAATTATAATAAACGACGGAGTTGATGCAATAAAGGAGAAGATCACCTAGGGGAAAGGTGGTCTTTTTTTGCTATCACTCATACATACAAATTAGGGCATAAATATAGAAAAATGGGACAAAATGTGGATGCAATACACAAACTTGGACTTTTAAGATACAGAGAGAGAATTTAAAAGGAGATGTTAATAATGGAATACGGATTAATTGTTACTGATGTAAAGATGAAAATTAAAGATGGTAATGGCATGAAAGCGATTTGTAATATTGTAGTAAATGGTATGTTGGCTCTAAATGATATTAGGATTGTAGAAAATAGAAGCGGTAAACTAATGGTTGCAATGCCTTCTAAGAAAATGGGCGATGGTAGATTCAAAGACTTAGCTAACCCTGTAAATGCTGAAGCTAGAAGAATAATTGAAGATGCTGTAATTGGCGAATACAATAAATTAACTTCTTTAAGCAACGAATTATTCGCACTTATTGGCTAATACTATAAATAATAATACTAATTATATGTCTATCACTATATACAGCAATTTAACTCGCACGTTAACAATTGAATAAGTAATACAAAGTAACATATATAGAGAACTGGTAACAAGCCAGTCGGGATCATAATATTGGTCATCCAAGTAAAACTAGGGAAAGTTAGTGTTTTTTCATTTTTTGTAGTGGATTACAATGTATTCCACGTTTTTTTGTTAGTTTTTAGTTAGATATATTAATAACGTCGTACTCATAACATACAGATCTATACCCACCATGATGAGATACACCCAACACGAGGAGGAAGTAAAATAATGAAAATGAATACAAAAACAAACACAGGAAACAAAATGGAAGCTGGAACAAACGAAGTGGCAATCTACATGGACTCTTTAAAAGACGGATTAGAAATAACAGCGATGACTAAAAATATTTCAAGATTTATTGAAAAAGAAGTAGTTGGTACAGGTAGAAATTTCAAAGTTGATATGTATGCTCTAGCTGAAAATGGATTGTTAGGATTCGAACAATTAGCTTCTTTTGAAAATGGCTTGAATACTGAATTCACAACAGGTAATAAGGTTGTCACAAATAAAGAATCAAAATACGTTATGGTTGTCCAATGCAAGATGAAGTTAAATACAATTAACAATTTCACAAAAATCCAAAGGTTGGTTTATGAATTATATGGTTCAAATCCAGAATTAGCAACGCGCGGATTAATGAAAATGACTCCAGAGGAACGATCTGTTATGAATGTAGCTCTTAAATATGAGCGCTAATATAGGGGGTGTTAATTTTTACACCCCTCCCCTTTTTACTTTTAGAAAGATACACTGTAATAACCCAGAATACACTGTTTTCTAGTGAAATCTAGTGTTTTGTAACAAAAAAAGAGCCTGGGATTTCTCCCAGACTTCTTTTGATTATTATCTTTTATACATACCTAGCATCGCAGATGCTGCTGCTGAACGAGCACTGTTTGGAGGAGTTTCTTGCTCCTCTTCTTGTTCTTCAGTTTTATCTAGAACCTCTTCATTTTCTTCTACAATCTCTTCTACTTCTATCTCTTCAGGTTCTTCAACACTTCGTTTTACTTCTTGTACTTCTACCTGTTCTCCACCTACATAGACTTTCACTTCTTCAGAATTGTTCTGAACTTTTTCTACTTTCGCAGGCTTAACTGGAACTGGAATAGTTTGAAATTGTGGCATTTCAGGTTCAACTGTCGCAGAAACATATTCATATGGATTTGGTGGCATACCATTACGTCTAATCATTTCTTGATACATTAGACTTTTAATCCATCCACTAAAGTTTTCTATTTTGTCAGCATAAGCATATAGAGTAGCGTCATTCATTTTTTTAGTATTAAAATATACTGTTTTGTGCTTCTCATTCTCAGGTTTTTTCTTTTTAGGCTTATTAGTAGCTTCGTTTCTAGCCAATTAAATCACCCTTTTACCGCAGGAGCGAAGGCTTCTTTAGCAATAAAGTATAGTCCTGCCGCATTTGCGTATATTGGTTTTAGACTCTTACTCTTTCTTGATAATGCAAGCTCAGGTTTCATGATCTCCATTTGATAGCTGTTGTCTTTTAGCTCATTAAATGCATCTGCTAATTGTTCTGAATATCCACCACAAACATGAAGTGTTGAACCTTTTGGCCATTTTAAAGACTCAATTGAACCTTTAACTTTCTTTGCAATCATTTCAGCTGTTCGGTTAGCGTACATATTCTTGTAGAATTCTACGCCGTTATGTATAGTATCTGCTGCTGTCGGCACAAGAATACCATTAACAAATGCTGCAAGATTGATAGTTTGTGAACCAGCATCAACAACATAAACATTTTGAGATGTGAATTCATTTGAGAAGAATGCAGCCGCACCTTCTGGCAATACAATAATATCTTTAATACGAATATTTAAAGGAACATCATTGAATGTAACTTCAATTGGGTTGCCATTATTTTTAAATCTAGTTTCAATCTCTTCTAATTCTTCTGATTCAGAAGCGCTTACTAGTGGTGTTCCATATGCTAAGTAAACATTAATATCTTCATCATCGAATTTCTCATATTTGTCTAAGTATAGGCAAATTCCACCTAATGCGCGAATAAATGCAGTTTCATCATTTTTAGAACCAGTGCTACTATGGCTATCAACGCCTAGTGGATTGAATGTTTCAATAAACTTAGCATGGTCTCCTAAAATATATCTTTCATCATTAACCGCTAATTCAAATCTGTTTTGGATTCCTAGTGCATTTCCGAATTTCATCATTTTTGGTGGCTCAAGGATAGTAATTGAAGGGAATGATCCTTCTCCTTTAGGTCCAACAATTTTAACTGCATTTAGACCTGCATCTACTCCAAGTATTAAATTTAGTGTCATAAATCGAAACTCCTCTCGAAAAACTATTATTATATGTGTTCGAGATTTATTTTAGCACACATTACCAACAAAATATAGTAGATTTCCCCGACATTTTATGATTTTTTATTACATTTTAATTTATTCTAGGGGAATCCACTTTTTATTTCGCTTCAGGCCAATTATATACAGCTAGTTCGTTACCTTCAAAAGGTTGTTGGTCTTCTAACTTTTGTTGTTTCTCTGATTCGTTTTGGCGTTTCATGGCATTTTCTCTAATACGGTCTACTAGATTATTAGCGAAAAATGCTGGTTCATATTCGATTACTTCACCTTTAGATACATACTTTTTAACGTTTATAGCATGTCTACCTATGGCATTTAGTACATCTACTTTGTGGAATGATGCTATTTCAGCTTCTGCAAGTGTTTTCTTTACAACGTTAATTGCTTTTAAATCTGGACATATCTTAACTTGTTCCAGAATAGGATCTAATAGAGCATAATTATTGCGTCGAGAAATGATAGTGTTTTCTTGTTCGTCTTCTAATGGTTCTTCACCTATATTAGATTTAGAAGACTTATTTAAGTTGGGGTCATTCTCGTTGGGATAAATCTCACTAGGGTAAGGATAACTAGAATAAAGATCATTAGTGTGTACATTTTCCTCCCCTAGGGCTGGAATATCTTCATCCCCTGGGGGTGGAATTTCTCCTTCACTAGGGGGTGTATTTTCTCCTACCCCAGGTACCGGATTTTCTCCCTCCCTAGGGGTGGAATTTTTACTACCCTCTTTTTTTACACCATACTTATCCTTAGCAGCAGCTATACACTCTTCTAGTGTTTTTAATGGCTCTTTCTTCTTTTTCTTACGCATCTTAACGTGTTTATAGTATTCTTTTTCACCTAAGAAATGTGCTAACGACGCTCCACTAGAATCTGGTTCATTCAAGTAGATTCTGTTAGCGCCACCATCTACTGCTTCTGTTGATACTAATTCTTCAGCTATAAGCTCGTCCATGAATTTAGTAACTGTTTTGTTTGATATGTTTAATGAGAATTCAATTTCTTGATTATCTAAAATACAGTAGATGTCGCCTTTTTCGTCTACAAAAGCAGGAGCTTCACTTCCATTAGCTACTGACATCTGTGTTGTGTATATAGATAAATTGAATCGATCTCTTACGAGCATGTATAGTAATTTAGCACCGCTACTTAAGTTCTCGCGGTATTGTTTCTTCCAGATAAGCACCTTAGGTAATTTGTAAAACTCTTCGTTTGTTACGTCTTTTATGTTGATTCTTTTTTTAGACATGAAAAAAGCCTCCTGATCCATTAGTAGTTTTATAGTTTACTAAGGACAAAAGACTAAAAAAGGTTAAGAACCGTATTTTGTACTATTGAAGATGATAGTTTTTCATGATACAATAAGTACAAATCGAAATTTTATTTTTTACATTACAATTTTGACTCGAAACGAAATTGTATGTGTTCTTGGTTTTTTTAGTTTTTTGTCCTAGGCTGCGATGCGCGAACATCGTGGCCTATTTTTTTTGTATTTTTAAGGTTAATCTATGTAAAATTTGTCGAATAGGTATTGACAAATTTGATTTAATACTGTTGATTTCCTTAATTTCATCATACAAGGGATAAAAAGCGATTGCAATAACCTTTTTTGTGATTATTTTCCTCGGTTTTTTGATGACAAAAATGTCATTTTAGCCAAAAAAAGCATATTAACATTGTTGATGTGTTATTTATTCGACAAATTAGGATATATTTTCATATGCCACATGAATGAAATATGTCGATAATGTCATTTATCTGAAAGGTGGGAAAATTTAATGAGATACGATTCTTCGTAATCAGGTAGGGGCTAACGCCCCTACTTTTTTTGCATTTCCTGATGTTTGCAAATATTTATGAAAGGTGGTGGTGCTTTTGATAAAATTACTAGCATTTTTCAAATCAAGTGCTTATGTTACCTACAATAAGCAAACATCAGGAGGAAGTATTTTTGGAAAACCTTAATATCACTATTTACACAATTAACAGCGCAGAAGGAGAAAAGGTTGCAGAAAAATTGGCAAAGTATGATTTGATAGCAACAATTAAACATATTGTACGCGATCGTTTTACTTTTACTGAGTTCAAAGCTTTGTTAGCGTTAACAGACGATGGGTTAGATGACTTATTAACTCAACGTGGAAGCACAATTGATTTCCTTACAGAACAAGGGATTGAACTTGATGATTTAACATTACGTGAAGCTTACAATGTCATCCTTCAAAATCCGAAGTTGCTCAAAACGACCATCTTGACAGATTGGAACAGGATTGCGTATGGTCTAAACGGCGCGAAGATGTTCCTTCCTCGACACGTAAGAAAACAAGAGCAACTAAAGATGTACGCTAAACCAGAAGCACAAGTCGAGTACATGGAAGCTAGTTGAACATAAAGAGGAGTTGATCCTGTGCAACAACTTACTAATAAACTCGACTCAACTGAAATCTTTCAAACCATTTCTAAGACTAGTATGGTTGAAGATATAATCAACAACCTTGTTAGTTATCCGACATTACATGCAATAAAGATTCGTAAAGGATCATTCAACAACTATGCAGAGTACAAAGAGTTTTTGGCGAATGCACCGAAGTTTAAAAATCGTTTACAGCATTATTTTGCATTGTATTGTCATAAAAATGGATTTACATCCAAACTTAAAGAAGAACAGATCTCCATTAGAGGTTACTATGTTGAAAATAAAAATTTTCTCGTATCTCTAGAAGGGGAAGAATTGATAACTATCTATGCAGAACTGAAACCATTAACAAATAAGGATTCTGTATCAGGTCTTTATCATTGGGAGGATAAGTTGAATGAGTTACGAACTGATGTTGATACCTATGGATTATAAAAAGCATCTAAAAGGTATAGGAACAAAGGCTACTTCTAGCTGCATTATGTGTGATTCCGAACTTGCTTTAATCGATGAGTTCACTAATGTGGCGGGTATGCCACAATCGCATACGGACTATGAAGGTATTTTTAGTGTTTGTCCGCAATGTACAACACCACACTTAGAGTTATTAAGTGGAGTGGTAGATTTCAAAGGACCTGTTTTGATTGGGTGGGAATAAACTCACCGCATCAGCGGTCTCTTTTTTTTGACCTATTCTAGTGGATTCTAGTTTATTTTGGGGTAAAAAACTAGAGTCTGGTTTATTGTAAATATCCCAAAAAATATATCAAATTCGAAAAAAACTATTGAAAAAACCAAAACTAATGGTTTCGATGAAGGAGTAATTAAATGACAAACATGTTAGACGTAATTTATGCAGATACAAAATTAGAGGTGCCAGCTGACACTGATATGAAAGCGTTAGAAGTAGCTATGATTGAGAATTTCCCTGAATTAAAGAACCCAACTATTACACGAGAGGGCAATACAATCACATTTACAGCTAAAGCAGGTACAAAAGGAGCAGATACAATGGAAATGTTAGAAGTAATTTATGCGGATACTAAACTGGAAGTTCCAAACAACACAGACATGAAAGCACTAGAAGCAGCGATGATCGAGAATTTTCCAGAACTAAAAAACCCAACAATCACTCGTGAGGGGAACACAGTAACATTTACAGCGAAAGCGGGAACTAAAGGTTCTGACATGCTAGATGTTATCTACGCAGATACGAAGTTAGAAGTTCCAGCAGATACTGACATGATGGCTTTAGAAGCTGCAATGATCGAGAACTTCCCTGAATTAAAGAATC
>NZ_VWVQ01000122.1:0-659 GCF_015712745.1 Bacillus sp. SRB3LM
CGGCTTAGATATGGTTGCAACATGGCCTTCCATGTATCCTGATGATTATACTTCTCAAACAGAATTAGAACAAACACGTGTTATTTTTTCAGATATGGTTGGACAGGATCAAATCAATAATGGGACTACGACTATTCATAATATTTTTGATAGCAATGGTTATCAACATCAACCCATCAACCTGAATGATATCTCGTATTTTCCAGGAGAATTACAGTACATTCGAACGAAAACATACAACCCTAATAATGCTTGTTACCCCTATGGACTTTATTTAGATTATACAAATAATAAGACGTACCGCTACGGGGATAATGATCCGGGAAATAACACCAGCTGGGATCATCGTGCGATTGCCCCTGTCCAGACAATTAATGCGATTACTCAAAATACTCGTTATGTAGATGCGGAAAGCTTATCGACAGAAAATGCTGACTTAGCAGGTTGTGCTACACCTGGTTATTGTAATGCTGCGACGTGTACACCGGGAAGCTATTGTGTAAATGGAAGTTCTGGATATGCAGCGAGTTGTAATACTCCGTTACCGAATCAAAAAATAAATGCACTATACCCTTTTACACAAACAAATGTGTCGGGAGCATCTGGGAAATTAGGAGTAATGGCGAGTTTCGTTCCCTATGGTCTAAGTCCAAACAATG
>NZ_VWVQ01000023.1:0-796 GCF_015712745.1 Bacillus sp. SRB3LM
TGGTCATCTCCCTGTCAAGTAGACAGTAATAAAAAGAGTATTATGCCACGGCCTTTTCCCGATATTCTATCGGGGAAAGGCCGTGAAGTTTTTCTTGGAATCTTTCTGTATTATAAAACTGAATATATTCTTGAATTGCTCGGTAGGCCATTTCATATGTTTTTGGGCGCACTAAATACAACTTCTCTGTTTTTAAATGTGAGAAGAATGATTCGATACACGCATTATCAAAACAGTTTCCACGTCTAGAATGACTACCGACAAATCCTAATTTCTCTAACTGTTTTGCGTAGGATTTAGATGTATATTGAAACCCTTGATCTGAATGGAAAAGGGGCTTAGTAGTTAATGACTTCCCTTCTAATTGACGTAATGTAGTTAAAACCAAATCTAAATCATTTCTTGAAGATAGCTTCCAGGCAACAATTTCATTGTTGTATAGATCTAACACAGCTGACAAATAGGCAAATTGTTCTCCGATTCGTACATAAGTAATATCTGTTACGAATTTTTGGTTTTGCTTTTCAGCTTGAAACTCTCGATTCAAATGATTTTTAAATACCACAGATGTTTTTCTTCCATAAAACGGACGTTTTTTTCGAATGATAGATTGAATACCCAGCTCTCTCATAAGACGACGAACACGTTTATGATTCATTACCATTCCTTCTCGAGCCAAAGCACGAGTCATACGTTTATACCCATAGTAAGGGTGCTGACGATGAATAGATAAAATATGTTCTTTATGCCACCTATCCCTTTTCTGACGTAAACGCTGCACGTTATGATATTTCCG
>NZ_VWVQ01000024.1:0-125291 GCF_015712745.1 Bacillus sp. SRB3LM
GCCATAAAAAAATCCCCTCCAGATAAAACAGTATTGAGTCCATCATATCAGATGGACTCTTTTTTTACTGTCTACCTATAGGGGATAATACCAAATTTGCTACTCTTTTTTTAGTATTGTCGCTGTTCCTTCCACGACAATATCATCTGATTGATTATATATGTTTGTTTGCAACGTAATGATTTTTTTATCGTCACGCTTCTTAATAACCTCTGCCACAACGCGAAGTGTATCACCGATTTTGACAGGGGCACGGAATGAAACATTTTGGGATAAATAAATCGTATTTTTGCCTGGGAGTTTCGTTCCAAGGATGGTAGAAATAAAACTCGAGACGAGCATTCCGTGAGCAATACGTTCTTTAAACATTGTCGTTTTTGCAAAAGAATCTAAAATGTGAATAGGATTCACATCTCCAGTCAATTTTGCAAAATTGATAACATCTTCATCTGTAATTGTTTTTGTAAGGGATGCTTGATCACCGACTTGAATCTCATCATAGCGAAGCTCCGGAACAGTTTGTGCTTCTTGAAATGGATTCATTTTGTCCTCCTTCTTTTCCATATCGAAAAATGTTAGCCATCTTGATGTAGTAGGAGGAAGAAAGAGTTTTGTTTGTGCTGCGGTTAGCTCCCACATTTTTCTTACTTGATGGAAGTAAATAGATTTTTTGAGTTTTCCTCGAACTTTTTTGCGAGTTCCAACTGTTTTGACTTGAACTCTTCCAAAAAACCCTCTAACTGTTTTTGAGCCTCTTCACGTTGTAATTGTTGTTGCTCAATAAATTGTTTTGTTGTTTCTTCAAATTGACCGCTTGTTTGTGTAAGAATTGACAAAGAAGTTTTTGTAGGAGAAACGGTAAGCTGATGCATATGAGCAGAAAGTTCCTTCCACTTGTCTTGCCATTCGTTAATTTGATCATTTAAGGAGTTTCCAGTTAATTGTTTCACGTAATCTGTATATTGGTTATTGAACTGAGCAGTGAGTTGTTGCAGTTCTTTTTCTAGTTCATCTACTCCTGATGTTAATTTATGCAAAGCGTCTTGTTGTTGTTTTAATGTTTCTAAAGTAAGTTGCTCTAACTGTTTTCCAGCTGAAGAGAAAAGGGAAAGTGATTGAGACCAGTTTTTCCAAAATGCATCGACTAATTCGTATGGTTTAGTTTCCATTGTTTGACCCCCAAATGTTTTTTTGCATATTGTGAACGCAGATTACTCTGCTGTACCACCAGGTGAAGATGAAGAATCCTTTTCATCCTTTTCTGGAGAAGTAGAAAATGGAAAGAATGCATTGGTGTATAACGTGAAAAACGTTCGCAACATATTTTGATAATGTTCAAAAGAAGTCGCACATGTTGTTAAATATTGCTCTCCATATTCAGTTAAAGAATAAATTCTTTTTGCCGGCCCTCCATCGCTTGTATCCCAAGTAGAAGAAATAAGGTTTTCTTTTTCTAATTTGCGTAGTGTTCTATAAACATTACCTTGGTCAACAGAAGAAAAGCCGATATCCATTAGCATTTGAATAAGTTTGTAACCATGAAGACTCCAGTCTTTTAGACAGAGAAGTAAGAAGGGAACTAAGAAGTTTTTTGGCATGGAGTTTGGTTGTTTCGCTTGGTTGCTCTCCAAACTTTCGCGTTGTTCTGGTTCATTTTGTAGCATGATTGTGCATCACCTCATGAATCAGTTAGATGGAATTTTTTGCTTATAAGTGCAATTTACACCTATCTGTTTTTAAAGTCAACACATTTGTTAGAAAATAGAAAAAATAAAATATAGACTTGAAGTTTTATTCAGAATATTAGAAAATAGTGAATAGGTTGAATTGTTTCAAAAACGAAAAAGGGAGTGTAGGTAAAGTGATTGATCAAAAATTCGATCCACTACAAGCATGGAAAAATGCTTATGAACAAACCGAAACATTTTGGGGAAAAGCGCTCAATGAAACAATTAAAACAGAAGAATATTCTGCTTGGATGGGCAGCGTTCTAGATTTGAATTTGTTTTATCAAAAAGCATTAAATGATACGACAAAAAACTATTTAGAACAAGTAAATGTGCCGACGAAAGAAGATATCGCAAGAGTGGCTACGCTTGTTATTAACTTAGAAAATAAAGTAGATAACATTGAGGAGTTTCTAGAAGAGAAAGTAGATTCTTTAGGACAAGCTCCTACATTAAAGCGTGATGTGACGAAAGTAAAACAAGATATTCGTACGCTTGAAACAAAAGTAGATCAAATTGTAGAATTGCTAGAAAAGCAAAATGCAGTACTAGCTAAACTACAAGTACCTGTAAAAGAAGAGGTAAAGCCTGCGAATAAACCAGAAAATAAAAAATGATAAAAACGCTTGTTTATAACAGGTAAAAGAGAGAGGGAGAATCTCTTTTCACGTATAAACAGCGAAACATAATTATATATGGACTCTATAGTATGAGTACCAAAATGATTCATAACAATCGTTCACAAATTCATTTAAGGGGGAAAAGAAATGGTTCAATTAAATGGAAAAGTAGCAATCGTAACAGGTGGAGCAAAAGGAATTGGAAAAGCAATTACAGTAGCATTAGCACAAGAGGGAGCGAAAGTAGTTATTAACTATAATAGCAGTAAAGAAGCAGCTGAAAATTTAGTAAATGAATTAGGAAAAGACGGGCATGACGTTTATGCAGTGCAAGCGGATGTTTCTAAAGTAGAAGATGCAAACCGACTTGTAGAAGAAGCTGTGAATCATTTTGGTAAAGTTGATATTCTTGTTAATAATGCTGGTATTACAAGAGATCGTACATTCAAAAAGTTAAATCGTGAAGATTGGGAGCGCGTAATTGACGTGAATTTAAGCAGCGTATTTAATACGACAAGCGCGGTTCTTCCATACATAACGGAAGCGGAAGAAGGAAGAATTATTAGCATTTCTTCTATTATTGGTCAAGCAGGTGGATTTGGCCAAACAAACTACTCAGCAGCAAAAGCGGGTATGTTAGGATTTACAAAATCATTAGCGTTAGAACTTGCAAAAACAAATGTCACTGTAAACGCTATTTGCCCAGGATTTATTGATACTGAAATGGTAGCAGAAGTACCAGAAGAAGTACGTCAAAAAATTGTTGCAAAAATCCCGAAAAAACGTTTTGGTCAAGCTGATGAAATTGCAAAAGGTGTAGTATACCTATGCCGTGATGGTGCGTATATCACAGGTCAACAATTAAACATTAACGGCGGATTATATATGTAATGAAGTAAGAAAAAAGTGCATATCCATAGCAGGAATGCACTTCTTTTTTTAAGAAGAAAATCGACCAAAAAGGAGATAAAAAAATGACTACATTCGCAACAGAATGGGAAAAGCAATTAGAGCTATACCCAGAAGAGTACCGAAAAGCGTACCGCCGAGTGAAAAGGGCGAGTGAAATTTTATTACGTGAACCAGAGCCGCAAGTAGGATTAACGCCGAAAGAGGTTATTTGGACGAAGAATAAGACGAAGCTTTATCGCTACATTCCAAAACAAGAAAAAACACAAAGAGTTCCAATTCTATTAATATATGCTCTTATTAATAAACCATATATTATGGATTTAACTCCTGGAAATAGTTTAGTGGAATATCTAGTGGATCGTGGTTTTGATGTGTATATGCTTGATTGGGGCACATTTGGTTTAGAAGATAGTCATTTGAAATTTGATGATTTCGTGTTTGATTATATTGCAAAAGCAGTAAAAAAAGTAATGCGAACTGCAAAATCGGACGAGATTTCTTTACTTGGTTATTGCATGGGTGGAACGCTAACTTCTATTTATGCAGCACTTCATCCGCACATGCCAATTCGTAATTTGATTTTCATGACAAGTCCTTTTGATTTCTCTGAAACAGGATTGTATGGTCCTTTATTAGATGAGAAATATTTCAATTTAGATAAAGCCGTTGATACATTTGGAAATATTCCGCCAGAAATGATTGATTTCGGAAACAAAATGTTAAAGCCAATTACGAACTTTGTTGGTCCATATGTTGCTTTAGTAGATCGTTCAGAGAATGAGCGCTTCGTCGAAAGCTGGAGATTGGTTCAAAAGTGGGTTGGTGATGGTATTCCGTTCCCAGGTGAATCATACAGACAGTGGATTCGTGATTTTTATCAAAATAATAAATTGGTTAAGGGTGAACTCGTTATTCGCGGACAAAAGGTAGACCTTGCAAATATTAAGGCGAATGTCTTAAATATTTCCGGGAAACGTGATCATATCGCTTTGCCATGTCAAGTAGAAGCATTACTAGATCATATTTCTAGCACAGATAAACAATATGTATGTTTACCAACAGGGCATATGTCTATCGTTTACGGTGGAACAGCTGTAAAACAAACATATCCGACGATTGGAAATTGGCTTGAAGAGCGTTCTAATTAAAAATAAAAAAATCCAACTAGCCTATGTTAGTTGGATTTTTTTATGAAAAATAACAAAACATAGAAAGGAGAAATTTATATTTTAGGAGTATAATTATGAAACTTATGACGGGTAAGTTGTTTTGGAATACAGGAGTTTCTGTACCTTGTTATCCACTGTTAGAAAATGATATGATATGTGATGTGCTCGTAGTCGGAAGTGGCGAAGCCGGTGCTCATATAGCGTATTCTTTAGCGAAAATCGGTATGAGTGTAATGCTTATTGAAAAAAGAGAAATAGCATGTGGTAGTACATTTGCAAATGTAGGTTTATTACAGTTTCTTCATGATAAATCGTTAACCTCACTTATCCATACATTTGGTGAAGAAAAAGGGGTACGAGCATATAAACTGTGTTACGAAGCGTTACGAACAATGGAGAAAGTGGTACCTACTCTCGATATTGATCCCTATTTTATGCCAAGAAGTAGTTTATATTATGCAAGTAAAAGTGAGGATGTCTCATTTTTACAAGAGGAGTACAATACGTTGCAGAATTATGGATTTCCTGTTGAGTATTTTACAGAATCTGATATTAAGGAACGTTATCCTTTTATAAAACAAGCGGCATTGTATACACACGGTGATGCTGAGGTGAATCCGTATTTACTAGCGCATAGTCTTTTGCATAAAGCAAACCAAATGGGAGCTAATATATATGAACATACAGAGGCAATACATATAAAAAAACGGCAAAATGATTTAATTTGTTACACGAAAACAGGAAATCAAATTGTAGCAAAGAATATTATTATGGCGACGGGCTATGAAGCGCTTTTTGGGAAGAAAGAAAAAAATACAACAGTAGAGGCATCTTATGCAGTTGTGACAAATGAAATAGATCAGTTTGATGGCTGGCATGAGCGATCGTTAATTTGGGAAACAGCACGTCCCTACTTATATTTTCGGACGTTTCAAAACCGCATTATGGTAGGCGGATTAGATGAAGCGATGCAAATTCAACCGATTGGTGATACGAAACTATTGCGTAAGCGTGATATCCTTATTAACATTGTAAGAGAGATGTTCCCACAGTATAAGAATATACAAGCAGAGTATTATTGGGCAGCAGCATTTGGTAGTAGTCATGATGGTCTACCTATTTTAAAAGAAGATAAGAAGATACATAATTTATTTTACGCATTATTGCACGGAGGTAATGGAACTGTGTATGGAATGGTATTTGCCAAATTATTTGAGCAGTTATTTACAAATAAAGAAAGTAAAGATTTTTCTTTATTTAATCGATAGAAAAAAGGTAGCGAAGTGATGGAATGAGAGATATAAAAAAGTTTTTACAAAAATTACGTCCTGTACAACTCATCGTTTTGTTTTATTTATTAGCGGTAGTTGTATCGGTGATATTGCTTAGTTTACCGTTTGTTACGAAGCCTGGTGTGAAATGGACATTTATAGATTCGCTTTTTACATCGGTTAGTGCGGTAAGTGTTACGGGACTGTCTGTTATTACGATTTCAGATACGTTTACTACAGCAGGAATTATTGTTTTAGCCCTTATTCTACAATTAGGCGGCTTAGGAATTATGGCGCTTGGTACATTTGTTTGGATCATTACGGGAAAAAAGATTGGTTTGCAAAGAAGAAGATTAATTATGGCAGATCATAATCAAGGAAATTTATCGGGTCTTGTAGAATTGATGCGTTCTATTTTAATTGTAATTATTTCGATAGAACTTATTGGAGCAATCCTATTAGGTACAAGATTTTTACTTTACTTTCCGACTTGGCAAGAAGCTTATTTTCACGGTTTCTTTGCAGCTGTTAGTGCGACTACGAACGGCGGATTTGATTTAACAGGACAATCATTAATTCCATATAAAAAAGATTATATTGTTCAAATGATTCATATGTTACTAATTATTTTAGGCGCGATTGGTTTCCCTGTGCTAATGGAAGTAAAGCAATTTCTTAGTAAAAGGCGACAACAATTATTTCGTTTTTCATTATTTACAAAATTGACGACAACAACATTTTTTGCACTCGTTGTTGTTGGTACAATTATGATTTTTTTACTGGAGAGAAATCATTTTTTAGTAGGAAAGTCATGGCATGAAACTGTATTTTATACATTATTCCAATCTGTGACGACGCGAAGTGGTGGACTTGCTACGATGGATATACGTGAATTGTCACAACCGACGCTTTTATTTATGAGTATATTAATGTTTATAGGGGCATCTCCAAGTTCGGTTGGGGGCGGAATACGTACAACAACATTTGCTGTTAGTATATTATCGCTATACAATTTTGCGAGAGGCGGGAGAACGGTTAGAGTCTTCAAACGTCAGCTACATGAAGAGGATGTGCTGAAAGCATCTGTCGTTATGACAATGGGTATTTTATTATGTGCTACAGCATTATTTATTTTATCTATTACGGAAGATGTACCGCTTATGAGTCTAATTGTTGAAGTCTGTTCTGCTTTCGGAACGACAGGACTATCGACGGGTATTACGCCAGATTTAACAACTGTTGGTAAAATTGTACTCATTGTGCTTATGTTTATCGGTCGCGTTGGTATTTTAACATTTATACTAGCTAGTGGCGGAAGAGAACAGCCACCTCGCTATAAATATCCGAAAGAGCGGATTATTATTGGATAGTATGAAACCATTCTACCTATGTTAGGTAGAATGGTTTTTTAGTCGTTAATGCCAAATTGCGGATGCATAAAAGCATCCTTTTTATTATCTACTTCTTTTTTTAGCAACTCTTGATTTTCTTCTGAAATCCACCCAATATCATTTGTAGGATGGATCCACTCTTCTCCAGCCATAATGGCAGGATCTACTTCATCACTCCAATTGTTAAGCGGACTGTTCTCGGAATTATATTTACTGTCTCCAATTACAACATCATATTGATTCAAAAAAGGTTGTTGCATCGTTTTTCCTGTTCCTTTAAAAGATGGAAAATTCATTTGATGCGGGAGCGTTTCATCTAAAATGGGTGACTGAATTTTATCTTGCTTCTTCAAAATACGAGCTCCTTTTTATAATGATTTCTTCATATGTAGTATTTCCATCTAACGCCTCTTATGTACTTGTTAACACTTGCCAGTAATAATTATTTCAGCTTGCTTCAAACTAGAGTAGAAAGTGATTTCTTGAGAGCAGGTGAATGTATTGGTAAAAAGAAAAGTGAAACAAAATGCGGCAATTAACAATAATAAAACTCCGAAAGAAAGCTTACCAGATGCAGAATTTGCATTAGAGTATGAAGGAGAAAATAGCGCGAAGTATGCAAATCGTAATTCAAAAAAAGGGAAATAAAAATGAGGCGTTTTTTACAAACGCCTCATTTTTTTGTGGGATTATAAAGGATTTTTTAATTATTTGTAAATTTAGTGTTTTTTATTAGCAGAAAAATGCGAAAAAACATAGAAGTAGCAACGTATTACACAAAAACAAACAACAAACAAAAGATTAATGTTGGTTTAATACTGCTTTTACACTAGTTGTTTATATTTGAGTTGTACATAAGATTTGTAAAAGGAGAGAGAAACAGTGAAAAAAACAATCTTTAAAGCTGTAGCGACTGGAATGGTATTTTCGTTATTAATGGGGTGTGGTGCAAAGAAGGAAGAAAGTGCTGGAGCGAAAGTGAAAGATGACAAATTATCTGGATCATTAACTGTTTACACAGCGATTGAAGAAGAGCTTGTACCAATTTATCTTGATTCCTTTAAAAAGAAATATCCTGATGTGAAATTGAACATTGTACGTGATTCAACAGGAGTTATTACTGCGAAATTGCTAGCTGAAGGAAAAAATACACAAGCAGATGTTGTATGGGGAACTGCAGCATCAAGTCTATTAGCTTTAGATAAAAAAGATATGTTAAAAGGGTACTCTCCAAAAGGAGCGGACCGCGTTCTTTCGCAATTTAAAGATGACAAACAACCTGAAAAATGGGTAGGAAATACTGCATTTATGACGGGGGTTGCTATAAATAAAGAAGAATTAAAGAAGAAAAATTTACCGATGCCAGAATCATACGAAGACTTAACGAAACCAGAATATAAAGGAACGCTTGTTATGCCACATCCGGCTTCTTCTGGAACAGGATTTTTAACAGTTTCTGCATGGCTACAAATTATGGGTGAAGATAAAGGCTGGGATTACATGAAGAAACTTCATGATAATATGGCAACTTATACGCATTCAGGCTCAAAACCAGCGAAATTAGCAGGTGCAGGTGAATATCCAGTTGGCGTATCGATGGTTTATAGTGCTTTAAAGGAGAAACAAAAAGGTGCACCAGTTGAAGTTGTATTGCCGAAAGAAGGATTAGGTTGGGAAGTAGAAGCGAACGCACTTATTAAAAAAGATAATGCAAAAAATGAAAAATTAGCGCAAGCATTTTTAGATTGGGCAATTACTGATGATGTAATGAAGTTATACTTCGAGAAAAATGGATTTGCAACAATTAAAAATGATTATAAACTTCCAGATGGATTCCCGAAAGATGTGACGGAAAAATTATATAAAAAGAATGACTTTAAGTGGGCAGCAGAAAATCGCGACAAAATTTTAGAAAAATGGGAAAAAGAGTTTGGCCAAAAAGCAGAACCGAAAAAGTAAGTGAGTGGGAGAGAGAAAAAATGAGCGAATATTTATCAATTCAACACATTCAAAAACAGTTTGATGCATTTACAGCGTTAAAGGATATTTCTTTTACTGTGAAAAAAAATGAGTTTGTATGTTTATTAGGCCCAAGTGGCTGTGGGAAAACAACATTGCTTCGAATTTTAGCAGGGCTAGAAGAGGCGACAACAGGTAGTATAGCTGTGAATGGAAAAGATATTACAGCATTACCTCCTGGAAAGAGGAATTTCGGAATGGTGTTTCAATCATATGCATTATTTCCGAATTTAACAGCACTTGAAAACATTGAATACGGCTTAAAGACAAAAAAGTATGGAAAAGCAGAAGTAAAAGAGAAGGCGCTATCGGCGTTAGAACTAGTTGATTTACTGAATGTAAAAGATAAATATCCTGCTCAAATGTCTGGTGGACAACAGCAGCGAGTAGCACTTGGACGTGCGCTCGCTCTGTCTCCGGATATTTTGTTACTCGATGAGCCGTTATCTGCTTTAGATGCAAAAGTGCGAGAAAAGTTGCGTAGAGAAATGCGTGATTTGCAAGAAAAAGTAGGAGTAACAACTATTATGGTCACGCATGATCAAGAAGAGGCATTAACGATGGCTGATAAAATTGTTGTAATGAATCATGCGGAAATTATGCAGATTGGAACACCAGAGGAGATTTATCAAAGACCAGCCAATCCGTTTGTGGCAGATTTTATTGGTTCTATTAATTTCTTTTCGAAAAATAATGAAGAACATGCAATTCGTCCTGAACATGTAACAATTGTACAAAAGGACGGTATTAAAACGGTTGTGGAAAGCATGGAATTCCGAGGATCTGTATATCGGACAGAAGTGCGAGTCGTAGAAGAAAAAACACATCTTTATAACGAGAAAATTGTAGTGGATATATTGGTATCAGAAGTGGAAAAAACCGCTATTAGAAAAGGAAAGTCGATTCAAATCTCTTTCTCAGAAAATCATATGTTGTCATATGGAAAGAAGGTCATTGTATAGATGGAGATGTTAGAAAACTATAAGGTAGAAAGTACGAAAAAAAAGATTAAGAGAAGTATAGGGAAAGAGGAATGGATCCAAAGGTTCGTAATTATCGGTATGATTCTTTCTTTCCTTATCATACTTGTATTACCGCTATTACAACTATTTACACAAGCTTTTTATAATAAAGATGGAGTTTTCATTGGTTTAGCGAATTTCAGTAAATATTTCACAACACCAACTTTAGTTCAGTCTTTACAAAATACAGTATGGATTTCGGGCGCAACAACAATTATTTCAGTTGCAATCGCATTCGTTTACGCATATGCAATTGCCCGTACGAATGTTTTTGGAAAGCGTGTATTTCAGTATGTAGCGTTATTACCATTGTTCGCACCAACGATGATGCACGGTATAGCACTTACATATTTATTTGGTAATCAAGGGCTAGTAACGAAAGGAATGTTTGGTTTATTTGAAGGTATACAAATCCCTTTATATGGCCCAGTAGGAATTGTAATAGCTGAAGTTATGTATACATTTCCGCAAGCCTTTCTTATATTGCTAATTGCCTTCCAAGGATCTGATTATCGTTTATATGAAGCTTCTAATATGTTAGGGGCGAGTAAAACAAAGCAATTTTTCACGGTTACTTTACCTAGTGTAAAGTACGGATTAATTAGTGCAATGTTTGTTGTGTTTACACTTAGTTTTACTGATTTTGGGGCACCAAAAATTGTTGGTGGTCAATATAATGTGCTTGCTACTGACGTATATAAGCAAGTAATTGGACAGCAAAATATGCCGATGGGTGCAACTGTCGGAATGATTTTATTAATCCCAGCTATATTCGCATTTGTAGTTGATCGTATTACGCAAAGAAAGCAGGCAAATTTCTTATCTTCAAAAGCAGTACCATACAGAATAATAGCTAATAAGAAAAGAGATGTCATCTCATTCATATATTGTAGTGTGATTACACTTATGATCATTCTATTATTTGTTGCAGTTGGTATTGCTGCAAGTGTGAAAGTATGGCCATATAATATGAGTTTTACATTTGAGCATTTTAATTTTTCGAGTTTAACAGGAGATGGACTTGAAGCATTTAAAAATAGCGTAATTGTTTCAGCAGTTACAGCAGTTATTGGGGCGATTTTCACATTTGTATTCGCATATGCAATTGAGAAAATAGACCAGCTACAATTTTTCAGAAAAACAGGTTACTTTTTCTCTATCGTTCCTTTAGCGATACCAGGTTTAGTACTCGGATTAGGATATGTCTTTTTCTTTAGTCAACCAACGATTCAAATTCTGGGACTATCAGTAACGAATCCGTTTCATTCTTTATACGGAACAATTGCTGTGTTAGTACTAGTAAATATCATTCATTTTTATTCTGTAACATTTGTCACGGCAACGACTGCCTTAAAGAAATTAGACCGAGAGTTTGAGCTTGTTTCGCAGTCGATGGGTATTCCGTTTTATAAAACATTCTTCCGAGTAACAGTACCAATGTGTTTACCAGCAATTTTAGAAATGGTAATGTACTACTTCGTAAATTCAATGGTAACTGTATCGGCAGTTGTATTCCTATATGCAGCTGATTTTAAACTAGCTGCCGTATCAATCGTAAATATGGATGATGCAGGAAATGTAGCGCCAGCAGCTGCAATGAGTGTACTTATTGTTGTTACAAATATTGTAGTGAGAGTTGTATATGAACGGGGAACGAAAGCACTTCGTAACCGAACTTCACAATGGCAAAAAAGATAAGTAAGAAAGGTGATGGACAGAATGAAAATTGAAGCAGTTATTTTTGATTGGGCAGGTACGACGGTTGATTACGGATGTTTTGCACCACTAGAAGTATTCATGAAGATTTTTCAAAAACGCGGCGTTGAAATTACAGCAGAAGAAGCACGTAAGCCAATGGGATTATTAAAAATAGATCATGTAAGGGCACTAACAGAAATGCCTCGTATTGCTGATGAGTGGAAGCGTGTCTTCGGTCAATTACCAACAGAAGCAGACATTCATGAGATGTATGAAGAGTTTGAAGAAATTCTCTTTTCTATTTTACCAAGTTATGCTACGCCGATTGATGGGGTAAAAGAAGTAATCGCTTCTTTACGTGAGAGAGGCATTAAAATCGGTTCAACAACGGGCTATACGAGAGAAATGATGGAAATTGTAGCAAAGGAAGCAGCGTTACAAGGATATAAACCTGATTTTCTTGTTACGCCAGATGATGTTCCAGCAGGCCGTCCATATCCATGGATGTGCTATAAAAATGCAATGGAACTTGGTGTGTATCCGATGAACCATATGATAAAAGTAGGGGACACAGTATCAGATATGAAAGAAGGTAGAAATGCTGGAATGTGGACAGTTGGTGTAATTCTTGGAAGTAGTGAGCTCGGTTTAACGGAAGAGGAAGTGGAGAGTATGGATTCGATAGAGCTTCGTGAAAAAATTGAAATAGTTCGTAATCGGTTTGTTGAAAATGGGGCTCATTTTACGATTGAAACGATGCAGGAGCTCGAAAACGTAATGGAACATATGGAGAAACAAGAACTTATTATTTCATAAAAGGGGCACGGGATCATGAATGAAAATCACTACTTATTATTAACACCAGGACCATTAACGACAACAAAATCAGTAAAAGAAGTTATGCTATACGATTGGTGTACGTGGGATGATGAATATAATACGATGGTGCAAGAAGTAAGAGCTAAACTTGTATCGTTAGCGACGAAGGAGGAAGAGAAATATACAACAGTGTTAATGCAAGGAAGCGGTACGTTTTCAGTTGAAGCAGTAATTGGTTCTGTTATTCCGGGAAATGGGAAGCTCCTCGTTTGTACAAATGGTGCGTACGGTAAGCGCATTGTTCAAATGGCAGAGATGTTACAGATTGATGTAGTGATCAGTCAAACAGAAGAGTGGGAACCTACTAATATTGTAGAAGTAGAAAAGTTATTGCAAGAAGATAAAGAGATTACACATATTGCAGTTGTTCATTGTGAAACGACGACAGGAATTATAAATCCAATTGTAGATGTATGTAAATTAGGACAACAGTATGGAAAGGTTACAATTGTTGATGCGATGAGTAGTTTCGGCGGGATTGAAATAGACATTGCTGATTTACAAATTGATTTTTTAATTAGTAGTGCGAATAAGTGTATTCAAGGGGTTCCTGGATTCGGATTTGTAATCGCAAAACGTGATGAATTATTGAAGTGTAAAGGGCAAGGACGCTCTTTATCTCTTGATTTATATGATCAATGGGAAACGATGGAAAAACAAAATGGGAAATGGCGTTTTACTTCACCTACACATGTTGTACATGCTTTTTATCAAGCACTACTTGAACTAGAAAAAGAGGGAGGAGTAAGAGCGCGTTACAATCGATATTACAACAATCAAAAACTACTAGTAAATAGAATGGGAGAAATCGGATTTAAGCCACTAGTAGATGAGGAATATCAATCTCCTATTATTACATCTTTCATTTATCCAAAAGAGGGGTTTGAGTTTCAACAGTTATATAACGAATTAAAGCGTTATGGATTTGTTATTTACCCTGGAAAAATTTCGAAAGTAGATACGTTTCGCATTGGAAATATCGGTGATGTACATGAAGAAGATATTAATCGCTTAGTTGATAGTATTGCTAAAGGAGCTGTTATTGGGTGAAAGTATTTTGCTTAGGTGGAGCAGGTAAAATTTGTCGCGAAGCTATTTTGGATTTAGTTCAATTTTCATCTTTTGAGACGATTACTGTAGCTGATTTTAACGAGGTAGAGGGCCGTAAAGTAGTAGAATGGCTCAACGACCCTCGTGTTGATTTTGTAAAAGTAGATGTAACGAATCACGAGGATACGGTTGCAAAAATGATTGGTTATGACATTGTAATGGACGGTACGACGATAAAACTAAACGGATTGTCGACTCGCTGTATTGCAGAAGCAGGCTGTCACGGTGTGAACTTAAATGGATTTGGTGAAGAAAATGAATCGCATGCTATATTTGTTCAAAATGAAAAAACATGTTTACCTGGATTTGGCATGACGCCAGGTGTAACGCAAATGATGGCAATGCATGCAGCAAATCAACTGGATACTGTAGAGTCCGTCCGTGTAAGTCACGGTTCGTATCGTCCGATTGCTTTTTCTGCTTCAATTACAGAGACAACGACATATGAATATGATCCACATTTACCATCGCGTATAGTGTATGAAGATGGTGAATTTAAGCAAGTACTTCCGTTTGCGCGTCCGAGAGAAATAGAATTGCCAGCGCCTTATGGTAAGGCAACGCAGTATATCATTCCGCATTCTGAAACGATTACGTTAGCAAAGGCACTAGAAAATAAAGGTGTCAAACTGATAGAGACGAGAGGAACTTGGCCAAAGCAAAATATGCAACTTGTACGTGCTTTATATGATTACGGCATATTGCGTAATGATCAGATTGAAATAAACGGGAAAGAAATAGGTATTATGGATTGTATTTCGCAGTATTTATTACAATCGAAAGAAGGACAAGAAACAGAGCTTTATGGATATGCACTTCATGTAGAAGTAATAGGTATGAAAAATAATGAGAAGCAAAGACATGTGTTATATCATACACACCCGTTATCTGATGGTTCTGTTGTAGGATGGGAAAAATTAAGAGCGTATACGAGAAACGTCGGTATTCCATTTGGGATTGCTGCAGAGTTAATTGCAAATGGAAATGTAAATAGGGTGGGTGTTGTTACGCCTGAAGAAGCCTTTGAAAATCCACAATTGATTTTTGATGAGCTAGCAAAGCGTGGTATTCATATTCATGAAGAAGTTGCTACTTACAAAGAAAATTATAACTTTGTATAAGTAAGGAAGTTTATGAGGGAGATATAAATGGGGTGAAGCTATGTCTGTAGTAGGAGAAGAAAGAAAGCGAACCATTCTTGAAAAGGTAGAATTTAAAGGAAAAGTAAAGGTTTCAGAATTAGCGAGAGAATTTGCTGTATCAACAGAAACGATTCGTCGATATTTAGAAGAATTAGATCGTGAAAAGAAGCTGAAAAAAGTGTATGGTGGAGCTGTTCAACTTCCAGGCGCTGGAGTAGAGGCACCAATGTTAGAACGAGAGATGCTGCATATAGAAGAGAAGAAGAGAATTGGGTATAAAGCAGCAACGTTTGTGGAAGATGGAGATGTGATTGCAATTGATGACGGAAGTACACCACTTCAAATGGTGCCATATCTTGTACATCGTAAAAATTTAACGATTGTAACAAGTTCATTTCCAGTAGCGACACAATTAATTTCTTCTATTAATAAAAAGATGTTTCACGGTGAAGTTTTATTTATTGGTGGGAAAGTATCTCCAAAGCATTCACGCGTATCAGGATCTATTTCGCAGCAAGTCATCCAGCAATTCCATTTTCATAAAGCATTTGTTTCGATTGATGGATTATTACCTAGTTTTGGAGTTTCTAGTTTTGAATTGGAAAAGGCGAAACTGTCAGAGGCGATGATGAAATTAGCTGAGAAAACATATATTTTATGTGATCATACGAAGGTAGGCGTGAAAGGGAATTATCGTATAGCAGCAATTTCGCGTATTCAACACGTAATTTGTGATAAAAAAATGCCATATAGCTTTGAAGAAGAACTTATGAAGCATAATATTCAGTGGACAGTTTGTTAAATACAGTGAAAGCACATAAACACCCGCCTAATTTTTAGGAAGGAGTTTTATTGTCTGCAAATCGTAAAATAAAAGATTTGCATTTATGCAAAAAGTGGACACATTTTCTCACCTCTTTCATATAATTTACCAATACAAAAAAAGTTGGTCGAAGGAAAGAAGGGAGAACATGTCAGAACGAATATATAATAAACTTGTATTGTACGCGAATATTTTGCAAAAAATCGGTGTCATCAATGAGAAGGAAAAAAGTGAAATTCTTCATACGATAGGTAAAAAATCCCTTTGAATAAAGGGGTTTTTTTATTTTTATCTTTAAAAATATAAATTTAATGTAATATTCTCATTGACAATGATAATGATATTCATTATCATTTATTTGTGAGTAATTGATAAGTATTATCAATTAAGAAAATTATATATGATAGGGGATATTATTTTGAAAAAAAATTATATGAAGGCGCTAGTAGTAGCGACAACATTAGCAATTCCATTTGCTACGTACTCTACTCCAGCATTAGCGGCATTAAAAGTTGAAGCAAATCAATCGGTAGCAGCAGCGAGTGATCGCACGTATGATACTGAGATTAAAATATATAAGGACCAAAAAGACGAGCCATCTATGGTTTCTCAATATATAAAAGATCCTAAAGTAACGATTGCAGCTGGCAAAAAAGTTGTCACTGTAACAATGCAAGATAGCGATTATTTTCAATATCTTAGAATAGAAGATAGAAACCAGCCAGGTGTATTTCATGATGTGAAAGTTTTGTCAGAAGATAAGAGGAAGAATGGAACGAAAGTAGTTCAATTTGAAATTGGCGAGTTTGAGAAGAAGAACAATATGCAAATGCATATACTTATTCCGGCTATTGGATATGATCACAAATATCAAGTTCAATTTGAAATTAAAGATCCAACTGTAGGTAACAAAGAAACAGAGAAACCAGATGATAACTCTAATTCAGGCAATACGGAAACGGATAATCCAGTTGATAATCAAAATATGATAACAGATAACAAATTAAGAGAGCTTGTTAATAAAAAAGTATTTAATAGAAAAGATTTAAATACACCAATTACGAAAGATGAGTTATTACAAGTAAAGGATTTGTTTTTAAATACAAATGAGATACTTGATTATAGTGCATTAAAATATATGCCAAATTTAAAATCTTTAACAGTTGCGAATGCGAAGATAAAAGATCCGTCGTTCTTTGCGAACTTAAAGCAATTAAATCATTTAGCTTTGCGTGGTAATGAATTTGCAGATGTAACGCCACTTGTTAAGATGGATAATTTAGAATCCCTTGATTTAAGTAATAATAAAATTACAAACGTTGCACCACTAACTGAAATGAAAAATGTAAAAAGTTTATATCTATCAGGCAACCAAATAGAAGATGTAACAGCATTAGCGAAAATGGAACAACTAGATTACTTGAATTTAGCAAATAATAAAATTAAGAACGTTGCTCCATTAAGCGCTTTGAAAAATGTAACATACTTAACTTTAGCAGGTAATCAAATTGAAGATATTAAACCGTTATATTCATTACCTTTAAAAGACTTAGTATTAACGCGTAATAATGTTAAAGATTTATCGGGTATTGATGAAATGAAGCAATTAAATAAATTATTTGTCGGGAAAAATCAAATTAAAGATGTGACACCACTTACTAAAATGACTCAGCTTACAGAATTAGATTTACCTAATAATGAATTAAAAGATATTACTCCATTATCAAGTTTAGTAAACTTACAAAAGCTTGATTTAGAAGCGAATTATATTTCAGACTTATCACCAGTTAGCAATTTGAAAAAATTAATATTTCTAAGTTTTGTTGCAAATGAAATCCGTGATGTCCGACCAGTTATAGAACTAAGTAAGACGGCTTATATTAATGTCCAAAATCAAAAAGTATTTTTAGAGGAAACAGAAGTAAATAAAGAAGTAAAAGTACCTGTATATGAAAAAGATGGTGAGGTTTCTACGAAAATCCGTCTGAAGAGCGATAATGGTACGTATAGTAATGGTGTAGTGAAATGGAGTACACCAGGTGAGAAAGTATATGAATTTGGTGTGAAAGATCCATTCGCGGATACAGGAATCTTCTTTACAGGATCTGTTATTCAAAATGTAGTAGAAAGTAAAGATGGTAATACATCTAAAGAAGATGAGAAAACAGAAGTGGTAGAATTTAAAGATGTACCAAAGGGACATTGGTCAGAAGAAGCAATTAATTACTTAGCGAAAGAAAAATTATTTATAGGCTATGGAAATGGTGAATTTGGATTTGGTGATAACATTACTCGTGGACAAGTAGCACTTCTAATACAAAGGTATTTAAAATTAGGAAATAATCTAGAACCAAAAACGGCATTTACAGATACGAAAGGAAATATGTATGAAACGGCTATTGATGCAGTGGTTCAAGCTGGAATTATGACAGGCTATGGAAATGGTATGTTCCGTCCGGATGGAGTATTAACTCGATATGAAATGTCAGTAGTACTACAAAGAGTATTTCAGTTAAAAGAAAATGAAAATAGTACAGAGAATTTTCAAGATATACCAAATGACCATTGGGCGAAAGGGTATGTGAAAGCTTTAGTAGATAATAAAATATCAAAAGGTGACGGGGAAGGGAATTTTTTAGGAGATAATTTCGTAACACGTGAACAATATGCGCAATTTTTATATAATGCAATAAAGAAATAAAAAATGAGGAGAATGCGCTATTCTTTAATTAAAGAATAGCGCATTTTTTATGTACAAAATGAAATAGGAAATAGATAGGAGTATAGACATATGAATAGCCTATTTTAAAGAAGAACGACGAAACTATATTGACAAAAAAGCGTTCTCATGTGATAATTCAATTAAATTTTTAGAATAATCAAAAAATACTCCTTTTACATAGAAAGGATTCGAACCTTATATGAATATTATGCCGGGGGTGACGAAATGTTATTTTTTCTGAAGAAATGGAATGAATTAAAAGATGTGAAATCTGAATTGGCACTTCGTGATTGGTTTTATGGTACCAAAATTAGCTTATCGCTATGTACGTCAAAAGAGCCGTTAACATTTTTAGTAAACGTTGAGGGAAGAGATAAAGGGCTATTTTCGGAAGAAGATTTTATTGTCGTAAATTGCATGTGCGAGTCAGTATTTGAAAATGAAGAAAAACCAGCTGCAGAGTCATTTATGCATGCGGATATTTATAAAAAAAGTAGTGCAGGATGTATTTTACAAGTGCAGACTGTAGATAGTCATTTAATATCAGAGTTATATGGGGAAGAAGGAGAAGTAACGTTCGATAAACGCAGTGTGGAGCGTGTTTTCGGAAAAGAAGGTATAACAGAAATGACAATTCCAATTGTAGAAGATGAAAAAAAATTCGCTGATTTATTAGAAAGCAATGTTCCGAATTTCATTGAAGGTGGAGGGGTAGTTCTTGTTCATAATTATGGCATGATTGTGTGGGGAAAAACGCCAGAAGAAGCGAAAAAATGGTTAGAGGGTATAGAATATTTAATGAACTATCATGTAAAGTTATTAATGATTAAGGGTGCAAGGAGCTCTGTTATATAAAAATGGATGTGACATGGCTACAAGTTAATAATAAATGAAAGCGTTTTAAAAATAATTTCACTCATAAAATATAGGTCTCCTTATTATATATAGATTACATGTTGACATGTAAGGAGGAACATATTTTGCGAGTTAAATATCATTTTCTGCCAAAACAGCAAGTAACATTTTGCAAGATAAATGATTCTGGTGAAGAGGCACTGCAAATGATGAACGAAACGGGATTTCGAGCCATCCCAGTATTAGCAGAAGATGAGAAGAAATTCACGGGGATTATTTATAAAGTAGATTTATTAGAAAAAAAATGCAATAGCGGATTAGAGCATGTAAGTGCAGGAGATATGCTCGCTGATTCTAATGCATTTATTTTTGAAAAGGATTCCTTCTTCAGAGCTTTTTATGTAATTCGTCGGCTTCCGTTTTTAGCCGTGCTAAATGATTATAATGAATTTGTTGGTATGTTAACGCATTCGAATATATTTGATGTTATTGAAGATTCATTTGGTATGCGAACAGGTGGTTATATATTAACAATTGCAACACAAGATTGTAAAGGAACGATTAAAGAGCTTGGTACATTGTTAAAAGCATATAATATTGGTGGCCTATTTACGCTAGATAACGGTGATCAATATATCCGCCGCGTTATTGTAAATATATCAGATGAGTTAGATGAAACAAAATTAAAGCAATTAATCGGAAAAATAGAGAAAAAAGGATTCAGAGTGAGTCACGTAGATTATATTTAAGTTAAAAAGAAAAGTACCTATCTGTTATATATAGATAGGTACTTTTTTGTCCCGCTATTTGTGGGCAGTAAAATCCATGTCTCAAAATTTGGTGAAAGCAAAGAAGTTAGGTGGGCGGGTGTTGCCCGTAAAAGCCCGATTGGTGAGGGCTAATTAAAGTTTCACTTTATGTGAGTAATGAACTTTATTTTGAAACAGGAGGCGGGGATAATGCTAGATCAGATAAGAAAATAAAGTCTGCATGCTCACGAATTTTAGGGATAGAAGTTTCAATAACGCGTGATGTAATTTCACCTGGAGGACCCACATGCCCGATAGCTACCATAATAGGTTTTTCTTGAATTTTTTTGATGAGTAATTGGGCTTGTTTTGAAATATGCCTTGCTGTATACACATCATCAAAAAATAGTTGGTTTTCAATAATAGGAACTCCTAATTCTTTTCCGATTTTTGGGACGACACTATTAGGGTTAGTTTTACTATCTAAGTAAAATAAACCGTGTTTTTTACAAGCAGCAAGTATAAGGCGAACAATTCTTTCATCCGCTGTTACTTTTGAGCCCATATGATTGTTCATTCCAACTGCATGCGGTACTTCTTGAATCGCTTGTTCAAGTCGGTTGTTTATTTCTTCATCACTTAAATCAGTTGTAATTGCTTTCGGCCCAAGCCATTCTTTTTTGCCTTTTATAGGTTCCATTGGCATATGTATAATAACTTCATGGCCTTTCTTATGGGCAGCTATTGCATCTTCTTTTGTGGAAGGAAGAAAAGGCATAACAGCAACAGTGAGTGGAATGGGAAGTGATAACATTTGATTAGTCCCCTTCATATTATTACCGAAATCATCAATGACAATAGCAACTTTATTCGTATGAGCATTTGCTTGAATAGGAAATAAGAAGGACGGTAAAAACAAAACAATGATGAATAATGCAATCGTATATTTTCGCATATAAATATTTCCTTTCTATTGTTATCCCGCTATTTGTGGTAGTAAGACTCCCACCTCAACATTGGGCTGGATAGGTGGGAGATTCACTGCCTACCCGATTGGTGAATGCTAATAATCAGTGGGGGCTGAACAAAAAACACTGATTAAAGTTTCACTTTATCAATCATCATTATGTTTTGCTTTTTTATATAAATTAAACAAAAAATGTCGAAGAAAAGTAGGTGGAAAATTAAGAATCCCCGGTTTACGTAGAATTTATAAAAAAACAAGATGAAAAAAATGTCTATTATTGCGAATGTATTTACAAAGATAGAATAATTTGTAATAATTCTCAAAGTGAGGGTAAAGATTTGTAAATTACAGGGAGAAAATGTTAAAATTTCTGATTCTTCAAATTTGCATATGATTAAGTAGTTAAAAAAGTCAATGGAGAAGTGAAGTTAAGAGCATGGAAGTATAATAAGGGGGATATGGATGTTTACTGTAAAAAGGAAGTACACATTAGAAAAGCTTTCACGTGATATTCATATGAAACGTGAAGAAATGATTCAACTAGGATTAACAAGTGGGTTAAATAGTAGGGAGACAATTCAAGTTAGTCAAGAATTGGACAAGCTTATTTTACAATATCAATGTTATAAAGACAAACAAACACCGAAATGGTTTTCAATTATAAAAATACCTATTTTCCAAATCGGGTATGAAGGAAAATCAAATAATTTTTGGCGAATGCTTGTGGCTGGTTTTATGAAATAAGTATAATTACCCTTATAGGATAAGGATAATTATACTATGTGTAACGGAATTTCGATATGAACTGTCGTTCCTTCGTTTTCTGTACTGTCAATAAAAATATGCCCATTATACATCTCTACAATTCGTTTACATATGACAAGTCCAAGACCTGTTCCAGTATCTTTATTAGTAAAGAACGGATGAAAGAGGTGTTTTTGAATATGTTGCGGAATCCCTTTTCCAGTATCTGTAATCTGCAATTGTGCGTGTGTTTCATTGTTTTTTACTACAATGGTTAGTGTATCACTAGAAGTCATGGCCTCAATTGCATTTTTTGTAATGTTTAAAACCACTTGTTTCATATGGTCTTTCGAACAACGGATATGAACAGGATGGTCTGGCAAATGTAAATGGAATACAATGTTATGTAAATTCGCCTCAGATTGAATAATTAATGCTATCTCATTTAGAATTGTTCTTACATCATATGTTTGTTCGATGATGGCGGTTGGCTTTCCGAGAATAAGAAATTCACTTACAATTTCATTGATTCGCTCTATTTCTTGTTCAATTACGGAAAAGTAGAACTGATCTTGCTCATCTTTATATTTCTCTTTTAATAGAGCGACGAGTCCTTTAATTCCAGTAAGAGGATTACGGATTTCGTGTGCTGTACTCGCTGCAAAAGTTCCAACTAATTCAATTTTCTGTAGTTCATTTTGTTGTCTTTCAAGTTTTGTTTGACGTTTTAACAACATGTATTGAACAAGTAAAAATAAAATAGACATTAAAAATAAAGTAGCGATACACTCTATTGTAACCCACTGGTATAAGGTTTTTTGATGAATAGGTAATGGAGAAACAGAGACCTTCCAATTTAATCTTTGGAGTGGGGTAGTAAGCATATTAGAATGCGTATCACTTGTGTCGTTATTATCATCGGTTAGAAAAACTACATCATGTTTATCAGTTACCTCAAAATGGTATTGTGGTTTAATGGCATTTAAAGAAGATGAAATGTAATCAAAGCGTAAACTAGCTAATAATAATCCTGAGAGCTCCTTCTGTTTATTAAATATGGGAGCAGCAATCATAATAGCTTTATGTCCAAGAACGCGATCAGTAATGACTGATGATACAGTGGTTTTTTTAGTTTGGAGCACGTCTTGAATATATTTACGGTCTGAAACATCTATAGGCTTTGATTCATCTTTAGATGCGATTGTAATGACTCCTTCTGGTGTAGCGTAATATAGACCAGAAAAGCGTGCATCGTTTCCATCTGTATCATGTACAATTTGTTTAATGCCATTTATATTACCAGTCTCGGTGCCTACAACTTTTGCAAGCATGTCTAAAGCAGAAATTGCTTCACCAAGATGATGATCCAAATAATCTCTATATAAAAAGAGAACTGTATGAGCGGATAATTTGTTTTCCTGTTTCATTTTATATGTATGATACGAATAAAATGTAGCACCAATCCCTATTGTCGGTAGGATAACAAGCAATATATATATAATTATGCTTTGGAATTTGACTTTCAAATGTGGTACTCCTTCTTTTTTTATTATCATTATATATAAACTATGTTAAAATTGTCATGTTTTTATTCAAGAATGATTCTTAATATATTAGGGGAGAGGAAATGAATGAGTGAATGTTCATTCGGAATTCACATGAAGTATGAAGTGGCATTTTCTTTTTATTGCTGAGAATTTAAGTGAAGGGTTGAAAGTTGTATGACATCAAATAATGAACGAGAAGATATTTCTCAATCTTTAAAAGTATTTATTGCATTATCTCGTGTGCATCGTTCTGTTATGGATACTACAAATAAATCTATACAAAGTAACGGGTTAAATCCAACTGAATTTGCTGTATTAGAACTGCTATATCATAAAGGCGGTCAACCACTTCAGCAAATTGGTGAGCGCATTTTAATAGCTAGTGGCAGCATTACATATGTTGTAGATAAGCTGGAGAAAAAGGGATTAGTAAAGAGAATCCCATGTCCGAATGACAGACGTGTTATTTACGCGCAATTAACTGAGTCTGGCGAGACCTTTATTGCTTCTATTTTTCCGGGGCATGAGAAAGTTATACATCAGTCTTTTGAAATGTTAACGAAAGATGAAAAAGATGAATTACTTGATTTATTAAAAAAAATTGGGAAGTATGAAAAATAATATGTTCCAAAGGAGCTTTGGATAAGTAAATCCAAGGCTTTTTTATTTGCAATGAACTCAGGGCAGTCACTGCCGAATTTTGTTGAAAATTAAGAGGGAATTCGAGAATACGTATTGAATTATAATAAAGGTATGTAATGGAGAGGAGGCTCGTTCATGTCATTTAAAGACTATGAATATAAACGCCCAAATATTGAAGAGTTAAAAGAGAAATTTACTGTTGCTTTAGAGAAGTTTGATAACGCAAAAACTGTAGAAGAACAAAAACAAGTCATTCATTCAATTAATGAAATTCGCAACGATTTCGGTACAATGGGAAACCTTTGTTACATTCGCCATTCTGTTGATACGACGGATACTTTTTATAAGGAGGAGCAGGATTTCTTTGATGAATTCTCTCCAGTTGTACAAGGATATGGTACAAAATATTATAAGGCACTCATTAATTCTCCATTTCGTGAAGAATTAGAGGCGTATTATGGAAAACAATTATTTGCTCTAGCAGAATGTGATTTAAATACATATTCAGATGAAGTCGTGAAAGATTTACAATTAGAAAATAAATTATCATCGCAATATACACAGTTATTAGCATCTGCAAAAATTGACTTTGCTGGAGAAGAAAGAACGTTATCGCAACTGATTCCGTTTATGCAAGGAAAAGAAAGAAGCGAACGTAAAGCAGCAAGTGAAGCATACTACGGATTTTTAGCTGGAAATGAGGAAGAACTAGATCGTATTTATGATGAGCTTGTTAAAGTGAGAACGAAAATCGCAAAATCTTTAGGTTTCAAAAACTTTGTTGAACTTGGATATGCAAGAATGTACCGTACAGATTATAATGCGGAGATGGTGGCTAATTACCGTCAGCAAGTGCTGGATTATATCGTTCCCGTTACAACGGAATTAAGAAAGCGACAACAAGCACGTATCGGTGTAGAGAAGTTAGCTTATTACGACGAAAACTATGAGTTTGCTACAGGTAACCCAACTCCAAAAGGAGATGCGGATTGGATTGTTGATCATGGAAAGACAATGTATAAAGAGTTATCGGCTGAAACAGATGAATTTTTCAATTTCATGCTAGATAATGATTTATTAGATTTAGTTGCGAAAAAAGGAAAAGCTGGTGGCGGATATTGTACATATATTGAGAATTATAAAGCGCCATTTATTTTCTCAAACTTCAATGGAACATCTGGTGACATTGATGTATTAACACATGAAGCGGGTCATGCTTTTCAAGTATATGAAAGTCGTAAATTTGAAATTCCAGAATATAATTGGCCAACATATGAGGCATGTGAAATTCACTCTATGAGTATGGAATTCTTTACATGGCCATGGATGAAGCTATTCTTTGAAGAAGATGCAGATAAATATTACTTCTCTCACTTAAGTTCAGCACTTCTGTTTTTACCTTATGGTGTATCTGTTGATGAATATCAACATTATGTATATGAAAATCCTGAAGCATCACCTGAAGAGCGTAAGACAGCATGGCGTAACATAGAGAAGAAATATTTACCACATCGTGATTATGAGGATAATGATTATTTAGAGCGCGGTGGTTTTTGGCAACGTCAAGGGCATATTTATAGCTCACCGTTCTATTATATTGATTACACGCTTGCTCAAATTTGTGCGCTACAATTTTGGAAACGTGCAAGAGATAATAGACAAGAGGCGTGGGAAGATTATGTGAATCTGTGCCAACAAGGTGGAAGTAAATCGTTCTTAGAATTAGTAGAAGTTGCAAATTTAACATCACCATTTGCCGAAGGCTGTGTGAAAAGTGTTATTACAGAAATTGAAGCATGGTTACATGCGATTGACGACACAAAATTGTAAAAAACATGCACTTTTTTTCACATGTTTAACATCGACATAATGGGAAAATGATGAGATAATAAAAGAAAATTCAGAATACTAAAGGGGTGTTTCTAATAAGGAGCACCTCTTTTGACCAACAAAAGGGGGGAACAAGTATGCTTCAATCTAATATGGATGTAAGTTTAGAAAGTTTAGTAAACTCATTACAGTCTACTCGAAGCACGCTATTATCAGAAATTGAAATGTTAAATGACACCGAAGTGAATGTAAAGCCACGCCGTGATAAATGGAGTATTATTCAAATTTTACACCACTTGCATTTAGTTGAACAATCTGTCACGTCTGCCCTTGTATATGCTTTACAAAAAAATGAAAGAAACATGACTCCATTTAAAGACCTCCAACTTACGCTTGATCGCACACATAAACGAGAAGCTCCTCAGCAAATGCAACCAACAGAAACTTTAATGAAAAAACAGCAAGGAATTCAATTGCTAGAACATTCACGACAAGAACTATTACACGCACTTCATAGTGTTATAGATGAAAAAGATCTATTTGAAAATGGATTAAAGCATCCTGTTTTTAATGATCTGAATTTGTATCAATGGGTTCAATTTCTTGATTTGCATGAACAAAGACATCTTACGCAGTTAAAAGAGGCGAAACATGCAATTTTGCAGCGCTAAAGTGGAAGAAGTGGGAAACCACTTCTTTTTTGATACGTGCATAGTTTTCTTTCTTATTTTGGAATACTACATGGAGAAAGAAAAGAAGGAGTTGAAAAAACATGTCTAAGAAGAAGCGAGAAGAAGAGCGCGCCTGGAAAGCACGTAAAGAAAATCAACAACCACACGGAAAAGTGAAAGCTTTTGCTGAATTAGTTGAAGGAACAGAAAAAACGTGATGAGTATTTCATCACGTTTTTTGTATGAGTGGAAACGTTAATAAAAAGGTTGTACCGATTCCTTTTTCACTTATAATATCAATTTTTCCATTCATAGCTTGAACAACACTGAATACGACCATCATTCCAAGTCCAGTGCCTTTTTCTTTCGTTGAATAAAAAGGAGAGCCAAGACGTTTTACTTGTTCCGAATCCATACCGACTCCTGTATCTTTTATATATAACTGAATATGCTTATGATCAGGAACTAATGTGAAATAAAGATCACCGCCTTTTGGCATAGCCTCAATGCAATTTTTTAAAATATTTAATAAACATTGATTTAGTTTTTGCTTTTCTCCAGCGATAAAAAAAGAAGTGCTTTGCTTTATATAATGAGTACGTACATTTGTTAAATTAGCAAGCGGTGTAATTAACGACAATGCATGTAGTAATTCTTCTTCTAACTGTAATGTTTGCTCTTTTTCAATGCTAGGTTTGGCAAAGGTTAAATAATCTGTAAGAACATGATTTGCTTGTTCGATGCCGTTAATGGCAATGTCAATATATAATTTTCGTTCCTGCTCAGTGCATGTATCTGATTGTAACAGTTGTAAAAACCCTTTCGTTGAAGTTAATGGATTGCGAATTTCATGAGAGATAGATGCTGCCATTTCACCAATTAAATGAAACTTTTCAGCATTTATAAGTTCGTTTTGGAGACGAACTTGAGTTTGTAATATGTGTAGTAAATATAAAATTAGGATTGTACCAAGCATTGAACATAACTCATACACAATAATATGCGGTATATAATCAGTCTTATTTGTAACCTTGGAAAGGAAGAAGGGTATCCAACTAAATCCGTATGTGAGACTGTAGATAATAGCAAGTGTTATTTTTATACGATTAGAAGTTCGATTGAAAAATTTATATGTTAATAGTAGAACAATAAATAGAAGAACAGAACCGATAAGAGATGGGAAAACACCTACCCCACCTAATAATAAGCGATATATGTTTAATACAACTAAGATAGAACCACCAGCAATAGGCCCTCCCGTTAATGTACCGACAATTAATACAATATGGCGCATATCAAATTGAAAACCATTATTTATTTTTGCTGCAAATGTAATACAGAGTACGGTAGCGAGGCAACAGAGTACAATAAATATAGCTGAATTTAATTTAGGAGAGCGTTTCCCTTTTTGATTCCAAAATAAATGATATACGAGCATTGTAATCAGGATGAATAATATATTTAAAAAGAGATAAATAATAAAGGATTTCAGTGGGATGCCCCCTCTCTTCTTATATTAAATTAATCATACTATAAAATGAAAGAAATGAAATGAAAAATAACCGAAAAATCAGAAATTTTTACGCTAGTATACAATATGTTACAATAAGCTGTGTCAATGAAAGAAGAAATTCCGTGCACCGCGCGGGAGAGGTTCGCGAACTCCCTCTATAAAAAACTATGGAAACAACAATATCCTTAGGTATTGTTTTGTTTTTTTATTGTGACAGTTCAAGAACGTTCTTTCTTCTTATTTATAGTAGAGAAGGAGAATGAGTGTAATGAAAAAAGAAAAAGCAGTTGTTGTTTTTAGTGGAGGACAAGATAGTACAACATGTTTATTTTGGGCAATAGAGCAGTTTGCAGAGGTAGAAGCTGTAACGTTTAATTACAATCAACGTCATAAGCTAGAAATTGATTGTGCAGCGGAAATTGCGAAAGAGCTAGGAATAAAGCATACGGTACTAGATATGAGTCTATTAAATCAACTTGCTCCAAATGCGTTAACGAGAACGGATATGGAGATTACACATGAAGAAGGTGAATTGCCATCGACATTTGTAGATGGACGAAATTTACTCTTCTTATCATTTGCTGCTGTATTAGCAAAACAAGTGGGAGCACGTCATATTGTAACGGGTGTATGTGAAACTGATTTCAGCGGTTATCCAGACTGCCGTGACGTGTTTGTGAAATCGTTAAATGTTACATTAAATTTATCTATGGATTATCCGTTTGTCATTCACACGCCACTTATGTGGATTGATAAAGCTGAAACATGGAAATTATCAGATGAACTTGGAGCATTTGAGTTTGTTCGAGAAAAAACATTAACATGTTATAACGGAATCATTGGTGATGGTTGCGGTGAATGTCCAGCATGTCAACTTCGTAAAGCAGGATTAGATACGTATCTGCAAGAACGCGAAGGAGCGAACAACTAATGGATAACTTTTTTGGATTTCGCATCGTAGAGAATTTGCAAAAAATGGACAAGGATATTCAGCGTAAACAACTCAAATATCATAATAAAAGAGTAATGGTCAGTAAGGAATTTACATTTGATGCAGCGCACCATTTACACTGTTATGAAGGGAAATGTAAAAACTTACATGGTCACACATATAAAGTTGTATTTGGAATTAGTGGATATGTAAATGAAATAGGTCTTGCAATTGACTTTGGAGATATAAAAGAAATTTGGAAAAATGAAATAGAAATTCATTTAGATCATCGTTATTTAAACGAAACGTTACCAGCAATGAATACGACTGCTGAAAATATGGTCGTTTGGATTTATGAAAAGATGGCAGAAGCACTAACAAAAGAGAATCGTGTGAACGAATATAAGGGAGCTCGCGTTGAATTCGTTCGTCTATTTGAGACACCGACTAGTTATGCGGAAGTAAGACGGGAGTGGATGCTCGATGAGTAAAATCCCTGTCTTAGAAATATTCGGTCCGACTATTCAAGGTGAAGGAATGGTTGTAGGGCAAAAGACAATGTTTATCCGTACAGCTGGTTGTGATTATAGCTGCGCTTGGTGTGATTCTGCTTTTACGTGGGATGGATCAGCTAAAGATCAAATTAGACAGATGACAGCAGAAGATATTTGGAGTGAGCTTGTTGCAATTGGAGGAGAAAATTTTTCTCATGTTACGATTTCAGGTGGAAATCCGGCATTACTGAAAAATATTGAGTTTCTTCTTTCTATATTAAAAGAAAATGGAATGCGAACGGCAATTGAAACACAAGGGAGTAAGTGGCAAGATTGGTTACTTGAAATTGATGAGGTAACAATTTCGCCAAAACCACCAAGTTCGACGATGAAAACAGATTTTCAGAAGTTAGATGCTATGATTCAGAAACTAGCAGGAAAAGATATTAGTTTAAAAGTAGTAGTATTCGATGATTATGATTTTGAATATGCAGTTAAGATGCACGAACGTTATCCAAAGGTACCATTTTTCTTGCAAGTAGGAAACGATGATACAAAAACAGTGGATGATGCGATGCTTATTAAAAAATTATTAGATAAGTATGAGTGGCTGATTGATAAAGCTGTAAATTGTAAAGAGATGAATGATGCAAAAGTATTGCCTCAGCTTCATGCGTTAGTATGGGGAAATAAACGCGGTGTATAATGAGAAGGGATGTTTAAAAATGGCAGGAAGATTAGATGAAGATTTAAAAGATGTAACATTATTAGGAAATCAAAATACAAAATATTTATTTGAATATAGCCCAGAAATATTAGAGGTATTTGATAATAATCATCCAAACCGTGATTATTTTGTAAAATTCAATTGTCCTGAATTTACAAGTTTATGCCCGAAAACAGGACAACCAGATTTTGCAACAATTTATATTAGCTATATTCCAGAGCAAAAAATGGTAGAGAGTAAATCTTTAAAGTTGTATTTATTTAGTTTCCGCAATCATGGTGATTTCCACGAAGATTGCATGAACGTTATTATGAACGACTTAATTAAATTAATGGATCCACGTTACATTGAGGTATGGGGGAAATTCACACCACGTGGTGGCATTTCAATTGATCCATACTGCAACTACGGTCGCCCAGGGACGAAGTATGAACAAATGGCTGACTACCGCATGATGAACCACGATCTATATCCGGAAACAATTGATAATCGTTAATAGAAAGAAAGGGCCTGTATACTATACAGGCCCTTTCTTTCTATTATATTATGCATTTTGATTAATGACAGTATAGTTTTTATGACTTACAACTGTAAGAGGTTCCATATCTAGTTCTCTAAAATTCTTCATAATTGTTATATCAACAATAACAGAGTTTTGATTTACTTTTTGAACACGGCCTTGCATTCCACCTTTAAATTCGATGATATCTCCAGTTTCTGCGATCTGCATAAGCAACTCTCCTTGTTACAGTTTTCCCAAAAAAAGAATAAATTTGGGTTTTTTTATTTCCTCCTATTTTGAACCATATTTCCTACTTTGTAAATGTTTCCAAAGTAAAAAATCGAAAAATATTCACTTTTTGTAAGAAAATATGTAAAAAATCCATGTTATTTGAAAAAAATAGCGAAAATGCGGGAATCTTTATATCGAGGTATAATGAAAAAGTAGAATAACCTACTGAAGTGGGAGAAATTAGAGGCGGTAAAATGATGTTTGAATTTGTGGGGAGTGTTATAGCTTTAATTTTATTTTTATTTTCTTATATGCATTTAAAAAAGATTCGTCAATATGATACGAGTACATATTTTGATGGGATGGATGGTATCCATGCTTCGATAACACATGATAGTGGTGGGGAGATGTAAAGGTATATAACTTTATTTTCTTGCGTGGTATGATGTTTAGAACTAGTGCATAATAAAGTTCGTAAGTGATGAATGGAGAGTGAAGAGAATGAAGATTTCTTTTATTCGTCATGGTTGTTTAGGTCGTATAAGAGAACCGATGACAATTACTTCATTTCACGAATGGATGAAACAGTATGATTCCGAGTCAATGATACAAAAAGCTAAAATGCCGATAGAAACAATAGAGGCAATTGAAGCAGCGAAATTTGTCTTAACAAGTGATCAAAGGCGTGCTGTACAATCAGCAGCTGAATTAACGGATTCTTTATCTTTTATGCAAAATTCTCTTTTTAGAGAAGCTGAAGTTCCTTCATGCTTTTTTGCTCCGAAGTGGTTGAAATGCAAAATTAAGGTATGGATGTTCATTGGACGAACATTATGGATACTTGGCTACCATAAAGGTGTTGAGTCCTATAAGGAAGTAAGAGAGAGGGCAAGGCAAGCGGCTTACCTGTTACATCGTTATGCTCTCGTACATGGAAGTATTGCTCTTGTAGGTCATAATTATTTTAATTCGATGATTGGAGCGGAGCTGAGGGCAATGGGATGGTCTGGTTCTCCTATTTTGCATAGAAAGCCATGGGGATGTACAACATATACGTTTCACGAGGCGATGGATGGAAATATATTAAATACGAATTTAACATAAAAGCACACGATTTATATAAATCGTGTGCTTTCTTTTTAAGATATAGAAATTTTGACGTTTAATGGTTTTACGAGATGAGCATAAGGTTCGCCTACTAGCATAACAATTTCATCTTTTTTATAACCTAACTTTTCGTATAATGAATAGGCGCGTGTGTTTTCTAAATTAACAAGTAAAGCGATTTTTTCATGCCCTTTTTCAGTTGCATAGATTTCGGCAGCTTCAATTAATTTAGAACCGATACCTTTTCCGCCGTGTGCACTTGAAACTGATAATGTATCAATGTAATACTCATCAAGCTCAGCTTCTTTTTCTAACGTAATTGATTCATCATTATGTAATTCTCTTAAGTGATGTACAATTGGTGCATCAAGCTGTGTTGCTTCACTACCGTGATAAGCGACAATAACTCCAACTGCACCCCCGTCTTGCTCATATACAAAACAGTTTTCATAGCTCAGTCGATTTTTCTTTTTTGAGAACCATGTTTCAAGTCCTAGTAATACTTCTGTCTCAACTGTGCTACCTGTGATTTTTTCAGCAATTTCGTGCAGAGCGTTATACAATAAAGGTGCTACCAGTTTCGCATCTGTCTTTTTTGCTTTCCGAATCATAGTATCCCTCCTAGTTCTATTCATATATTGTAGCATAGCGGTGTGAAACTTTGCATAATTGAATGTCGAAATGTTTGATATAGAGAAGTAGCTATGTTAGTATATGATATTTAGTGGACATATACTAAAGAGATATCTTTTGAAAAATAATGAAAATGAAATGAAGGTATAGCATCTGGATAATTTTACAGTTGTTGACCTATAGAATATAAGATAAAATAAAATATTGCATAGAGGTGAAATACATGGATAAAGAATTAGCAAATACAATTTTGGATCAGCTGAAAAATGGTGAAATAAAGGAGTATGTTGTTACGAAAGATGTATTTTATACGTTCAGAGAAGTTTTAGTAAATCGAGAAGACTTTAAACATTTCATTGGTAACGCACAGCGAGGCGGGCAAGTGATTTATACATATTCAGAAACGCCACGTTCATAAAGGGGAATTTTGATCAGCAGGGCATCTCTCACTGATTAGTAGCCTTCACCAATCGGACGTTTAATGCGGGATAAATAAAAGATAAAGGAGAGGGGAATTATGGGCGATTTTAAACAAGGCATTTTACCACATTGGGATTATATGTGGAAAGATAGAGCCGGCAATCGATTTATGGGAATGGTTATGTATCCAGAGAAAAGAAAATGTTCAGCAAAAATGCTTCAGAAAATAAAAAGAGCATATGAAGAAGCAGTAGAAATTAAAGTAACTGTACAAGTTCAACATACATATCAGTACGTAGAAGGAATGATTGTATACTTTGATGAAGAGGCTCCTGTATGTACAATGATTGATAAAGATGAAAATCCGCATCATATATTTGTAAAAGATATTTTGCGCATTGAGCAATCTGAATAAACTTTTCATAAATAAATTGAAGTTCCATAATAATAATCTTTTTCTATAATAGTTATCTTTTAGTATGTAACGAGAAACGAAAGTATATGTATAATATATTTAATAAGGTAAATTTGATAAATGTAATCTTTTTTTAGAGCAGATTATAGTTTCATATCTGTTCTTTTTTGCGTGATGCTGGAGAAATATATTTCTTCAGCATCTACCGTTTTATGACAAAATATATTGTTAACTTTTTTAAAAATAAGGTTAAATTCGTTGACAACTTTTTTGAAAAGCACTTTATTGACATGAGTTTTAGAATGTTGTTTCATAGTCATTGTATTGAAAAAAAACGGCTATCATGTCGAAAAGTAAAAGTTAAAAAAAGAAAGAATTTATACATATATCTTGTGTCTTATTTTGAAACGTAATACAATATATAGAGAAATCAAGAACAACATATAGAGAATATAGATTTGAGAGGGAGGGTCGGAAATGTTAGTTGCATATGATTCTATGACAGGAAACGTGAAGCGTTTCATTCACAAATTAAATATGCCGGCCGTTCAAATTGATGAAGATCTAGTAATAGATGAAGACTTTATTCTTATTACGTATACAACAGGTTTTGGCAATGTACCAGAACGTGTTTTAGACTTTTTAGAGCGCAATAATGAAAAATTAAAAGGCGTATCTGCAAGCGGCAATCGTAACTGGGGAGACATGTTCGGTGCAAGTGCTGACAAGATTTCTACTAAATATGAAGTGCCTATTGTATCAAAATTTGAGTTATCTGGAACAAATAACGATGTAGAATATTTTAAGGAAAGGGTGCGGGAGATTGCGACACATTGAACTGAATAATGAAATCACGCAAATGCAGGACGGTTTTTATCAGCTTCATAAAGATAAAGAGGCATTAGAAGTCTTTATGGAAGAAGCTAGAGAGAATACCGTTCCTTTTAATAGCGTGGCAGAGCGAATGGAGTATATGAAAGAACATGATTACTATTACAACGTTCTGGACGAGTATAGCTTGGAGGAAGTAGAGGAAGTATATAACATCGCTTATGGTGAAAACTTCGAGTTCCAATCTTATATGGCAGCATCTAAGTTCTACAAAGATTATGCGTTAAAAACGAATGATCAAAAACAATACTTAGAAAGCTATGAAGATCGTGTAGCAATTGTTTCATTATACTTAGGACGCGGTGATGTTTCGAAAGCAAGACAATTCGCAAGCATGATTGTAAAACAAAACTACCAACCAGCGACACCAACCTTTTTAAATGCGGGAAGAAGCAGAAGAGGAGAAATGGTGTCTTGTTTCTTGTTAGAGATGGACGATAGTTTAAATTCAATCGGCTTTAACATTAATACTGCGATGCAATTATCAAAAATCGGCGGGGGAGTAGCTTTAAACTTATCTAAGCTACGCGCACGTGGTGAGCAAATTAAAGGTATCGACAACGCTGCAAGTGGTGTAGTACCTGTTATGAAATTGCTTGAAGATTCGTTTTCATATGCGAATCAGCTTGGCCAACGAAAAGGTGCCGGTGCAGTATATTTAAACATTTTCCATTGGGATATTATTGAATTCCTTGATACAAAAAAAATAAATGCCGATGAGAAGAGCCGTATTCAGTCTCTATCAATCGGAATTATCGTTCCAAGTAAGTTCTTTGAGCTTGCTGAGAAAAACGAACCTTTCCATGTTTTCGCGCCTTATACGGTTTATAAAGAATATGGCAAGCATTTAGATGATATTGACATTGATGAAATGTACGATGAATTAATGAGCAATCCGAAAGTGAAGAAGAAGCCACTAGATATTAGTGCACGTGATATGCTTATTAAAATTGCCATGATTCAGCTTGAGTCTGGTTACCCATACTTAATGTTTAAATCAAATGCAAATAATCAACATCCATTGAAGGATATTGGAACTGTGAAGATGTCGAACTTATGTACAGAAATCTTCCAGCTTCAAGAAACTTCAGAAATAAATGATTACGGTACAGATGACATTATCCGTCGTGATATTAACTGTAACTTAGGATCGTTAAATATCGTAAACGTAATGGAAAATAAAGAAATTCGTGAAGCAGTTCATGCGGGAATGGAAGCTTTAACAGCTGTTTCTGATATGACGATTATTCCGAATGCACCAACTGTGAAAAAAGCGAATGACGAGCTTCATTCAGTTGGACTTGGAGCAATGAACTTACACGGATATTTAGCAAAAAATAAAATCGCTTATGAAAGTGCAGAAGCGAAAGAATTCGCTCGTACATTCTTTATGATGTTAAATTACTATTCTATTGAGAAAAGTATGGAAATCGCTACAGAAAAAGGCGAGACATTTAAAGACTTCGATAAATCTGATTATGCGAATGGCACATACTTTGAAAAGTATGAAACGACAGATTACAGCCCAGTAACTGAAAAAGTTCAGCAACTATTTGAAGGAATTCATATTCCAACAAAAGAAGATTGGACAAGTTTAAAAGAGCAAGTGCAAAAGAATGGTTTATACAACTCATATCGTCTTGCCATTGCTCCAACACAATCAATCAGTTACGTTCAAAATGCAACTTCAAGCGTAATGCCGATCGTAAGTCAAATCGAATCAAGAACATATGCGAACGCGACAACATATTATCCAATGCCGTATTTATCAAAAGATACGTTCTGGTACTATAAATCTTCTTACGATATGAATCAGTTTAAATTAATTGATTTAATCGCAGAAATTCAAGAACATATTGACCAAGGAATTAGTACAATTCTTTACGTTAATAGTGATATTTCAACACGTGAATTAGCACGTTACTACATCTATGCACATAAAAAAGGCTTAAAGAGTCTGTATTATACGAGAACACGTAAATTAAGCGTGGAAGAGTGTGTGGCTTGTACCGTTTAATATAAAAAGTGAGACATGATGAGCAGGGTTTTCTGAACCCTGCTCATGCTTAGTTATCATATTTAGAGAAGGGGCGATTTAATGCGTGCGGTAAACTGGAACAAAAAAGAAGATGATTTTAGTTTAATGTTTTGGAAGCAAAACATCGCTCAGTTTTGGACAGAAGAAGAAATTGCGGTTTCGTCTGACAAAAATACTTGGGTGCAATTATCGAAAGAAGAGCAAATTGCTTATAAGCGTGTATTAGGTGGTTTAACACTTTTAGATACGAAACAAGGTGGCGAAGGAATGCCACTTGTACTTGTTCATCTTGAAAATTTACAAGCGAAAAGTGTATTAGCTTTCATGGGAGCTATGGAAGAAGTACATGCGAAAAGTTATAGTCACATTTTCACAACGTTAGCTACAGAAGAAGAGATTGATGATATTTTTGACTGGGTAGACAATCATCCGTTACTTGAGAAAAAAGCTGGTATTATTACTGGTTACTATCGTCGTTTATTAAAGCCTGAAGTAACAAAAAAAGAGTTATACATGGCAATGGTAGCAAGTGTGTTCTTAGAAAGTTACTTATTCTATAGCGGATTCTTCTATCCACTTTACTTAGCTGGTCAAGGAAAACTAACAGCAAGTGGTGAGATTATCAACTTGATAATTCGTGATGAGTCAATTCACGGCGTATTCGTCGGTATTTTAGCACAACAAATCTTCGCAGAACTTTCTGCAGAAGAGCAACAAGAAGTGCAAAAAGAAACACAAGAGTTATTAATGGAACTATATGAAATTGAAATGGCCTATACAGAAGAAATTTACACTTCTATCGGTCTAGTAGAAGATGTAAATCGTTTCGTTCGTTACAATGCAAATAAAGGGCTTATGAACTTAGGACTTGAGCCGAAGTTTGAAGAAGAAGAAATTAACCCAATCGTTTTAAATGGTTTACGTACAGATACGAAAAACCATGATTTCTTCTCTGTAAAAGGAAATGGTTACGTAAAAGCAACGAACGTTGAAAAGTTAGCTGACGATGACTTCGTGTTTAACTTTTAATATAGGATTATAAAGAAAAACTGTCTTATTCATTGATAAGACAGTTTTTCTTTATAATTTTGTTTACATAACACTATTATTTTTGTATAGCGATTTATATTGGGAAGTTCTATTCGTTTAACGGATAGAACTTTTTTGTAATTAAATGGGTATTTACAAACCTTTTGTATCGGTGTATTATTTAACTAGTACACCGATACGGAAGGAGGGAAGAAATGAAAATAGAGTTTTCTCCAAATACACCAATTTACATTCAGGTAATGGAATACATAAAAAAAGAGATCGTAACAGGACATTTATTGCCTGGTGATAAAATTCCCTCTGTCCGTGAATTAGCGAGTGAATTACAAGTGAATCCAAATACGATTCAGCGTACATTTCAAGAGCTAGAACGGGATGGAGTTGTTGTAACACGTAGAGGAATGGGACGGTATGTAACGAATGAAGGGGAGAAAATTATGGAGCTGCGAAAAGAGATGGCGAAAGAATTACTTCATTCTTTTATAGATGGAATGGACAATTTAGGTTTTTCAGAAGAAGAAATTCTTACAATTCTTCGTTCTTCATTACATGATAAGAGGGAGGAGAGCCAATGACAAAGCTATTAAAAATAGAAAACTTATGGAAGAGATATGGATTAAAAGCAGTGATCCGTGAATTAAACATAGAGATTACGGAAGGGAAAATCGTTGGGCTTGTTGGAGATAACGGGAGCGGGAAAACGACGTTATTGAAAATGATTGCAGGCTTGCAATATCCTTCTGAAGGTAGGATTACAATAGATGGTAAAAAGGTAGGGTTACAGTCGAAAGAAATCGTTTCATTTATGTCCGATAAGCCAGTCTTTGATGATTGGATGACTGTAAAAGATGCTTTATTTTTTTACCGAGATTTTTATAAAGACTTCGATATTCAAAAAGCAGTAGATACGATTGCAGAATTTAAAATACCGTTAGAAGAAAAAATTACAGCATTGTCAAAAGGTATGGTTGAGAAGCTGCAGATTATTTTAACGTTTTCTCGAGAAGCGAAGCTATATGTACTGGATGAGCCATTGGGCGGGATTGATCTTGTTTCTAGAGAACATGTACTTGAGCTAATACTTAAATTTTATCGTGAAGATTGTACGCTACTTATATCGACTCATTTAATAAGAGAAATCGAAAATATATTCGATGAAGTAATCTTTTTGAAAGATGGAGAAATAATATTGCATGAAAATGTGGAAGAACTACGATTTCAAAAGGGTAAAGCGGTACATGAGCTGTTTAAGGAGGCCTATGAGAAATGAGTCAGCTTTTTCTTTATCTGTATAATTGTAATAAGAGAAAGATAGCCATTATTTACTTTGGTTTTATTACAGTTTCATTAATTCTTTTATTTAATATGAAAGGAGTTTCAGGAGTTAGAATTTCAGGTAGGCAAGATATAATTATTATTATATTCTTTATCATACTAGGTATAAATGGATTTGCAATTCTTTTAACAGGTATATCGTCTTTTCGGAAAATGTTAAAAAACTCTATGCTACGTTATACTTCTATTTCAGCAAAAAAGTATATATGTGCAAATATTTTATTCTGTGTACTACTCTTTATGATTTTGCTAGGAATAGGAATCATTTTTCTATACTATTTTTCTTTAAATATTTACAATGGAAAAACTAATTTAGGTATTCAGCAAGCAATACACAGTTTATATAATTATGGAATATTACATCATATGTTATCTATTTTCTTATGGGGACTAGATTTTCTTAATATGCTAGTTTCTATTTATTTTATTATAGTAATTGTAAAGCTATTAAATGTGAAATCATCGATGAATAAAGTTGCTTGTTTAGTTTTATTCGTCATTTTTACCGCATTTAATGGAGGAATAACGTATATTTTTCAGCAAATAGAAAAGTATGTGTTTGCTATAAATAATATTGGATTTATAGATCAAAATGGTTTTTTAAATACATCATTTTATTCTGGTACAGAGGTTACAATTTTAAATCTATTTTTTAATTGTTTATTAACAATTATATTACTAGTAGTTACAGGTAACATAATCGATAAAAAACTAGAAGTCTAAAGGAGGAATCAGCATTGGGAAACGTAGTAGTAAAGTTAGAGAATGTTCGAAAAAAGATTGGTGGAACGGAAATTATTCGTGGTTTATCATTTGAGGTTCGTGAAGGAGAAGTATACGGATTCCTTGGGCCGAACGGTAGCGGTAAGACGACGACGATCCGTATGATGACAGGTCTTATTTCAATGACAGAGGGCGATATTACAATTTGTGGACATAGTATTCGCTCGGAGCGTGAAAAGGCGCTAGAGCAAATTGGAGCGATTGTAGAAAATCCTGAACTATATGATTATATGACAGGAATGCAAAACTTAAAGCATTTTGCGAACATGGCCATTACACCAATTAGTAAAGAGCGCATTGCTGAGATTATAAAGCTTGTTGAATTAGAGCATGCGATTCATAAAAAGGTGAAAACATATTCACTTGGTATGAAACAACGTTTAGGAATTGCACAAGCATTACTTCATCAGCCGAAAATCTTAATTTTAGATGAGCCGACAAATGGATTAGATCCAGCTGGTATTCGCCAAATTCGTGATTATTTACAACGTTTAGCGAAAGAAGAGAATATTGCTGTAATCGTATCAAGTCACTTATTGAGTGAAATTGAATTAATGTGTGATCGCGTCGTTATTATTAAACAAGGTGAGTTTGTTCAAGAGTACAACTTACATGAAAAAGTGAAACATGATGAGGCAGTCGTTGTAGCGTTTGAAGTAGATGAAGTTCAGAAAGCGAATGAAATCATTAAAGGCAAAGCAAAAGGGAATGTAATTGTAGCATCTGTAACAAAAGACAACATTCCGCAACTTGTAAAAAAACTTGTTCATGCTGATGTGCTTGTATACGGAGTTACTGTTCAAAATAAAACGTTAGAGGATGAGTTCTTAGCGATTACTGGGGGAGTGAAAGCGTAATGTTTAAATTAATTCAAAATGAATTTTTAAAGTTGCATGCGAAAAAAGGTATGTATATTTTAATAGGTGTAATTGCTTTATTGGAGATTTTAGGAACAGTAGTATTGGCGAAATGGGGCGACGCTGGTAGCTTAAGTGGATCTTACTTAGATTTTGCGAGTTCAAATATCGGCTTAATTATGATATTCACAACGATCTTTGGAATTACAATAGCTTCTCGTACAATTACAGATGAATTCCAAAAAGGAACGATTAAGCAATTATTAATTCGTCCAAGAAAACGAATGACAATTTTATTTTCTAAATATATTACAGTATTATTAACGATGTTATTTATCGTATTTGCTAGTACGTTAATTGCTTTGATTATTGGTGTAATTGTAATGGACGGTAGTAAAACTGAATTAACGTTAGGAATTGTTTTAAAAACAATATTATATCAGCTGCTATCACCATTTTTCTTTGCAACACTTGCATTTTTCTTAGCAAATGTGTTTAGAAAGTCTGTATTACCAATAATTATTACGATGTTTCTATTATTCTTACAAGGTACAATTAACATGGTATTAATGATGTTTGCAAAAGGTGTAGCGAAGTTTGTAGTATTCAGCCATTTGGATTTAAGAGCTTACGACAGCAATAAATTAATTAGTGGGGGAGTAGAACCTACATTTACAACTTCATTATTACTTATAGCTGCATACTTTGTTGTATTACTTGTAGCATCAAGTGCATTATTCCAAAAACGTGACGTATTATAATAAAAGAAATCCCCGCTTGTAAAAACGGGGATTTTTATTACATAAAATTCACTTAGATTGAAACTTGAAGAACAGCGATATGGTATTTTAAGAGATATGCTGTTTGAAATAATTTGAGAAAAATAGGAAGAGTTTCAACTATATTCATATTATAATTTAGTTATCCTGCTATTTATAGGGAAAGGATTGCCTATAAAGTACTGATTAAAGTTTTATTGTATTTTTACTATCTTTGGGGGTGTTTTATATGCACTATGCATTTTCACGTATAAGGCTACGTAGCTTTTTTGGATGGATGATTATAGGGGTGCTCCTTATAATGATCCCATTAGGTCTAGCAAATGTTTCTGAGAATACGATGGAGGTTATTTCACAAATAACTGTATTTTTTGTATTTCCGTTACTTTGGCTATACGTAAAAACAAATAAAAATAATGTTGTATTCAACAGTTTTTTTGATAAGCCAGGACGTTTACCTTGGGGATTAATTGTATTAGCAACGATAATGGGGATGATTTTTTCAGTTGGCATATCTCAGATTCAATTTTACATATTAGCACATACGTTACCGAATTTCTTAGTTACTATGCTAGAAGACGGAAATGTTATTAATACGAGTAACGTATATATGACGATATTTACTTTCATTTCAGCATGTGTGTTAGCACCTATTATGGAAGAGGTTATTTTTAGGGGATTTTTCTTACAGCGAATGGCTTATAAATGGGGAATTAAAAAAGCTGTAATTATATCTTCAATTATTTTTGGCCTAGGACATTTTGATGTTATTGGTGCGTTCATGTTTGGTATGGTTATGTGTCTTTTATACATAAAGACAAAAAATATATGGACGAATATAGCTGTGCACGCTCTAAATAATTTGATTGCAACAAGTATACAATTTTTCAGTGGAGAAGAAAGTGGTACAATCTCAATTACTGAATTACAAGCGCAAAGTAATTTATGGATTGGTATCGGTCTTACGCTTGTCGGATTACTTTGGTTAATTCCTTATATTAGGAAACAATGGCGTACAGTAAAAGAAGTTGGCGTGCCAACAGTACGTTTTATAAATGAGCAAAAAGTAGTGAATGCATCACAAGAGAATGAAGTGTATAGTCAAGTGATCGTAACCGATAGATTGATGGCCATAGAGTTACCAGATGAGGCTGTAAATAAGCTTAGGTTAGAAGAAAATGATTATGTAACAGTATCTGTAGAAGAAGATAAAATCGTTATAAAGAAAGCACATAGTAGATAATTAAAAAGTAGCTCCTAAGGAGCTACTTTTTAATTTGTAATAATTTCCACTCGGAAATTATTACCGTTCTTTACATATTTAATATCTGTAACAGTGCGGACCGTCTTTAAAATCTCCACTTTTTCACCAATTCGCGGGATGGTTGGAACATTGTCCCAAATACCAAGCAAGTCATCTAATTGTGCCGTTTTTTCATAAAACCAGATTTTCAATGTAAAGCCCCTTTCTCGAACTTTATGTATTTTAATACATAATATATTATTTTTATTCTTATTGTAAGGGGTTTTTTTATATTTTATGAATAAAAATAAATTAATCTTCTGGGAAGATATGTTCAATATCAGGAGTAAGAGATACTTCTGATAATACGATATGAGAAACGGTCGTTGCATATGAAGAAACATCATTGATAAATTCTTCAAGTTCAACGAGTGAAGGAACAGAAATTTTTACAATGTAGCATAAGCTTCCTGTTACTCGGTAACAAAAACTTGCAGATGGATAAGACTGAATAAATTGTTGCATACGTGTTGTATCACCATTTTTTAAAGTAATTTCTAAAATACAATCTAAAACGAGTCCAGCCTTTTTATAATCAATATCGATTGTGTATTTTTGAATAACACCTTCGCTTTCGAGCTTACGAACACGTTCTGAAGTAGACGGAGCAGATAAGTTTACTCGTTTCGCCAATTCACGCATCGAAAGGCGACTATCATTATATAATTCATTTAAAATTTTTCGATCAACACGGTCTAATTGCATTTGTAAATATACCTCCAGTAAAATAATGATTTTTGTAAAGGAAAAATATAAATTAAGATTCATATGAAATGTAAAGTGAACGTTATTTATTTTACAATAAAACAGAAGGAAATAGGAGGGGAAATGATGGAGAGAATTTCATTATCAAATGTAGGAGATACAAAGTTTCAAAAGTTATTAGGGCATAATTCGGATATATTACATTCGTGGAGTACGTTAGAAGATACACTGTACAATAAAGGAACTCTTTCAGCAGAGTTGAAGGAGCAAGTGAGAAGAACATTAGCGTATGGGAATGAATGTCCGTACTGTATGGCAAAGGGAAGACCTGATGATGTGCAAAAGGCAGAGGAGATTGGCGTAGCCGTTACTTTTGCGCATACATTTGTTCATGACCGAAAAGCAATAGATGATACTATGTTTCACGTATTAAAACAATATTGGACAGAAAAAGAAATTGTAGAGCTTTGCGCCTATGTTTGCTTTATTACTGCGTCACAACAACTTGGTTTTCTATTTCAATTACAGCCAAATTAAGGGGAAATGATGACAAATCAAATAGCACTTATCATAATCGATGTACAAAAGGCGTTTCAATTACCAGATTGGGGCGAGAGAAATAATATTTTTGCTGAAGAAAACATGAGAATTTTATTAGAAGAATGGAGAAAAAGGAAACGACCAGTTTTTCATATTCAACATGTAAATAAAGAAAATGCTCAGTCAATGTTTTATGAGAGAGCGGAAACGGTAAACTTTAAAGAAGAAGTGCAACCACTACTTGGTGAAGTGGTTATTCAGAAATTCGTTAACAGCGCGTTCATTGGGACAAATTTAGAAGAGCAATTAAGAAAGAACAAATGTAATGCAGTAGTGGTTGTAGGATTAACGACAAATCATTGCGTGGAAACTACGACACGAATGGCAGGGAATTTAGGATTTACAACGTATTTAGTGAGTGATGCAACGGCTACTTTTAACCGTAAAGGTTTAGATGGTAAGGAGTATAGTGCAGAAGATATTCACAATATGACACTTGTAAATTTACATGAAGAGTTTGCTACGATTGTGACGACAAAAGAAGTATTAAAATTATTTTAAGAAAATAATTGCGAATTATGTAGAAAAAAATAAGAATATTTCGTATAATCTAAGTACAATCATTTTGAAAATAGGGGTGGCATCATATGGAGCAAATTTCAGTAAAGAAATTAGAAGAGGTACTTGTTGTAGCAGGTGATGATAAACAGAAGCAAAAGGAATTTTATGAATTGCTCTTATCTACTGAGTTTTATGTTGCTGGTTCACTAGAAGCAGAGGACGGGGCAACAGAAGGAATACTTCGTTTGCGTCATTTCCAAGGAGAAGATAGATGGATCGTTCCGTTCTTTACACAAATGGAATTTGTAAAAGATGTGTTGCCAGAAGGAACGCCCCTTATTAAGATACGTGGGAAAGAGTTATTTGGTAGCATTGAGAAAGATGCTACAGCTGTATTAAATGTTGGCACTGATATAAGTAAAACATTTATTCCAGAAGAAATTGCAGATATCGCATCTGGACGAATTTTTAACTATTATAAATAAAAGGAAAAGCGTAATCGCTTTTCCTTTTTAATTTGAACACGGGGTGGCTACGCCGGAAGCAATAGAGAGTGTTTTATTATGTGTACTTATTGTAGCTGTAGCTCCAAGAGGAATCCCAATGTTTGGACTTATATGTCCAATTGGTAAACCGAATAGGACCGGTATATGATATGGTGCGAAATATTCATATAATATTGCTTGCAATGATTGAGATGGCTTTGAAGGAGTGCAGTCGTGACAACTTGTAAAAATAACGCCCCTGCATTCATTAAACTTTCCAGATAAAAGTAGCTGATTTAACATACGGTCAATGCGGTACGGTTCTTCACCAATGTCTTCAAGTAATAAAAGTGTATTGTCCGTATTTATCTCGTAGGGCGAGCCAATTATACTTGTTAACACAGCTAAATTTCCTCCAACTAACGTACCTGTAACTGTACTGTGAGAGCTAGGTACGATACATTCTGATGCAGATAAAATGGTTGAATACGGATGGAATAGCTGATTGAAAGAGGATAAAGATAGGGAATCAATACCTTTTCCTAGTTCTTCAATCATCGGACCATGAAATGTTATAAGCTTTGCATAACGTGAAACAGCAGTATGTAAAGCTGTAATATCGCTATATCCCCAAAAGATTTTAGGGTTTTGCCGAATGATTTCATATTGAATGTGAGGGAGGAGACGAGCACTTCCGTAACCACCTCGTGCACAGAAAACGGCCTTCACTTCATTATTTGTAAATGCTTCATGTATATCGTCAAGCCGAACTTGATCACTTCCGGCTAAAAATCCATATTTCTCGTAAACGCTCTTCCCGATTATTACGGATAACCCCATCTCTTGTAATACATTCACACCTTTTAATACATTTTCGATTGTAGGTGGACCAGATGGTGCAATGATCATTACTGTATCACCTTGTTTTAATGCATTTGGATAAATCATTAAGCTCAGCCTCCTTCTCTTTCAATATATTCGCTTCATATGAAGTTCAACCCTTGCAAAAGCAGGGGAAAGCTTATCAAATAAAGAAGATATAAGGGAAATAGGAGGGAAAATGATGTTTACAAGTCGAGTAACAGACATATTAAAAATTGAGTATCCCGTTGTTCAAGCCGGTATGGCAGGCGCGATTACGACGCCAGAACTTGTTGCAGCAGTAAGTAATAGCGGAGGATTAGGGACGCTTGGAGCGGGCTATATGAGCCCAGAACAAATTCGTGAAGCGATTTATAGAATAAGAGAACTAACAGATAAGCCTTTCGGTGTTAATTTACTTGTAACGAAAGAGATACAAATAGAAGAAGAGAAGGTAAATGAGGCGAAAGTATTACTAAGCGGAGTGAATAGAGAATTAGGTATAGAAGTAGAAGGAACGTTAAAGCTTCCAAAAAGCTATAAGGAACAATTACAAGTGCTATTAGATGAAAAAGTACCGGTCGTTAGCTTTGCATTTCAAACGTTAGAAAAAGAAGAAATAAATGATTTAAAAAGAAGTGGAATAAAAGTCATCGGAACAGCTACCCATGTGAAGGAAGCGAAAGTACTTGCTGAGCTAGGAGTAGATATTATTATTGGGCAAGGTAGCGAAGCAGGAGGGCATAGAGGAACGTTTATTGGGAAAGAACGAGATGCTATGATTGGTACGTTTGCGTTAATACCTCAGTTAGTAGGGGCTGTTCCGCATACCCCAATTGTCGCAGCAGGTGGTGTAATGAACGGACAAGGGCTTGTTGCGGCATTGGCACTAGGAGCAGAAGGTGTTCAAATGGGATCAGCCTTTTTAACAAGTGAAGAGAGTATTACGCACGATGTGTATAAAGAAGCGGTTTTACATAGTACAGATACGAGCACAACTGTAACTCGTGCGTTTTCCGGGAAATATGCACGCGGTATTCGGAATGAATTTATAGAGAGACATGAAGGAAAAGAAGAAGGGCTTCCTATGTATCCAGTGCAAAACGTATTAACTTCTAAAATACGCAAAGAGGCAGCGAAGCAAAATAAGGAAGGATATATGTCGCTTTGGGCAGGACAGGCAGCATCATTAGCTCGAATCGAATCAGCTCAGCATGTAGTGGAGCGAGTTATGAAAGAAGCAGAGAATGCAATCGAACAATTACAAAATATATACAAAAAGACCACTTGAGTAATTCAAGCGGTCTTTTCATTAGTTTGCTTTATAAAACTGTTGGATGGCTTCGTCGATGTAAACCCAGCCTTTCCAACCTAAGTGCATATGATCTTTTAAGAAGTATTTATCGTATTCATGATTTGAGAAGTCGGCAATTGGATACCCAGCTTTTTCAATTTGCTCATGAACTTTCTTATAGTATGCTTCGCGGCGTTCTTTTGGGAAGCCAGCGTAGTCGTACCAAGGACCTTTGACAGGAACAGAAATGAAGAGTGGTTTTGCACCAGATTGTTTTAATAAATCAAGTACAATTTGTAAATCTTCATATTCTGGCGATTGGTCATAAGCATCATTTTTTAAGTAACCTTCACGTTGTTTTAATTTTTTCTTAATTTTGCTATTGAAGTAACCATCTTCGATACCATATTCATTAGATCCAGATTCTGCTGCACCTGTTTGATCTGCATGTTTACGAGCCTCTTCCCAGTTCATTTGTTTTAATGAAGGGTCAAGCTTCTCTTTGTGCGGTTTAATATTAAACATAGCTGTAAATAAATCTTTACGATCTAAAATGTTACGGTAAATATAAGCGAAAGGTTTAGCAGCAAGTGCTTTTACTTTATACTTCGTATCATCATAAGCGATACCTTCAAGCGAAATTTTTAATAAAGTTTCTTTTTTTACAATCTCAAAGTTTAATAAACGCTTTGCAATTTGTTTTTTCATTTCAGGTTTTAAATCATTGTTGAAAATGAAGTGGTAACCTTGTTGTTTTGAAAAGTTAGGTGCAAAGTGCGTTTCGTCAATACCTTGTGGTACAAACCATTGCGGAGAAAGAACGAATACCATTTTCTTATCTTTCAATTGATCCATTGTAGATGCGAAGTTTAACACATGTACAAGGTCTTGTGTTCCGCCGCGTCCAAGAAGGAATGGCGTAAATCCTTCAGGCTTTACTTTAAAATAATTAGATGGATGGAAAGCATCCATACGTGCGAATTCCGATGAACCGTACATCGGAAGATATTTTGGATCTGCTAACATCTTTTGCTGTAAAATCATACTTTGAATTTTTTCTTCTTTTAAAGAAGTAGCAGCTTGTTCTACTTTTTCATCACTTAAAAGTGGAAGTAGGAAGCGCGTTGGAATAAGTAAGAATACAGCAAAAAGGGCCAATGCTAAAAGCATCGGACCAAATTTTGCTTTGTTCATCGGATTTCTTCCAACTTCTTAATAACCATGTTTGGTGTAGCCCACTCGTCACGGTCAAAATCAGAAATAGAAACTTCAATATCTAAACGCTCTTGGAATTCAACTAATAAAGATACTACAGCGAAAGAATCAAGGATACCTTCTTCAAATAATTGAACATCTAAGTTTTCTTTCACAATATCGTTTTCACATACTTCTTCTAAAATATCTAAGACTTGCTCTTTGAATTCTGCCATTTTTAAAATCTCCTTTATATCCGAAATTATTATATGTGCAACTTCTTAATGGAATAAGAAGGGTGCATTAAAAGTATCTGTTAAGGTGTCCAGAGAAGATTAGGAAACCGAAACATACAACGTGGAACGTAATTACAATCGCAAGGATGCGTGTAAATTTATTGTTTGGCCAAAACTTATGCTTTTTGTTTTTTCGTTCGAAAATATCGAATAAAATAAACAGTGCGGCATGGTATAGACCATAAATAATATACTGCGCAACAGCGCTTCCTTGGATATGCCAAATTCCCATAATGAAGAAGTTTAAAAATGCACCGATATACGAAATTGTGTAACGGTTCTTAATTAACTTTTTCTTCGTTGCAAAAAAGACGAAACGCATGTAAATAAAATCACGGAACCAGAATGATAAACTCATGTGCCAGCGGTTCCAGAAGTCTTTAATATTACGACTAAGGAATGGCTTATTGAAGTTTTCTGGCGTTTTAATTCCCATCATATAACTTACACCAATTACAAAAGAGCTATAACCAGCAAAATCAAAGAATAGATATAAGCTATAGCTATACATGTAAATCATATTTGAAAATATTGTATCGTGTTGAGCGAATGCTGGGTCCATACAATATTGCTTTATTAAGTAAGCAATAATAAATTTATACAAGAAACCTTGGAAAATACGATTTAGTCCTGTATATAGTAAATTTTGATATTCTTCAGCGCTAGGTGGCTTTTGAATATCTTTTTGGAATCTTCGGTAACGATCGATAGGTCCTGTTGAAATCGCAGGGAAGAATAAAACGAATTCCCAGAAGTTAAAGAAAGAAAGCTCTTTAATTAAACCATCACGAACTTCAAATACCATCTGAACTGCTCTGAATGTTACGTAAGATATACCTAGAAAAACAACAAGTTTTAACTCAGGTAAAAACGATGCAAACGGTGCGATTTTTGCCAAAATAAGAGGCAAAATCGATAAAATAACAGCTATGCAAAATGTGAATGTACTATTATTTTGTTTTCTTAAAAGTAAATAGCCTTTAATTAGGGCATATTGCCAAATAATAAATGCGGCTAACATAATCGCTTGCTTCGGTTTATCTGAGAAGATAATAGCAATCATGACTAATGTTAATACTGCATTATATTTACGCAACATTTTACCTTTTAATCCAGCTATGATAGTAGGTATTAATAAAATGCCCACTATAGCGAAAAAATAAAATGATCCATATGCGGTCATGCTGTAACCTCACTCAATAATTTTTTGCGATCTACCTTTCCATTTGGTGTCATTGGAATAGAAGATTGATACATGAATTTACGTGGAATCATGTAGTTTGGTAATCGCTCATTGAGTTCTTTTTTGATTGCAGATGTTAATTTGAATTCTTTTTCAAATGAATGTTCTCCAGGAACAACAACCGCTAATAAATAATCGTATTTTTCACCTTTTTTAATTGGAACGATAACTGCACCTTCTACGTAAGAACACGCACGAAGGTGATGCTCAATTTCTTCTAATTCCATTCGATAACCATGCAGCTTAATTTGGAAATCAAGACGACCATTATAGAATAGAAGACCATTTTCAACATAGCCAGCATCGCCTGTTTTATAGGCGCGCTCACCGTCAATCATAGTAAATGCTTTTTCTGTTAATTCAGGGCTTCCTAAATATCCAACGCTTACGCTTGGACCGACAATTACGATTTCACCTTTTTCACCATCAGGTGCAATCGTTCCATCTTCTTTCATAATAAGAAGGCGGCAGTCTGATTTACAGTAGCCAACTGGAAGTGATTTGTATTGATCAAGCACTTCTTCTGTAACGTGAATACCTGTTACAGCGACAGTAGCTTCTGTTGGACCGTAAGTATTCATAATTGTTGCTTTTGGGAAACGCTCAATTAATTTTCTAGCCACTTCATTTGGTAACACTTCACCGCAGAATAAGAATGTTTTCATGTTCGGTAGCATACTCTCAGAGAAAGATGCTTCCATTAAACACATTTCAGCGAAAGAAGGTGTGGAAGTCCATACTTGAATATCCGATTGCTCTAAAGAAGCAAACAAGTCTTTTGGACGCGCAATCATATCTTTATCGATTGCCCAAAGTGTACCACCTGTTACTAATGATGGGTAAATATCCATTACAGATAAATCGAATGAGAAAGGTGCTTGATTTAAGAATACTTGCCCTGTTTGTAAGTTGAAATCTTCTACAGCCCATTTTGTAAAGCTAACAAGGCAGTTATAAGTAATCTGAACCCCTTTCGGATTACCTGTGCTTCCTGATGTGTAAATAATGTAGAAGTTCTCATCACCTTTTACCGCATGTTCAGGATTTGGAGTGTTCCCTTTATGAGTAAAGAAAATATCTTTTAAGTTGTCTTCACTTACGATGCGAACTGGTAAATCAGTTACAGTTACTGCTGTTGCCGATAAAAGTAATTTCGCACCAGAATTTTCAGCAATACGTTGTACACGATCAGCTGGGATAGATAAATCTACAGGGATGTAAGCATGTCCAGCTTTTACACATCCTAAAAAGTTAATAATCATTTCAGGTTGCATATGGCCATACACCATAATTGGTGAACGATCGTCTGGATACTCAGAAGAAATCCAATGTGCTAACGCATCAGAATCTTCCTTTAATTGTTTGTACGTAATTTTCGCATCTCGCCAAACAAAAGCGGTTTGATCAGGCGTTTCTGCAGCCCACTTTTCAATTTGTTCTAATAACTTCATAACGTTCCCACCCTAGAATTCATTGTAAATAAATGTACTTGTGTTTGTATCATGGAATCCATACAACCAAAGTAATGCAAATAAAATTGCAAGATAATAAACCGTCTTTGCAACCCATTGTGTGAGTGGTCGAGACCATATCTCTTTTAATCTTTCCATGTCTTTCCCTCTCTTAATGAAATAATAGCTCTTTGTAGGTATCATGTCCTACATTATTGTGAAAAAAACAAAATCCCACATTTTAGGTAAAAATAAGTCAAAAGGCTCTTTTTTGATATTAGCACTAAATACTAAAAAAGAAAATCCCTAACTTAGCAATTATATTACATTCAGCATGAATTTGTAATGGGTTTGACATGTAAATAGAAAGGAGATTGTGTGAATACATAAAAGTGGACTATAAGAATACGTAAAAATACAGTATTTGTTTTTATTAATCATTCAAGATGGAGTAAACTTTTAAATTTCTAGTTATTTTGAAAAGGAGGAAATTATCATGAATAGAGTGTGGAAGAATCTAATTTCGGAAGAAAATATCGTGAAATGGAGAAGGCACTTCCATAAGTATCCGGAATTATCATTTCATGAAAAAGAAACTTCACAATTTATATATGATACATTATGCTCATTTTCTTCTTTTGAAGTAACGAGACCGACGAAGTATAGTGTACTAGCAATTAAAAGAGGTGTGAAGCAAGGGAAAGTAATTGCGATTCGAGCTGATATAGATGCTTTGCCAATTCAAGAGGAGACAAGTAAATCTTATACATCTGTGAATAAAGGAATGATGCATGCATGTGGGCACGATGCTCACGCAGCTATTTTATTAAGCACAGCAGAGGTGCTATCAAATATAAAGGAAGATTTTGCAGGTGAGATTCGTCTATTCTTTCAGCACGCAGAAGAGGTGTATCCCGGTGGGGGACAAGAAATGGTTGAGGCAGGTGTAATGGACGGTGTTGATTATGTAATAGGTTTACATGTTATGTCTGGATTAGAAAGCGGAAAGATAGGAATTGCGTATGGGCCGATGATGGCGGCACCAGACGTATTTACAGTTGAAATTCAAGGCAAAGGAGGACATGCGGCGCGGCCAGAAGAAACGATAGACCCTATTGCTATCGGAGCACAGATTATTACAAATTTACAACATATCGTATCAAGAAATACGAGTGCTTTTATGCAAAGGGTTATTTCAGTTACACAATTTCATGGGGGAACGGCTGACAATATTATTCCTAGTACAGCAACTTTAATGGGAACCGTTCGTTCATTTAATCAAGCATTGAGGGGGGAAGCAGAAGGGAAAATCGAGAAAATTGTGAAAGGAATTACAGAAGCACATGGAGGATCGTATACATATACGTATCGATATGGATATGATCCGGTTATTAATGATGAATATATTACGAAAATAGTAGAAGAAAGTGCACTACATTTGTTTGGGAATGAGCGTGTTGTGAAGCTTGAACCTTCTATGGGTGGGGAAGATTTTTCAGCATATTTAAGAAAAGCACCCGGTTGTTTCATTAAATTAGGAACAGGTAATGAAAATATATATACTTGTTATCCACATCATCATCCGAAATTTGACGTGGATGAATCAGCATTAATTTGTGGAGTGGAGCTATTTTTAGAGACGACTATAAGATTACTAAAATCATAGAAAAACAAAAAAAGGCAACTGCACTCTATTGCAGTTGCTTTTATTTCTTTCCGTCAGAGAGGGCTGAGAAAGAACTATGCTCATTCATAGTATATGAATAGCTAACGGACAAGCTTGTACATTTTAATCATTTTTTTAAAAATAGTTGTTGACATTGATAATCAATGTCAATTAATCTAAATGTAGTTGAAATTGATAATTATTATCAATGGGATGGATGCGACATGTTAATGAGAAAAAATTTTCACCTTCTGCGGAGGGGATTAAAAGATAAAAATAAAGATGTTGATCAGCATATGGAATGGCAAAGAAATGTAATTCGGTCTGAATATGTAGATGAGAAGAAGAGCATTCAAACAGAAAAAGAGATACAAAGTAAAGGGAGAGGTTCAGTTGAGTAAGTTAGTAATGATTTTTGCAAGTATGAGTGGAAATACAGAGGAAATGGCTGACCATATTGCCGGCGTAATTCGTGAAACAGAAAATGAAATTGAAGTTATTGATATTATGGATTCACCAGAAGCTTCTATATTAGAACAGTATGATGGAATTATTTTAGGTGCATACACTTGGGGAGATGGTGATCTTCCTGATGATTTCTTAGATTTTTATGATGCAATGGATTCTATTGATTTAACTGGGAAAAAAGCAGCAGTATTCGGATCGTGTGATTCGGCTTATCCGAAATACGGAGTGGCAGTTGACATTTTAATAGAAAAGCTACAAGAGCGCGGGGCAGCAGTTGTGTTAGAAGGACTAAAAGTAGAATTAACGCCAGAAGATGAAGATGTAGAAAAATGTTTACAGTTTGGAGCTGAATTTGTAAAACACCTTTCTTAATGGCAGAAGGGAGATGAAGAGCAAGTGCATGAGAAAATCTCAATCAAAACGATGACAGATTATCATTTGTATGATTTTATGCGTTGTCCGCATAAATTTTATTTTCGTCATATAAAAAGAAGAGAACCTTCTTCATTTGAATGGCAACAAATAGCACAAATGATTGTCAATCAAATTATTAACGAGTATTACACGCTACCTGCGGGTCAACAAACGAAAATTGTACTTTTAATATTAATAGAAAAGTATTGGAAAAAAGTAAGGATTACTATGTTTGCTTCGAAGACGGAGTACTATATTGTATTAGCGAAGCTAACGGATCACTTATTACAGTTTGTTGAAAAGGATGATAGTCAGACACCACCATTGTTTTTATACGAGAAGTTTCAAACATATATGGAAGAGTTAGGTGTCCACATGTCATTGACATTTGAAGTTGGTGAGTGGAGTGCTGAGTCGTTTGTAATTAAAAAGTATGTTGTCGATGCAGATGAGGAAATGCTTGCTCTTTGTCAGAAGCTAATGACAGTATTCAGTTATAAAGCTTTCGGCGTTCTTCCAGGAAAAATTGAAGTTATTAATTTAATAGAAGGAACTAAGTATGAGTACATTCCGAAACAGGAAGATATTATATCTGGAATGGCTGATTTATCTAGAATGAAAGAAATGTTGCAACAACCGGAGCATTATACAGAGCGTCATTTTCGTTCTGAGTGTATAAGTTGTGCGTTTCGTAGTGAATGTCAAGGCGAAGAAGTAAAGAAAGAAGCGAAACAGAAGAAAAATATAGTTCATTAAAGGATGCAACTTTGCATCCTTTTTTGTTATTGACATGAAAAGCTTTTCATCATTTACGGTATATTTGTAGCAGACTTTAATAAAGTGAAACTTTAATCAGTGGGGGGGGCCATCACCCACTGATTATCAGTCCTCACTAATCAGGCTACCCACAAATAGCGGGATAAAGGGAGGAATAATCAATGAAAGATGAAACAAAAGTATTTCAATGGTTAAAAGAACAAAATGCTCCTTTTGAAATTCAACTGCAAATTTTACAGGCATTTCAATTGTATAAAGTTATTGTTGAAATGGATAAAAAGTTAATGATGTATGAGGAGAGAGTATATAGGGAGAGAATGTAATCTCATCCCTGTAATATCGTTTTTAGCTGTTCTGTACCTGTAATGAATTCGAGTTCATTCTCTGACTCAAAGTTATAAATAATATTATGTAGTAAAGGACTGTATTGATAAAAGATAGTAATGCGATGAATGAGTAATGGGTCATGATGAGAAATAAGTGTACTGTACTGTTCATATACAGATGTAGTAAACTCATGTCCGAAATCATAATATAGTCCTGCGAAATCAAAAGCAGGATCGCCAATTTGCGCATCACCAAAATCGATAACACCTGAAATGCTTTTGTTCTGCTTGTTAAATAAAATGTGATGATGTGTAAAATCAGCGTGAATGATTGTGTTTTGAAAAGTGGACGTATCTAAACATGCAAAGAAATTTTCAAATAAGCGATTTAAGGCTAGTTTCTGTAATGAAGTAAGGTTAGTAGTGAGATATTGGTTTAATTTTGTTTGTAGCTCTTTCCAGTAGGTACATGTTTTTTCAATAGAGAAACATAGCGTTGTAACTTGGTGTGAAGGAATACTATGTAGTACCGCAAGGAAAGTAGCTAATTGTGTAATAATTGCTTGAAGCTCCGTATCCTCCAGTTTGGCAACGGTTTCTGTTTTTAATGGTTCACCATGAATGAGAGTATAGTAACTACAAAGAGGAACCTCATCAGATTCATTTTTATAAATTAGCTGATATTGTGGAACTTCGATTTCTTGTAGTGATTGAGTGAGAATTGTGCATAGTTCTTTTTCTAGTGGAATTCGCATTGCATATTCCTGTTTTCGCGGGAAACGAAACAGTAGCTCATCATTTACTATAACTGCTACATTATCCCATCCTTCTTCATTTTGTTTATATGAATGTATAGAAAGATTAGGCAAAGCTTCTTTTATATAATGTTTGTAAGAGTCCATAATTGTTCCTCGTTTCTGAGTTAAGTTATTCTACTTTATGATATCAGAATTTTCTTTCTATATGTTAAAATATAGCTATCATTATGAAGAAGGGCGGGAGTATTACGAAAAAAAGACTGTTAATCATTTCTCTATGTATCGCTTTTGTATTGTTTTGGTCATATAAAGAGGAGGTTTTTGCTACCTTTAAACCGATTGATCAGTACGAATTAAATAAGGAGTTAAAGAACAAAAGTATAGAAAATTTAACTCATAATGAAATGAAAAAGGTAGGAGAGTATTTTGTGACCGAGCAACTATCAGTATTTGAGTTTACTAATAAAGAAGATGTAAAACGAAAAGGTGAAGAAATATTTTTAAATAGAGGGTATGAACAATTAATGGGAAATTATGATCCAAATCGTTTTCAAGATTTAGAGTATAAATTTACAAACGAGGAGATACGTGAAGAGACAGATGAGAGTTTTCTCTATCAAGCTGTAGCGTATGTTGTGGGTACTGAAAATGGTAAGAGAAGCGAAATGAAATTGAATTATGAAGTGAAAATTGTAAAGGTTAATAATATATTTATGGTGCTAGAACAAAAGCAGCGCATACAATAAAGGAAATTCATTGCTGAATAGAACATTTGGAGATGTACTACTTAATGCGGAATAAAAAGGCCCTCAAGGAATCAAGGGCCTTTAAAGATTTTCATTTTGTTGACCAAGTTCTTTTTGAGCAATATATAAATTTCCTTGCTCGACTTGTTTAAGGGTATGAACAGAATCTCCTGCATATTCTTTTTGTGCTTTAACAATTCTTTTTGAACGATTGGAATCTTGTTTCTTCATATAATAAGCCACCTTTCATCAAAAATAAACGAAAATGATAAGTATGAGTAATACAGCAGCGAAAATGGTAATGCCCATTAAAAACGAAGTGTTTTTATATTTAGGTGGCTTATGTACATCTTGCCGATACCCAGGTGAAATTTCAGGGGCAAATTCTTCATCGAATGATTGCTTTTTTTCTTTTTCGTCCATATGTATCCACCTTTCTTTCTCATTATCGTATACGTTACAAGAAAAAATATGCATAAAGAAAACAGCCGCTTTATTATTAGCGGCTGTTTTGTGTTATATATTTTCGTTGTACTTGAAAAAGACGGATAAGTAGGAAGGCAGCGCCAAATGCTAGACCGATAATAAGACCGATCCAATAGCCTTTCGCGGCCCATTCTGTATACGTTGCTAATATGTAACCTAGTGGTAGACCAATTATCCAATAAGCAATTAAAGTCATAATTAGAGCAACATTTACATCTTTATAACCACGCAAAGCTCCTTGTACAGGGGTTGCAATTGCATCTGAAATTTGAAATAAAATTGCAAAGATAAGAAATTCTTTTGCTAAATGATGAACTTTTGCATCTGTCGTATAAATAGAAGCAATTTGATCATCAAAAAAGTAGAGAAGAATCGAATATAATAAAGCAAAGGCAAGGGCTAATCCAATTCCAATCAGTCCGTATTGTTTTGCATTATTGTAACGTTTTGCTCCAACTTCGAATCCAACCGCAATAGTCATTGCCATTGCTAAACTTAGCGGAGTCATATATAACAAGGAAGCAAAGTTCATAGCTGCTTGGTGAGCTGCAATAGTTGTCGTACTAAAATTACTCATCATGAGCGTTACCGCAGCGAAAATACTTGTTTCAAAAAAGATAGCAAATCCGATAGGGACGCCAAGTTTTAAGAATGCTGTCCAACTCGAAAGAGAAGGTCGGTATAATTGTTTGAAAATGTTGAAAGAGGCAAAAGGCTCTTTCGTCTGAATAATAATGACTGTAATAATTAAAATGCACCAATATGTTGCAGTGGAAGCAATTGCTGCTCCGACACCACCAAGCTTTGGGAAACCGAAGTTACCAAAAATTAATAGGTAATTCAATATTACGTTAATTGGTAATGATAGTAATGTAATAATCATCGTTGTTCGAGTTTTTCCTAATGCATCAATAAATCCACGTAAAACAGTGTAAGTGAATAAAGGTATAATTCCTATTGCGATAATACTTAAAAATTGCGCTGCAATACGTTCCACAGGTTCTTCTAAGCGCATGCCATTTAAAATAGGTGAAACGACGAAGAAACCGATGAGGATAACAACGAAGCTAGCACAAATTGCTAAATAAACTGCTTGTATGACAACGTGGGGAACGTCCTCTTTTTTCTTGGATCCAACGAGCTGTGCAACAATGGGAGTAGTAGCCATTAAAATTCCTGTTAACCCCGTACTAACTGGAATCCATATACTTGTTCCAATTGCAACACCTGCTAAATCAGTTGGACTTGCATGTCCTGACATTGTTGTATCAAAAAAACTCATCGCAAATAATGACATTTGCGTTACGAAAATCGGAAAAAATAGTAATACAAATTGCTTTAACTTTTGTGAGAATGAAGTAGTTTCTTTCATAAAATCCCCTTTCCGTATAAAAAAACAAACTCTTACTATCATACAATTTAATCAAAGATTAGAAAAGAAATACGCGCCTACAACATATGAAGCCAATAAAAAAAGGATGCACTTTGAAAAGGGATAAGGTATTATGATAAGGTGTGAAAAAATTACATATTATTTGTTATTAAGGAGGCACTACTTGTGGCTGATTGGTTAATTGGTTTAATCATGGGTGCTGTTGAAGGGTTAACAGAGTTTCTACCAGTATCATCAACAGGACATATGATTTTAACAGGACATTTAATTGGATTTAACGATGAGAGAGCGAAAGTTTTTGAAGTTGTTATCCAATTGGGATCGATTTTAGCAGTTGTTGTTATATTTTGGAAGCGTCTATGGTCGTTAGTTGGAATAGGTAAAGTAACAGACGGACCATCGTTAAATTTATTACATATTATTATCGGGATGATTCCTGCAGGGGTACTTGGCGTATTATTCCATAGCACTATTAAAGAGGTTTTATTTGGTCCAGGACCAGTTGTTATTAGCTTAGTAGCCGGTGGTATTTTAATGATTGTTGCTGAGAAGTTTTCGAAACCAAGTACAGCAAGAACGTTAGATGAAATCACATATAAACAGGCATTTACAATTGGAATGTTCCAATGTTTAGCTCTTTGGCCAGGATTTTCTCGTTCTGGTTCTACAATAAGTGGTGGTTTATTAGCTCGCGTGTCGCATACAGCGGCAGCTGAATATACGTTCATTTTAGCGGTACCGATGATGGTAGCTGCAAGTGGCTTAGATTTAATTAAAAGCTGGGATGTATTAAGCTCAGCAGATATAACGCTATTTGTAACAGGATTTGTAACTGCATTCGTTGTTGCGATGCTTGCAATTGTTTCATTCTTGAAATTATTATCTCGTGTAAAACTAACACCGTTCGCTTATTATCGTTTCATTTTAGCTGCGGTATTCTATTTCTTCATTATGTAAGAATAAATTATCGGTAATCCCCTATAGAATAGACACTTGAAAAAAGTCTATTCTATAGGGGATTTCTTTTATAGGAGGAGAAAATAAAATTTTCGCTCTCATTTACTTGTATTTCACTATGTAAAATATGACATAATGATTTTATTAGTTAAACCAATCGGGCTTTTACGGGCAGCCCGCCCCCCACCTAACTTCTTTGCTTACGCTGAATTTTGAGGTGGGGGTCTTACTGGCCGGCAAATAGCGGGATAAATAAAATTTATAGGGTATTTGAGAGGAGCAGTTTAGTGAGTTTTGCAATAGAAATAGTAATTCCAGCACCAATTGATGTCGTTTTTGATTATGTAAATAATGATGAGAAGATATTGGAATGGAGTACCTTTATGGTAGAAAACAGGTATCCTCCAAATGTAGATATAAACAATCCTCGTGAAGGGGATAAATATATATCTGTGCAAAAGATGGGTAAGAAAATATATGAGTTTGAGGCAGAAATTTTAGAGTGTGAAGCACCTTATATCGTATCAATTGGATGTGAAATGAAGCAAGGCTATACAGTCGCAACTTATATGTTAGAAGAGGATGAAGAAGGCACATCACTTACTTTAATTATAGAATTTGAACCGAATAATTTTTTATATAAGATTATGTATAAGTTGACTGGGTGGATGACTCGTGGAGTCTATATGGGGGAGATAGAGCGTCTAGCAGAGTGCGTAGATGCCGCATATTCTCAGAAAAAAGGATTATAATTTTGTAAAATAAAAAACCTGCCGAGCTCGGCAGGTTTTTATTTTACTACTTTTTCCATCATGTTTTCCATTACATGTTCCCAAAGAGAAGTATCATCAGCTAATGTAGCACGGAAATTAGCATACATTTCTTTTTGTTTTTCTTCGAATGTTGGATCTTCTTTTTCAGGTAATGTAGCGCGCATTGAAGTTACTAATTCTTGTACTTTTGGAGCGCGTGGTCCCCAAACAGCTTGTTCATTTCCGTCTTTATCAATGAAAATAAAGATTGGAATCGCACGTGCTGTTCCATTTGTTAAATATTGATCCATTAATTCTAAGTTTTCATCGCGAATTAATAAACTCATATCAATATTTGCAACTTCAGAAATGCGTTTCATAACAGGTACGCATAAAAGAGCATCGCCACACCAATCAGCAGTTAATACGATAACACGCCAGCCATCATTTTGACGTTCTTCTAATACAGGAAGTAATTCATTTGGAATTAAAAAGTTATTGTAAATGTGTAGTAGTTCGTATTGGTTTACTTTCATTTCATTCACATATGTATCAAAGGACATACCTTTATCAGCCCATTGTTGTAAGTTCATAATTAACACCTCTTTAGTAAGATTTGCTTTCATTGTACCAATTTTTATATAGAAAAGCTTGTATTCTTATTCTTTCTTGTCACTTAATAATTTATTTAATAGAAAAAAGAATAGTACGACACATAATTCAGTTAAGTTAGACATTTGTACGCTTTCTATCCAATCATCAGCAGTATGAATGACGAACCAATCTAGTGTAATTTCAATGAATGAGAAAAGAGTGATAGAAATCAAATTTGGCATGTTTTGAGTCAATGGATATAGCAGCGCTTTGAAGAAACTGAAAATAAATAATGTAATACTATCTAAGAAAGTGATTAATAAAAAAAGAGAAGTAAAGTAGTACGTGAACTATACGCTATACCTGTAATTTGAAAGATTCCTACATATACAAAAAATATAAATGCAAAAACTATAATGAGAAAAAGAGCAATAATACTAATGATAATTGTTTTATCTTTTAGGCTGAGATTTGAGAACCTCTCCTTCTCATGCATTAAAATACCCCCTTTTTCTGAGAGGTGACTTCGTTTTATCATGAAATACATATTAAAAAAACTACGAATTATGGGAAAATAAGATGACAAAAAGTAAGATTTCATGTAAAATTATTAATAAGGTTTTTATTTAACTAAATGAAATAAAAGGAGCTGTCAAAGTTGTCTCAAAATCGAGAGCAATTAATGGAAGAACTATCGACAAATGTGTTTGCTATGTTTCGCACGTTGCGTAATGATATTGGAAAAATATTCGGTGGTTACATACCGTGGAATGAATTCATCGTTCTGAGAATATTAAATCGTACGAATAAAGAAATGGTATCGCGTGTAGCAAATGAATTAAATGTGTCGAATAGTCATATTACAGCTGTTACAGAAAAATTAATTAATAAAGGTTTTGTAACTCGTTCACGTTCTACATCAGATCGCCGAGTTGTGTATTTAGAGATTACAGAACAAGGGAAAGATTTAGTTTCGAAAATGGAAGATGCGAAAAAACAATATTTACAAGAAAGATTCTCTGCACTTTCAGAAGATGAAATGAATGTAATGATTTCAATTTCCCAAAAACTTATTTAAGTGATTATAAACAAGAAAACGTTTACGTGATGAAATAGAAGATCTTCCTTATATATGGGAGATCTTCTTTCGTGTGTAATAGATGTTAATAAATAAAATGTGTATGAAAAAAGATAGAGCGCCATACTACTAATACAAGGAAGGAGGGAGAAGTATGACGAATCGTAACGGTAGTAAAGGGAGCGGTAATCAAGGGTCACCAAAGTCCGGCCAATTTAATCAGGAATTTAGCACTGAATTTGAAACTGGTAATGATAATAAAGGAAAAGAATATCGTTCTAAAAAAGGGAGTAAATCAAAAAAGGAGTGAAATAATTCACTCCTTTTTTGATTTAAGATGCTGCCGATTGATCCGTATTATATTTTTCTTCTGATTTTGCGACAATCATTGCGCAAATTGCATCGCCAGAAATGTTTACAGCTGTTCTAGACATATCTAGAATACGGTCAATACCGATAATTAAAGCGATGCCTTCTACTGGCAGATTTACTTGATTTAAAACCATTGTAAGCATTACAAGTCCAACACCAGGTACACCAGCAGTACCGATACTAGCTAGTACAGCAGTTAATACAACCATAGCTAATTGGGGTAATGTAAGTTCAACACCGTATACTTGAGCGATAAATACAGTGGCTACCCCTTGCATAATGGCAGTACCATCCATATTAATAGTTGCCCCTAGTGGTTGTACAAATGAGCTTATCGCTTTTGGAACGCCAAGTTTATCTTGTGCTGTTTTCATTGCAAATGGAAGCGATGCATTAGAGCTAGATGTACTAAATCCAATTGCCATTACTGGTCCGAAATGTTTAAAGAAACGAACAATACTTTCTTTTGCTAATACCTTTAATAAGCCGCCATATACAAAGACCCCGTGAATAATGAGTACTAACATAACGACAATCATATACTTGAACATCGCAGCGACGCCTGTAAGACCCATTTTACCAACGGATGAAGCGAGCAAACCGAATGTTCCAATTGGGGCTAATTTCATAACGATATTAACAAGATACATCATTAATTCGTTGCCCTGTTCAAGTAATGAATGGATACCTTGAACTCGTTCTCCTAAAATAGCTATACCGAGTCCAATCAATACGGCAAAGGCAATGATTTGTAACATGTTTCCGTCAGCCATCGCTTTTGCTGGGTTATCTGGTACGATATTTAGCAATGTGTCGACGAAAGATGTTTCAGTTTTTGCACCTTCATACTTAAGACCTTCTGTTTTAAAATTACCGCCAGCTCCTGGTTTTATAATAAGTGCAAATGTAACCGCTATAGAGATGGCAACCGCAGTTGTTACGAGGAAGAATGAAATTGATTTTAAACCGATTCTTCCAAGTTGTTTCGGATCTCCAAGACCGGCAGCGCCAAGTACGATAGAAATGAACACAACGGGAACAACTAGCATTTTAATAAGTCGAATAAACAATTGACCAATTGGGTTGAACACATATTGATTTAGTGGCTCAAAGATAGATGGAGCAGCTAAATTTAGAGTGAGTCCAACAACTAGACCTAGAAATAATGCGATTAAGATTGCTTTTGTTTGTTTCAATAAAATCCCCCTTTTGTTTTTGCGAAATTTCTTTCTAAAGTAATTATACCGAAAAAATACTTAACTTTACAATATTTTCTGAATTTTTTGTTTAATTGTAGATAGACTTATTTTGTGTTTGGAAAATAAAATAGACCATCACATAGGATGGTCAAGGGAAGGGGACAATTTATGTCAATTTAATTAGGGATGGAAGTTGCTTTAAGACACTGGGGAATGTCTTATAAATTAGGGAGGAACAACTTCGATACATATACTATAAAAGATAGGTGTGACTCTCATGTGAACATAGGGTGAAAGAGAGAGGGAGTTTTAAATAAAAGATAGAAAGACAAAAAATAAGACCATCATTTATAAGATGGTCAAGGAAGGGGACAATTTATGTCAATTTAATTAGGGATGGAAGCTGTTCAAAGACACTGGGGAATGTCTTATAAATTAGGGAGGAACAACTTCGATACATATACTATAAAAGGTAGATGTGACCTCTGTGTGAACATAGGGTGAAAGAGAGAGGGAGTTTTAAATAAAATGAAAATTTAATGAGTGTTTTTTGTTCATCCCCTGTTAATTATTAGCCTTAACCAATTGGGCGTTTATTGCCTACAAATAGCGGAATAAAAGATAGAGCAAACAAAAAATAAGACCATCACATATAAGATGGTCAAGGAAGGGGACAATTTATGTTAATTTAATTAGGGATGGAAGCTATTCAAAGACACTGGGGAATGTCTTATAAATTAGGGAGGAACAGCTTCGATACATATACTATAAAAGGTGGATGTGATCTCTGCGTGAACATAGAGTGAAAGATATGGGGATTTGAAAAATAGTACATATGAAATTGTTATTGCTAGCAATATTGAGCTAGGATATAGTTTTCCAGCATAAAACGAAAAAGGAATCTGAATATAAATAAAAGTTGTAATCTATAAAAAAAAGGATTATGCTCAACTATATTATGAGAATATAAGGTTTGTCCCAGTTATTTAAGGGCTTTTAAAAAGCTTTTTATTTATGAGGGGAAAGCTTCACTTTAATAAGGGAGTTAGTGATATGGACATAACAAAAAAACAAGGACTTTATAATCGTCTTATACGATTAAACCCACCACAAATATTAGCATTAGGTTTTTTCTGCTTAATTGTGGTTGGCGGTTTGTTATTAAAATTACCATTCGCAACGAAAGTACATATTAGTTGGGTAGATGCTTTCTTTACAGCAACGTCAGCAGCGACCGTAACTGGTTTAGGAGTAGTGGATACAGCAAGTACATTTACGATGTTTGGCGAAATTGTTATTATGTTTTTAATTCAAACAGGTGGTCTAGGTCTTATGACAATTGCCATTTTAATTGTTTGGGTACTAGGTAAAAAAATCGGATTACGTCATCGTTTGTTAATTGGAGAAGCATTTAATCAAACAAATATAGGTGGTCTTGTAAAATTAGTAAAGCGTGTCTTTATATTTTCGATTTGTATTGAACTTATTGGGGTCATCTTTTTATCGTTTCGCTTTATTCCAGTGTTTGGTTTTGGAAAAGGTTTATACTATAGTATTTTTCATGTAATTGCATCTTATAATAATGCAGGCTTTGCTTTATGGCCAGATAATTTAACAAGATATGTAGGGGATCCCATTATTAATATTGGGATTTGCTCTTTAATTGTAATAGGGGGACTCGGTTTTACCGTATTAATTGATATGTGGTATAGCCGTAGTTTTCGAAAATTATCGCTTCATTCGAAAATCATGATTATTGGAACAGTAGTGCTAAATGTTATAGCGATGATTGTTATTTTTGTATTGGAATATAATAATGTGAAGACGTTAGGGAATTTACCTTTAAATGAAAAGTTATGGGCTTCTTTCTTCCAAGGTATAACTCCTCGTACTGCTGGATTTAATACAGTTGACTACGGGGGAATGGAAGAATCATCTATATTATTTACGATGATTTTGATGTTTATTGGTGCAGGAAGTGTATCGACAGGTGGAGGAATTAAATTAACGACGTTTGTTATCTTAATTACATCTGTCCTTTCTTTCTTTAGAAAAAAAGAGGAAATCGTATTATTTCAGCGTACGATAAAAATGTCAACAGTAACGAGAGCATTAGCCATTGCTGTTGCCAGTCAAATACTTATTTTTGCAGCGGTATTTATATTAATGCTGACAGAAAACTTCAGCTTTATTCAATTATTATTTGAGACGATATCAGCGTTTGGCACAGTCGGATTAACGATGGGAATTACTGCAAAGCTATCGGCATTCGGAAAATGTATTATTATGTTTGTTATGTTTTGCGGATTGATTGGACCATTAACACTTGTGTTCTCTTTAGCGCGACCAGCAAAACAAAAAATAAAATATCCATCGGAAGATGTGTTTACAGGATAAGGTATCCCACGTTAAGCGAGATACCTTTTTCTTTTTTAGAACAGAGAGAACAGTAAACCAATTAGTGCTACTCGGAATAAAATTGCAATAAGTGCAGCAATCCCACCAACAACTGCAGCGATACCCCCAGTTACAGTAGCTCCGCGGTTATAAGCGTAAATACCGAGTAAAACAGAAACAAGACCAAATAGTGTTGGGAATGTAAATAGTGATAAGATAGATAGCGCAAGAGCAATAAAACCAGCAGTTGATCCAGCAGCGGAAGATTTTACAGCATCTTTATCGTCTTTATCATCGTAATTATAATCAATGCGTTGTGGTGCAACTTCAGCGGCGTACTCTTCCTTATAATCACTATCTATTCTATCTTTTCTTTTATAATCATCAAATTTCTCAGTCAAAGTCATGACTCCTTTCATAACAAGGTTCAATAGTAGTATGTATCTCTTTTTCTTTTTTATCCCGCATTAACGGGTAGTAAGACCCCATCTCAAAATTCAGCGAAAGCAAAAAAAGTTAGGTGGGGATTGGGCTGCCCGTAAAAGCCCGATTGGTTAGGGCTAATAATCAGTGGGGGATAAACACCCCCCCACTGATTAAAGTTTCACTATACCGGAGCATGTACAGGGAGTAGTATCTTTTAAAAGGAGGAAAATGTTTTCTTGAAATAGGAAAAGTTAGTATGACTTCCTCTATTTTGGAAAGTATAAAAAGGAATAATGAGGAAAGGGTGCAATACATAATGGAACATCCAATTGAAAATTTAATGAAAACGGCAATGACAAATTTAAAAGAGATGGTAGATGTAAATACGATTGTTGGGAGTCCGGTTTCAACAGCTGACGGAAATGTAGTATTAACAGTATCTCAAGTGGCTTTTGGTTTTGGAGCTGGTGGAAGTGATTTTAAAGGGGATTTCATTACTGAAAAACATAACGGTGGGCAAAATCAGCATAAAGAGAACAAGCAAGGGCATCCATTTGGAGGAGGAAGCGGGGCTGGGGTTTCCATTAGTCCAGTGGCTTTTTTAGTAGTTGGTTCTAATGGGGTGCAAGTATTACATCTCAACAGTAGTACACATTTAATTGAAAAGGCTTTAAATACTGTACCAAGCACTGTAGATAAATTTGTAAATGGTCGTCAAAAGTGAACTTGCATTTTTTAGGAATTATGATATATTAGAAAAAGTGCGCTTTAGGATGATCGGAATAATTGAAATGTAAATATATATGATGTATGGAATAAGGGAGAGGACTTTATGATTAATATTAAAAACTTAGTAGTTGGCTTATTTATGTTAGTAAGCGGCTTTGTTGTATATGTAATAAAAGAAAAAGCTCCATTCTAAAACAGACAAACCGTTACTGTCTGTTTTTAATTTGCAGAAAAATGTTGACAAGTTATTGTATTGGTGTTAAAATTTTAATTCGTGTCTCGGTTACAGCTAGTGTAGAGTAAATATTTCTTATGAATGCAATACGAAAAGTTTGCGAAAGATCGGGTAATTTTATCAACAACTTTTGTGAACAAACCCTATAAATTGTATTTATAAGCTATATATGTATACTAGTGAATCAAGGAGCGGTCAGTGGAACCGTAATGATGAGAGAGAGGTAGGGCTTTCATCCAGTATATGTTACTTTCCCGTTAGGTGAATATAAAAAAGAGGACTCCTTTTAAAAGGAGTCCTCTTTCATTTTTTAAGTGCGACTTTCAACTTGTTGACAAATTTCATCCGTTGTTAAACCGTGAGCTGTAATGACTGATCCTTTAATTGATGCATCTGCAATGCCCATCATATTGGAATCTTGCCCAGTTACCACACAACAATCGCACCCTTGTGCATCCTGTTCTGAGTTAAGTGTAACAACTTCATGACCTTGTTGCTGAAGAGCTTGTTGAACGTCTGTTAATGAGTTTTCAACGCCAATTCTAGCCATAATTCTCACCTCCTACCATCTAATTGCTAGTATGCTCAAGTTCACTGCATATATTTATGAAAAGACGGTAGGAAGTAAATCTTTGTTTAGTCGTTATATACGCCAGTAAGCATTTGACTAACGAATTGGTCGTTTAATGTATCTTGTGCTGAAGAAGTATTTGAATGGATGTCAATTGAAGCAATAAAATGATTATGTTCTTTCGTATTTGGTTCTACCTCTACGTAATTATCGAATTTACAAAAACCTTTCGTATCCATTAGATCAAATAATTGCAGCATTTCTACTACCTCTTGTCTCGTTCCTTTAATTTGTACACACGCCATATTTATTTCCTCCTTTATTTTGACAAATTGTTTTTTAAAAATAGGATTATGATTACGAAATGAAAAATATGAATGTTATTTTTAGACAGCGCTATTTTTGTTATTTTCCCCCTTTTTCACCAAAAGTCGTTATATATTCCCGGATTTATAAAATCGGATGTCCGTTTATTGAATACAATAGATTCGTATCAATTGATGAAAATCCTTCTTTTAAACAAATATTTTTTTAGTGGAAATTGGCGAAAAAAATTTTTTGACTTTTTGTAAACGTTAACAATGTTGTTAAATCAATATAATTAAAGAAGTACGTACGATTAAAAATTATAAATTTTCTAAAAATTCACTTGATTTATTTAGAAAGGAGAGTAAACTAGGAAACAATAAAAAATTCATAGAACATAGGAGGCGCTTCTAGTGAATGAGCAATGGATTTTCTTAAATGGAGAATTTGTTCCAAAAGATGAAGCAAAAGTTTCAGTATATGATCATGGCTATTTATATGGCGATGGAGTATTTGAAGGAATTAGAGTTTATAGCGGTAATGTTTTCCGTTTGAGAGAGCATCTTGTCCGGTTGTATGAATCAGCAAAATCAATCCTTTTAGAAATTCCATATTCATTAGATGAAGTAACAAATATTGTTGTTGAGACAATTCAACAAAATAAATTATCTAATGGATACATTCGACTTGTTGTATCAAGAGGAGCAGGAAATCTTGGATTGGATCCCGATTCATGTAAGAAGCCGAATGTAGTAGTAATTGCAGAACAATTATCTTTATTCCCACAAGAATATTATGAGAAAGGGATTCCAGTTGTAACAGTTGCAACGCGCCGAAATCGTCCCGATGTTTTATCCCCTCAAGTAAAATCTTTAAATTACTTAAACAATATTTTAGTTCGTATTGAAGCGAAATTAGCTGGAGTACAAGAAGCACTTATGTTAAATGATCAAGGATATGTAGCTGAAGGATCAGGAGATAACGTGTTTATTGTTAAAGGAAATAAATTAATTACACCACCAAGTTCTGCTGGAGCGTTAGAAGGTATTACACGAAACGCCATTTTAGAAATTGGTGAAAAACTTGGATATGACGTAAGAGAAGAGTTATTTACAAGACATGATGTATATGTAGCTGATGAGGTGTTTTTAACAGGAACAGCTGCTGAAGTTATTGCTGTTACGACAGTAGATGGTAGAACGATTGGCTTAGGGCAAACAGGTCCACATACGAACCGTTTATTAGAAGAGTTTCGTAAGTTAGTTGTAGAAGATGGAGAGAAAATTTACGAAGAAAACAAAGTTGGATAACAACTTTTTTAACATAAGAAAGCGTTGATAGGGAGGAGTAGTTGATTGTGAAGCCTCACAGAGAGTCGGTGGTTGCTGAAAACCGATGGTTCACGTCGACGAACATCGCCCTTGAGTGCTAAGCTAAAGCATTTGTCTAGGCTTAGACGGTAGCTCCGTTATTAGCTAGATCCATTTATGGATCACTGAGGCAAGAGTATTCTTGCAAAGAAGGGTGGTACCGCGAAATCTTTCGTCCCTTCAGCACATAGCTGGAGTGTGGACGTAGGGTTTTTTTATTGTATAAAAGTTTGAAAAAGGGGGCTTATAAGAACAATGTCTTCAAAAACGGAAGAGAAACTGGCAACTGGTGCACAGCTATTGTTAGAAGCGCTAGAAAAGGAAGGCGTAGAAGTGATTTTCGGTTATCCGGGTGGTGCCGTTTTACCTCTCTATGATGCATTGTATGATTGTGAAATTCCACATATTTTAACAAGGCATGAGCAAGGGGCGATTCACGCTGCTGAAGGGTATGCCAGAATTACAGGGAATCCAGGGGTTGTAATTGCAACGAGTGGACCAGGTGCTACAAATGTAATTACGGGTCTAGCTGATGCGATGATTGATTCATTGCCACTTGTAGTATTTACAGGCCAAGTAGCAACAACGTTAATTGGGAGCGATGCTTTTCAAGAGGCAGATATTATGGGACTTACGATGCCAGTGACAAAACATAACTATCAAGTGCGAAAGGCCTCAGATTTACCTCGGATTATTAAAGAAGCATTTCATATTGCTAAAACAGGAAGACCAGGACCAGTCGTTATTGACCTTCCGAAAGATATGGTAGTCGAGAAAGGTGAGCGATGTAGCAATGTACAAATGGATTTACCAGGATATAACCCTAATTATGAACCGAATCTACTTCAAATAAACAAATTACTACAAGTAATTGAAACCGCAAAAAAACCGTTAATTTTAGCTGGAGCGGGTATATTGCACGCGAAAGCGTCGAAAGAATTGACAAGTTTTGCTCGTAAATATGAAATCCCTGTTGTGCATACATTACTTGGACTTGGTGGTTTTCCGCCAGATGATGAACTATTTCTAGGGATGGGGGGAATGCACGGTTCTTATACAGCCAATATGGCATTATATGAATGCGACTTACTCATTAATATAGGCGCGAGATTTGATGATCGTCTTACTGGAAATTTAGCTTTTTTTGCTAAAGGGGCGACTGTTGCACATATCGATATTGATCCAGCAGAAATCGGGAAAAATGTGCCAACAGAAATTCCTATTGTTGCAAGTGCTAAGCAGGCGTTAGAAGTATTGCTTCAATCAGAAGGAAAGAAAGAAAATCATCATGAATGGCTCTTTTTATTAAAGAGTAGAAAAGAAAAATATCCATTCTCTTATAAACGAAATTCTCAACGTATTAAACCTCAATATGCGATTGATATGCTATATGAAATTACGAAGGGAGAAGCGATTGTAACAACAGACGTTGGGCAACACCAAATGTGGGCAGCACAATATTATCCGCTGAAAAATCCAGATAAATGGGTAACTTCTGGCGGATTAGGAACGATGGGGTTCGGATTTCCAGCAGCAATCGGTGCGCAAATTGCAAAGCCTGAAGAATTAGTTATTGCAATTGTTGGTGATGCTGGGTTTCAAATGACTCTGCAAGAATTAAGTGTATTAAAAGAACACGCTTTACCTGTTAAAGTATTTATTTTAAATAATGAAGCTTTAGGAATGGTAAGACAATGGCAAGATGAATTTTACAACCAAAGATATTCGCACTCTTTATTGCCATGCCAACCAGATTTCGTCGCTCTTGCGAATGCATATGGCATAAAAGGTGTTCGTATTGACAATCCACTTCTTGCAAAGAAGCAAATCCAGCATGCAATTGAATTACAAGAGCCAGTCGTAATTGATTGTCGTGTACTTCAATCAGAGAAGGTTATGCCGATGGTTGCACCAGGAAAAGGTGTTCACCAAATGGAGGGAGTGGAAAAAGGGTGAAGAGAATTGTTACAGCGACAGTTCGAAATCAAAGTGGTGTGTTAAACCGAATTACAGGGGTTATGACACGAAGACATTTTAATATTGAAAGTATTTCAGTAGGTCATACGGAATCATCTGACATATCGCGGATGACGATTGTTGTACACGTTGAAAGTGAACAGCAAGTCGAGCAGTTAATTAAACAACTTCATAAGCAAATTGATGTTTTGAAAGTATCAGATATTACAGAAGAAGCGATGATTGCAAGAGAACTTGCACTTATTAAAGTAGCGACTTCAGTAGCAAGAGCTGAATTATACAGTTTAATTGAACCGTTTCGAGCCGCTGTAATAGATGTTGGGAAGGATTCCATAGTTGTGCAAGTAACAGGTACTCAGGAAAAAGTAGAAGCGTTAATTGAATTACTTCGTCCATACGGTTTGAAAGAAATTGCAAGAACAGGTGTAACAGCCTTTACGCGTAGTATGAAAAAACAAGATAAGCAAGTTATGTTAATCCAATAATCATTTAAATATAGGGGGAAATGAAAATGGCAAAAGTTTATTATGAGAAAGATGTAACAGTAAATGTATTAAAAGAAAAGAAAGTAGCAATCATCGGATATGGCTCGCAAGGTCATGCGCATGCGCAAAATTTACGTGATAACGGATTTGATGTAGTAGTAGGTTTAAGAAAGGGTAAGTCTTGGGATAAAGCGAATGAAGATGGGTTTTCTGTATATACAGTAGCAGAAGCAGCGGAAAAAGCTGATGTAGTAATGATTCTACTGCCTGATGAATTACAACCAGAAGTATATGAAGCTGAAATTGCACCAAATTTACAGGCTGGAAACTCTCTCGTGTTCGCACATGGATTTAATGTTCACTTTGATCAAGTAAAACCACCAGCTAATGTAGATGTATTTCTAGTAGCACCAAAAGGACCGGGGCATCTCGTACGCCGTACGTTCGCCGAGGGAGGGGCTGTTCCTGCATTATTTGCAGTATATCAAGATGCAACAGGAGTTGCGACTGAAAAAGCACTTTCTTATGCTGACGGAATTGGAGCAACGAGAGCTGGTGTACTAGAAACGACGTTTAAAGAAGAAACAGAAACAGATTTATTTGGAGAGCAAGCTGTGCTTTGCGGCGGAGTGACTGCACTTGTAAAAGCAGGGTTTGAAACGTTAGTTGATGCGGGGTATCAGCCTGAACTTGCATATTTTGAATGTTTACATGAACTGAAGCTAATCGTTGACCTTATGTACGAAGGTGGACTTGAAAATATGAGATATTCAGTTTCAGATACAGCGCAGTGGGGAGACTTCGTATCAGGACCACGCGTTGTTACTGAAGATACGAAGAAAGCGATGGGTACAGTGCTAGCAGAAATTCAAGATGGTACATTTGCAAGAGGTTGGATTGCAGAGCATAAAGCAGGAAGACCGAATTTCCATGCGACAAATGAGAAAGAGAATGAACATGAAATCGAAGTAGTTGGACGTAAATTACGTGAAATGATGCCTTTCGTACAGCCGCGAGTAAAGGTAGGGATTAAATAATATGAAGAAGATTTTGTTCATGGATACGACGCTACGTGATGGCGAACAATCACCAGGAGTGAATTTAAATGAACAAGAGAAATTACAAATTGCTAGACAATTAGAGAGGCTTGGTATTCATGTAATGGAAGCTGGATTCGCGGCAGCTTCCGAAGGAGACTTCCAATCGGTAAAGCGCATTGCGAATACAATTCAAAATGCTACGGTTATGAGTTTAGCTAGAGCGAAAGAAAGTGACATTCGAAGAGCATATGAAGCTGTGAAAGGTGCTGTATCTCCTCGTCTACACGTATTTCTAGCTACGAGTGATATTCATATGAAATATAAACTTTGTATGTCAAAAGAAGATGTGTTAAATAGTATTCATCGCTCGGTTACGCTCGGGAAATCATTATTTCCGACAGTACAATTTTCTGCAGAAGATGCGACAAGAACATCGAGAGCATTTTTAGCTGAAGCAGTAGAAATTGCGATTCGCGCAGGAGCGAATGTAATTAATATTCCGGATACAGTTGGATATACGAATCCGGAAGAGTATTATTCTCTTTTTAAATACTTACAAGAATCCGTTCCTTCATATGAAAAAGCAATTTTTTCTTGTCATTGTCACGATGATCTTGGGATGGCAGTAGCAAATTCGCTAGCCGCAGTTGAAGGGGGAGCACTGCAAGTAGAAGGAACGATTAATGGCATTGGAGAAAGAGCAGGGAATGCGGCGTTAGAAGAAGTCGCAGTTGCTCTTCATATTAGAAAAGATTTCTATAAAGCAGAGCCTTCGATGACTTTAAAAGAAATTAAGGCGACGAGTACATTGGTAAGCAGATTAACAGGTATGGTGGTGCCGAAAAATAAAGCGATTGTTGGAGCGAATGCATTCGCTCATGAATCAGGAATTCATCAAGATGGTGTATTAAAAGAAGTGACAACATATGAAATTATTGAACCAGCACTAGTAGGCGAATCTCAAAACCTATTTGTACTTGGAAAACATTCTGGGCGTCATGCGTTTACAGAAAAAATGAAAGAACTTGGCTATGAATTTACAAACGAAGAGCGGGATACAGTATTTGAAGCATTTAAAAAATTAGCTGATCGTAAAAAGGAAATTACTGAAGAAGATTTACGCGCACTTATGCTTGGTGAAGCAGCATTTGCAGCCCAGCAATATAACATTACGCAATTACAAGTACATTTCGTATCAAATAGTACACAATGCGCGACAGTTGTACTAAAAGATGAGGAAGGAAATGTATATGAAGATGCAGCTACTGGCTCTGGTAGTATTGAAGCGATTTATAATGCAATCCAAAGAATTTTAGGATTAGAATGTGCATTGGCGGATTATCGCATACAATCTATTACACAAGGTCAAGATGCACTTGCTCATGTTCATGTTGAATTAAAAGAAGGTAGTCACCAAATATCAGGTTTCGGAGTTGCGCAAGACGTATTGGAAGCGTCGGCGAGAGCTTATGTCCATGCAGCAGGGAAATTAAAATCTCTTATAGCGCTTGTGAAATAAATATTTGATAGGTGAGAGAAGCTTTCCTCACCTATCAAATTAAAGTTCTGAAAATTCTGTTAAAAGGAGTGTTAAAAATGGAAAAACGTATCGTTTGTTTAGCTGGTGATGGTGTTGGTCCAGAAGTAATGGAAAGTGCGAAGGAAGTATTGCATATGGTAGAAAGGCTATATGGACATCATTTTCATTTGCAAGATGAGTATTTTGGTGGTGTCGCTATCGATTTAACTGGGCAACCATTACCACAGCGAACACTTGCCGCCTGTTTAGCGAGTGATGCGGTTTTGCTTGGAGCAGTAGGTGGACCAAGGTGGGATAGTGCGAAAGAAAGGCCTGAGAAAGGATTATTAGCATTAAGAAAAGGACTCGGTGTATTTGCGAATGTTCGCCCTGTAACGGTAGAAAGTGCAACTGCACATTTATCACCATTAAAAAACGCTGATGAAATTGATTTCGTTGTCGTTCGTGAATTAACAGGCGGAATTTATTTTTCTTATCCGAAAGAGCGAACGGAAGAAGTGGCGACAGATACACTTACGTATCATCGCCATGAAATTGAACGTATCGTTTCGTATGCTTTTCAATTAGCGAATAAGCGGAAGAAAAAAGTAACATCTATTGATAAAGCGAATGTTTTAGAGTCTAGTAAATTATGGAGAACTGTGACAGAAGAAGTAGCACTTCGCTACCCGAATGTGGAAGTAGAACACATTTTAGTAGATGCAGCAGCTATGGAATTAATTCGGAATCCAGGAAGATTTGACGTTATTGTAACGGAAAATTTATTTGGTGATATTTTAAGTGATGAGGCTTCAGTATTAGCTGGATCATTAGGAATGCTTCCATCAGCAAGTCACGCTGAAAAGGGGCCTTCATTATACGAGCCTATTCACGGATCAGCACCGGATATTGCGGGGAAAAATAAGGCAAATCCAATTGCGATGATGCGTTCTGTTGCAATGCTGCTTGGGCAATCGTTCGGATTAACGAGAGAAGGCTATGCAATTGAAGAAGCAGTTTCTGCAGTCCTTAAATCAGGAAAATGTACAGCAGATATCGGGGGGACTGAAACGACAACTTCATTTACAAAGGCAGTTATTCAAGAAATGGAAGAGCAAGCGTTAGTAGGGAGAGGAAGATAATGGCGAAAAGGTTACTAGATAAGCTTTGGGAAAGACATGTAGTTGCGACTAATGAAAATGGATTGGATTTATTATATATCGATCTACATCTTGTTCATGAAGTAACGTCACCGCAAGCCTTTGAAGGCTTGCGGCTTACAAATCGAACAGTCCGCAGACCAGATTTAACATTTGCAACGATGGATCATAATATTCCAACGAAAGATGTTTGGAATATTACCGACCGCATTGCGAAGCAGCAACTAGATACACTTCGGGAAAACTGTAAACAATTTCAGGTGCCATTAGCGGATATCGGAGATGAAGAGCAAGGGATTGTTCATGTTATAGGACCAGAACTTGGACTCACACAGCCAGGAAAAACGATTGTTTGTGGTGATAGTCATACAGCAACACACGGTGCTTTTGGCGCACTAGCGTTTGGTATTGGTACGAGTGAAGTGGAACATGTATTGGCAACGCAAACGTTATGGCAACGAAAGCCGAAAGCGATGGGCATTGAGTTAAAAGGAAAGTTACCGCAAGGTGTTTATGCGAAAGATATTATTTTACACCTTCTTTCAAAGTACGGAGTAGCAGTTGGAACAGGTTACGTAATGGAATTTTACGGAGAGGCCATTCATGCTATGGATATGGAAGAGAGGATGACGCTTTGCAATATGGCAATTGAAGGGGGAGCAAAGGCTGGCATTATTGCACCAGATGAAAAAACAGTTGCTTACGTAAAAGGGCGTAAATATGCACCGAAAGACTATGAATCTATTAAGAAAAAATGGTCAGAACTTTATACAGATTTAGATGCAGTTTATGATTTACATATTCTAGTAGATGTTGCGGATTTAGCGCCGTACGTTACGTGGGGAACAAATCCTAGTATGGGTGTTCGGATCGATGAGAAATTGCCAGAAAAGCATGATGCAAATGACGAAAGAGCGTTTTCTTATATGGGATTGAGTCCCGGACAAAGTACGTATGACATTCCAGTTCAACATGTTTTCATTGGATCTTGTACAAATTCCAGGCTTTCTGACTTAGAAATTGCTGCATCTGTCGTGAAAGGTAAAAAAGTAAAAGAAGGTGTGCGAGCACTTGTTGTACCTGGATCTCAAAGGGTAAGAGAAGCGGCGATGCATAAAGGATTACATCGCATATTTGAAGAAGCTGGATTTGAATGGAGAGAGCCTGGATGCTCAATGTGTCTAGGTATGAATCCAGATCAAGTGCCTGAAGGAGAACATTGTGCCTCTACGTCAAATCGCAATTTTGAAGGAAGACAAGGAAAGGGAGCACGAACGCATTTAGTTAGCCCGGCAATGGCGGCAGCGGCTGCGTTATATGGTCATTTTGTTGATATTAGAAAGGAGAGTTATGATGGAGCCATTTCGTATTCATAAAGGTACTGCCGCAGTACTGATGAATGATAACATTGATACAGATCAAATTATTCCGAAGCAATATTTAAAGAGAATTGAAAGAACTGGGTTTGGAATGTTTTTATTTGATGAGTGGCGATATGATAATAATCGCCAAGAAAACCCTAATTTCCCGCTGAATGCACAAGAAAGAAAAGGAGCCAGCATATTAATCACAGGTGATAATTTTGGATGTGGCTCGTCTAGAGAACATGCTCCGTGGGCGCTTGCTGATTATGGTTTCCGCGTTATTATCGCTGGAGGATTTGCCGATATCTTTTATATGAATTGTATGAAGAATGGCATGTTACCGATTGTAATGGATAAAGATATGCGTGAACAACTTGCTAAAACAGATGCGAGGGAACAAATCATAGTTGATTTAGAAAATGAAATAATGACAACGAATACGCATAGATTTCATTTTAAAATCGAGAAAATGTGGAAAGAGAAGTTATTAAATGGTTTAGATGAAATTAGTATTACAATGCAATATGAAAAAGAAATAAAAGAGTATGAAAGAAAGGTAGCTGTATATTAAGAAATAACGTAATATTTAAAATATATTTACATTCAAAATGAACTGTTATATACTATGTGAAAATCAGAGGAGAAAGGGAGTAAGTATTATGAATATCGTGCAATCTATTACAATGCTTACACAACTACATCATCATACATGAAACCCTTGAACCTAGCGTGAAAACGTGTAGGTACAAGGGTTATTCCCGTTGTACCTACACTCTACTGAAGAGCCTTGTAGGTATTTTGTCTACAAGGCTCTTTTTATTTTCGGCTTAGGTGAATGAAATAGGCATACATTAGAAGGGGAAAGGTGTGAAAATTCAAATGACAAAATGGAAACGGGCAAACCCGAATGGAACGAGAGATTATTTATTCGAAGAATGTACGTTAATTGAAGAAGTGGAGCAAAAATTAAGGCTTACTTTTTTAGAGAGAGGTTATGAGGAAATAAGAACACCTACAATTGAATTTTATGATGTTTTTGCATTTCAAAATAGACCGATAGATGAAGAGAAGATGTATAAATTTTTTGATGAAAAGGGAAGGATTATCGTTTTACGTCCAGATATGACAATTCCTTTAGCGAGAGTTATTGGAACACAGAGATGGGATACGCCACTTAAAGTGACGTATAGCGGGAATGTATTTCGAGCGAATGAATCCCATTCTGGAAAATATAATGAAATCGTACAAAGTGGTATTGAAGTTATTGGGATTGATAATGTAAGAGCTGAAATTGAATGTGTAATAAGTGTCATTCAAGCACTTCAAAAGTTGAAGGTGCAATCTTTTACAATTGAGATTGGGCAAGTCCAGTTATATAAATGTATTGTAAAAAAACTCTCCATCCAGGATGAAGAAGAAAGGGTACTTAGAACGTATATAGAAAGTAAAAATTATGCTGCCCTCTCAAATTTTATCGGAGAAAAGAAATTAGATCGATGCGATGAGACAGTAAGATTACTTGAGAAATTACCAAGGCTATTTGGAAATTTAGAAGTTATTGAGGAGGCAGAAAAGCTTGCTTCAAGTAATGAAATGAAAATGGCAATTGCAAGAGTAAAAGAAATGTATGAAACAATTGAAACGTTAGGATATGGTTCTTACATATCAATTGATTTGGGTATGATTCAACACTTAGATTACTATACGGGTGTTATTTTCAAAGGATATATATATGAAATTGGAGAAGAAATCGTTAGTGGCGGAAGATACGATGAGCTAATTGGGAATTTTGGAGAAATGCTGCCAGCTGTTGGACTCGCGGTACAAGTAAATCAAATTGTGAAGGCGCTGCAAGAGCAGCAAGAACCATATGAACGAAATCAAATTGATATTGTGATTCATTATGAGTTAAATAGATTAGCGGAAGCAGAAAGGTTACGAAATTTACTTCGAAAGGATGGGAAAAATGCTTGGTTATCTCTATTCTCTAATTTAAGCGATACATTTCAATTTGCAAGAAAAAATAAAATAGGAACAGTCGTTGAGGCAAAGAATGAATATTTAGTGGAATATGTATGGAATGAGAAATGGGTAGTCCAGAAAGAAGGAGAGGCTTCATGCGTAACATTCAAATTGCGTTAACGAAAGGAAGGTTAGAAAAACATGTCATTCCACTTTTTGAGCAGATTGGAATTGATTGTTCCGATCTCAAAAATAAAGGTCGGAAGCTTGTATTTCAAAGTAAAAATACAAATGTTTCATTTATTTTAGTAAAAGCGGTTGATGTTGCTACTTATGTAGAACATGGGGTAGCTGATATTGGGATCGTTGGAAAAGATATTTTAATGGAAAACGAGAAAGATATTTATGAAATGCTGGATTTAGGAGTGGGGATTTGTAAGTTTTGTGTTGCTTCTATTCCTACGTATAATCCGAAGAGTTACCGGAAGAAAAGAATTGCTACGAAATACCCACATATTACTTCTACTTATTTTCATGATAAGGGAGAGGATGTAGAAATTATTAAAATAGAAGGTTCTGTAGAAATCGCTCCTCTTCTTGGATTGGCAGATGCGATTGTAGATATTGTTGAAACAGGAAAAACATTACAAGAGAATGGACTTATTGTATTTGAGGAAATGCACTCTATATCGGCTCGGATGATTGTAAATAAGGCAGCCTTAAAAACTAAAAAAGACGAAATATTCAGTATTGTAAATATGATGGAGCAAGAAATCTTATCAGGGAAATAGGAGGACTTAAAATGAAAATCATTTATGAAGACTTTAAGGAGGCATTATCTAAAGTAAAAGTGCTAAGAGAAAACGCTAATATAATAGAAGAAACTGTTCAAAGAAGTGTAAGAGAAATCATTAGAAATGTAAGGGAAGGGAAAGATGAAGCTTTATCTTTCTATACAAAAAAGTTTGATGGTGTAGAGATGAAAGATTTTCGTGTAAGTGAAGAAGAAATACAGCAAGCGAGTATGTTTGTAACGAATTCATTTTTAGAAGCTTTAAAAGAGGCGAAGAAAAACATTGTTTCGTATCACGAAAAGCAAAAGAAGCACTCAATATTCGATTGTGAAAGTAAAGGCATAATTAGAGGGCAACTCATTCGGCCGTTAGAAAATGTAGGTGTATATGTACCGGGTGGGACAGCCTCATATCCTTCTTCAGTATTAATGAATGTATTGCCGGCGAAACTCGCAGGTGTAAAAAAGATTGTAATGGTAACACCGCCGAGGAAAGGAGGAATTGATCCGCATATATTAGCTGCTGCAAATCTTGCGGGAGTAGATGAAATTTATACGATAGGTGGCGCGCAAGCAATTGCTGCTTTAGCATACGGGACGGAATCGATTCCGAAAGTGGATAAAATAGTTGGACCGGGAAATTTGTATGTCGCTCTAGCGAAGCGAGAAGTATACGGAATAGTAAATATCGATATGATTGCTGGTCCATCAGAAATTGTAGTTGTCGCGGATGAAACAGGTAATGCAAAATATATCGCAGCGGATTTATTATCGCAAGCAGAGCATGATGAGAGAGCAACGGCGATTTGTATTACAACGAATATGGAACTAGCTAAAGAAGTAGAAAAAGAGATAGAAAGACAGTTAGAAATGTTACCAAGAAGTGAAATTGCACGTGAATCAATAAATAGAAATGGAGCCATCTTTATCGTTCCTTCTTTAGAGGAGGCACTAAAGTTATCAAATGAAATTGCTCCAGAACATTTAGAGTTACATATAAAAGAACCGATGAATGCTCTAGATTATGTGAAACATGCAGGTTCTATTTTCCTTGGGTCATATGCACCTGAACCGCTCGGGGATTATTTAGCGGGACCGAATCATGTATTACCAACGAGCGGAACGGCAAGATTTTTTTCTCCGTTATCAGTCGATGATTTCGTGAAAAAATCAAGTTTTATTTCTTATACGGAGGAAGCATTAAAAAATGTACAGCATCACATTGTAGAGCTTGCAAATAAAGAAGGGTTACATGCACATGCGAGAGCAATCCAAATAAGGTTTGAGGAGGAAAAATAATGCGTCAGTCCAGTCAAGTACGTGAGACGACAGAAACAAAAATTAAATTAAATTTGCAGCTTGATGAAAGTACAAATGTATCTATTCAAACAGGGGTTGGTTTTTTCGATCATATGCTTACTTTATTTGCTAGACATGGAAGATTTGGATTGCAAGTTGAAGCAGAAGGTGATGTATTTGTCGATGCACATCACACCGTTGAAGATGTTGGAATTGTACTCGGAAATTGCTTGAAAGGAGCATTGCAAAACAAAGAGGGAATTAATCGTTACGGTTCTGCGTATGTACCGATGGATGAATCTTTAGGATTTGTCGCAATTGATATAAGTGGACGCTCATATTGTGTATTTCAAGGGGAATTAACAAATCCGAAGCTCGGGGATTTTGATACAGAATTGACGGAAGAATTTTTTAGAGCAGTCGCACATGCTGCCAATATTACATTACATGCGCGCGTTCTATACGGAAGTAATACACATCACAAAATTGAAGCATTATTTAAAGCTTTTGGTAGAGCGCTTAGAGAAGCGATCGAAAATAATGCCAACATTACTGGTGTAAATTCAACGAAAGGGATGTTGTAATTGATTGCCATTATAGATTATGGAATGGGGAATATTCGCAGTGTAGAGCAAGCATTAAAATATATTGGGGCAGAGTACATTGTAACGAGTGATAAAGAAGAGATATTGAGAAGCGATGGCGTGATTCTACCGGGAGTAGGTGCATTTCCGAAAGCGATGGATGTATTAGAAGAAAGAGATTTAGTGTGTGTACTAAAAGAAGTTTGTGACATAGGAAAACCACTCCTCGGTATATGTTTGGGCATGCAACTTTTATTTGAACGAAGTGAGGAACTAAAAGATTGTAGCGGGTTAGGTTTACTACCAGGTGAAATTCGTAAGTTAAAAGTTTCGTATAAAATTCCTCATATGGGATGGAATGAATTAAGGAAGGAAAGAGAATTTTCGCTTTGGAATGGATTAGTGGATGGTTCTTTCGTGTATTATGTTCACTCATATTACGCGGATTGTCCAGATGAAATTGTATGCGGAGTAAGTGATTATGGAATGCAAGTACCAGGGTTTGTCGCGAAAGGAAATGTATTTGGTGCACAGTTTCATCCAGAAAAAAGTGGCGAAATTGGCATGCAAATATTAAAAAATTTTCAAGGAGTGGTAGAAGCATGGAAATCTTCCCAGCTATCGATTTAAAAGAAGGGCGATGCGTTAGACTTTATCAAGGAGAGTTTAGTAAAGAAACGGTGATGAATGAAGATCCGGTAGCGCAGGCGATCATATTTGAAAAGCTTGGAGCGGAAATACTACACATTGTTGATTTAGATGGTGCAATTGCTGGCGAGTCGTTAAATTTGCCCGTCATTGAAAAAATCTGCAAGGCGGTACGTATTCCTGTGCAAGTGGGAGGAGGAATTCGTTCACTTAAAGCGGTGGAGAAGTTATTGTCAGCAGGTGTAGAAAAAGTGATTTTAGGAACAGCAGCTCTTTATAATAAGTCATTTTTAGAGGAAGCAGTTCGTCTATATAAAGAGAAAATCATTGTTGGAATTGATGCGAAAAATGGTTTCGTAGCAACGAGAGGTTGGCTTGATCTGTCTGAAATTTCTTACGTTAGTTTAGCGAAACAAATGGAAAGTTTAGGTGTTCAAACGATTGTGTTTACAGACATTTCGAAAGACGGAACGCTTGCAGGTCCAAATTTTGAACAATTAGCGATACTTCAAAAAAGTGTGGGCATTCGTCTCATCGCCTCTGGAGGAGTGGCATCTATTCAAGATGTGAAAAAGTTAAATGATATGAATATATATGGTGTCATAATTGGAAAGGCGCTTTACGAAAAAACGATTGATTTAGAAGAAGTGTTACAGGTAACGAAGTTATGTTAGCGAAACGAATTATTCCATGTCTAGATGTGAAAGAAGGGAGAGTCGTAAAGGGTGTAAATTTTATAGGATTACAAGATGTCGGTGATCCGGTTGAAATAGCTGAAGCATATAACGAGGCAGGGGCAGATGAAATCGTATTTTTAGATATTACGGCGACTCATGAAGGAAGAAAAACGATTATAGATGTTGTAGAAAAAACAGCAGCTAAAGTATTTATTCCTCTTACGGTTGGCGGGGGGATTTCAAGTGTGAAAGATATGTACAATTTACTAAGAGCTGGAGCAGACAAAGTTTCAATAAACTCAGCGGCAGTGCGAAACCCGAAGTTAATAGAAGAAGGGGCAGAACACTTTGGATCACAATGTATTGTCGTGGCAATTGATGCTAGAAAAGTAGCAGAAGGTAAATGGAACGTATATGTCAACGGCGGAAGAGTTGACACAGGAATGGATGCCATAGAATGGGCGAAGCGTGTTGTTAAACTTGGAGCAGGTGAAATTTTGTTAACGAGTATGGATGCAGATGGAACGAAAAGCGGATATGACCTTCGTTTAACAGAAGAAATTTCAAAAAGTGTTTCCATTCCAGTCATCGCATCAGGGGGCTGTGGTCATACGGATCACATTATAGAAGTTTTTCAAAAGACAACAGTTGATGCAGCGTTAGCGGCATCCATCTTTCATTATGGTGAGGCGACAGTGCAGAGTGTAAAGCGAAAATTAAGAGATGCAAATGTTGAGGTGCGGTTATGAAACCTAATTTTTCAAAAGGATTAATACCAGCAATTGTCATCGAAGAAGGTATGAAAGAAGTTTTAATGCTAGCTTATATGAATGAAGAAGCATATGAAAAAACGTTAGAGACGAAAAGAACATGGTTTTATTCTCGTTCGAGGCAGTCGTTATGGAATAAGGGGGAAACATCAGGGAATGTTCAATATGTGCAATCTTTATATTTAGATTGTGATCAAGATTCAATTGTTGTGAATGTGAAACAAGTAGGACCTGCTTGTCATACGGGAGAGAAGACATGTTTTCACTATCAAATTCTATAGGGGGATACATATGGAAAATGCCTTTAAGTTGCTGTATAAAACAATTGAAGAACGAAAGGAAAGCCCACTTCCTGAATCGTATACAAATTATTTATTTTCAAAAGGAGAAGATAAAATTTTAAAGAAAATTGGTGAAGAGTGTGCTGAAGTAATTATCGCATGTAAAAATAATGATAAAGAAGAAGTAGTGAAAGAAATGGTTGATGTATTTTATCACTGTTTCGTTTTATTAGCTGAAAAAAATATTACATTGGAAGATGTCATGCGAGAGGTGAAAGAACGAAATGGAAAGCTTTCGAGAGTTGGGGATAGAAGGGAAATAGATACATTATAAGGGGGAATGTATATGAAAGTAGATTATCATCTTCACTTAGAAGAAGGACCGTATTCAATAGGATGGCTTGCTAAAATAAATGAAGCGCTGGAATGTTATGAACCGCTTCAAGAAAGGCATTCTATTGATTGGCTTATGAAAACACAAGAGCGTTTGAAAAAGCGTGTGAAGGAAGGGCCATTTACAACAGAATGGATGGACCTCTATTTAGAAGAAGCTGTGCGAAAAGGTATAACAGAAGTTGGGATTGTTGATCATTTATATCGTTTTCATGAAGCGAAAGGATATTATGAAAAATATGTAGATATTAGTGATTCTAAGCTCGGTCGTATACAGAAGGAATGGTTAGATCAAGTAAGGGTAGTTTCACTGTATGATTTTACAAAGGTCATTGAAGAGGCGAAAGAACGATGGAGTAAAAGAGGTGTCACACTTAAACTTGGAATTGAAGCGGATTATTTTATTGGTTGTGAAGGAGAGTTAAAAGAATTATTAGCGCTAGGAGACTTTGATTATATAATTGGTTCCGTTCATTTTCTAAATGGCTGGGGATTCGATAATCCAGATACGAAAGAATATTTTGAGAAGCATGACCTACGCGCATTATATGATATGTTTTTTAAAACAGTTGAGAGTGCGATTCGTACTGAGTTATTTGATATTATCGCTCATCTTGATAATATAAAGGTATTTAATTATCGATTGGATGAGAATGAACAGCTTTCTTATTATGAGGAAATTGCCTGTGCGTTAGTAGAAACGAATACGGCAACAGAAATAAATGCAGGATTATACTATCGCTATCCTGTTCGTGAAATGTGCCCAAGTCCACTATATTTACAAGTATTAGCTAAGTATGGTGTTCCAATTACGATTTCTTCGGATGCCCATTATCCAAATGATTTAGGGAATTATGTACAAGAAAATGTACAAACATTACTAGCTCACGGTGTTACTCAGGTTGCAACATTTACGAAGCGAGCAAGAGTAATGAGGTCGCTTGAAGAAGAAGTAACAAATTCAAAATGAAACGCAATTTTTTGATGAAAACCGTCCTTTTTGTTCAAAATAAGAAAGAATGAAAAGGAGGGTAAGAAATGGCGAAACAACAAAATAAACAAAATGTACAAGGTACACAGCAACAAGCTTATACTTCTGAAACGAATGCTGCATCTCAATCGGTTATTGAGGAGCAAATTAGCGATACGGTTGCAGAAGGAACTATTGATGTGAAGCTTGGAAAAGAATCGCAGGAAAAAGCGTAAGAAAAGGGGAGAGTTGCATCTCCTCTTTTTTCATGGAAAAGTGTCGATTTTTAAAACTATAATCAAATTCCTTGGTTTTTATATGTGGATTTCTTACAATGAAATATAAGAGATATCTTATTTTCTATAGAAGAGGTGTTAGTAGTGGCAAAAATATTAGTAGCAGGAAAAATTCCGGAAATTGGATTAGAACTATTAAAAGATCATGATGTAGAAATGTACGATAAAGAGGAGTTAATTTCTATAGATGAATTAACAGAGCGTGTAAAAGATAAAGATGCATTGTTAAGTTTACTTTCGACAAAGGTGCCAAAAGAAGTTATTGATGCAGCACCTCATTTAAAGATTGTTGCAAACTATGGTGCTGGTTACGACAATATTGATTACACGTATGCGGGTGAAAAAGGAATTGCAGTTACGAATACACCGAAAGTATCAACGGAAGCGACTGCAGAATTAACATTTACACTTCTTTTAGCAGCGGCGCGTAGAATTCCTGAAGGGGATACGTTATGTCGTACGACTGGATTTAACGGATGGGCACCGTTATTTTTCTTAGGACGAGAAGTCCATGGTAAGACAATCGGAATTATAGGTCTTGGAGAAATCGGGAAGGCTGTTGCAAAACGTGCGAAAGCATTTGGAATGGATGTTTTATATACAGGGCCAAATCGTAAGTTTGAAGCTGAAAGTGAACTGGGAGCAACGTATGTGACGTTGGAAGAATTATTACAAACAGCAGACTTTATTACAATTAACTGTGCTTATAATCCAAAATTACATCATATGATTGATGAAGAACAGTTTAAAATGATGAAGAAAACAGCGTATATTGTAAATGCTTCACGTGGACCAATTATGAATGAAGCAGCACTTGCTCATGCATTAAAAACGAATGAAATTGAAGGAGCAGCTCTTGACGTGTTTGAATTTGAACCGAAAATTACAGAAGAGCTAAAAGAATTAAAGAATGTAGTACTTGCTCCACACGTAGGGAATGCAACATTTGAAACTCGTGATGCGATGGCTGAAATGGCTGTCAGAAATATTTTAGCTATATTAAACGGCGAAGAGCCAGTAACACCTGTAAATCAAAAGGTATTAGTTACAAAATAAAAAGAAACCTTCCGGACTCGGAAGGTTTTCTTATTTTTCTTTATTCGCTTTTTTAGACGGTCTTTGTCTAATGAATTGAGATAACATGTACAAAATATATAGTGGAATGGCAATGAATAAGAAAACAGAAAAATTTCCAAATCCTGTTTGATACATTGTAATAATGATTCCAACTAAAAATAGTGTAATAATGATGCTATATCGTGGAATTGGTACATCTTTTAAACTTGGGATACGAATGCGGCTCACCATTAAAAATGCGAACGTTACAAATACGGTAATAAGAACGATTTTTGGAATGGTATGTGAAAATAATGTTAAGAAAGCAACAAGCCCTCCCGCTGCTGTAATCGGTACTCCAGTGAAATATTTCATTGAAGTAGAAGATGGTGTTACATTAAATCGTGCTAAACGATATGCTCCGAAAAGAGGGAATAATCCCGCTATGTATAATCCGATGATTCCGTAGTTTGAGAAAGATGTGTAATACATTAAAACAGCTGGTGCTGCACCAAATGTTACGACATCTGCAAGCGAGTCGAGCTCTTTTCCCATTTGTGAATCAACACGTAATAAACGAGCAACACGACCATCAAGACTATCTAACATCATCCCGATAAGTACTAAAATAGCAGCTGATTTATAATATCCTAAAGATGCATAGCCGATTGATAAAAATCCGCTATATAAATTTCCGAGCGTAAATAAGTTTGGAATAGCTGCTCTATACAAAATCTGATCCCTTGCTTTCTGTAATAAATTCTTAATTAGTGTATGAAAGTTTACTTATTTTATCATACCATAAATTTATTCCTCATACGAAAGAAATTACCAATTTGTGAAAGATTTCATAGAAGGATGGTTTGAAAATTAAGTGAAAATAAAAACAGGAAGCAACTTGTATAAAGTTGCTTCCTTTACTATTCAAATTTCGTTGTCATCGTTCCGGTTTTATATCGATTATTAGGATCGAAGCGTAACAAATCTCCATAAATTAATTTATCGGAGAGTTTTAATTCTGTTTTTGCTTTTTCAATATACGGCTGACATAGCGCCATGTCAGCTTCTTCACCTGTACTTCTTTTGTAGCACATATTTTTTGTATAAACATACTCTTCAGAAACAAAGCTACCATCACGCATTACCATAAGCGGATCTTTCTCTTTAATAAATAAGTCAGTTCCAAATTCAACGGATTTATTTGTTTTAATACCAAGTAAATGAAAGAGCGTTGGCTTAATATCAATTTGACCGGATACTTTAGAAACAACTTTTCCTTCTTGGCCAGGCACATGAATAATAAGAGGGACTCGTTGTAATTGCATAGAATCGAATGGTGTAATAGTATCTTTTCCTAGGAACTGTGCAATAGCTGCGTTATGGTTTTCGGAAATACCGTAATGATCACCATAGATGACAATAACGGAATTATCATACAATCCTTCTTCTTTTAATTGTTTAATAAATAATTTAAGAGCTTCATCTGTGTAACGAACAGTTGGGAAGTAGCGGTTTACAACACCACTTTCCGAGTTGAATTCATCAACATATTGATCTTCCGGATTTAGAAGAAACGGAAAATGATTTGTTAATGTAATAAATTTTGTATAGAACGGTTGCGGTAAAGATTTTAACTTTGGAATAGATTGTTCAAAGAACTCTTTATCTTTTAATCCCCAACCGACAGACATTTGCTCCGTTCCTGCGTAATCATTTAAATTAAAGTAACGATCATATCCAAGCGCAGGATACATTACATCCCGATTCCAAAACGTTTTATCATTTGAATGGAAGACAGCAGAAGAATATCCGTATTTCTTTAATTGTTCTGGTGTCGCTGTGTATTCATTTGTTGCATGAGTAAAGAATACAGAACCACGATCTAGCGGATAAAGTGAGTTTTCAACGATAAATTCAGCATCAGAAGTTTTACCTTGTCCAGTTTGATGATAGAAGTTATCGAAATAGAAACTATCCTTAATAAATTCATTTAAAAATGGTGTAATTTCTTTTCCATTTATTTTTTTATTAATAACAAAGCTTTGTGTAGATTCCATTGAAATTAAAATTACATTTTTACCTTTTGCAGCTCCAAATAAGTTTTTATCAACTTGTTTGTCTTTTGAGTCTGTATAGTTTTTAATTTCAGAAAACCCATCCCCACTTGCAAATACACGCTCAGCTGAAGACTTGGATTGAAGCGTAATATCAAATAGATGATATGTGTATAAACCTAAATTCTTCACGACAGTTTGACGGTCAAATGAGCGTGAGAACATTTGTGGTTTATAAATAACTGATACAACAATTTGTAGTGCTAATAAAGCTGTTACACCGCTAAAGAAAGTTCGCTTCTCTGAGCGGGAAAGTGGTGTTTTGTCGCCAAATGATGGGAATTTACGCGAAATAAACATTAAAATAATTGCATCTGCAAATAAAAGTAATGTTTTGTACGTAAAGAGTTCTTTTATACTTGTCCCTAAATCAGCCATATTGTTTGTTTGGAATAAAACCGGGAAAGTAACGAAATCGTTATAGAACCCATAAAACATTGCGTTTCCAAATAAAATAAATGACAGTATAAAACTGATTCCAATTATAATTCGGTTTCGGTGCTTAGATGCAAGTAAAGCTAAGCCGAAAAATAAAAGTAACGCAGCTAGTGGATTGATAAAAAGCATGAATTCTTCAAAGAAATTATCAATTTTAATATCAAATGCTAGCTTGTACACAATATATGTTTTAATCCATAGTAAAACGACTGCAACGAGTGCAAATCGCAGTTTTGGAAACAGATGTTGTAGCATAATATACTCCTCTCCTAAAAAGCATGACAGTTCTTGAGAGTCAGTTTGCTTAACGACTCATTTTATATATACGAACAGTCCTTTGTTATTATGATTATTATACTATGAGTATCATTATACGAAAATAAAAGAAGGTTGTGGGCTTTTTTATAATAATCGAGTAGAAAAAGAGTGGTGGGAGACAATAAAACAGAATTTCTATGTATGATAATTATCGTACGCAGAAAGAATCGCGTGATAATACGGAGGTTATAATGCGAAAATTATTATGTTTTATAGCATGCAGTAGTGTTGTACTTTTTACTTCACCGAGTGTGTCGGTAGCCCAATATGATCCACCTCTTATGGAAGATGCACTTTATTCTGTTTTATTTCCAAAAATAAATAAAGCAATTGAAAAACAATATGGAAGTTTGAAACCTTATCAATGTCCTAAAATTATTAGTTTAAAAAAAGTGTATAGCGGTACATATTTATTTCAAGCAAGTATTGAAGTGACAAAGTATGAACGTGTTGCTGGGAAAATTGCTCCACCATTTGAGAAGGTAACGATTACATTTAATAACGAAGAAGGCGAATGGGAAGTGACAAAGATTTCAGTAAAGCGCTTACCAAACGATACCAAACTAAACTGTAAAAAAACAATATAAAAAATTGTTTGACAAATAAAATGGTCCTTTGGTATTGTTAATAGCAACAATTAGATGTTTGAAAATTAAATAGACTTACCTCATCTACTCTCAAAGGTAGAGGCCGCGATAGGAAAGAGTAAGCTATGGGAGATTTAATGGAATCTGTGATCATAGGTTGAAAGGGACTATTGCCGAAATATAAGAATAACCATCTTATTCATATATTGGGACTGCATTGAATAAATGTAGTACTGTCATAAGATTTATTTTATGGAGAGCTATTTGGAGATGTTGATGCGGTTTCTTATTTTGAGGAGATAACAACTCGTTTATTTTTTCAATATATATTTTTCCTAATAAGAAACGCGTGTGAACATTGTTCCGCGCGTTTTTTGTCTATCTAAAAGCGTGCTGCAATGAATAGAAGATTGGGGTTATGAGTTTTAGAGGAAATAAGGGAGGAATTTAAATGTATTTACACGGCACAAGCCGAATTAATGGGCAAGGACACTTAGAAATTGGAGGGTGCGATACGACGCAGCTAGCAAAGCAATACGGAACACCACTTTATGTATACGATGAAGAGTCTATTCGAGGAAAATGCCGAGCGTTTCATCGTGCTTTTAAAGAAAGTGGTTTCTCTTATCAAGTAGCATATGCAAGTAAGGCGTTCTTGTGCATGGAGATGTGCCGAGTAGCTCGTGAAGAGAATATGTCATTAGACGTTGTTTCTGGGGGAGAATTATATACTGCGCTCCAAGCAGGATTTCCAGCATCACGTATTCATTTTCATGGAAATAATAAAACAGAAGAAGAGATAGTGATGGCTCTTCAGGCGAATATTGGTTGTTTTGTCGTAGATAATTTCTTTGAATTAGAAGTTTTACACGATTTAGCGATGCAACATGGAAAATTTGTGAACATATTAATTCGTGTAACGCCTGGAGTAGAGGCGCACACACATGAATATATTACAACAGGCCAAGATGATTCGAAATTTGGATTTGGCGTTTCAAACGGTCAAGCGATGCAGGCAATTGGATTTGCTTTACAAAAATCAAATTATAATGTGCTAGGGATTCATTCACATATCGGATCGCAAATATTTGAAACAGCTGGTTTTGTTCGAGCAATTGAAGTTCTTCGCCAATTTTTAGAAGAAGTGAGAGAGCAAACAAACTATGTAGTAAAAGTGCTAAATGTAGGCGGGGGATTTGGAATACGCTACACAGAGTCGGATACACCATTAACTCTTGAGACATATGTGCGAGCTGTAACAAGTGCAGTGAGAGAACAATTTACTGTATGTGAATATCCATTGCCAGAAATATGGATTGAACCAGGCCGTAGCATTGTAGGTGATGCTGGGACAACAATTTATACAGTTGGATCTGTGAAAGATATTCCTGGTATTCGGAAATATGTATCAGTCGATGGTGGAATGACAGATAATTTAAGACCTGCTTTATATAGTGCGCGTTATGAAGCAATGTTAGCGAATCGAGGGAATGATGAGAATGAGGAACTCGTTTCGATTGCTGGGAAATGCTGTGAGAGTGGAGATATGTTGATTTGGGATATTCATTTACCAAAAGTCGCTTCTGCTGATTTACTAGCAGTTTCCTGTACAGGAGCCTACGGGTATTCGATGGCGAATAATTACAATCGGATTCGAAGACCAGCCGTTGTCTTTGCAAAAGGCGGAACATCGCAAGTAGTTGTGGAACGCGAAACATATGAAAATATTATTGGGAACGATCGCATACGTATTAAAGAGCTTGTCTAAATAGGAAAAGGAGTTGTTCGAATGGGCAATTCCTTTTTTATAAAATAAAATAATTAAAATATATCGGAAAACTAGGATTGAAAAAAATCAGAATTGTGATAAAATACAAATACAAAGCTTATCAAGAGAAGCGGAGGGAACTGGCCCGAAGAAGCTCGGCAACCTGCTTATAGAAAGCAAGGTGCTAAATCCAGCAAAATGGGATCCATTTTGAAAGATAAGGTAAAATATATTACCGAACAGTCTTTTCGAAATGGGAAAGATTTTTTTTATGAATAAAAAGGGGGGGCTGTTCGCGTGAGTTTACGGGAACATTTTGATGAAGTATCCGAGAAGATTGAAGCGATGCTTGCTGATATGAAATATGGTTCAATTACAATTGTTGTGCAAGATGGAAAAGTAATTCAGTTAGAGAAAAGTGAAAAAGTACGTTTAAAGTGAAAAGCGCTGACTAGAAAAACTAGAGGCGGTTTTAACCTATTTTCATTAGGTTAAAACCGTCTTTTTGCTTTTACAGGGGGAAAAAACATGTTGACGTATGAAACGTGGGAAGAAAATGTTGTTTCGTTTTCGGAAGAAGATGAAACAAAAGGCGCGTTATCAGTATTAAATTGGGCTTATAAAGAATATAAAGATGAGGTTGTCTACGCATGTAGCTTTGGGGTGGAAGGTATGGTATTGCTGCACATTATAAACCAAGTAAATCCATCTGCTAAAGTTGTATTTTTGGATACAAATGTTCATTTTCAAGAAACGTATGAATTAATTCAAAAAGTGCGGGAACGATTTCCTTCATTGAATATTATAGAAAAACAGCCAGAACTTACACTTGATGAACAGGCGAAGTTGCATGGTGAAAAACTGTGGGAGAGCAATCCGAATCTTTGTTGTAAGATTAGAAAAATTTTACCTTTAGAAAAATCATTAGTCGTGGAAAAAGCATGGATATCGGGCTTAAGAAGGGAACAATCAGAAACACGTAAGCATACAAAGTTTATAAATCAAGATCATCGTTTTCAATCTATTAAAGTTTGTCCACTCATTCATTGGACGTGGAAAGAAGTTTGGCGATATGTATACAAACATAGCTTGCCGTATAACCCGTTGCATGATGTTGGCTATCCAAGTATTGGGTGTGAGAAATGTACGTTACCTGTAGGGGATGGTGGCGATTCAAGAGATGGTAGATGGGCTGGAAAAGTGAAAACTGAATGTGGTCTTCATTACCAATAAGATGAATCTTGAAATAAAGCTAAGAGAGGATATAGAAAAATGAGCATAGTAAACGAATTAGTAAACCGTATAGATGAGACATATGACGTATCACAAATTGAAAAAGAAATTAAATTAGACAATATTGCGTTAAGTGATTTAGAACTATTGGCGATAGGTGGATATAGCCCCCTTACTGGTTTTTTAGGGAAGGAAGATTATGATTCAGTTGTAGAAACGCTTCGTTTAGCAAATGGTAGTGTGTGGAGTATACCGATTACATTACCGGTAACAGAAAAAGTCGCAGAAAGCCTGAAGACTGGAGAGGAAGTAAAGCTTGTCAACAACGGAAATATATACGGTGTCATTCAAATAGAAGATATTTTTGTACCAGATAAAGAAAAAGAAGCGTTACTTGTATATAAAACAACGGATGAGGCTCATCCAGGAGTGAAAAAATTATATGAACGACCAAACGTTTACGTTGGAGGAACTATTATTCTAACAAAACGCTTTGAAAATAATCAATTTCCTTCTTATCATTTAGACCCAATTGAAACGAGGGAAGCATTTAAAAAACGTGGGTGGAAAACAGTGGTTGGATTTCAAACGAGAAACCCGGTACATCGTGCCCATGAGTATATTCAAAAATCTGCTCTTGAAATTGTAGATGGTCTCTTTTTAAATCCGCTCGTCGGAGAAACGAAATCGGATGATATTCCTGCTGATGTAAGAATGGAAAGCTATGAAGTACTTCTTCAAAACTATTATCCGAAAAATCGTGTCTTTTTAAGTGTATTTCCTGCTGCCATGCGTTACGCAGGACCAAGGGAAGCGATATTTCATGCGTTAGTAAGAAAGAATTTTGGATGTACCCACTTTATAGTAGGGCGTGATCATGCTGGAGTAGGAGATTATTACGGAACGTATGAAGCGCAAGAAATCTTCACAAATTTTACGATAGAAGAGTTAGGAATTACACCACTATTCTTTGAACATAGTTTTTACTGCACGAAATGTGAAGCGATGGCTTCAACGAAAACATGTCCGCACGGAAAAGAAGATCATGTTATTTTATCGGGTACGAAAGTAAGAGAATTATTAAGAAACGGTGAGATTCCGCCAAGTACATTTAGTCGTAAAGAAGTAGTGGAAGTGCTAATTAAAGGTTTGAAAAAAGAAGTAGTAACAGAATAGGGAGAGAACGAGATGGATACGAATATTACTTGGCACACAGCTTCGGTTTCAAAAGATGAGAGAAGAGTGAAGAATGGACATCATAGTTTTGTAATTTGGTTTACTGGTTTATCAGCTTCGGGTAAATCTACAGTAGCGAATGCGGTCGCTCGTAAACTTTTTGAAAAGAATATTGGAAATTATGTGCTGGATGGGGATAACATTCGCCACGGTTTAAATAAAGACTTAGGATTTTCTGAAAGTGATCGCATGGAAAATATAAGACGTATTGGCGAAGTGGCAAAGTTATTTGTAGATCAAGGAGCAGTTGTCCTTACAGCATTTATTTCACCATTTCGAGTAGACCGCAAACAAGTAAGAGATTTATTAGAGGCAGATGAATTTATTGAAATTTTTGTGAAGTGTCCGATTGAACAGTGTGAGAAACGTGATCCGAAAGGACTTTATAAAAAGGCAAGGAAAGGTGATATTAAGGATTTCACAGGTATTGATTCGCCTTATGAAGAGCCAGAGCAAGCGGAATTAATTGTAGAAACGCACAAATATTCTATTGAAGAATGTGCAGAACAAATCGTGAAGTACTTACAAGAGCGTAGTTTTATATAGGGGGATAAACAATGAGTTATGAAAAAGTATGGGCTAACAATGAAAAATTAAATCAGACCGAGAAAAATAAATTAGAAAAAGATGGATTAGAAATTTTCAATGATATTCCTTACTATGCGGAAAATGGTTTCAAATCTATTCCGAAAGAAGAGTGGGATGCCTTTAAATGGGCAGGCTTGTATTTACAAAGACCGAAAGAAGCTGGTTATTTTATGATGCGGGTAAATATTCCGTCGGGGATTATTACAAATGCACAGGCAGAAGTACTTGCTTCTATCGCTGAAGATTATGGACGTGATGTAATAGATATTACGACGAGACAGGCGATTCAGTTTCACTGGTTAGAAATTCAGCAAATTCCAGATATTTTTAAAAGATTAGCAAGAGTTGGGTTATCTTCAGCGGGGGCTTGTGGTGATATAACGCGGAATATTACAGGTAATCCGCTTGCTGGCATTGATGCAAATGAACTATTCGATACAACGCATATTGTAAAAGAAGTATATGATTACTTCCAACATAATGAAGAGTTTTCTAACTTGCCACGCAAATTTAAAATGTCTATTAGTTCTAATATTTATAATTCAGCAAACGCAGAAATTAACTGTGTTGCATTTACGCCTGCAACGAAAGAAATAGATGGTGAGAAAAAAGTTGGTTTTCATATAAAAGTAGGTGGAGGATTATCAGCTCGACCGTATTTAGCTGATGAATTAGATGTATTCGTTTTACCAGAAGAAGTGAAGGCGGTGGCGATTGCAATTGCTACTATATTCCGTGATTTTGGATATCGTGAAAAACGTCATTTAGCTCGGTTGAAATTTCTTGTTGCGGACTGGGGAGCAGAGAAATTTAAAGAGAAACTAATAGAGTATACAGGGCCTTTACAAAGTAAAGGGGAAAGTGCACTCAAAGGATGGAATGCAGGCTATTTTTATGGTGTTCAAGACCAAAAACAAAAGGGATTAAAATATGTAGGTTTTAATGTACCGGTAGGTCGTTTACATGCAGAAGAAATGTTTGAGATTGCAAGAATTGCAAAGCGATATGGAAATGGACAAATTCGTACATGTAACTCGCAAAACTTCATTATTCCGAACGTTCCTCCGGAAAATGTAAAAGGATTACTTAGTGAACCGCTGTTTGAAGCGATATCTGCTAGCCCGAAATCATTTATTGGCTATGCGGTTTCATGTACCGGTATTGAATATTGTAATCTTGCACTAGTAGAAACGAAAGAAAGATTAAGAAAAATTGCAGAATACTTAGATACACAAATTGCACTCGATGTTCCAGTTCGAATTCATATGGTAGGCTGCCCGAATTCATGTGGTCAACGTCAAATTGCTGACATTGGGTTACAAGGGGTGAAAATGAAAACGAAGGAAAAAGGCATTGTTGAAGCGTTTGAAATATACGTAGGTGGAACATTGTTAGATGGCGGTGCCTACAATCAAAAGTTAAAAGGAAAAATAGATGGCGAGGATCTACCTGATGTACTCGCATCATTTATAAGTTATTTCAAAGAGAACAAATTACCAGCCGAAACATTTTATGATTTTGTAGGTCGTGTTGGTATAGAGACATTACAAATAGCGTTAAATAACGTGTTAGAAGAAGTAATAGCGTCTTAGGAGGGGCAATATGGATTTATATCGATTTGAAGCGGTATTAGTGAGTAGCATTGTTCCAATTGTTGTTGTTGCTGAAAGTGAAGAACAGGCATTTAAGATGGCGGAGATGGAGCTTGAAAAACATTTTTTACCGTTACCAGAGGTAAAGGAGATTGCTTTATTTGAAAAAAAGAAGATTCGAAAAAGCGCGGCCTTTGTTATTCATGAGTAAGGAACATTGAAATATGAAGAAATGAAAACTTCCATTCATATATAAGGATGGAAGTTTCACTTTAATAGTAGAAATGAGGAGAGATGATGGGGAAGGTTTATATTGTTGGAGCGGGTCCTGGTGATCCAGATTTAATTACTGTTAAAGGATTGAAATGTATTGAGAAGGCAGATGTTATTTTATACGACCGTCTTGTGAATAAAGAGCTGCTTTCACACGCAAAGCCTGAAGCGGATTTGATTTATTGCGGGAAACTCCCGAATTATCACACGATGAAGCAAGAAACAATTAATATATTTCTTATTAAGTATGCGAAAAAAGGAAAAGTTGTAACAAGGCTTAAGGGCGGCGATCCATTTGTGTTTGGTAGAGGGGGAGAAGAAGCCGAAGCATTAGCAAAGCAAGGTGTACCATTTGAAATCGTCCCAGGTATTTCGTCTGGAATAGCCGCACCTGCTTATGCTGGTATTCCAGTGACGCACCGTGATGCAAGTGCAAGTTTTGCTATTGTGACTGGGCATAGGAAAGAAGGTGCTGAAGAAGAAGTGAAATGGGAAAGTTTAGCGAAAGGTGTAGAGACTTTAGCGGTATATATGGGGGTTAGTAATTTGCTCTACATATGTGAGCAACTTATGAAGCATGGAAAAGATAAAAGTACGCCAGCTGCTATTATTGAGCAGGGGACGACGTCTATGCAGCGCACAGTTGTTGGAATGTTAGGGACAATTGTAGATGTTGCGAAAAAAGAGCAAATTCAAAATCCGAGCATGATTGTAATTGGAGAAGTTGTCCGTTTTAGAGAAAAAATTCATTGGTTTGAGAAGCAGACAGAAAATGCTTATCAAGTAAGTGGAGTGTTGTAAAATGAAAGCCGTTTTATATATATGTCATGGAAGTCGTTTGAAGACAGCGAAAGAAGAGGCGATTCAATTTATTACATCGTGTATGAGCCGTATAGAAGCGACTATTCAAGAAGTTTGTTTTTTAGAGTTAGCGAATCCTTCTATTGAAGATGGTTTTCGTACATGTGTGAAGCGTGGGGCCACAGAGATTATTGCTATCCCTGTTTTTTTATTAGCGGCAGGTCATGTGAAGAAAGATATTCCGTTTGAATTGGTAAAGCTCAAGAATCAATATCCAAATGTTAAAGTGACGTATGGTAATCCGTTTGGTGTATCAGAAACACTTGTTAAATCGGTGTATAGCGGAAGTGGCATCGAACAGGAAGATAAAAATGAAGTGACGTTACTTCTCGTTGCAAGAGGGAGTAGTGATCCTGAAGTATTAAGAGATATAAACTGGATTGCTTCTTTATTTCAAACAAAAGAGAAGGTTAAAAAAGTAGAAGTTTGTTATTTAGCGGCTGCAGAGCCAAAATTTGAGGAGAAGTTAAAGGAAGTTGTAGAACGAAAAGAAAAGAACATCGTTGTACTGCCTTACTTGTTATTTACAGGTTTACTTATGAAACATATTGAGAAAGAAGTGCGCCAATATGAATTGGAAGAGATAAAAATCAGTCCATATTTAGGGAAGAATGAAGCGTTTCAAGATATGTTAATTCAGAAAACGACGGAGTTATTGAAAGGAGATCAGTATGTATCCACTTACAGTGCGAGTTAATGAGAAACGCGTTGTTGTTATTGGCGGGGGAAAAGTTGCAGGATTTAAAATTATTCCTTTACTCAAACAGGGTGCGGATATAGTTGTGATAAGTCCAGAATTAGATGCGAATTTAGTAAAACTTGTGGAAGAAAAGAAAATTCGTTGGTATCAAAGAGAATATGAAAAAAGTGATATTAAAAGTGCTTTTTTAGTTGTTGCAGCAAGTAGTGATTCAATATTAAATGAACAAGTTGCTGAAGATGCCGCTGAGAATCAATTAGTAAATGTTATTACAAATCCGGAAAGTGGTAATGTTCATTTTCCGGCAGCGATTCATCGTGGTTTACTTAATATAGCAGTTTCTACTGGGGGAGCGAGCCCGAAGCTCGCAAAAAAAATTCGAGATGATATTGCAAATAAATATGATGAGACATATGAATCATATTTAGATTTTTTATATGAAGTAAGGTTGAAGTTAAAAGATTTACAGTTAGAAAAGAGGGAACGAAATATATTGCTCCAAGAAGTGTTGAAATCAGTATATGTGCAAAACGAGGGGAAAAGAGAAAGTTTTTTACGAGAATTAGAGGAAAAGATTTTAAAATAATAAAAGATAAAGTGCGCTTTACAAATATAAAAATATAATTTATAATCACAAGTAACTTCAATAGATGAAATCGATGAGCAAGAAGAGTACGTATATTTGATGCGTTCAGAGAGCTGGGGTTAGGTGGGAGCCCGGTACGATAAAATATACAGAATGGGCTTGCGAGAGGTATGTTGAACATTGTAGTAGGCAACCCGGGTTCTGCCGTTAAAAGGATAGAGTATCGGAATTATTCCTGTACTTGAACAAGTGGGATTTATCAATCCAATTGAGGTGGTACCACGGTATTTACATTACATATATCGTCCTCTACATGCATATTTGCGTGTAGGGGACTTTTTTATTTTCTAAAGGAGGTGTGCGAGTATGAAATGAAAGTGTATAATTAACAAAAGTTTAAATATTCAGAAAAGGAGAATTTATGATGAAAGAAACACAGCAATGGACGTCGAAAATCGGCTTTGTACTCGCAGCAGCCGGAGCCGCAGTAGGTCTTGGTGCGATATGGAAATTTCCATATGTTGCAGGTAATGGCGGGGGAGGCGCATTCTTCCTTGTATTTTTACTATTAACTTTATTTATAGGTATGCCTCTTCTAATAGCGGAGTTTGTTATTGGACGTAGCACGCAAAAAGAGGCGGTTACAGCTTATAAAGTACTAGTGCCAAATAGCAAATTATATCCTTGGATTGGTCGTATGGGAGTTGTTACTTGTTTTAGTGTACTATCTTTTTATAGTGTTGTAGGTGGATGGATTTTACTTTATTTATATTATAGTGTGACAGGAAGTTTCTGGAATGGAGTAGCTGATTATGGACAATTGTTCGGTGAAACGATTTCCAATCCATTAAGTGCGATTGGAGCGCAATTTATCTTTATGCTTTGTACGATTTTTGTTGTAAGTAAAGGTGTAGAGAAAGGTATAGAAAAGGCAAGTAAGTACATGATGCCGCTATTATTTATTTTATTTATTGCGATTATTGTTCGTGCGTTAACACTCGATGGTGCTTTTGCTGGAGTAGAGTTCTTCTTAAAGCCAGATTTTTCAAAGCTTACAGCAGATACGATTTTATATGCGATGGGACAATCTTTCTTCTCGCTAACAGTAGGTGCCTCAGTAATGGTAACGTATAGTTCGTATTTAAAGAAAGAGGAACATTTAGCGAAATCAGCAACATCTATTGTAAGTTTAACTGTTTTTGTTACAGTACTTGCAGGATTAGCGATTTTCCCGGCGATTTTCGCATTAGGAGTTAAACCGACTGAAGGACCAGGATTACTGTTTATCGTCCTTCCAGCAGTATTTGCAAAAATACCATTTGGTCAATTTTTCTTTATTATGTTTTTAATTTTATTCTTCTTTGCGACTTTAACATCAGCAATTTCAATGCTTGAAATAGTAGTAGCATCTGTTGCGAAAGGTAATGAGAAGAAGCGTCCATCAGCATCATTATTAATTGGTATTCTTATTTTTGCAGTCGGTATTCCATCAGCGTTATCATTTGGGATTATGAGTGACGTGAAAATATTTGGGAAAACATTCTTTGATTTAGTCGACTTTTCAGTAAGTAACGTATTGCTACCGTTAGGGGTACTAGCTATTTCATTATTTGTACCAAATAAAATGAGTAAAGAATTGTTGATGAAAGAATTAGAAGTGACGGAAACGAAAGGGGAAACGTTATTTAACATTTGGTTCTTCTTACTTCGTTATGTTATTCCGATAACTGTAATAATTGTATTTTTAAATGCGATAGGTGTATTTAAAATGTTTGCATAAAAAAAGGCGGGGAGCTCCCGTCTTTTTTATGTTGTTGAATGTAATAGAGGATTATATGCTTTATAGGCTGTGGTGACTGCGAGGAATGAACCGATTAAAAATAAAACTGAGCCGCCAAATGTAAATATCCGGCTGATATATGTCGCTCTAGCTTCTTCTATTTTTTGTTGTAATTGCGTATTCATATGGATCACCTCGTAAACTAGAGGCATTTAGTTATGGTCTATGTAGAATGCCTATATTGTGTGAAGTATAAATAAAAAAACCTCGGTAGGCACCGAGGTTTTTTATAATTCGATATAAGGAGATGGGTCAACTGCGTTTGTCTTGCCGACATTCCATTCTCCAAGATGGAGTTCGAAGTGTAAATGTTGTCCGTATGATTGGCCCGTATTCCCCATAAATCCAAGCTGATCGCCTTGTTTTACAGTTTGTCCATTCGATACAGAACGGCTATTCATATGAGCATATACTGTCGTATATGTTTTTCCGTTTATACGGTGAGATAAATACACTACGTTTCCGTAACTAGATGATAATTCTGAGCGAATAACAACGCCATCTGCAGCAGCGATAATTGGAACCGTTCCCGAAGCAGCGATGTCAATTCCTTTATGGTTATCTAAAGAACGTACACCAAATCCGGAAGTTTTTGATCCGGCTGCTGGTTTGATAAAGCCACCGATATTTGTATCATGTGGTGTTGGGGCTGCTTGAGCTTTTTGAGCAGATTTAGTAGCTTGTTGCTTGCGAGCCTCTTCTGCCTGGCGAGCTTCTTCCGCTTTACGAGCTTCTTCGGCACGTTTTTCTTCTTCAATTGCTCTTTGAACAGCTTGACGTTGATTTTCTAAAATGCCTTTGGATTCTTCTAATCCTTCAATCTCTGAATCTACTTTTGCTACTTTCGTATGTAGATCGTTAATAAGGGTTTGTTGCTGTTGTTGGTTATTTTGTAATTCTTGCTGTTTTTGTTCTAGTTTTTGTTCAGATTCTTTCAGTTGTTGTTCTTTTTTCTCAACAGCTTCTTTTTCTGTTGTTACAGCATTTTGATCAGATGTTTGTTTTTTTACAATATCTGTATCGTTGTTTAATATTAAACTTACGGAGTACATATTATCAACAAGATCAGCAATGTTTGTAGAGTTTGTTAATACTTCTGTAATGATATTTGTACGCGGTTTTTCTTGCATAGATTGTAATCGTTGTTTAATAACTTCCTGACGTGTATCTATGTTTGTTTGTAATTGTTCTATATGTTTCTTTTTATCAGTAATTACTTGTTGCGTTTTGCTAATTTCCTTTTTTGTATCGTTTAATTCAGCCTCATTTTTATTAATAGAAGTAGTTAATTCATCGATTTTCTTCTGTAATTCTTGAATTTCTTTTTCTATTTGTTCTTTCTCGACTGATTTATTTTGTAAGTCACTTTGTTTGCCTTCTAATTCAGATTGAATATTAGATAATTTATCTTGATTCGTTTCAGCGTATACGGGTGAAAGTAACGGGGAAGCAAAAATCGTTCCTGCTGCTAAAACACTAAACGCTGCAAATTTCTTTTTCATTGTTGTCTGACTCCTTTCCCTATGAATGTTATATATCATAAGAAGAAGGGTGTCTATCGTTGTAATCATAATGTAAAGAAAAATTTATAAAATTGCTAAGTTTTGTCGGAATTTATCATTTTTCAACTGTAATTGTCATAGTGCTTACATTTTATTCATATGTGTAACAAAGGTATATTTTGGGGTTTATCTGTAAAATAAAGGAGGAAAGTAATCGTTTTTATGAGATGAGATATTGCTTGGAAAGCTAATAAAACACTAGTGAGGAATCGTTCTCATGTTAGGTTTTCTGACATGGGTCTGCTTTTTGTCAAGAAAATTATTTGTGTTCGGGCAAAGTTATTTTGTTGTCAGATTTAAATTTTTGATTTATGATTTTTAACAGGGACAAAATGTAGTGAATTGTCGAATAATATGTAATACTCTTAATTTCAAGTTTTATAGAGATAGAATGAGAGATAGAGTGACACATCGAAGAGGGGGTTACAACAAATATGAAAAGAATAGGACTTGCATGGCAAATATTAATAGGACTTGCACTTGGTATTGCGGTTGGGGCGATTTTCTTTGATAATCCAGCTGTTGTGAAGTACTTACAACCAATTGGTGATATTTTCATCCGATTAATTAAAATGATCGTTGTACCGATTGTTGTAGCAAGCATTGTTGTTGGGGTTGCTGGTGTTGGCGATGTTAAACAACTAGGTCGACTAGGCGGAAAAACAATTATTTACTTTGAAATTATTACAACAATTGCAATTATTGTTGGTCTATTAATAGCGAATATTTTCCAACCAGGAAAAGGCGTAAATATGGAGCAGTTAACAAAGACAGATATTTCGAAATATACACATACGACAGAGCAAGTACAAAGTCATTCATTTGCAGATACATTTGTAAATATTGTTCCAACGAACATTATGAAGTCATTAGCTGACGGAGATATGCTTGCTATTATCTTCTTCTCTGTACTATTTGGTTTAGGTGTAGCGGCAATTGGTGAAAGAGGAAGACCAGTTCTTCAATTTTTCCAAGGTGTAGCTGACGCAATGTTTTACGTAACAAACCAAGTTATGAAATTTGCACCATTTGGTGTGTTTGCACTAATTGGTGTTACAGTTTCTACATTTGGTCTTGCTTCATTAATTCCATTAGGGAAATTACTAATTGTCGTATATGGAGCAATGATTTTCTTCGTAGTAGTTGTCTTAGGACTTACAGCGAAAATATTTGGAATTAATATTTTCCAATTCTTTAAGATTTTAAAAGACGAGCTGATTTTAGCGTATTCTACAGCAAGCTCAGAAACAGTTTTACCAAAAATCATGGAGAAAATGGAGAAATTCGGTTGTCCGAAAGCAATTACATCTTTCGTTATTCCGACAGGTTATTCATTTAACTTAGATGGATCAACTTTATATCAAGCAATTGCGGCTATTTTCTTAGCGCAAATGTACGGTATTGATTTATCTATTACACAACAAATTACATTATTGCTTGTATTAATGGTTACATCAAAAGGTATCGCAGGTGTACCGGGCGTATCATTCGTTGTATTATTAGCGACACTTGGTACAGTAGGTATTCCACCTGAAGGCTTAGCGTTCATTGCTGGTATTGACCGTATTTTAGATATGGCTCGTACAGCAGTTAACGTTGTAGGAAACTCTTTAGCAGCTGTAGTTATGTCTAAGTGGGAAGGTCAATATGACGCTGAAAAAGGACAAGCTTATTTAAAAGAGATTTCTGAAAAGGGTCAAGCGGCTTAATTATAATATGAACAAGCTCTCACATAATATGTGGGAGCTTTTCTGTATATAGAAGAGGAGCAGACATAATGAAACGTAAATATGGTGACGGTTCTTCGTGGAAGAGGCTAATAGAGAAGGGTTATACGGTTAAGCAAGTGGAAGAGGGGATGCTCGGAATACTGGATATAAAAAAGGTGAGGAAGCCTAGTTGTAAAGAATATGATGGTGAAGAACTTTGTATTGCAGCGGATCAGTATATGTGGATTCAATATTTCATAGACGGGAAAAACTTTGCGATTACCGCTATGTTAGATGATCAGAAAAAATTAGTGCAATATTATATCGATGTGGCGAAAGAATATAAAATAGACGATCGTGGTTTACCTTATTTTGATGATTTATATTTAGATGTAGTATTATTATCTAGCGGTAAGGTGTATGTATTAGATGAAGAGGAGCTAGAGGATGCTTATAAAAGTGGCGATGTCACGAAGGAAGAGTATGAGTTAGCTTGGTACACTACGAAATGGATATTAGCAACAATAAAAAATAGTGAATTTTATTGGATTTCAATATTGGAAGAAGAAATCGAAAAGTTAAAATGATTGTTGTATTCAAATTTTTGTATAATTACCAAAAAAATCTATACAAAAAATAATTGACTTTTGTTTTGTAAGCGAGTAAAGTTAGGGAAGAAATTATTATTAAAAAATAAATATGAAACCTTCTTATAAAGAGAGGCGGAGGGACTGGCCCTACGATGCCTCGGCAGCGGACTCGATTTCAGAGTGCTGTGCCAAATCCAGCAAGCGTGTGCTTGAAAGATGAGAAGAGTGTTTCTTATAGATGTATAAGACCTCTTCTCATCGGAAGAGGTCTTTTGTTATTCATTAGAAAAAGGTTGAAACTAGGGAGAGATGGTACTTTGAAAGAAACGAGAGGAAATGGTTTAGCTTTATTACCACTTGGGATATTTTTGGCGCTATTTATTGGTTCTGGAATTATTACAGGTGATTTCTATAAATTGCCGATACTTGTAGCGATTTCAATTGCTGTAGGAGTCGCTTTAGTGATGAATCGTAAAGAAAGTTTTAATGTGAAAGTAGAGCGGTTCGCTAAAGGTGCAGGAAATCCGGATATTATGATTATGGTATTAATTTTTGTGCTTGCAGGTGCGTTTTCTGAAACTGCTAAAGGAATGGGCGGAGTAGACTCAACTGTTAATTTAGCGTTAACTATTTTACCGCCAGGATTTATCGTGGCTGGAATCTTTGTTATTGGTGCATTTATTTCATTAGCGATGGGAACTTCAATGGGAACAATTGCAGCATTAGCGCCGATTGCTGTAGGTATTAGTGGTCAAACTGATATTTCAATTGCGCTTGCAATGGCTACTGTTGTTGGCGGAGCGATGTTTGGTGATAATTTATCATTTATTTCAGATACAACAATCGCAGCTGTTCGTTCACAAGGAACAGAAATGAAAGATAAGTTTAAAACGAACTTTTTAATTGTGTTACCAGCGGCTATTATTACAATTGTACTATTAGTAATAGTTACTTCAGGAAGTGACACGCAGATTAAAGCACATAGCTTTGATTGGATAAAGATTTTACCGTACGCAGGAGTACTTATTACAGCGCTACTTGGCTGGAATGTACTTATTGTATTAACTGGTGGAACTGTACTATCTGGTGTTATCGGCCTTATAGATGGAAGTTACACGTTAGAAAGTTTCTTTAAAAGTGTAACGACTGGAATGGGCGGTATGATGGAGTTAGTATTACTTGCTATATTAATTGGCGGTATGGTTGAATTAATCCAATATAATGGTGGTATTCAATATTTAATGAATGTATTAACACGTAATATTCGTTCGAAAAAAGGAGCGGAATTTGGTATTGCTGGTTTAGTGAGTATGACAAATATGTGTACAGCGAATAATACGATTTCAATTATCTTTACAGGCCCGCTTGCAAAAAATATTGCAGATCAATATGAAATAGACCCTCGTAAATCAGCGAGTGTATTAGATCTTTTCTCATGTTGTGTGCAAGGATTAATTCCGTACGGTGCCCAAATGTTAACGGCAGCAGGATTTGCAGCGTTATCTCCGGTTGAATTGTTACCATATTCATTTTATCCAATCTTAGTTGGAGTATGTGGGATTGTTTCTATTTTAATTGGGTTTCCAAGGTTTTCGAAAGTAGCTGAGAAAAAAAAGTATCATAAAACAGCTTAATTTAATATGAATGTTAGTAATTAAAAAAACGTGCAGAGAATAGACTCTGCACGTTTTTTTGCGTAAAGGGCTGAATATGACTCGGTCTTAAGTCTGAGTTAAAAACGGTTCTTAAGCTCGTTATGGAAAGATGAAAAAATAGTTAAGATAAGAGTATCAAATCGAAGGGAGGCAAGCACAAGATGAAACAATTTCTAGCGTTTATCGCAGCCGGTATTTTGGCTTTAATTGCTCTTGGTAGTCTTGCTGGTATTGTAGGGTTCGCAATCGGAGCAGGAGTTGTATATTGGAGCTATAAATCATTTGTGCGAGCTAAATCATTTTTTGGAAAGTTAGCTTGGGGTATTGTTGGTTTAATCGGTTTATCCATTGCACTTTCTCATTCGCCAGCATTAATCGGTATCGCTGCTTTAGTGGTTTTATATTACGGATACCGTGAGTGGAAAAAAGAAAAAGATGTAGTTGTTGAATCTGCTCCAGAAAGTTCTAAACCATATAGCAACTTTGAAGATGAGTGGAACAAATTAATGAAAAATTAAAACAATAAATCAAATTATAAATAAAGTAGAAGAGAGGAAGATTTATAATGAAACAATCTTTATTCGGACGTGTACGCGATGCAATTTTAGCTGATTTTCATAACGTGTTAGATGAGAAGGAAAGAAAAAATCCAATTGCGATGTTAAACCAATATTTACGTGATAGTGAGCGCGAAATAACAAAAATTGAGAAGTTAATTGAGCGTCATAAAACATTAAAATCTAACTTTGCTCGTGAGCTTGAGCAAGCGCGTTATTTCGTTAATAAAAGATCAAAGCAAGCTATCATTGCTCAAGAAGCAGGCGAATTACAATTGCATGAACGTGCTTTAGAAGAGGTAGCTTATTATGAAGGGCAAGTAACTCGATTAGAAGAAATGTATGCAGGTGTTGTAGAGCAAATTGATGAGTTAGAGCGTCGTCTTTCTGAAATGAAAAATAAGTTAAAAGAAATGCACGCAAAGCGTATGGAACTAATGGCACGTGAAAATATGGCACATGCAAATCGTCGTATGAATACTGCGATGCATAAAATGGATGAAAATAATCCGTTCTTACGATTTGAAGAAATTGAAGATCACATTCGTGACTTAGAAACTCGTATGAATGAAGAGCATGAGCGTGACACATTTGATATGAAAATTGCAAAACTTGAGCGTGAAATGAAAGAAAAGAATGATATATCGTTAACGAAAGAGTTAACAAAATAATAGTAGTATATTATAAAACAGGCTTATGATATAGTGATAGGAGAAAAGGTGTTGGAAAGCAATGCCTTTTCTTCTATGTATATGTGACAAGAAGGGGGGAGCTGAAATGAAGAAACATTTTTCAAAGACACAATTAATGGGAATGCTCCTCATCATATTTGGATTCGGTCTTTTTCTTGATATGATACTTGGACATTTTGAACCAGGTGGTCTCATTTTTGCATTTATTATGCTTATGTTTGGAAGGCATTATCGTAAAAAGAATCGTTATGTACGGGGAAATGTATTTTTATTTGTTGGTGGTATCGTATTTTTATTTTTCTTATTTTCATCAGCAGCATTTGTTCTTGTCGTATTTGCTTGTTTAGCTTTAATTGGTTATCAATTGATTCAACAAGGACATCAGCAAAAAGCAATGAAGGTTGAAATTAAAGAAAAAGGGATTATAGACGAAGAGAAGCAAATATATCGTACAGAACCATATTTGAAAAATATGTTTGTAGGCAATGTAAGAATGATGGATCATATTTATGAACTTGAGGATATTAATGTTCAATATGGTGCTTGTGATGTGGAAATAGATTTAACAACTGCTATGATTCCAGAAGGGGAAACGGTAATTGTTATTCGGGGTGTCGTTGGTAATATTCGTTTATATGTGCCGTATGATATTGAATTGTCTCTAAATCATTCTGTTATTGTCGGACGTGTGCTCTTGCCAGGTCATGAGGAGACAGGGTTTAACCGCAATGTTACATTTAGAACAGAGCAGTATAAAGAGGCTCCTCGTCGTATAAAAATTATTTCTTCGCTTGTCGTAGGCGATACGGAAGTGAGGAAAGTATAATGAAGAAACAAAAAAATATTTCGTGGATGTATATTCGTTATTCTATGTTGTCCTCAGTTAGTATCGCACTCATTTGTACAATTGTATATGTATGGAAAAGCGAGCAACAAGTATATGATTTATTATGGAAGGAATCCATCGCTTCTGTTCCAATTGGCTTGTTTATTATGACTACAAGTTTACTTATCGGAGGAATTGTAGGATATGCAATCGGTTACTATATAGAGCAGCGTATACAAGGATTAAATACGTTTCTATTTGAAGTAGAGCGAGGGAATTTTCCGAGTGATGTTTCGTTTACTGCAGATGATGAATTTCATGAAGTGGAACGAAAAGTAATCGTTCTGGCTCGCCGATTAGAGGAGCAAGCTGGACTCTTTCAAAAAGTAACGAATGAACGAGCTCATTGGAATGAAGAGATGAGACAAGAAGCAATTTCTCAAGAAAGGCATCGATTGGCGAGGGAGCTGCATGATTCTGTCAGTCAGCAGCTTTTTGCAATGTCGATGATGATGTCGGCTATTAATGAACAAGTAGCTGAATTTCCAGAAACGACGAAAAAGCAGTTGCAACTCGTTGAAAATATGGTCGTAAATGCACAATCAGAAATGAGAGCATTGCTTCTTCATTTACGCCCAGTACAGTTAGAAGGTAAAAAACTAACAGAGGGTATAGAAGAATTATTAACAGAACTGTCTAGAAAGCAACATATGAAAATTGAATGGTTAATTGAACCGATTCAATTAAAAAAAGGTGTAGAAGATCACTTATTCCGTATTGTGCAAGAGGCGCTGTCTAATACTTTACGGCATGCGAAGGCAAAGAAAACGGAAGTGCGCCTTCGAAAAATTGATCAATATGCGATTTTAAAAATCATTGATGACGGCGTTGGGTTTAAAGTAGGGGTTAATAAGGCTGGTTCATATGGTCTAAGATCGATGCAAGAGCGTGTTCATGAAATTGGTGGTACATTAAAAGTGCTTAGTTTTCCAAATAAAGGTACACAGATAGAAGTGAAAGTACCCATTATGATTGAGAGAGGGGGAGAATCATGATAAAAGTATTACTAGTGGATGATCATGAAATGGTTCGAATGGGTGTATCTGCATATTTATCAACGCAGCCAGATATTGAAGTAGTTGGAGAAGCTGAAAATGGAAGAAAAGGTTCAGAGTTAGCTTTGCAATTAAGACCGGATATTATTTTGATGGACCTTGTCATGGACGAGATGGATGGTGTCGAAGCAACACGTGCTATTATTCAAGAATGGCCAGAAGCAAAAATTGTAGTTGTAACAAGTTTTTTAGATGACGAAAAATTGTATCCTGTTATTGAGGCTGGGGCGACCAGTTACTTGTTAAAAACATCAAGAGCAAGTGATATTGCAGATGCTGTACGAGCTACTTATGATGGAGAAACAGTATTAGAGCCGAAAGTTACCGGGAAAATGATGTCCCGTATGCGTCAAAAGAAAGAGCAACCTTTGCATGAGGAGTTAACAGAAAGAGAGTCAGAAATTTTGTTATTAATTGCAGAGGGGAAAAGTAATCAAGAGATTGCAGATGAGTTGTTTATTGCGCTCAAAACAGTAAAGACACATGTGAGTAATATATTGAATAAGCTAAATGTAAGTGATCGGACACAGGCGGTTATTTATGCGTTTAGACATCAATTGACGAAATGATACAGTGAAACTTTAATCAGTGGGGAGCTATCCTCACTGATTATTAATTTGCACCGAATCTTATTATTGACGTCAATATATGTAAGCGTTATCATTAGGTTGTTAACAGTACATACAAAGGGGAGAATGTATATGTTAGTTCAAACTATATTTGGCATGGATAAGTCTAAAAAATTAGGGGATTATGTGAACGTATTACAAGCGCTTTGTGAACAATATAATGTTGAAACAGATAAAATTGCAATTATTGAGGCGACAGAAGAGTACTATTTATTTTTAATAAAGCAAGAAGATTGCTACGATGTTGTCAAAGTAGAAACAGTGGATACAAATATCGATTATTATACGAGAGCGTATAAAATAAGTAGTTTTAATCATACTGCTTCTCAAATGTAAAAAACTCCCTTTTGGGAGTTTTTTTAGGATGCTTTTACTTCATGAGATTCGGTTAGCAAGGGGACTTTTTTCGCACCACTTAGCTTAGCGATTGTAAGGCCGATAAGAGATCCAGCTAATGCAGGTACTAGCCAGCCTATTCCTTCATTATATAAAGGGATAAATTCAAAATATGATGTGATAAATGAAACGGAAATACCACCTTGTTTTAATCCATCAAATACGCTTACGATTGCTGCTCCAATCAAAGCGCCTACATAAACGGAGCGATATCCACCGAAGTATTTATGAAGTAATGATAGTAGTACGAGTACAATCGCAATTGGATACACAACAAGTAGAATTGGAACAGAGATGGCAATGATTTTTGTTAAACCTAAGTTGGCAACTAGTAACCCTAAAGCACAAATGATACTTGCGAACATTTTGTATGAAAATGTAGTTAATAACGTTGAAAAATATTGGCTGCATGCAGATACGAGTCCAACACATGTCGTTAGGCAAGCGAGTGTAACGATAAGAGATAATAGAAGCAAACCGTACGGACCGAATAATTGTTGTACGATAACAGTAAGTAACTGTCCACCATTTTTTGCATATCCGAGAGAGACGCTAGTTGCCCCGAGCCAGCCGAGTGCACCATATACAAGTACGAGCCCTGTAGCGGCAATAAGCCCTGCTTTTGCTGTGGCGATGGCAATGGACTTACGATTATTCACACCTTTAGAGCGAATTGCATTTACAACGATAATTCCGAATGCAAGTGCTGAAATGGTGTCCATTGTTAAGTAGCCTTCCATAAATCCTTTGAAGATTGGAGAAGTTTGATACTCTTGCATTGCTGGTCCTGATTGCCCAAGTGGTGTGAATACACTTTTAACAAACAATAAGAAAATTGAGAGTAATAAAATAGGTGTTAATATATTTCCAATACGATCAACAAGTTTAGATGGATTCAAACTCAGCCAAAATACGATAGTAAAGAAGATGATTGTATATACAAATAGCACTAGGCTGCTAGAGCGGATTGTTTCTGGTAAGAAAGAACTAACACCCATTTCATAAGCGACATTTGCAACACGTGGGATGCCCATGGATGGACCGATGGCAATATATACAACTACCGTAAAGAAAATTCCGAATAATGGATGAACATGACTTGCAAGTTGCTGCATTCCATTTCCTGATAGAGAAATTGCGATAACAGTAAGTAGTGGTAAGCCAACTCCTGTTAGTAAAAATCCAATCATTGCTGGCCAAAAGTTTTCACCTGCGTTTTGTCCAAGCATGGGAGGGAAAATTAAATTACCTGCCCCAAAAAATAAAGAAAATAGCATAAGACCCGTGAAAAAAATATGTTTTTTTGATACAGTGTTCATTGTTTTTCCTCCTTTTTCATTCATTCATTTGTAAGAACACAAAAAAACTCGTCCCTAAAGAAAGGGACGAGTTATATTTACCCGCGATACCACCCTAATTTACACATGTAGAAATAAATCTATATGTATACGGCTTTGCGACGTACAACATGATACGTGTTCCTTGTAACGGGGGACGGCCGGTAAGAACTTACTGTAACATTCGGTTCTACTTCTCGGAGATGATTTTCGGTTACGCACTGAACGTTGGCTTTCAGCAAATCGCCAACTCTCTGGGGAACAGTTCTATAACGTACTCGTTCTCGTCAATGAATTTTTATTCAAGTATTCTGACAGTATTGTTACATGTTTTTTTTAGAAAGTCAATATGTTTTTTGGAAGATATATTTATATACGAAAATATCGAAAGTGATATTCGTTGTTGTAAAGGGAATGATGAATTGTAAAATGGGAGTAAAAATTTGCGGAGAATTGTAAAATTTATAGAGAAAATTGATATTTATAGGAGTGAAGAAGGGATTGTTTGAATTTATAGAGAATAATACAACAATCCACTTGCTGGAAAGAACAAACCAAAAGAGGTGACTGAAATGCTTGCGATGGGAGTATTATTTGGCATTATTGCTATAATTGGTTTTATGTGGTTATATTATTCGCGTTCGTTTAAACAAGCAGAAGTTTTACTCTTTCAAAAAGGTAGTTTGTTGACAAATCAGTCTAGATATTTAGTATGTCCGAAGTGTGGAAGTGCACAGGCTAGAAGTGGAGGATATCAAGAGTGTTGCAAAATTAGATTATGAAAGAAAGGAAGCCTCACATTATTTTGTGAGGCTTCCTTCCTTACAACTTCATCGCGCTCCAAATTGTCCATCGATCTCTTTCAATAATAGGAGAGACGTTTTGTAATGCGGTCTGTATATGATGTAGAAGTTGAGAAAGTTCATCATCTGTTAACTCATATAGAATGGATCGACCTGTTCGAGGAGATATATCTTGCAATAATGCTTCTACAGAATCATGTATTTTGCGTATTTCCCATTGTGTTTGTGTGGGAAGTACATGAAGAGAATGTTTTTGTAATTCTGTCTGTATAGTGTTGGTTTTTGGACGTCTTTTTGACTCTATTTCAATAAGTTTTGGAAATAGAGAGAAAAAATATCCGCGAATGTGTTCGGGACTTCCTGGAATTGTACAATCTTCAATTGTTCGATCTTGTAAAATAAGTACACCGTTTTTATTTAATATACGAGAAGCTTCACGTAAAAATGTAGGAATGTCTTGTAAATGATGAATAACTGCGCGAGAAATAACTATGTCGAATGTTTCATTAAGGTATGGGAGATTATGTGCATCACTGTGGACGAATGAAATGTTTGGAAAGTTGTTACAATTTTCTTTTGCAGCTTGTAATATTTCTTTTGAAAAATCAAGTCCCACAACATTTTTTGCTCCCATAAGAGCGAGTTCTTTCGTATAAATTCCGCCACCACAGCCGATATCAATTATTTGCTTGTTTTGTATTTCTGTAATGTTTTTTACCATTTCAGCCCAAGAAATATGAGCGTTTCTTGTTGCATATGTGTACTTATTATTTTCATCATGAAAATTAATGGACATGATAAAGACCTCCTTTCAATGATTAGTATAGCGTATTTAATAGGATGTCACGTTTTTGTTTTATGTATGAAGATTATAAGGATTTCTTATCGTAAAAGGAGGATTAATTTGAAAGGGAAATATGTATTGGTGTTGTTGTTTGTTATGTTACTAGCAGCTTGTGGTCAAGTTGAGCCAAAAAAAGAAACAAAAAAAATAGAAGAGACGGTGAATGAAGTGAAAGAAACAATAGGGGTAACCGTTATACAAAGAAAACATAAAGAGAAAAAGTTGCAAGAATCAGAAGCGAAGTTAGTAATAGACATTTTGGATAAAGCTGAAAAACAAGAAATAACAGGAAGCTTCGGTGAACCTGAATATGAAATACACATTAGTAGAGATGGGAAAAAAGAAACTTATTATGCATGGTTAAGGGGAGAAGATAGACGAGGATGGGTGCAATATAAGAAAGCTATGTATATGTTGAATGAAAAAGATACGGAAAAGCTTTTGGATATATTTCCAAATGTCTCAGAACAAAAAGAAGATGAGATGCAGGTAAGCCCTTTAACGGAAGTAACAAAAAAAGATTTGCAGATTACCGCGTTTCATATTAAAACAGGCGATCAAAACGTGAATTATATGGTACGGTATACGATTTCACAATCACTATACAATAAGTTAGTGAAGGAGAAAGAATATTATTTGCAACTCAATTTTCCAGAAAAAGTTCAAAAATTAATTGGCGCAAAAGAGAGTGAAATGATTTTAGGTGAAAAAGTAAAGGAAGGGTATAAGCAATATGAATTGCATGCTACTGTGCAGGTAAAAAGCGCTTCAGAATCACAATTAAAATCATTAGAAACATATTACGAAAATTATGATTTGAAAATATTAAACAGTGAAAAAGAAAAAATAGGTTTGTTTCAAAATATAATTCAGATTGTTAAAGATTATGGTGAAAAAATGAATTTTCAAAGATAAAGTGAGACTTTAATTAGCCCTTACTGATTGGAATGAATGTAAACTCGTCAAATCTATATGGCCTTTCCTAGGAAATGATAATAGAGAGGGGAAAACACCCCTCTCTATTACTTTGCTTTTGTAGATGGCTCATTCATTGATTTTCGTGTAATAAGAAAAGAAATCATAAGAGCGGAAAGGATGACAAGGGCAATAAATACGTGATTGGGCAACAAATCTAATAATAATACGTAACTAACGGTATAAAAAATAAGAGTTGAAGCTAAAAACGATAGAGCACCTATTATAAGAGATTGTAAATTCATTTGTGTACAACTCCTTTTATTTATATTTTTGGCTTAAAATGGATTATATAAACATTATTTCTAATAATAGAAAAAAATATGTCATAATAGAGAAAAGAACAAGCTTTGATGAATGAATATGATTCATTAATGAGAGATAAAGGAGAGGAATATGAAAAATAATAAAAAAGGATTATGGGGAATTATTGTTGCGATAGGTCTATTTTTACTGTCTAAGTTAAAGTGGGTATTTGCATTTTTTAAATTAGCAAAGTTTTCAACGGTATTTAGTATGTTTCTATCGCTTGGCGCATACGCAGTTCTATATGGTTGGAAATTTGGAGTAGCGCTCATTTATTTGTTGTTTGTTCATGAAATGGGCCATTTATGGGCTGCCAAAAGAAAGGGGATTCCAACATCGCCAGCAATCTTTATTCCATTTATGGGGGCCCTTATTGGAATGAAAGAGATGCCGAAAAATGCGAAAGATGAAGCTTACATTGCCTATATGGGTCCGCTTTTCGGACTTCTGTCATTTTTACCAGCGATACCGCTTTATATAATGACGAAAGAGCCATTTTGGGCGCTTGTTATTTTGCTTGGAAGTATGATTAATTTCTTTAATTTAATTCCCGTTTCGCCGCTAGATGGTGGGAGAATTATTTCAGTTGTCAGTACTAAAATTTGGGGAGCAGGCCTTATTTTATTACTTGGCTATTCAATTTACTTTAAAAGTATTTTGGGAGGATTTATTGTTATTATCGGTTGTATGGAGTTATATAGAGTAATAAAGAGAGATGAGCCGATTAAGGAATTAGGGCATAAAATTGATGGGATGAAAGAATATGTTACTAGGCTTGAAGAGGAATTAAAAGAAACGGGTGCTGTACATCGGACTATATATGTGATGCATCATGAGATGCATGCATTAAGACAAAGAGAACGGGAAAAAGAGTTACAAATAGGTGAACTTCAAAAAATGGAAGTGTTAGAGTATCTTTTACCGAAGTTCGAACCGTTAGATTATGTTCCATATGAAGATGAAAAAGATGAGTATACAATTCACATAAGGGAAGCATTTGAAGCGTCAGAAAGAAAATTAAATGAATGGAAAACAGAAAAGGAACAACAAGAAAACTATTATAAAGTGGATGCGAAAACGAAATGGACAGTATTTGCTTGTTATATCGGATTAATGGCTATACTCGGTTACACAGCTTATGAAGGATATATTGTTTTACAAGATTATTTGCCAACGAGAAATGTATAGAAAAACATTGTCGAAATGATAGGAAGAATTAATACAGGAATTATATTTCTACGAGAGAATGTTACATGTATAGTCATACGTTGTAATATTTTTAGTAGAGAAGGAGTTCTGTATATGAAGAAATTGTTAAATGTATTTGGAATTATTATCGTGATGATCATGGCTAGTTATAGTCTTATGAAAGTGCTGTTACATTATGCGAATAAGCCTGCTGAGGTAAATACAATAGCTCAAATAGAAGATGTGCAAGAAGAGACAAAAGTGCTAGATTTTATTCGAATGACACATGAAAGCTATAATAATTTCTTAAATTACGGTAAAGCAGAGAATTATACAGACGGGGATTGGAATCAATTTAAGCAATGGTTTCAACAACAAGAACAATCTTTAAAAAATATACATACGGAAATAAAGAATGAAAAAATAAAACGCGATGTAAATAGAAGCTATGAAATTGTAAAAAAAGGTGTGGAATTTCAAAATATTGAGTATGTAGTGTATGCCCACCGTGTATATCATGACTTGGATATTATCGTAAATAAATATAGAGGTGAAACGAATATCTGGGGGTATACGGAGTTTGGCGATGGGAAAGATATAAAAGTAATTGAACAAGCTATACAAACAAAATAATAAGCTAGCTAGAATTCTAGTTAGCTTATTTTGTTTTGTAAATGCAATGTTCATATATTATTCACAAAAACACCGTGTTAATAGTGATTAAAATCACAATCTGCATTATAAGATTCAGTTAAACTAAAAACAGTTAAGGAAATAGAGGAGTGGGATACAATGTTAAGTGCAAAAACAATTGAAATCGTAAAGTCAACAGTACCATTATTACAAGAAAAAGGTGTTGAAATTACAACGAGATTCTATCAAATTTTATTTTCGGAACATCCGGAGTTGTTGAATATTTTCAACCATACGAATCAGAAAAAGGGAAGACAACAACAAGCGTTAGCGAATGCTGTTTATGCAGCTGCAACGTACATTGATAATTTAGAAGCAATTATTCCAGTTGTAAAACAAATTGGTCATAAGCATAGAAGTTTAGGGATTAAAGCTGAGCATTATCCGATTGTAGGTACATGTTTACTACGTGCCATTAAAGAGGTCGCAGGTGCACCTGATGAAGTTTTAAATGCATGGGGAGAAGCATATGGTGTCATTGCTGATGCATTCATTAGCATTGAAGCAGAGATGTATGAAGAAGCTGCACATAAAGAAGGTGGATGGAAAGACTTCCGCAAATTTGTGATTGTTAAAAAAGTGAAGGAAAGCGATGTTATTACGTCATTTTATTTGAAACCTGAAGATGGAGGGAAAGTTTCTTCATTCATCCCAGGTCAATATGTAACGGTTCAAATCAATATTGAAGGTGAGACATATACACATAATCGTCAATACAGTTTATCCGACGCTCCTGGGAAAGAATATTATCGTATTAGTGTAAAAAAAGAAAAAAGTGTAGATACACCAGACGGTAAAGTGTCTAATTACTTACATGAACATGTAAAAGAAGGAGATGTTTTACCAGTAAGTGCACCAGCAGGAGATTTCGTGTTAAATATGGATTCAACATTACCAGTTGTACTAATTAGTGGTGGAGTAGGGGTTACACCGATGATGAGTATGTTAAATACGTTAATTGAACAAGATTCAAAACGTAATGTATATTTTGTTCATGCAGCAATAAATAGTAATACACATGCAATGAAAGAACACGTTAAGGCAGTAGAAAATGAATATGAACAAGTTAAAGCATATACTTGTTATTCTGCACCGACTGAAAAAGATTTAGAAATGAAGAACTTTGATAAAGAAGGTTACATTGAAAGTGAGTGGTTAAAAACTATTATTCCGACAACTGAAGCAGAATTTTATTTCTGTGGTCCAGTAGCATTTATGAAGCATATAAATGCTGCACTAACTGATTTAGGTGTGAAACAAGAGCATATTCATTATGAATTTTTCGGCCCAGCAACAAGCTTACAATAAGCAAAAAAACGAGGTATTTATTTTACCTCGTTTTTTATTTGTTCTCGTAATAAACGGTTTACTGTTTCACGGCGTATACCTATCAGTTGGCCAATTTCGGTTTGTGTTAATATTTCATATATAGGAATGTCACCTAAATATAGGGTGAACCATTCTTGTAAACGATGAAGACGTTCTTTCGGAGAGACGGTTGTCAATTGATCAATTCGTTGTTGCATCATTCTTAATTTAGATTGCAATTGCATAGCGATGTTAGCATACGATTCGGGATTTGCTTGAAGTCTCTCGTACCATTCATTACTAGTGATCGGTTCCACTTCTGTTTTTATTAAAGCGATAGCTGTACCGTGATATTCTTTCGGCGAAATTAAAGAATGATGAGGTATCGTTTCACCTGGAACGATAATGTTGAATAAAAATGGTGTTCCGTCTTCTTCTAGCCGAACTACTTTTAATAAGCCTGTTTTTATAAAGTATAAAGGACCGTCCTCGCCTTGACGGAATAGTACATCTCCTTTGTGTAGAATCAATGTTAGCCCCCCATTAATATGTTTCTATTTCTTCTATTTTAGCGTATATGTATATAGACAATATGCTATTTCAACAGCAATTTCATTGACGAAATGTATGCTATTACAGTAGTATACTATTTAGTGTGTAATAGTACTAGCAATGAATACGCTGTAGGGGGTTTAGTATATTGTTAGATGCGATGAGAATGACGGATATGAGAATTCCGGCGAATGCTATCATTCATGTAGAAGAGATGAAAGGTGGAGTCGTTTTATCCGTTGAAGTAGACGGCCAAATTATTTATACGATGGCTTATGATGAAGAAACAGATAGTTATGCTGAATTATATGATCGAAACGATAAGAGGGCGTGCCAAGTACATGAAGACTTCATGGGATGGTCACTTCTTCATTAAAAAAGATGTCAATATGACATCTTTTTTTATTAAATCGATAGAATATACAAAGAAATGAAATATAAGGATAAAATTTGTAATAATTGATTTTGCATTGTTAGCGCTCTGTAACTGCAAGTGAACTATTTTTTCGCTATCATAAAGATAACAGTCGCAGTTATAGGAGTGGTCAACTTGAAGAAAGTACATATTTCAAATTATATGTTATTATGTGTTTGTTTAATTTTATTTGTTCTCCTCGGAGGATTTTTATATTCATGTGTATAAGAAAAACGCATTCTAAAAAGAATACGTTATAAAAGGGAAATAATGATTAATCTAGTTCCAAGAATAATTAACGTAATACGTAATAAATTAATTACGGCATTTCCACTTAGTTTTGTATTAATGTAAGCCCCGATTTTTCCGCCGATCCATGCACCCGGAATCAGGATTAATGCATAAATCCAGCTGACATTTCCAAGGGAGATGTGAGTTGCAGAACTTACAATTGCTGATAGAAATACGATGAACATTGAAGTTGCTACTGCAATATGTGCTGGGAATGCAAAAAGAAGCATCATTGCTGGAACAAGTAAGGCACCGCCACCAATTCCAAATAATCCAGATATAAACCCAACTATAAAGGCGATAAAGATAGCAAGAAACGGTGGGAATTGGTAGTGTACAGTATTTCCATCATTATCTGTAAAAGAACGCTTAATTACAGACGTATTTGAGAGGGAAAGAGGTTTTAATTTGTCTCGAAGCATAAGTAGAATTGAGACGAATATAAGGAAAATCCCAAAGTATAAAGAAAATGTGTCTTGGTTTAAAAATTTATTTGCCCATGATCCAATAATACCACCAGGGCCGCTTCCGATAAATAAAATAAGTCCACTTTTATAATCTACTCGCTTATGCTTCATGTAAGTAAGGGTGGAAGATAGTCCTGTGAAAACGACTGTTACCATAGAAGTCCCTACTGCAAGTTGTGGTGATAAACTGTGTAATCCAATCAATAACGGAACAATAATAATTCCGCCTCCAAGCCCAACTAGGCTGCCGACTGTTCCGGCGATTAGTCCGATGAAAAGTAACATGATGTATTCCAAAATTGCCAACTCCTCTAAATAACTTATCCACCAATTATTATACACGCTTTTTAATGAGAAATAGGCTTGTTCACAAAAAAGTCGTCTTCCTAGAAAAATAAGGAAGACGACTTTTGATTAGAAAACAAAATGTAATAGGTAGTAAAACAGAGCAGCTAAAGAAGCTGAAATAGGAAGTGTAATAACCCATGTAATTAACATACGTTTTGCAGTTCCCCATTTTACCCCTTTCACACGGTGAGAAGCACCAACCCCTAAAATAGAAGAAGAGATAACGTGCGTCGTACTAACCGGTAAGTGAATGAATGTTGCACCGAAAATAACAAGTGATGATGATAAATCGGCAGCTACACCATTTACAGGACGGATTTTCATAATTTGTCCACCGACAGTTTTAATAATTTTCCATCCACCGACAGAAGTACCAAGCCCCATTGCGATAGCACAAGATAATTGTACCCAGAACGGGATATCGCTAGAAGTATGATAGTTATTAGCCATAAGAGCCATCGTAATAATTCCCATTGCTTTTTGTGCATCATTCGTACCGTGTGTGTAGGCTTGTAATGCCGCAGTGAAAATCTGGAATATACGGAAGTTCTTATTCGTTTTCGTTAAGTTAAAGTTTTTAAATACTACTTTAAAAATACTGTATACGATATAACCAATAACGAAAGCGATAATCGGTGAAATGATTAAAGCTTCAATAATTTTAATAAATCCTTTAAGATTTAGCGAGCTAATCCCAGCGGCCGCAATTGCTGCACCTGCGATTGAGCCGATAATTGCATGCGAAGAACTACTTGGAATACCGTAGTACCAAGTAATTAAGTTCCAAGCTATTGCCGCAAGCAAAGCAGCTAAAATTACAAGAGAACCATTTTGTAAGGCGAATGGATCAACGATATCTTTTGTAATCGTTTTTGCTACACCTGTAAATGTCATTGCGCCTAAAAAGTTCATAATAGCCGCCATAATAATGGCATGTCTAGGCTTTAGAGCTTTCGTTGAAACAGCCGTTGCAATAGCGTTTGCTGTATCGTGAAATCCATTGATAAAGTCAAAAGCTAAAGCGCAAATGACTACTAAAACGGTCAGTATCAAGAGTGTATCCATGATCAAACTCCTTACGCGTTCTTCATAATAATTGTTTCTAATACGTTTGCAACGCTTTGACAGCTATCAGCTACTTCTTCAAGCTCTTCGTAAATCTCTTTAAATTGAATAATCTTAATCGGATCTTTTTCACGAGAGAATAAGTTCTTAATCGCATGACGGCGAATATCATCACACTGTGATTCATAATCCTTAATCTTAATCGCATTTGTACGAATGTCGACTAATTTTTTGTTAGACATTAATTCAACAGAGTTTGCAATCTCAATCACACATTGATTAATTGCTTCTACGAATTTAATCATGTATTCATCAGCTTCTGTAATAGAATACATTTCGAACAGACCAGCACTGTGATCTAATCCGTCTAATACATCATCCATACTCATTGCAAGTTGTAGGATGTCCTCACGCTCAATTGGAGTGATAAACGCTTTGTTTAACTCCATAATGATTTCGTGAATAAATGAGTCACCTTTTGACTCATACTCTTTCATGCGCATAGAAAACTCTTTTAAATCGCTAGCATTTTTAATTTTATACTCCACGAAAAACTGCGCGCCTTCTTTTAAATTTTCGGAAACATTCATTAACATTTCGGAAAATTTATCTTTTTTTGATTTAAAGACCATTATTGTTACCCCCACAAAAGTAATATATGTAAAATATATTGGCTAATCAATTCTAACAAAAAACTGTCGTTTTTTAAAACATTTTATCGAAAAGTTTACAAAAACTTAACATAACTCTCGTTGTTCTATTAATAATATTAATATCCAATAGTGAATATCTTACTTGTAGAATGTCCTTTTCTTGCAAAAAGTATGAATGCAAAAGAAAAGCTTTACACTATAGGAATGACTACGTTATTATAATAAATTTAAAAGGCGGTATATTCTTCCTTTTAAAAAGAAGAGTGTAAATAAATGAAGGAAGTGAACGAATGAAATTGAAGAACACTCATTTTAAAAAAATGCTTGAGTGGTTCAATAAGAGGAAGAAACTTCGTAATTCATTAATTGTATTGGGAAGTGTATTCGTTACTCTATTTATTGCTGTAAATATAATAATTTCCATTCAAGACATATCTGAATTAAAACAAGCTGTTCCACAACCGACTTTAATTTATGATGCAAATAATGAGGTTGCAACAAAATTAGCTTCTTCAAAAACAGAAGGCGTTAAAAGAAAAGATATTCCTGATATTATGGTTCAGGCAATTGTTGCAGTAGAAGATAAGGAATTTTTTAACCATCATGGTATTTATTATAGTGGAATTATAAGTGCGGTTTTTAAAAATATTACAGCAGGAGAAGTTGTAGCTGGGGGAAGTACAATTACACAGCAGCTTGCGAAGAATGTATTTCTGACACAAGACCGCACATTTTCGCGTAAAATAAAGGAATATTTTTTAACAAAAAAAATAGAGCGTACGTATACGAAAGATGAAATTATTGAAATGTATATGAACCAAATTTATTTTGGTGAAGGTGCTTGGGGTATAAAAAGGGCGGCTAAATCTTATTTTGATAAAGATGTAAAAAATTTAACAATTTCAGAAGCTGCAACGATTGCGGGCTTAATTAAAGCGCCGTCTGCGTATTCACCTTATAAAAACTTTAACAAGTCAATTGAAAGACGTAATGTTGTATTAAGTTTAATGAAAGAGCAAGGGTATATTTCTGACGAACAGTATAGTAAAGAAAAAGAGAGCGGACTTGTGTTAAAACGAGGCGTTGATGATAAATACAAGGGAAAATACTCTCAATATGTAGACTATATTGTTAGAGAAGCGATGGAAAAGTACGAATTAACACAAAATGAAATTTTAGCGGGTGGTTATCGTATCTATACAGAGCTTGACCCGAAAAAACAACAGGCTGTAGAAGACGTTGTGAATAATGATAGTTATTTCAAAGATAGTGGCTCAGACCAACTTATGCAAACGGGTGTAGTTCTTATGAATCCAAAAACAGGTGGTGTACCAGCTCTAGTTGGAGGCAGAGGGCCGTATCAGTTTTTACAGTTTAACCATGCAACGCAATTAAAAAGACAACCTGGCTCAACGCTAAAGCCTTTGGCTGTATATGTACCAGCGTTAGAACAAGGATATGAAGTATACGATATATTAAAAGATGAACCATTTAACATTAAAGAATATAAACCACAAAATAGCGATCATACTTTTCACGGTGATGTGACAATGTATGAAGCTGTGGCAAAATCGTACAATGTTTCGGCTGTGTGGCTATTAGAACAAATTGGATTAGATAAAGGATTGAAATCTTTAGAGCGATTTGGTATTCCATTAGTACCAGAAGATCGTACGTATCCGATTGCTTTAGGCGGTATGCATGTGGGGACATCTCCATTTGTAATGGCTCAAGCATACAGTACATTTGCAAATGACGGTGTCCAAGTGGAAGCTCATGCAATTAGAGAGATACAAAATGCTGAAGGTGAAACGATTGGAAAGTGGTATAAGAAAGAGACACGAGTGACGAGCGAGAAAATTTCTCAAAAGATGACATATTTATTAAAAGGTGTTGTGGAAAAGGGAACGGGCGAAAAGGCGAAAGTTACTAATGTTGATACAGCAGGTAAGACAGGAACTACTCAAATTGTAAATGGCCCGAGCACCGGTGCAAAGGATTCATGGTTTGTTGGATACACACCAGATTTGGTAGGTGCGATTTGGGTAGGATATGATAAAACAGATAGCGATCATTATGTTCCAGGTGGTAGTCAAATTACGACGACAATGTTCCGGGATATTATGAAAAAAGCGAACGCAAATCCAGCTCAAAAAGCGTTCCAGTTATCGCTCATATCTGAGGCTGATTATAAAAAACAATTGACTACAATAGAAGAGGAAAAACGAAGAAAAGAAGAAGAGAAGAGAAGAAAAGAAGAAGAACAACAACGAAAACAAGAGCAACAAGAGTGGCTTGATAAAGTGAAAGAATGGATTCCTTCATTTTGGTAAAAGAAAGAGGCGAATAAAGAAATTCGCCTCTTTTTTTGTATGAAAACAAAATGAAATTTTAATCGGTAGAGATTTTTGTCTATCTTAATTAGCTATTAATCCATATCCGTTGAGATACATAATATTACTCGTTAAGTATAATATTCGTACTGCCAAAAGATTCGGAATCGTATGTGACGATTATTTTGCCTTTACTAATAGGTTCGTAAGGTAATTCCTCTTCGTAATTACCGTTATTTTCATTGTGGATAGAAAGTGTAATTTCATCGATTTTTTTATTTGTATACTGATCTTTAATCGTTTCAGCAATCTGAAGTAACGCCTCGGAACTAGAAGCTTTTGTAATAAGCATTCCTTTTATAACTTTTTTTTCATTCTTTGTGGCATTGGAATAAGGGATGTTGCTTTGTTTCGTATATAGAAGTTTGTATGGAGTAGTTTTTCTCTCTGCTTTTGATATAGTGGAATATTTTAGAGTTAAAAAACATCCTAAACATAAAATAATGCATACCATAAGTGCAAACCAAATGCGTATTAGTGACATAACTCTCATTTTCATCCCTCTTTCATATCTTTGACTTCACTATTTATCATACAAAATGAGGATTAAGATAGAGTAAATTTGAGGTAAAGAAACGTAAAGAAGGAGCACTTATCCTCCCAAATAAGTGCTCCTTTCTATATAAAGAGAGATTTAATGCACGGTTAAACGATACATATTATTATAAATATAATTTTCAAGCGAAAATTAGTAAATTCGGAATACAGATAGTGTTGCAGTTGTATCGCCCGTGTTAGGAATAGAAATAGTGTTTGCTGTAGGTTGTACAGAAATTGTTGTACCAGCTTGTAAAGTAACGATTGTAGAGAACGATACAGCACTACCGATAACGTTAGTTGAGAAATTACGAGTAGGTGGTTGGCCGTTGAATGAAATACCGAATCCAAACGGTGAAGAGCCTGGGAAAGTTGTAGACGCTGAGAAACTAATATCATATACGCCTGTTTCTAAAATTGTTAAAGTATCTGCAGTGTCATTGAAATTAATGTTATTTATTTCGAAAACTTGATTAAATTGGATATTTGTTCCAGGGGATATTGTTTGAGCATTGGAGTTTCCGATTGCCGCGATCGTTACAGGAATTGGGGTACCCGCTGGTCCAGTAGCACCCGTAGCACCTGCTGGTCCTTGAATACCTTGAGCACCCGTAGCGCCAGTAGCGCCCGCTGGTCCTTGAATACCTTGAGGCCCTTGAGGTCCAGTAGCGCCCGCTGGTCCTTGAATACCTTGAGCACCCGTAGCGCCAGTAGCACCCGCTGGCCCTTGAACACCTTGAGCACCCGTAGCGCCAGTAGCACCCGCTGGCCCTTGAACACCTTGAGCACCCGTAGCGCCAGTAGCACC
>NZ_VWVQ01000025.1:0-10656 GCF_015712745.1 Bacillus sp. SRB3LM
CTTTTATTAAGCATTTGCCAAATCAATATGAAACAGAAATTGCTTCAGAAGGATCGAATTTAAGTCAAGGACAAAAACAACTTCTTGCGATTGCACGAGCAATTTTAGCAGATGCAGATATATTAATTCTCGATGAAGCGACATCTAATATTGACACAAGAACAGAATTACAAATACAAGCAGGACTAAATAATTTAATGAGAGGTCGCACAAGTTTTGTGATCGCTCATCGACTTAAAACAATTGAAAAAGCAGATCAAATCCTTGTTATAAAGGATGGGGGAATTTTAGAAAGAGGGAATCATGAATCTCTGATAGAAAAACAAGGTTGTTACTATAACTTATTTATTAATCAGTTTTAATATGATAGTTGATATATGGATGCTCTTTAACCAGAGAAATTGAAATTTTTAATGAAAATAATAAAGTGTAAAAAGGGTTGATGCAAATAAGAGATACGCTCCAAATGACATTGTATTCAGTATTGTATGGGGCTGCAGAAAATATCGACAAGTATTTAAAGGACTTTTTTATTCTTTATGCAGACTATATTGTTTCTGGTCTTTCTTTTGTTAGTCTCCCTCTATCCCAACATACTTCAGATGAAATTTTACTCACTATCAATCAAATTTTAAGATTTTGTACAAGCCGTGTATTAGTATATTGAATAAATAATTATTTGGTGGCTTAAAACAACTATTACAAGAAATCGATGTTGAAATGAGCATACTCAGAAATATACTTTAGCATATTTCTGAGTATGCGGTTGTAAAAGCAACACATGAGATTTATTAAATGCTTTTAGAAGTCACAAAATTGTTATTCAGGTTGGAATAAAATCTAAGGATGATATTATTCATAAAAGAAATAAGTTTATAACTCTAAAATATTCAGAAACAGTGCAATCGATTGTTTGGTAAGCATGGAATACATCGCTAATTTTCTCAATAAACAGATAACTAACAGGTAGGCACCTTGTACAATGAGGTGCCTACTGTTCATTGCTCTAAAATATTGTTTATTTCCGACAGTTCCATATTTGTAAACTTCGCAATATCTTTTATATCTATGCTATGGATAAGTTGCTCTTTTTCGGTTAACTTTTATCCTTGACTACCAACTGTAACTACTTTATGGTTTTTCATTTTATTGAGATGTTGTGAAACAGTGGAAGGTAAAAACATTCAGGGGCTTTTTCTATATTAATTGATGTAAAATTTGGATACGAACAAGATAAGCGAACCCCCAACTATTTCAGCATTTCGTTCAAAATCGTTCAGTTCTATGTAAAAGGCAGTTTTCACCTTCTTTCTCCTCACTCTTTTCCCCTCGTATAAAACGTTTTTTCGTGAACGAATAATCTGAAATTTTACATCTCGTAAACAATCTTGCAACATTCACCTTCTCATCTTATACTAAAAAATACTAATCAAAACTAGAAGTGACTGATGATTAAAAGCCATTTAACAAGCTTTGCAAAATAAAGACAATGTACAATTGCTTGGAGTTGGTACATTCGAAGTGTGAGAACGTGCTACAATCCGATCGGAGTCCACAAACAGGAGAAGCTATCACAATCCCTGCAAGGAAAGTACCTGCATTTAAATCAGAAAAGCAATTAAAAGAAGTTGTAACAAACTAAACACTTGCCTCACTATTATTCTAGAGAAGCATGGAACCATAGGTATTCATGCTTCTTTTTCTGTTAGAATCGAACTGTAGAAATTGCATGTTTATAAACCAGTTGGCTTTTGTTAGCAGCCTCTATCCATACGGCATACATATCATGCCTTTTTAACGTTTCTTTAATATGAAATTCATTAATTAAAATTAACGTAATGACACCCTTTTTGCAACACTTCTTTTAATAATCGTTCCGGAATCGAGATGGTCTATTTGGTTTTTTCTGTCTAACCTTCTTTTTTATTTCTCAATTTTATGAATGTTATTATAACCCTCCCAAAGCTGTTTCGCACCTTCTGGATTCAATGTTAGCTTTCCATTTGCTAGTTTGATATTTTGTGCAGACACTGCTCCGTTTATAGGACGCGCTTCATACCCTTTATATTTCTTGAAGTTAATATTTTTGCCGTCTACAAAAATTTCTGACAAATATTTTTCAAATAGGCTATTTTATATATTGAATTTTTATTTTTATTTATCTGAATTTTAAGTATAATTTATAAGATTATACTTTCATCCCAAATAGGAGTGATTTTCATGGCTACATCTCATTTTCTTCAACTACACAAACAAATTACGGAACAAAAACAGAGGTTGTATCTATTGGTTCAAATACATGGATACAAGCACCCACTTGTCCGTTCCTGTAGTCAAGAATTAGATCGATTAGTAGTTCTTGTTATGCGTTCTCACGCCTCTTAACGAAAGAAGTATTCTGATTCGGTAAGAAAACCAAATTAAAATACTTCTCAATGCATACTATTTAAGTTTTAGATGCAAATATATACATATGCAAACCTAAATTAACAGATTAGTTAGTTTTTATAGAAATTGAAAGATTGCCTACTTTAAAAAAGCTCCGTTTTGTATAAAAAATATGAATAAAATGCTATTATATTTGAATTTCTAGTCAATTCAATGAATCCAAGTAACATTTGTTATTTCTTATTCAAACGTGTACTGAATCACTCTAAATTTTACAATCAATATTACATGTTTAAAATGTGAATTTCTTTCATCCTTACGATATATTAAAAATAGTCAATTAATATCGGGGTTATTATGAAAAACGGTACCTTTTTAAAGAACATTTTATTCAATTGTATATTGGCTATCTTCTGAAACATATAAACTAGCCGTATTCACTTTTATACTACATTTTCCTAATCGTCGCTTCACTTCCGATTGTAATTTTTTATTTGCTTCCTCTAAAGAACTTGCTGGAATAATCGTAGATTGTGAGTTTGTTACCTTGCCACTATACATCACTGAAAAGTTAAATTCATATTGATGTATCAAGATTCCTTCACTCCTTTTTCTGTTAAATTTCCTCACAAATTATTCTTATTTCTCGCTTGTTTCTGTAGTTTCTGGGGATGGATGCGCCTTGGCGGTACAGACCAACTTTGTTTTAATCTGATAATCGCAATTCCTACAAGTAAAATCAAAAAACTTGTAGGAAAATATCTTGGTTCTCCCACGACATACATAAAGAAGACGTCCCGCGCAAACAGAACATTCGCGATTATCATTTGTTTCTGTGCAATCGAGGAATTTCCTACCAAACTAGGCGTGAAAAATCCAATGCTTAGTAAAATATATGTAAGGACCTAAAAAAATCATCCTCCCTCCTCTTTTTCTCAAAAAAACTGTTTAAGTTACTTAAAAGACATTCCCTCATTCGATATCAAAATGTATTCATGCAATGCAAAGATTAATAGAAGAATCAAATGAAGAAGTCAAGGTATCCGCATGGGCGGAAAAATTGGAATAATTACGTCCTTCTGCTGAATTAAAAAGGGAAAAAGAGTTGAATTATATTCATTACTATTTACAGAACAAGAGATAGCATCTTTCGGAAATTCCTTTTATCATCGTCTTAATGCAGGTTCTTTTGAAGAGCAGTGGATAGGACACAGATTAATGATTGTTATTCAGAATAATCAAGAAGTTTTAATTGCTCGCTTCATTAATGGTCAAATTCCACTTTCTATTCAAACCCCTCATCTAATATTAGTTTTACTAGCTAAGGAAGATATTCTAAAAGATATGATGATGAAAGTTGTTGGGATTATTTTGGTCAAGAACAGATTGATACATTATGGAAAGGAAATGTTTTATTGACTTATATTGTTCAAAATGTGAAGAAATGAGGTTAGCTTCCTATGTATGTAGAGTTTTTTATGGAGGCATTGATTGTTTTATCACCGGGCCTTGATTTTTTAATAGTTAGGAAAAATAGTTTAGGAATAGGTATTGCTAGTGCATTAATTGTACATGTAACCGTTCGAAGGCACTGCTAGAGAGTTCAAAAAAAGTTCGACACGCTCTTTAGATCAGGGATTTCGTGAAGGTGTATTGTGTAAACTATTAAACCCAAAAGCTCCATTATTTTTTAAAAGTGTATTTTCACAATTCATTGGGCATCACACACCAAATTGGGTGCATTGGATATATGGTGGTGAAATTATAATTGCAGTGGGACTGTGGTTTACTTTATTAACAATATTAATTTCAGATAATTATTTTTAAAAAATCTATCAAAAGAAATATGCATTGGTTTAATCGTGCAATAGGAGCGTCTTAATTATTTTTGCATGTACTATGGGAATTACTGCATCTTCAATCTAACAGGAGTTGAATCAAATGACAAGATTATTATATGAAGAGCATAGTTTATTTAAATGAATGTGAAGCAGAGATCGTTTCAGCTAATGAAAATGGTATGGTATTAAACCAAACCATTTTTTATCCAGGTGGTAGTAGCCAATCTTGTGAACTTGGAAAAATTAAACATGGAAATAAGTCATATGAAGTATTAAAAGTTAAAAAAATAGACAATGAGATTATTCATGAACTGGATTGTTCAATACTTGATTTAAAAAAAGGAGTTACACTACAAATCGATTGGGATTGGCGTTTTCAAAATATTTATTATCATATATTATTACATGTGATTTCTGGTTATTTATATAAATAGTGCAATGCCTTGCTATTAGTAGTTAAATTGAAAAAATCATGCAATGATTGAGGATATCGTTGAACAGGCATGCGGTGTAAAACTATAAAAAAGAGACAAAACTTAGGAGTGCTATTTCTTATCCTAGATTTTGTCTTTTTTATGGCACTATATCGTAAGCGTTCTACATAAACCTATTGAATAACAAAACAGGTAGTTTAAACTAACTGGGTCGTAGAATCCCTTTCCCTATCAACTATAATTAGAACGTATGATTTTGTTGTAAGTGAACTATGTATTAAGTAAAAAGCGAGGATTTCTACCGAAACCTTTTTGTATGCCGTTAATTCAAACTGTGTTGTACAAAAATATCCTGATTTTGGACAGAATAATCCTGCAAATCATTTTTTTCTTTTTTAATCATGTACATAGCTTCGCACATGTAGTGCAATTTTTATTTATATTGTCAGCCTGCATACGCATATAAAAACTAATTTGAAAAAGATCTGTTCTGTAAAAATGTTAAAACTCTGTTAAAGGTAACAAGACCTGCTTCAGTATTCATTTTAAATTGAAACTCATGTGTTAGCTCACCCGAACTATGTTTATTAAAGAAAAGACTATCTCCTTTTCGTCTTAAAACTGATGCTAAATCTTTTCCATGTTCTTCAAATGAACCTTTGTTTCCATCTGTAATAAAGGTGTAGGGGTATTGGCTCGTGACATAAGATAGAATAGAAGCAGTTTGAACTTTTGACGATGCTTCCCAATTTTTTTCATCCAAATAAGCCCAACCTGTAGTGCGCATAAAATCTTGTATTTTTTTCTTTGAGTCAATCTGAGCTAGTGCAGGCATATGATACGGATCACAAAATAGAAGTACACCTTTGATGGTAGTAGGCAAAACAACCGCTTTTATTTTCATTAATTTCGCGTACTCTTCCGATGTTTGAATCTTAACGAATTGGGCAACAATTTGTGCTCCGGCAGAGTCTCCTGCAAAATAAACATGGTTTGACGGTACATTATACTTTCTTGCATTCGTTTTTATAAACGTATAAGCTTTACCTAGTTGACGTACAGGCTTAGGGTATTTATTTTTAAGAGCAAGAGCATAATTGATATTTACCACTATGTAGCCGTGCGCAGCTAATTCTACCGCATATCCAGTAAGAGCTGTTTTATCTCCTCCCACAAATCCATCACTATATACCCAAAAAATAACAGGTGTTTTTTCTTTGCGATTTTTTTGGGTACACAATATCTAATGTTTCACTTTTTGTTCATAATCAGAATTTTTTCGCTTTTTAACAAGATTGGGAAGCGAACTTTTGAAACTTGGTCAATTTGAGCCATCCGCACAGTAACACATTATGCCTCATGGAGAATAGAATCTTGGTATATAAATTCTTGTATATCCTGCAATTCCCTATTTGTCGGTATTTTTGAAATTCGGATAATTGGTATGGATGATTGTATGCTCATAAAAGTGGTAAGAATGAGATCCGTGTGGGATTTTGTGTAATCACCATTTTTCATATCCTGAATGTCGGCATGTTTAAAGTGAAAGATAGAACCGAAATGTAAACATAAAATTCCTTTTATATACATAAGCCATTTTTCCCCACCTTCAATGATTAGCCATACTTTCACATGAAGCGTACGTGCTAACATGCACGCTCCCTCTACATGCAGTGTTAAAGTTGCAATCTCTTCATCAGATATAGGAGCTCGAATGTTATATTGAATTATCCATTTTTTATATATGTTCCCTACTTTCAAAAACGTCTCATGATGTTGATTTTTTATATACTCTCCATCTTCACTAAAGGGAAAATCTATATGAGATAAAAAATAGAATTTGGAAAGAGTCTGTTTAAAATATTGTATAATGGCAAAGATAAATTCATCGTTCTCGCTAAATGTTTGTTGAAATGTATTCCCTAAAAGAATAATCAAGTCTTTTATATGTCTGTAAATTCGGACATTTTCATTTTTAAAATGTTGTAACACTTCTTTCTTATAAGCGACTAAATCTTGATGTATATAATTTGAACAATTAATCGAGAGGATAAGAAATGCCAATTCATCCTTGTTAAAATGAATATTGTTTTGTAATGAGTTCATTTTCAATACAGATTGATAGAAGGGCGTATCTGTAATCTTAATCATACAATCGGAATCTAATTTGATTACTTTTCCTTGCATCTTTTGCTCCAATAAAATAGCACTAAGGTACATTATTTTTCTTTTACATAAAGGATACAACTTAATCTTTAATTCTTTTTCTATTTGTGTGATATATTGTTGTATCGAGGCCTCATCTATTCGGGGAAATGCCCATTCATGGTCACCATGACTATTGATATAAAACGTTTGATACATAAGCATAACTGTTGTTGTCTCCCCCTGAATAGAAAGTGGATTTCTTTTTAAAATCAATCCAAAGGATTGTAGATATTGGTCTACATGCTTTAAATAATGGGACAGAGAAGACCTGGGTATATATAAACTTTCAGACAATAAATCAAGGGAGTGGACTCGGCCTTTAAAAATAGCATCTAATATGGCATAGGTAGTGTCTCCCCTGACAAATAAAGATTTTAGCTCGATACCAGAATGCTGAGCCGGTTTGTGTAAAATTACGCCTTTCCCTTTACAAACTTCTATACTCCATTGCGGAGGCAAGATATCTTTGATGATTTGGAAATCCCTTTGTACAGTTTTGATAGAGCATTTCACTTCCGAAGCTAGCTCTGAAAATGTATACCATTTTTTATTTTGCAGTAATATAGATAAAAGTTCTTTTTGTCGAGATAGTAACATGTGGGATACAGGACCTAGTGACACACAATACTAGGTTATCTCCTTTCTAAAGAATATACTCTCTCATACATTTTGGTCTATTAAACCAAAATGTATGCAAATTTTAATCCATTTGCATTCAAAATTAAGTCACATTGGATATCTTTATGAGAAATGATAGGTCCCATTATCATTTTTACAATTATAGCCGTTCTTAAATTTGTATATGCAGCTGAAATTTTCAGGATCCATATTTCTCTTCAAATAACGTTTAGAAAACATGTCTATTCATCATAATTTTTTTGAAAATTAAAAATGATGGGACGGAAAACAAATCCACATCAACACCATGTGGATTCTTTGACTCTTCTATAAGAGATCACTATATCATTTGTTGTTTTTCAGCTTCTACGTTATAATATTCCTTCATATATAGATAATTCTAATTAAAAAATATTCGGCCTTATTCATAAATACAGCAGGCTCGTATTATTACTTATTTTAAATAAAATCCCCATCAATATATCTTTTTTACAAAAACCACCAAAATGAAAGAGTTAGTTTTGTTTTTCTACTCCATCTTGATAAGATTTAGCCTTACTGTATATGGAACGACAGCTAAACGCCGGATAAGGAATATCTAGTGCCAATGATTATAAAGTAAGTTGCAACTCTTTTTCAGATTGCTTGATTATTACATAACAAGTGGCTAATTGATGATAAACAACCATATTGTTTTCTAATGAAATTTTCGGATGATTTTTACACTGTTCAAATTATTCGTACCTTTTCATTTTCTCACCATTTATATTCATCATCTGAGTTCGATCTATTTCTACAATATTTAAAACGCCTTCTTCATCTCGGAATTTTTACATCTAGAATAATTGTCTTCTTTTTCTCATCTATTTTATAACGTATAGCTGTTTCTATCTGCAAGTCATCCGGACAAAATATATAGAGCCAAGCTTCATTTCTCATAAGGGTGTGTGCTAATCGAATTGTTGGTACTATTCTTAATGAAGAAACTTGTGGATCTAAAGATGGTTAAACAGATAGCAATGAAATGAAAAAAAGATATACTGCAAACTTCTAATGCTATTATCATTCAACCAATTGTGGAAGAAATGTCCTACCATTAATACAAAACCTGTTTTCTTAAAACAAAATATAAAAGATATAAACTAACGTAATAGTAATGAGCATAGCAATATTCCAGAAGAGAATATTGAACAAGCTGATTTTGTTGCTCACGGGGTACCAGAGCATTTTATTTCTTTAGTTAACTCTTTTTACAGTGAATCTAAAACAATTCAAGAGTTTTGAAAAATTGTAAGACAGTGTATATACAACAAGTGAGAAAGCATTTATGAAAGAGCAAGAACTCACTATCAGTGTACAAGCTATGAAAGAATTTATTATGAAAGTAAAATCTAGGGTAAAAATTAAAAAAAGCTCATTTGCTTATTTCAATGGGATTGTAAACAAATTGATGGAAAAACTATATTTTAATAATGAATTTATGATGGAGAATATCTAGCCTGCACTTTATAGAATCGACCATCATAGCGCTTTTAAGGATATTAACCGAGGTGTTGCAAACCTCATAAATATCCAAAAATAAGCACATAAAAAATCCAGTTTATGGGAATTGCGATACTACCTCACACTATCTCCAGAAAGAGCTGATTTACTAGTATGATAATCAATCTTGATCAAAATCAATCCATTTTGCGAATTTTATTTGGATACGTAGACAGTTTAACTATTGGAGGCGTTTCGCCTTTGACAGGTCGCCCACTAATCTGTAAAAAAGCTCTGCTGAAATGTTTTTTCTTAAAAACCGTATTCCAAATTGACTCTTTACGTAAATTAACTCTTTTTTTGCATCAATATTCTTCATTTCGTGTATCTTATGGTTTATATTTTGTTCCTCATATTTCTATTTTTCCACTTGTGGGTAATTGGTTTCGTGAAAAGAGGATTCCAAGCATTCATGAAAAAGTTCTTCAGGAATTAAATTTAGAGCCAATTCCTTGTGTATTAATCGATAGTACTGCCTTACAAAGTAGTTTAAAATGATTCTCAAGCGAAATGGGGAAAATCTACTCATTATGGTTGGTATAAAGGGTATAAGCCCCATGTTTGTTTTACACCAGAAGATGATGTATTGTCTTACGCATTTACAACAGCGAACATCCATAATAGCAAAATGGCTCCTGTATTGCTTCAAGATATACAAGACCAAAATGTATTGTTTTCCGTTGTGGATGCTGCTTATGATAATCAGCAAATTTATGAATTGTGATATTTTTGCGGTGAATCCAATTAACCCATGCAATGGCGAACAAATTAAAAATTCATAACATCGTGTGTTATCACATTTTATAAATACAACTCTTAGAAAACAACTGTTGAAAGAGCATAGACAAATTGAACAACAGTTTAATAAACTCAAAAAAAGGGCTGGCACAAGCCCTTTTAGCTTAGTCAAAACTGCTATCTAATGCATGCACAGCTAGTTTTTTTGATTTATAATATTATATCTTTAATTTACAGGCTCAATACTATTAACATATACCTAAAACCAAAGACATGAATTTAAAAATAAAAATACGTATGTTCAAAGTTAAATTCATGCCTATTCACAGATTTGTAGTTTTTAAGACCCTTACTACTATAAAATTACCTCATTAACCAATTGATTTTATTAGTAGCGTTTTAAGCATTTTTAAAATTTATGACCCCGTTCCAAAAGGATTTACTCCACTCCACCTTGGATTAACAACTGAAATCGTACCAACTATTTTATCTGTCAATTGATCAATAACGTACACTAAATTTCCTCCTGATGACGGTGAATATATAAGGCTAGCTGGGAACGCATATTGATACATAATAGGAAACGGATTTAATGAAACTCCATCAGGTAAGCTACCACTTTGAATATTTGTAATTAGCGTGCTAGGAGAACTCGCTATATCAACAACTGAAACATTTCCACTAGTCCAATTTGAAGTATATAATTTTTGAACTATAGGATTTAAGGCTAAATCAACAGGGCCATTACTATTATTACCCAAGCTGATTGTCGCGGTAAGGACATTAGGCTCAACTGACCTGGTCAAGAAAAACTGGAACATGAAATAGATTATGCAATTGATTTTGAATACTGATACGGAGTCATTCCATTTAATGATGAGTGCGGA
>NZ_VWVQ01000026.1:0-4024 GCF_015712745.1 Bacillus sp. SRB3LM
GGCAACGCCATCATTTGTCGTGATTAAAGAGCCAGAATCTCCTCCGGAAGAAAGGTTTGTTGTGACAATTTGATCTCGAAACCGTGCAACCCTATCACTTCTGTAATTCACATCGATGGTTGCGTTTACTGCAGTGATGACGCCATGTGTATGATTTGTAGTCCGTCCCACTTTCATGATGCGTGTACCGACGGTAACATTTTGTTTTCGTCGCCAGCCTTGCACAGAATTAATCCAATGAATCGAACGATCTATCTGATGAAATGGTGCTTCTGCAATCTCAGCATCGACGAGATTGTTTTGATTTTCAAGTGGTACTTGCAAAGAAAAAGGTAATTGGGATAAACCTTGATAAGGTTGCAATACGATCCGTTGGATCGCTTCCCCCATTAATTGAATCAGGTTTTAAAATAGGATCGCCTATGTTTGCGCTCTTACTATACGCTAATATATGATTGTTACCTAGTATATAGTATCGACTTGGGATACCATATCCATGTGCGGGTGAATTGGTAGAACCATTTGGTAATATATCATATACGCAAGTCGCAATCGTACCTGCCGTCACATTTCGATGAGCAACGCTATACCCTCCTTTGATTGGACGAACTCGAGTGGAAAGTGCCTGTGTATCAACTTGTAATGTTTGTTGATTCCTAGCAAATAGATATCCTGTTTGAATGACGTCGGTTTTGATTCCTTTTATTTCTTTTGGGATGACTTGATTGGTTTCTAATGTTTCAATAGATAGTTTTTAGTCTACAAATACAAGTAAAGAGGGTGTGCCTGTCATAACCCCGTTTATCTGTTGAATGCCAGGTTATATTCCAAAACTGTAAGAAAGCATTCTCTACATCTTGCTACACTTTTGGAATGTCTTGTTGTTCCTGAATAGTCAACACCTTTATATTTGAATGTTTTCCCTTAACACTCTCCCTCTTATCCCGTGTAATGATTTGTAATGGTCCTCACTTCTATAATGTTCGTGGGGTATGTTTCTAATTGTGTAGGTATTTGTTCCACTGCTTTTAATTGAGAACGTGGTACTTTTTTCGAAATAAATACTTGAATCACTTCTTTTCCTTGTAAAAATCCTACTCCTACAATATAAGGTAAACGTAATAAATCTATTTCATATTTGCGCACAACTTGTTCTAATTCCATCGGACCGCTCCTTCTTCATTTAGATGATACATTCGGTTTATCTTCGATGGTTTTTAAAAAAATGATGTATGACACCATTATAAGTATTTAACTATACTCCTGTATTTTCCCTCTTGAAGCATAGATGAAAAAAAGGACCTCTAAAAAACTTATTTTGTTTCCTACCCTTACAAAATAAGTTGCATAACAGCTCACTTATAAAATACTAGAAATTTTCTATATAAAAAAGCGGGGGAATATGTAAAAATATAGAACTTCGAAATGTAACATCGCAAAATATAAGCTCCCACTGAATTATAAACAGAGTTTAAACTATTGATAAAACATAGACACAATTCTTTCTTTTCATATTCAGCAGTAACAGATGGTGTACGAGTATGTATTCATATTTTGTAGACAAACGAACATGTAGGATTAGAAATATGCCTCTTTATTTTCTCAATAGATTCCCTGTATTTCTACATAAAAAATTATAACAAAATGATAACGCTCTTATTATAATAGACAGCGTGGAAAGAACTTCTGAAAATGTCTTACATGTCTGCATTCTACAATTAAAAATGAAAGGTGTGGAAAAGATGATGAGAGGGTTATCAAAATTTACATTAGCTGCCTTGATTGGCTGCAGTATCAGTGTTGCACCGCAAGCCCATGCAGCTGGTCAAGAAAAGATTACTGCTATGAACCGAGAATTTCTACAAAATGACCAATATGTCTATAATGGTTATCGTGTAAAGGAAGTAGGGAAATCAGCCATCTATTTAGTGGATAGAGGCATGAAACGTTACATTACAGATTCAGATACGTATAACCGTATTTTTAAAAATTGGGATGGGGTATTAGAGTTTCAAAGCTTACATACGATTCCAAATGGAAGAAGTATTGATCAGGATATGGGATTAGTACGGTTTGAAAAGGATTCGTTCATCTATTTTCTTGATAAAGATGCGACTGGGAAACCAATGAAACGCTGGATTACAAGTCCGTCTATCTTGAACAAGTATGCTTTTCATTCAGAGGCAGCTATGCTTCCTCAGTGGATGAAAAATGCTATACCAAATGGCGCAGCCATTCGTTAGATACAAAAACCCCTAATGTAAGCAAGGTAGAATAGAACTTTATTTTTTGTAAACTTGTATGCTAGGATCTTTATAAATACAACAAACAGAGGCGTATACCAAAGTACCTTCTGTTTGTTGTATAAGAAGAGATTCTGGGTTCTATCTTAATGAAAATAATGATTTGGAGCGTCCGAATTGGAGGTTGTTCCATGTAAGGGAGCTTCTCAATTTTTCATTTTACATACATACGTATATGATGCACTACTTGTTACAAGAAGAAGCTATCGCATTATTGGTACCTGTATACAGATAAGCGTCACTCATCCAATACCCATTTGTTAGTTGATTCCATTTATTTGTACTCCCCTTACGACCAGTAAATGTTGCTCCATTTGCGGTACAAACTACCGTTACAATCTCTCCATCATTAAGAGAGCCTACAACCGAATAGTTCGTACCGGGGCCTGTGCGAAGGTTTACTGTACGCCCTCCATTAGCATCTACAATTCCTTGATTCACAAGAAGTTTTCCGTAATTATACAAAGTATAGTCTGTATATCTCACTGTACTACCATGCATCGCATAGCCATTATAAGGGGAGGTTTCAAAGAATACCCAGCCACCTAGTTCTTTTCCTTGTAAAGGTATACGCGTATTACCCTGCAAGAGGGAAAAATGCACATGGTGACCACTTGCATATCCACCACAAGATACATCAGTCCCTGTATAACCTAGAAAGGTTCCTTCTTGGACTGGCTGACCATTCGGTATCATATTATTCCGCAAATGATAGTAATCCGTGGCATATCCATTTTCATGATAGATACGAATCCACCCTCTGTTATTTGCGCACATGGTGTAAGCTATACCATCTCCTGCAGCTAACACGCGTTGGTCTCCTCCATATAAATCAAGAGAACTATAGGGTCTATCTGATCCTGACCATCCATGAGGACCGCCAGACATCACCCAAGATTGTCCTTTTTCGTACGGTAAGCGAAGTTCAGGTCTATTTTGTGAGAGGACCTGCGCATTCCAAATTAAAGAAAATGTCTTTTTTTCTTGCACGCTCATCATTGCATCGGGAATTTGTTGTGAGAGTTCGCTGAACAAATCCATCCCTTCTAAAGCGACTTGCCAATTTGTAGTAGCGTGTTTCGCAATGAAAAGTTTTCCTTCTGGAAATGCTCCTGTTACATTTGGAGCCAATATCACTACAGATCCAAATGCCCAGTGCTCATCGTTAGATAATCGCTTCACATTCACCTGCACTTGTGTATCTGTAATCTGTGATTTTTCCCTTAGTGTCTTTTTTTGTTGTGATAGTTCCTGTAAAACAGCATGTTTAATCGAAGTTTCTAGTGTTTGCACAGGTAGTGCGTTATTCATCGGTTTTGGATTGTCTTTTCGTAATATTGAAGCGTACATCATTCCTATTAGTAGTAATACTAGAAATACACCAAATAAAATCCATCGAAACCTCTTCAACCTCATTCTTTCACCCCTTACCTTTATAAAAATAGCTTTCATAAGGGGTATATGCTATGTTTTAGCATTTATTATTGAGAAAATCATGTGGATAGGTATTTTATACTTGAGAGCAAAAATGAAAAGTAGTAAGATATTATGACACGTAACTTTGTATAGTGATGTATTTCGGAAAGTGAGATAACCATACAATTTTCTCAATATCTCATGTTTTGAGTTCTGACCTGGTCAAGAAAAACTGGAACATGAAATAGATTATGCAATTGATTTTGAATACTGATACGGAGTCATTCCATTTAATGATGAGTGCG
>NZ_VWVQ01000027.1:0-9972 GCF_015712745.1 Bacillus sp. SRB3LM
GCCATAAAAAAATCCCCTCCAGATAAAACAGTATTGAGTCCATCATATCAGATGGACTCTTTTTTTACTGTCTACCTATAGGGGATAATACCAACCCAGACAAATGGCAGATAACGTATTATATTTCATGCTCCAAACAAAGTAAAAGAATCCTATCATAAAGAAGGATTCTTTTACTAGGTATTCTGTTGACAAATGAGCAATCTACGGGAATTGAGTCTCTCAATACTCAATTCCTTTTTATGTTATACCAAAGCAGACATAGTATTCAAGTACGAGTACAACATTTTGAAAGTGTAACATGAAATCTATTCCTCATCTCCGTACAGACTGCTTCTATTTCTTGTTCGTTGACACTCCTATAACTTTAGCTAACTTGTATATGCTATCAGGTTCTGTACAAAATAAGAAAGCCAGGAACTGCAGTAAACAATATAGATTTTCTTTTTCAAACGTCCTTTCTTAAATGGCAGACAAAAAGGTGACTCTCAAATGGGAATCACCTTTTTTGTTACGAAATAATATAGAATGATACCGTTTATTCTACATATAAACCAATTGCTGCCACAATTGTTTCCGAAGCGTATTCCCATTTACCATCTGTGAAAGCCCCTAATTGTTGGCCGATTTGAGATAGAAGATCTGGCGTAATCGGAACACCAAAATATTGAGCAATGATTGCACCAATAGGTGCTGTTATTTTTGTCCATCCACCACTATCAATTTTAATTTCTCAATTTTTGATTACCCCATCTTCTTTTACAAAGCGATAATAGACTTGATCATCTAAACGAAAGCTTAAATGATGTGAAATTTGACCATTTACGACCGTTTGATTGCCTAGTTTCGAAATGTACGCTGGTTTCACATTAAATTCATGGTCATACTTTTAATTTTTTAATTTCAGGTCCTAACAAAGCAGCTTGAACCGCCTTATCAAGATTATTCATAGGAATAGCATCTAGATTTTTCGTTTGTTCAATAAATTGGGGTGAGAATACATGAGATGCTTGTACGACTTGTTGCGTGGTCGTTTCTTTTTCTGCAGCAAATGCGAATGTGGATGAACCTGTTACTAACATTGCTGCTAAAGCTGTAGCACTGATTACCTTATACCGTTTCATACTTATATTCCTCCTCTTTTCCAAAGGAGATTTTGTCCTCCATATCAATTTTTAAGGAGTGATTCTCATTGACAGAAACACTACGTATAGAAAAATTAAACACGTTTTTGCCATTAGCTTCTTTAGAAGCTCTCCCTGCAGAAGAACAAAAAATGCGTCTTCAATATTGGAAAGAACATTTCACCAACAAAGAAATTACCGCGGGTTTAGGCACGTATAATAGTAAACTATACGAATTGTACAAAAAACATGAAATTCCACTGCAAGGAACAGCGCATCTAAAGCGAAAAGGAAAAAAACGAACCCCATCCAAAGATGATACTCCTATTGTTTCACAACAGTGCAAGACTACCGAACCAGTCCAAATGCAAACAATTGTACCCACCATCCCAATGCAAGAGGTACCCGTGATTCCACAATTCGAACCAACAACACTACCAGTAGAACCAATAGAATCTGCTATTCTAGAATCCTTTCATATCCACTATGCGGGATGCCAGTCAAAATAAAAAATCATCCACCAATTACAAGCCCTTGCTACTTTGTTAGAAGAGGCATCACATGAACAGTATCAATTCTCAATTCAAATTGATACGCCATCTTTGAAATAACACAGAAAAAACTCTCTTATATTTTGATAAGAGAGTCTTCCGGGTAAGTATAGCATAAAATATTTAATACATAGCAGAGAGTTGCTTGAAATAATTGTAACACGAAAGACAAGAAGGCGCTTCCTAAATTTTCGTATCCTTCTGCATAAAATACCGTTTATAGGAGCATACTGTTATCCATCCATGATATGTATTCCATTCTGAGTAGCAAATAAATAGCTATTCTTTTTTTCTGTCTGGTGCCCTTATCATAATTTAAATCGCTGATCCCTTTATGTTAAGATACAGAATATTTCTGTATTGTTTCGAAAACAGCCGATACAATACTTTGTATATACTGATGCCATTCCTCCAGTTGAATCAACAACGTTTCTCTTTTATATGCTGGCATATCTCGTATCGCCTCTGTAGAGAGCGCTTTTATTTCTTTGTAGGCTTCTGAACATTCAAATGCGTGTGTCTCTGTATACGCCAATTTAGGAAATGGATTCCGCTGTCCCTGTTTCTGTCTTTCCCATTATTGTACGACATATTGAATCAATAACTCTTTATGTACTTTTGAAAATGCTATTTTATCAATCCATTTGGAAGACATACGATGTTTCACTCCATTTCTATTTAAACATTCTGCCCCGTTGCATGATTTTATCTTACTATTCAGATTTTAGTAATACATAAACAATGAGATCCTACACTTTCTGTTGACTGAAATGGATAATCTCAGTTGTTGAAAGTTAGAATTTGAAATGGTGTTGTTGGGAAGGATATAAATTTTCTGTTATGATGAAATAAATATACCTCACAAAATATTGGTATAAAAAGGAGGATGTATGTATGGAATGGCAAGAAGTAAGAAATGCATTCCCGAATAAATGGGTATTATTCGAAGCAGTCCAAGCATTTACAACTGATCAAAAAGAAAGAGTTTTAACGAAAATTGTACCAATTGAAACATATAGTGAGCCTTTAGCAGCCATGAATGAATATAAAAAAATGCAACAAAGTCATCCAAACCGTGAATTATATGTACTTCATACAAATCGTGAAAAACCAGGTATTATTGAAAAAACATGGGTAGGAGTTAGGCGAGCGTGATTCATTTAAAAATAGAAGATAGATTGTTGTTATGTTCCATTAGAATGAAACATAACGGAGAAATACTACATCTTGAACGTGTATTAGTCGATACTGGGTCTGGAGGAACGATTATTTCATCTGATAAAGCGGCATCTGTAAATATCGTACCAGAGGCTAATGATAATATTTATCGTGTTCGTGGTGTAGGAGGATCAGAATTTGTATATACTAAAATAGTTGATGAAATCGAACTTGGATTTTTGAAAGCAGAAGGATTTGAAACGGAATTTGGTGCTATGAACTATGGTTTTGATTTGGATGGAATTATTGGATTAGATTTTCTACTTGAAGTAGGGGCTATTATTGATTTAGAAGCAAAACAAATTTATCAGAAAGAAAAATAATAAAACCAGCGTATCAATGAATAATTGATACGCTGGTTTTATTATTATGTGTATTAACTTTAAGTGCACTTATTGGTTAATAGGGTTCTTACAATACTTTTTTGCAATTGCACTAGCCATATCAATTGCTCGTTGCAATACCGCGTGTTTTGACTTGAAATCTACCAGTTCAAAGCCAAATTCTTCGTTAATTTCAAAATCATTAATTGTAACAAAACTGTATTCTTCAGGAATTGACTTGTTATCTGAAATTAAATGAAACGCATAAGAAGTATCAAAACATAATAACTCGATTTTGAATGTATTTAGTGTACTAGCTTGACGGAATTGATAATACTCAACGGGGTATAAATAATCCCCTTCATGATGATAATTGAAGTCCTTTGAAAAATTCATCATTAACAATCCTATGTAGTTTATTAAAAACTTTTATTTAAGTAATTTGTCATAGGAAAAATCTTTCACTGGTAAATAATCATATCTATCCATCTTTTCTTGATTTGATCTTTGGGAATCAAAAGAAACAAGTAAAGAAGAAATCAAAGTCATTGAGTAAAAGATACTCCGTTTGCAAATTTTCCTAAGTAAATTAAATTCCTAAATATTGAGAGGATGAGTATAATATGAAAATGGTTCAATCTTTTATGGCGTCGAAAGTTGTTTTTGCTGAAACTAACAGTGGTGCTTTAGTGAACATTACAATCACTGGTCCTCAACCTAAAAAAATAGCGGTGGAACTCTCTTATTTATATCTTTTAACGGTGAAAATATGATGGAGATACTTCCAACCTTTCGACCAATCAATATAACAAAACTGATGACAAGAGCAGAAAAAGCAGAAATACAAGAAGTAATAAATCAATACCATCCTACTACATCTAAACAGCTAGAAATACGTTAACATGATATAAAATTATTAATTGAAGTATCCTTCTCAACATGTAAAAGTATTTATGATTAAGTTAATGAATTTTACAAAACTTACAAAATGTTAAACTTATAAAAGCCATTGATATGTAGTAATCAATTTTATAAATTATGAAGAATTATAAGCTTAGTTTTACAAGAATTAATAAATAAAGTAAATATTTTGCAAACAGCTTAGCAGGAATAGGAATATATGCTGCTAGATAGTGTGAGGGAACGGATTCATGCACGTGGTATTTGGATACCGTATAGAGAAGTAAAGATGTACTTTGCACGTAAAGGGGCAAATGGTATCGGAAATAAGAAAATGAGTTTGAAAGCATATGGAATATTCATTATTCTTACGTATATATGATAAGAATGTGATAGTCTATAAGTAACATGGCATACGTATAGAATAATTTGTGATTGACGATATGTAAAAGTAAGAATGTGGAGGGAAGAGAAATGGAAGCACAGCGAGTAATGCAAGAAGAAATGCGTGAAAAAATCGAACCGCTTCTAACTTTCATCATAAAAACAGAAAAATAAATGGTATCTGTGCCGCTAGTAGAACAAATTTTTCTTTGTGGTAGTGATTCAGAAGTGTTGCATAGTATACCAGTAGCTGCACTTATACAGGGGTGGACCACAGCTCTGAAGAATTGATCAGTCATCTATTAAAAGAGGAAGAAAAAATTTCGTATACAATTGGTTATAGAAAAACAAGAGAAATAAATGAGCGGATTTTATAAATAGGAATCGTGCGAAAAATAGACCATTTAGGACGGATTGTCATACCGAGGGAAATAAGAAGAGTGCTGGAAATAGAGAAAAAAGACTGGGTAGAAATATTTGTAGAGGGAGAATCGATTATTTTGCAGAAATATCAGGGAGATGATGTTTGCCCCATCACAGGAGAAGTATCTTTCCAGCATATTAAGCTGGGAGATGGAAAGTTGACGTTGAGTCCAGGAGGAGCAAAACAGCTTATACAGGAATTAGAACCATATCTTGTAAGAGCCTAAGAAGAAGGGGGAAGAAATCGTTGGAAAGAAAACCACAAGTACTACAGGAGAAAAGAACAAAAGATATGGTATCCTTTCAGGAACAAGTACTACAAGAAGCAGTACAAAGAAAAAAGAACATGACAATGATTTTAGTAAATGGATTTCATATCAAAGGAACAATAACAGGGTATGATTTATATTCGATTTTGTTAGAAGTGGACGGGAAACAACAGCTCGTGTATAAACATGCTATTTCAACAATCCCATTATAAAAGAAACAGAAGCATGAATCTGGATGATTTCATGCTTCTGTAGAATGATAGACAGATACATATTTAGTTGTTTACAGCTTCTTTTAATGCTTTTCCAGCTTTAAAAGAAGGTACTTTTCTGGCAGGAATGGTTATGGATTCTCCAGTTTGTGGATTGCGTCCTTCTCGTGCAGCACGTTCTCGCACTTCGAATGAGCCGAACCCGATTAATTGTACATTGTCTCCATTTTGTAGAGCTTTTTGAATGGATGCGAATACGCTATCTACCGCAAGACTGGCTTGTTTCCTTTTTAGTCCTGTTTGTATTTCTACTTTTTGAATTAATTCTGTTTTATTCATCAGGCACCTCGTATGATTGTTGTTATGTGAATCTTAGTATAAATCGAAAAAGAGAACGGTGCAAGATAGTTTGGGAGCTTTTCATGATAGAACCGAAAAATATGAAAATCTTGTCAAAAAAGAATGGAGGAGAAAAAAGAGCATGAACAATGTTTTTCACACAGAGCGAAATGATTTAGAACGTATTTCAGAAATGCTCAAGGTATTAGCACACCCTGTTCGTCTCCAAATGGTCCATCATTTGTTAGAGAAAAAAGCTTTAAATGTTACAGAATTACAATGGTATTTCGACCTACCCCAATCCACTATTTCGCAACATCTTGGTAAGTTAAAATTGCATAAAGCAGTGGCATATGAGCGAAAAGGATTAGAAGTATTTTATCGAGTGGACGATGAAAAAGTGAAACAAACGCTGCAGATATTGCTAGGCTAAACAGATAGTTTCGTTTATTTGTCTGGTCATGTGCGGATAAAAATAATGATCGAGGAGGGGTATTCTTCTATGAGCGGAAATGCACATTGTAATTATATAAGTCCCCGTTAAAAAATCGACATATCTACACGTTGAATACGACTAAGGATCGCTTCAGGATTTTTTATTAATAGATTCTGTAAATTGATAGATTGAACTCATCAAATGATCCATTGTTTCATGGTAACAATTTGCTAACACATTTTCTTTTATTACCTTCCATATACGTTCAATCATATTTAAATTAGGAGAATATGGCGGTAAAAATAGCAAAGTTAGACGACGGTTGTTTTCTCGCAAAAAAGATTTCAATTTTTTAGCATGATGATACCTTGCGTTATCTATATAGGTCCTCTATAAAATATCATCACGTATAAATTGTGTCTGGATACCCGATAATGTTTGTAAAAAACATGAGGGGAGAATATATGTTATGTCATATAAAATTCAAAAATTAAATCGTTTCACAATATCAGATTTACGCAAATTAGAGAAAAAAGGAAAACAAGCTTCTTGTCAAAGACGTATTGCAGCCGTTCGAATGGTCATGGAAGGATATACAATGGTGGATGTAGCACATATACTTGGGATGCATCGTCAAAGCGTCGCTAGTTATGTAAAGAAATTTAAAGAAAATGCAATCGAGGGATTACTTACTCGTAAACAAATTCCTGGGAAGAAGCCTTATTTAATTAGAAAACAACAGGAAGAATTAAAGGAACTCATTTTAAACACAACTCCAGCGGAGTTGCAATACGGTCAAGAGTCTTTTTGGAATACACGCAATATTCAATACGTCATCAAAGAGAAATTTTTGATTTGTATGTCACGTGAAGGGATCCGAAAAATGTTGCATCGGATGAATTTTTCCTATACAAACGCTACTTATGTATTGAAAAAGACAAATAAAGAAAAGCAAATTCAATTTCAAACGCAATTAGATGTGATAAAAAAAACCTAATCGATGAAAATACTGTACTCTTATATCAAGATGAATGTCACTTTAGAGATAGTCAAACTGTACATGCTACATGGTTTGCAAAGTGGAGAAGATGCGCCAAGTTCTACATGTATCCCGAAGCGGATATTACAAATGGAAATATCACACCAAAAGCCCCAGGCAAATACAGAGAAAACAAATAGCCAAAGAAATCCACCGCATTTTTCTAGAATCGCGTTGTTTATATGAAATTCCGAAAGTAACGTCTGTTTTACGCCAAACAGGAAAGCAAATCTCACAAAAAACAGTGGTGAGAATCATGAAAGAACAGGGCTTACAATCAAGAACTGTAAAAAAATATAAAGCTACTACAAATTCCAAACATTCTTATCCGATACAGGACAATGGATTAAATCGTCAATTCAAGGTAGAAAAGCCAAACCAAGTTTTGGTAGCCGATATTACCTATGTATCGACGAAAGAAGGATGGTTGTATGTAGCAAGTCTGATGGACTTGTATTCTAGGAAAATTGTGGGCTGGCATGCTGATCGAGGAAGTCAATATGCTGCCCATGATTATCAAAAACAATTACAACAGTATGGAATGCAAAGTAGCATGAGCAGAAAAGGGAACTGTTTTAATAACGCTTTCATTGAATCATTCCATGGTGTCTTGAAAAAAGAACTTATTTATCAGCAACAATACGTAACACGTGCGCAAGCACAGCAAGATATTTGGGAATACATTGAAATTTTCTATAATCGTAAAAGAATTCATTCAGCGAATGGTTATTTATCTCCGATAGAAAAAGAACATCTGTACGAACCGGAAGCTGCATAATTAAATTTATCTTTGTCTATTTTATTGACTTAATATCATATTTTTTGTGTAGACACTATCTAAGCTTTTCCAACATATCATGGTTGTGTGAGACAAAGATGAGCCTCTTTTGAGAATGTCTGTTATGAACAGTCAAATAAATCATTGTTATATCTCGGACAAAATTATACACTCGTATTGTATATACATAATAATATCTGTAAAGAGGTGTACGCTATGATTCATATTTTACTTCCTACGGAAGAATCAACTGCTGGATATTAACTTATTTAGTAGCTAGTAATCGGTAAAGTTCTTTATATGCTAAAAAACGGTTCTGATGAAATTCTAAAGAGGACATATATAGGTTTTAGGACAGGCTTCCTCCTTTGGAGAGTCTGTCTTTTTGATCATATACATGACTTCTATTCCAGTAATCACCTCTCTAGCTATTTTGACCTGGTCAAGAAAAACTGGAACGTACATGAGGGTACACAATCAATTTTGAATATTTGTAAGGAGTCACTCCCTCTAATAAATGGCTACATGAGTGAATGCTGGGCGTTTTGTCTTATATTTTCTAAGGTGGGAAATACACGTATTACAATAATTGTCGTCATTCATTGGGTGTCCAAAAAAAGAGAAAATTACTTGGCGATTTTTTGAAGATTTTTTATTCTGCACGATTGAATATAATGAATTTACAGTTTAAGTGAGGTACAAAACATTGAATAAACGACATATTTTCATGGGTGCTGTAATGAGTAGTATTGTATTACTCTCAGCATGTGGAACATCATCAGACAAAGTTGTCACATCTAACGCTGTTGATATTACAAAAGAAGAGTTCTACACTGAAATGAAGCAAAAAGCTGGTAAGCAAGTACTACAAAACATGGTTATGGAAAAAGTTTTTATGAAAAATTACAAAGTGGACGAAAAAGAAGTAGACAAAAAGTTCGATGAAACGAAAAAACAAGTGGGTGATCAATTCGATACCCTATTGAAACAACAAGGTATGAAAGAAGAAACATTAAAAAATACGCTCCGCGCCTCATTAGCTCAAGAAAAAGCGATTGAAAAAGCAATTACGGATAAAGATCTAAAAGCAAAATTTGAGGACTACAAAAAAGAAGTGAAAGCAAGTCAAATTCTTGTAAAAGATGAAGAGACTGCTAAAAAAGTGAAAGAGAAGCTTGCTCAAGGTAAATCTTTCGAAGAATTAGTGAAACAATACTCTGAAGATACAGTTTCAAAAGAAAAAGGTGGCGACTTAGGATTCTTCGGACCAGGGAAAATGGGAAAAGAATTCCACGAAGTAGCTTATAAGCTAAAAAAAGGGGAAATAAGCGAACCGATAAAAACAAAATATGGTTACCATATTATTAAAGTAATAGATACAAATGCTGATAAAACTTTCGATCAAACAAAAGCAGATATCAAGAAAGCATTAGTTCGAGAAAAATCAAAAAATCCTGAATTTATTAAAAATGTAATGATGAAAGAAATAAAAACAGTTGATGTACAAGTTAAGGATACAGATTTGAAAAACCTTTTCGAAGAACCCAAAGTTGATACGAAAAAAGATGAAAAGAAATAATAGGAAAACGGAGGTTGTGGAGAAGATCCTCTCTGCAGCCTATGTTTGTGTTAAAATCTTTTTTTATGTCAACACAATATATTCAATACCTGGAGAACCTTCATTACCCCAAGTATCAAAAACGTTGTTTTTGAACTTCCGACTGTCAAATAGACAATGAAAATAATAAAATTTTTCGCTTTTAAAAACCTGTCTAAACTCTAGGATATAATCTATAGAAAAGGAAGATCCCATGATACACAATTTGTGCAATGAGTAAGAACAAATTATATCTATTCGAATATAAAGATGGAAATTAAAATGGCTTTACAGATCATCTACAGGAGATAACGTACACATTTTTCTTTTGTGGTGCAGTTAAATTTCAGATTAATCTATCTAGTAGATATGCTAGTGA
>NZ_VWVQ01000028.1:0-1981 GCF_015712745.1 Bacillus sp. SRB3LM
AAACGTTTCATCATACTGTTTTTTCATCTGAAACACCTCTTATATAGAATAATTTATCTCTATACTGTGTTCCAGTTTTACTGTACCACCTCAAGTAGCAATGAAACGTAAAAAAGATATGCTTCAAACTTCTAATGCTATTATCATTCAACCAATTGTGGAAGAAGTGTCCGACAAGGTAGATACAAAAATTCCTACAAAGTTTCCTACCATTAAAACAAAATATAAAAGATATAAACAAACGTAATAGTAATAAGCATAGCAATACTCCACAAGAGAATATTGAACAAGCTGATTTCGTTGCTCACTAGGTACCAGAGCGTTTTGTTTCTTTAGCCTCTGCTTTTTATTCAAAAGCGAAAAACATTCAAGAATTTTGGAAAGTAGTGAAGCATTGTAAACGTGTAGTGAATCATATAACAGGGCAAACCGCTTTTGATAAAGAACAAGAATTACATATTGGTGTAAAGGCTACGAACGAATTTGCGATGAAAATAAAAGCTGAGGTCCGCATAAAAAAGAAAAATTTCCCTATTTCAATGGTATCGTGAATAATTTTATGGATAAGCTGTATTTTGATGATGAAATTTATAATAGGGACTAAAGAAATGATAAGTTACGGAATCATTCCAATACATCATTTCTCAAAACATTAACTGTGGATTCAAAAAAATGTGGAACATCATACTTTCCAATAAATTCAACCCTGCCATCAAAGACGGCAGAGCCGAATTGTCTAAGTTTCCCCACTACCAATTTAAATTTTCATACAAACTATCATTTGGGAGCGGTTAAGCCCGATTTCTCATTACATTTTGATACAATTTCTTGTTCTTGTTCACCCAAGGCTTGATAACAAAGAGCCAATTGCTGATGTAGAATCCATATATGATATGCTTAATCTGCCACCAACCAGACATATTGCTCTAATAACGACTGTGTATACAACGTTTTATACAAAAAATCATCGCTTCATGTGGTCACGTATTCTGCTTTTGGTTGCCATACCTCTATCTAATTTTCATTATACGTAACGTAGCCGCTGGAGTGGCACCCTGCACTACAACTAAATCATAAGTTCCACCCACCTGAGGACCCGAATTTACTAATGAAAGTGCAGCTGCAGGAGTTGTAATTATAGTTCCTCCAGATATTGAGAAAACGTCTGTTGTAGAAAGCGAATGGACTGATATTCTATTACGTCCAAATACATTGTTACCGTCACGCAGGCCTATCTGAGGTATTTGTGTTGTCCCAGCGTTCCCTCTTATATTTGCATTGTACTCAATAAAATAAGTTCCAGCAGTTACAGTTATGAGACCTGTTGCTGGGTTATATGTGATATCTGATCCAATATTTACAGATTGATCATCAAACTTAATAGCGGCATTTCCACCTGCTACTGTCTGATTTGAATTTAGGGCAAAAAATGCAGCGGAATTCATAAAAGTTCCCGTTGGACCCGTATCTCCCGTAGGACCCGTATCTCCGGTTGGGCCTGTGTCTCCAATAGGCCCTGTGTCTCCCGTAGGTCCCATAGCCCCAATTTGTTGCCATGGATTCCATGTGCCATTTGTCTGACTTCGTACATAAATAGATGGATTTGAAATAAATAATTGTAGAATAGAAGGACTTCCCACTCCTGGCGTAATCGCAGATACATATACAGTCCAGATTGAATTGGTATTATGGGCATTAATTGGTGGACCAGCTGCCCCATTGGAACTATAGACACCTGGTGTTGTCAACGTATTCAAATCTGTATTGGAAGGAACTGCTGTATAAGGAAAAGCACCTACTTAACTGGCTGTTAACACAACATTTCCGGTCGGTCCTGCTGTAACACCATTTATACTTAAAACGTCACCGGCTGCACCAGTAGGACCAGTGGGTCCTTGTAATGTTGGAATATTCGCAGCTGCTTTCATTTTAGATTCTAGCATCATTTCTTTTTTGAAAAGGGTCTCCATCATGCTTTGCG
>NZ_VWVQ01000029.1:0-6134 GCF_015712745.1 Bacillus sp. SRB3LM
AACGTTTCATCATACTGTTTTTTCATCTGAAACACCTCTTATATAGAATAATTTATCTCTATACTGTGTTCCAGTTTTACTGTACCACCTCATTCTTAGAATCTTAAATGAAAAATAGGCCTATGAAACATTGAATAATTCTCTATGTGTCATTGCATTTTCGGTCTTATATTCTAAAACAAATAATATATATTAGTAATTATTTTTTATACTCGTCTCTCATGGGATTCCTCGCATGAATATAGCAAAAAATGTAATTAGATAGATGATTAGAATTGTTATTTTAGTCATACATCACGCTAAAGATTTTAGCGTCAGTATCAATTAGCTTCTAAGAAATTTAGTCACAGAAATAGTTGGGAATGTCCTAATCGATTCAATATTCGGATGGTTAAATTGTTTTGCTTAAAAATTGGATATTACACAGATACAGGTATCGTTTTATTAAAGTAAAAATTATAAAAGGGGATATCTAAATGGAAAAAATATTTGTAACTCATATTAGCCTTGTAAATGGAAAAACATATATGTTAAAAATAAGATTAGAGCACGTTTTGGAGAAGGTACTTGCACCAGATGGAAGTTTTAGACACGGTTTGATACGTTTGGAAGAAGTTTTGATTAACCCACAACATATTACTTCTGTTCAACAAGTTGCTTCTGTTAGAACGCGTAAGGTGAACCGTGTTATATATGAAATCTAGTTTAAGTATTTGTAGTTTGATTGGAAAATTTTAGAAATACAGCAGGGAGAGAATCCTAAAATAAGATGTTTTAAAGAAAACTAATTTAAACAAGGTATTATTTTAGTGGCTGTTAGTGTCACACTTCTTTAAGTTATCGAAATATATTTGAAATTATAAAAAACGCAATGCACTGATTCATCCTACAACTGTTATATGGTAGGATTGTGAATATGGAAATTTAATTTAGCAAATTTGGAATGAAAAATAAATAATGACATTATTTGCTGTATTTATGAAGGTATAAGGGTGAGTTTTGCTAATTAATACTAAAATAAATAGGATCTGCCGAGTAATTTATTTTAGTATAAAGCATACGTAAACAGCATATATTATTAATACATCTACAGAATTTCCATAAAGAATCCACCTTCAATTGAAGAAGGTGGATTCTTTAATTTGGTAGCTCTCCTATATGCATATACTTTAAAACTTCATTTGAAACTTATCATAAGGAACTTTGAAATTTTATTGAACAATATATAACTAAATCCATATACTAACTAATCCGTACGCCGCCAATTGCATAGCCCGTTATTATGTTAATAAGTGAGAGACCTGCAGCTGTTGTAGAAAAAACTAATAACAGTCTTGTTTCTTCTGTTACTGGTATACTCACTCCTGTTGTTATTCCATTAGATATTGCTCCTAAGGCTACTGCCCCTGTTAACGCAAGTGCTACATTTACTAATGCTCCCGGAATTGGAGTGAAAATATTGCCTGGAGTAGTGGATGAATACAATTGAGCTGTTATGGTCACCGTAGATCCTACTAAAGTTAATGCCTGAGTATTACTAAAGTATCTGAAATTGCTGTAATAATCCCATCATCTGGCATTGTAAATGAAAAATCTAAAATAGGTCCTAAAGCTGTTCCTGTTAAATCTATTGTTCCACCAACAGGTATAGCACCTGTTGCAGAACTCCCAAACCCAACCAAACTAGTTGTTCCCACAAGCCCACCCGCGATAGTGGTAACAATAATGGGTCCCCCGGAAGCGAATGATATAATGGTTCTATTTCCTACGGGTCCCTGTAGGACCTGTCGAACCCGTTTGACCTGCAATATTAACAGATACATCATCTACAAGCAAATCTCTTGTATTGTGTTGCTTTTGTGAAGCAATCAATAACATAGCTTGAGCCATGCCAATTAGTGCCATGGTAATGTTTGCTTGTACATTCTCCCATGACAGTGAAGCAGTTGGAATACTGCTACCTAGTACCGTTACTGCTAACCCTACTGATAAAAACGTAAAATTCACATCATAAAATACAACTTGTATGAGAACATCATCAATAAATCCAGCTCCAACTTTTGCTAAAAATAAAGAAACATTCAATGCTTTCCCTACATTTACTCCAAAAGTTTGTAGTATATATGGATGATCCCCTACCTCTAATTCTGCAGAAAAAGAACCTGTATGAGCAAATTGATTGGTGACAAATGCATGATCCGCGAGCCATGGGGGAAAACGAACCATTTGTAATTAAATTAGCCATTCTATACATCCTTCCTAATGATTCTTATCTATATATAGTCGTTTATTGAATATTTTCCGTAACTATTCAGTTTTCTAAATTTACATTTATAGCATATTGACTTGATTATTTATCTAAATCTTGATTTATAGACTATTTTTTCTACACCATTGATGCAAATATGAAATCGATTAATTTGGATAGACAATCGTAGAATAAAACATTTAAGTCAAATGTTTTAAAACCCCTAATATAAGGTAGCCGAGTGTTTGTTTTTTTCGAAAAAAGCCTTTCTTAACTATAATATATTTTATTTGTGCCTTCGAATGGTGCGCTTTATACTGGTTTGGTTATTTTTTTCTTTGTTTTTAATTAAGACATTCAAAGTTTTAGAAAAGCGTTCTCCATATGTAAGTAAAACATTAAAATATGACAGCATCTTCAACAGTTAACCGTAGCGAAATGAATGAATAGTTCAATTTTATATGCAGTAGATACTGTAAAAACTGGGGAAGTATTTGGTTTATCCTACAAAGCGGTTCGTAAAGACCATACAGTACGAATAAAAGATACGAGATTTAGTTCAAATCTTTTCTTAGAAACTAAGTTAATAGTTGTTGAATCTATCAAAAAATAAATATAGATTGTGTGATTATCGTAAAATTAAGGATACACGAAGTCTTATCGATAGATAATACGCACAAATCATGGGTAATTTATCAAATAAAGCTTCAAGAAACACAAAAAAGGAAAGAATGAATTACAGCCCTTCCCAAACGAGATACCCCATCGCCTTTAGGCATGGGGTGAAAGTAAAGTTGGATACGGAGTCCTAATAAATAACCTGAATTATTTATTTGACTTCACGCACATTTCAAAGTCTTTTATGGTAAATGGAAGATCAACTTGGTTAAAGATTCTTGTTTTATTAATCGATAAATATAATCACAATTTTGAATTGTTGAAACACAAGTTAGTTATACTTCGTATCAAAAAGAAACCTTCTAAATGAATCGCTCAAATAGCTGTCATAGTCCCTACAAAGGAAAAAATGTGAACAAAGATTTTAGGAGTAGACTTAGGCCTCAAAGTTCCTACGGTAGCTATCATAAACGATAATAAGGTTCGTTTCTTCGGAAACGGTAAACAAAACAAATATATGAAACGTAAGTTTCGTAGTATTCGTAAGAAGTTAGGAGAAGCTAAGAAATTGAATGCCCTTCGGCAGCTTGATGATAAAGAAAAAAGAGAGGTTAAGACCAAGATCACGAAGTGAGTTTTAAGATTGTTAATTTTGCAACGAATAATAATAGCTATATCATTCGATTAGAGCAACTAACGAACAAGCTGTAAAAAAGAACAAAATCTCATTTTTTCGTCTATACGTGATTCATCGAGTACAAGGCGAAGTTAATTGGTATCAAGACAGAATATGTGAATCCTTCTAATACAAGTCAAACATGTCGGAAGTGTTCTAAAAGGAACAAAGCACAAGATAGAAAATATAAGTGTAAATTTGGATTTGAGAAGCATCGTGATATCGTTGAGACGATGAACATCCGCTACGCAACTGTGGTTGATGGTAATAGTCAACCGGCCTAAGAACCTAATAGGGTCTGTCTTAGAAGGGGGGATGGCACACCCTTATCTGAAGGCTGTCAAAACAGAAATGAACTGCGAACGGTTATTTATTCAATAATCCCATCCATTACAGAGTAAGGTGTAGGACTTGCAGTTTTAGCCGTGGGAGTGTCAAGAAGGTTAGCTTATTTTAACTTGTGCAGATTATACAGATGCTTTTTATTAATTTGATGCATTAAAACCATCAAACAACGCGCATTGGGTGGAAAAGGCAAAAGGTATTCCCTTTCACTCGATTTATAACCTAACACACCTAATATTAAAATAATTATTTTTCAATGCTATAAAAAACTTTGAAATAAATTAAATATAGTCGAGCAAACTGTAGAAGGTACCCAAAATACGAGATATGCAGAAAACAAAAATTAAAATTAAAGATCCAGCTGGGAAAATCAGCAGAAAATTAATGAGTGTGAAAATGCAGATTAATAATATAAAAATAGATAGGCGTAATGTTACTCTTAGAATGTCCATCATGGCTATTGTAGGTCGTAAGAATATAGCAAAACAAACGGGGAATATTTACAATTTCCCAGATAGAGATTCTAGCTTGATTTTAAATAAAGGAACTTGAGTTTCTTTTGATTGGAAAGTTGAAGTACTGCAACATCGTTTGGAACTCTGCATATGCAAGAGATTGATTCTCATCCTCTTATTGCATACGAAATTACATTTTTCTCTGGGAAACTTACTTAGGAAGTATTCAGATAACTAAAATTAGTGATAATTATTTAAAGTCTATATGAAATTAGATAATTGTATGCCTAGAAAAATTTTTCTGATTTTTAAATTGAAATAGAAAATAAAGCTACTACATGGACACTAGCAGCAGAAAATTAAGTAGCAAATGATGAATTCACTAAGAAAAGGGTTGTCTCATAGTATATAGAAATTACCTTATTAAGATTTCAAAAGGGGTGTGAATTTATGGAAGACTTATATATCAAAATCGACAGTATAAAAGCAGAACAAAAAGAAATTATGCGAGATATTCGTAATCTTGAGACTCGTACAACGATAAATGAAAAAGATATTTCTACAATCAATAAGCAATTAGAAAAAATCAGCTTAAATACCACATGGATTTTGAGAATCGTTATTAGTACAATAGTTATGGCCATTTTGGGTTTGATATTCAAGGGTGGGATGTAGGTTGTTAATATAAAAATATTTTTGAAAGAGGGATAAGTGTCTCTCTTTTTATCTTGAAGAAGGATGTTAATGTATTATATAAATTTTTATTTCTACTTTCTGCGGTCTTTGTAAATATTTCATGAAAAGGTAGAATAGAACATCGAAAATCTCTGAGATAATTGCAATGGAATTTTTGATGGTACAAAAGATGTTAAGCATTTTATATTGGGATAGGATGTCGTACTTAAAGTAAAATCGAGAGGATTATTTAATTAATCACCAACAAATTGAATGTTTTTGAGCTGTACAAAAAGGAGAACCCGTCAGTTGAGGCTGACGGTCCAATAAAACTATATGCTATCCACAAAATATAATGAATTCTGGAAAAAAGATTTTATTCGCTGAAAAAATAGCTTTCAAACCTAAATGCTCGTTTTCAAGTGAGAAGAGCGCTACAATCGGTTTTAGGCTGTTTTCATTTGGTTTTGGTCTGCAACATCAGCGTCGAAGGTGTTAGTAGCGCTAATACCATTACATGTGTTAATGATAAAACCAACATTAGCAGAACCTGAGCCATTATAATTTTTTGCATTCTTTTTTGGAGAAACATTATAAAAATCACCTAAGTTAAAGGAACCATTACTATTTTGAACCAAAAGATTTCCCACGACAGAAGGTATAAACGTCACCTACTTTATTCGTATTTGTTAAGGAGAGTATATGATTAAAGAATAAATTAGGTGAATGTTTCCCTTGAGATAATAAAACCAACGTGATTAGCGAGGGTTGACTGCTCAGTTAATAGGATGTGCATGGTAGGGATTAAATATGCATCTTACTATATTATAGTAAGTATTAACCATTTGAGGAAAAGTACATATAATAAGAGTATGAAATAAGCTTGAGCAACTTATTTCATGTTCATAAGATTAAACTTTCTTTTTTAGAATAGAGAGCCCCCTGGCACAGGTGCTCTTTCGTTTTACACTTTTATATGAATAACATTGATTAGAATAAAACTAACATTTTGTTCCTATCTGCAAAATAATAGAGTTTCAAAAAATAGCCCTCCACCAGACCTTTGTTGGTCAGATGGAGGGCTATTTTTTTCATGTTTTGACAAGCTGTGGTGAGA
>NZ_VWVQ01000030.1:0-5588 GCF_015712745.1 Bacillus sp. SRB3LM
TACGTTCTTTCAAGATTTCAGAAACATCACGATAGCTTAAAGAAAAACGACAATAATAGCCGACGGCTACCAAGATAATGTCTCTCTCGAATTGTTTTCCTTTAAAATATCCCTTATGTTATGCTCCTCATCTTATTTTTTCTACAGTCTAGCTCAGCTCCAAAAACTTTGCAACAGAACCCATAATCGTTGTATGAGCTAAAGATAAGCCTCTTTCCTCCATCATTTCCACCAAATCTCGAAAACTTAGCTGGTACCATAGGTACCAGCGTACAGTTAATAAAATTAAATCTGGTGGGTAATGCTTCCATTTAAACAAATTGTCTTTTCATACTGATCCCATCCCTTTTGTAGAGTAATCGTATCAGTATGTCCAAAATTAGAAGATTACTTGCAATTAACCTGATTTTTTGCATCAGAACCATATTTTCTCTCATTTTTCTACCCGTTTAATAATAAGGTTAAAATAGATTAATTTTGTGTGTTATTTGTAAAAACACACATCCTTATTTTTTAGTTCCATTTATTAAAGAACTAAATAAATATAGTAAACTTGTTTAGTTAACAGAACCGGATTTTTTCACGTAAAAACTGTTATTGTACAAGGGTTATCAATTAATTTTGAAAATACACAACAAGATACAATGTAGATTTTTTTCAAAATCAAAGACATTTTTACACTGTTTTATATAACAAATAGGATATAAAATATAAGCAAGCAGTGATTTACACATTAAATAAGGAGTGAGAAAAATGCATGAAAATAATAAAATGAAGTACTGGAAAAAAATCGTTAAAGTTGCACCAATTTGTATGTTAAGTACAGGTTTTTTAGTGAGTGTAGGAAATCCAACATATGCTGAAGGATCAGATATCCCCAAAAACAATGTATCTGAAAAATCAATTTATAAGATGCCGATAAAGATGGCATCCGCTGATGTGTATACACAACTCTCAAGGGATACTGTGACAGCTTTACAATCTGCGATAAAAAATCATCCTCATGTATTTGGATATATAACATCAGATAATTTTGAACCAGGTGTCTATCATTTTACTACACCTATCGATCAAATTAAGAATCAATTTGACAAAAATCTCGTAAACGATTTCTATAATCATGAGCATCCACTTTTAGGAATGGAAAATAAACAATTAGAATTTTATGGTATTAATGGTAATATTAATATTACTGGCGCTCAGGACGGTGATACTACAAATTTAGCAAATCTAGAATTGTTAAATTATCATAATGGTGGAGATGCTGAGCAAACATATAATACGGTTGAAAAACAATATAGTACTACGGATTCAATGACCTATACAAATCAAGAGGGAGTTAAACTAGGAATCACTGAATCTATAAAGGCTACAGCTGGAGTTCCATTAGTAGCAGAAGGGGAAGAAACAACGACCTTAAGTGCAGAGTTTACTTATAATCATACATCTTCAAATACGTCTTCAAATACAACAACGTATACATTTAAATCACAACCAGTTAAATGTGTACCTCATGGAACAACAAAATTTATACAATCTGTAAAACAAGCAACATTTTCTGGAACATACACAGGTCCTGTTCGAGTTATAGAACCTACAGATGTAAAAGTTCAGGTGAAAAATGCAGATAACTATGAAACAGGTTTTTTAACAGCCTCGCCTGGAGAAGAAAATCACTTTTTATATAATGCTTTTAAATATTCGAACCAACCAATTCCTTCCTATATGGAATTAGATGATGCTACCAAAAGTGTAATTATTAAAGAACCAGGAGAAACAATGACTTTCAATGGACAAGCCGGATTTCAAGAAAATGCAAAGCTTGAATTTATACCTGATGACAAATCTAAACCATCAGTAACTATACCTTATTCTATTTATATAAAAGAACAGCAAAAAGAGAATATAAACAAATATCTTGATGAATTAATAGAAAAAAAGGTTCAATCTAAATAAAAATTTCTAAATTTCCGAACATAAAACCTGTATGTTTTTAATACACTGAGGGTCTTACTCTACGATGTTATTTGGTTCTGGTGCAAAAATTCCAAAATGCTTGAAAAGGGCTTATCAAACTTGGCCATACTGGTACTAATACTTAAAAAAGGTGTGTGATCAGTATGGGACCAGAAAACTTATTTAAGTGGAAACATTATCAACCAGATATTATTTTATTAACAGTACGTTGGTACCTACGGTACAACTTAAGTTTTCGTGATTTGGTAGAAATGATGGAGGAACGAGGATTATCTTTGGCTCATACAACCATTATGCGTTGGGTTCATCAATATGGACCAGAATTAAATGAACGGATTCGAAAACATTTGAAAGCCACGAACGATTCTTGGAGAGTAGATGAAACATACATCAAGATTAAAGGGGAGAAAATGTATTTATATCGTGCGGTCGATTCCGAAGGAAATACAATTGATTTTTATTTAAGTCGTAAACGAGATGCGAAGGCTGCCAAGTGTTTTCTAAAAAAAGCCTTGGCTTCTTGTCATGCCACAAAACCTCGCTCGATAACTGCCGATGGAGATAAAGCCTATCCTGTTGCAATCCGTGAACTAAAAGAAGAAAAGTGTATACCACACTGTATACCACTTCGTGTGAAAAAATATTTAAACAATATCATTGAACAAGACCACCGGTTTATCAAAAAGCGTATTGGGTGTTTTTGCCCATCTCCTCGAAATGGGGGAATAAGCAAATGAATATTGTATACTCCTCACATTACAAAATCCTTATATTAAAACTAAATAAGTAATATCGTTTGTAAAAGTCTATATTTGATGTCATTTAAACCATGCCCCCTTCATTGTAACAATCCAATCATCAGTTGGTATTTTTTGTATTCTTCCCATACTAAAGTAGCTGTTTTCAAGTGGAAGAAACATCCCCTTACAAAAATGTAAGGTTACTGTTATATTAATCAATAGCGATTCATCTTCCAAAAGAGCAAAATAAGCAAGAGAATAACAATTGTAGGAGAATATATATGACGAAACCAGTTGTAGACGTGAAAAACGTTCAAAAAGTGTACGGTAAAAAAGGGGAGAATCAATCGCACGCATTAAAAGGTGTATCATTCTCAATTCAAGAGGGTGAGTTTATTGGAATTATGGGACCATCTGGTTCTGGTAAAACGACATTATTAAATGTAATTTCAACGCTTGATAAAGCAACAGGCGGCGTTGTTGAAATTGCGGGTACAGATATTACAAAAATGAAGCAAGGTGAGCTTTCAGATTTCCGTTCACAAAAGTTAGGATTCATCTTCCAAGACTTTAATTTATTAGAAAACTTATCTATTTATGAAAACATCGCACTTCCACTTTCACTTCAAGGTGTTTCATCACATAGGATTGGACCGAAGGTAGAAAAGGTAGCCGATATGTTAGGAATTTCAGCAATTCTACAAAAATATCCATCTGAAGTATCTGGTGGACAGAAACAACGTTCAGCAGCCGCACGTGCGTTAGTGCATGAACCGGCCATTATTTTGGGGGACGAGCCTACAGGAGCTCTTGATTCTAAAAACGCAACGAGTTTACTGGATGCCATGACAAGCTTACATACAGAACAAGGTGTATCGATTATGATGGTTACGCATGATCCATATAGTGCAAGTTACTGTCAACGTATTTTATTCATTCAAGATGGAGAGCTATATAAAGAAATTCATCGCGGTGGTACACGTGACAAATTCTATAAAGAAATTTTAGACGTGCTTGCAGACTTAGGCACACAAAAAGCATAAGAAAGAAGGTGCAAGCATGTTATTTAAACTTTCCATGTCCGGGCTAAAAAGTAAATTACAAGATTATATTGTCTTACTTGCTGGTCTTATCGTATCTATTTCAACTTGCTATATGTTTCAAACGTTATCACTAAATAAAACGTTCCTTGAATCAAATCCACATGCTGAGATAGTTGCAATAGCATTCCAAATCGGTTCCGTTTTATTAGCGATTGTAACGTTTTTCTACATTTTATATGCAAACTCTTTCTTATTATTTCTTCGCCAAAAAGAGTTCGGCATGTACATGATGTTAGGAGCAAAAAACATAAAGTTACCTTACTTATGTTTATCGAAACAATCATAGTAGGTACCGCATCTCTTGCAATCGGAATTGCAGTTGGTGTAGGACTTGCAGAAGGTATCGGTCAGTTATTAATGAAACAGTTGGATTTTTCTAGAGAAGGTTATAAAGCATTTTATATTCCATCTATGACTGTTACTTGCCTCTTCTTTTTTGTCTTATTTGTACTATCAGCCATCCTGAATAGTATGAAATTGTCACGTATTTCTGTTTTGCAACTTGTACATGCAGATGCACAAACAGAGCGTGTCGCGGTAAAAGGGAAAATGACAGCTGTAGTTGCATTCCTTGGTTTGCTTTTACTAGGCATTGGTTATACATCACTGATCTATATATCACAGCTACAAGGAAAAGATATACTAAGCGTTCCTACATTCATGGCTATTGGATTAATCACAGCTACAATTGGTACGTACACGCTATTTGGATCCCTTCTCCCCGTTATGATGAAAAAGGTACAGAGTAATAAAAAACGTAGGGAAAAAAGGCTGAATGCTTTTACTTTTGCGCAATTAAACTTCCGTATGAACAGTCTAACAAACCTACTGGCAACGGTAGCAATCTTAGTAGCTCTTGGAGCTGGTGGAATTGCGTGTGGTATGGCATTTAAAAACGATGTCATAAAACAGACTGATAAAGGAACGATTTATGATTCGATAGTTCATAATCCAACAGTGGAAGAAAAGAAATTGTTAGACCGCATTCCATTCAAAGAGAAGCTTGAATATCACTACAAGGTGGATGATACGTATGTGTATTATACAAAAGAAGAGCTAGAGAATCATCGTCCTTTAGTCAAAGATAGAAAAAATGAGAAGACAATGAAAGTTTCAGAGGAAATCCCCATGAATGCGTTTGCGTTGTCAAGACAATGGAGCGATGTTTTCCAAACAATTCAACCAGAGTATATGTATCCGAATCATGAAGTGAAAATTGTCAATCAAAACATATATGATAATATCAAAGGTACAGAAAATACCGTGTTTATTGGGAAAACAAATAATTTTGGTGCATACGTAAAAGAATGGAAAAAACTTGATGAATTACAGATAGTTAAATATAAAAATGTGAAAGCAGAAGAACTGAGTAGTAAGTATCAAAACTATAAGGGGAATCAAAGCTTTTCTAGCGGACTCATGTTTATGGGATTCTTCGTTGGAATTGCGTTCTTAGCAATGATGGCAAGCTGTCTGATGTTTAAAGTTTTGTCTGGTGCATCCAAAGATTGTACACGTTATCAAATGCTTCGTAAAATCGGTGTTCGCCGAGAGTTATTAACACAATCGATTTATAAAGAGTTATTCTTTGTATTCTTAGTCCCAGCACTTGTGGGTATTGTTCACGTATTAGTTGGGATGAATATGTTCAGCCCTCTTTTAATTGATCCGTATTTGGGTGTTTTTGCCCATCCCCTCGAAAAGGGGGAATAAGAAAAAAGCAAGTCTTTCTTTTAAGAGAGCTTGCTTTTTTCTAAGCTATATTCGT
>NZ_VWVQ01000003.1:0-32652 GCF_015712745.1 Bacillus sp. SRB3LM
TTCAAGAAAAATTAAACCACCTATCCCCTAAAGAATTTAGGGAACAAGTGGTTTAGGTGTTTTGATTGGTGTCCCCTTTTCGGGGGTCACTTCAGTTTTAGATACCAGGGCTTTTATATATTCAATCTGTTATCTTTCCTTTGCAATTCATTCCAAAACTGAATGTATCTATGCAGCGCCTCAACGCTTTTTAAGCCTAAATACGCTTTAATTTCAATGGATTTCATACCGTTTTGTAAAGAATTCAAAATGAATCGATTCCGCAACATAGTAGGGGTTACACGAATTTCAGCGCGTTTCACTTCTTTTTGTAGCATTCGTTGGACAGCGATTCTAGTCAATGCAGCGGGTTGATCTTTGTCATAGTCCCAGCGGAACGTTTGCGGAGCGAAATCGAACGCAACAAAGAAAGGATCTCCCGTTTGCTGGCGTGGTCGTATGAGTCTTGGAATCAGTTTGTAATAGGATAGGGCAAGCTTTACATCATCTTTGGATAGCGTAATAGAGCGTTTATAAGCATGTAATCCTCCTGGCGTGATGGTATTTGTTCCGAAGTGAACATCATGCATAGAGAGCGTGATAATGTCTTGTATGGATAGCCCATAATGTAACATGAAATGAATCAATAAAAGATTACGTTTCATAATGAACTTTCTTCCTGACGCCTGGTATTCCGTCAATCCGTTATAGCTGCGCATGACGCCTAATAACTTTTCTATCTCTTCATCGGATGCAAAGTGTTTAGAAGTAAGCTCAGGAGGCGCAACGTCGCTTTTTAAACGATCTGCGGCACCATGAAACTGTAAAAAATTAATTAAAATGCCTCGTACACGCTTCATATTAGAAATTGAAGCCTCACGTTCCTTTCTAAGCCATTTTAAGTAGCGCTCCAATGTATTTATATCAAAAGAGCGAAAAACATCTTCTGGGGGCAATTGAAGTCGTTTTTGAATCCATGAAACAAATAAGATCAGATCATAGCGGTATTGCTTCAAGGTGGACGGTTTACGACCACGTTTTAATAAATCAGCAAGAAAAAAATCAACAGCGGAATTCCATGTCATGGCTATATACTCCTTTATCCTAAAAATTGTGTACCGCAATTGTATCAAAAAACCACAAAAACAAGCAATAGGGGATTCTAGGTCCTGTTTTTTTGTTACAGCAGCTGTTCCTTAATTTTGTAGCAAAGTCTTAACGATTCGTTCAGGGCCAATACGAAGAAGATCGAGCCTGGCTAGAAATGACAGGAGTTCCTGTGATTATTTTGACACCAGGGGAGAGGAGATGACCGAGGGTTAAGGCTGGTTTTTTGGGGGTTAGGGATGTGTGGGGCGGCGGAGCCGAGCCACCGAGCGCCGCGCAGCAAGCGAGAGGAGTGAGCTAAAGGCGAACGAAGGAGGAGAGAACGCCGAGCTTGTTGTGTGAAGTGAACGATGCCCGCCGCACCGATTATGTAGTTTTTAAAACTTTTCCCTTGCCCTGCTATCTGATTCATTCGAATCAAGATACCAGAACAAGGAAAGCTTCAGGATTTCATCTGGTTTAGCGAAGATATAGGGAATCCCGAAACCTCCCTATATATCAACGATTTTTGACAATCGTAAGTGATGAACCAGACGATGAACGCAAGCATCACAGTTTCATACCTAATTCATCAGTAATTCATAAGGTTAATTTGTGCATATAAATCTCATATTTGTTTGAATACGTTTGAAATACGGATTTTAGTATGTTTCTAGTTTAGATGAATGATTTGCACATATTGCGTGAGTATTGTTCGTTTTTTGAGATATAAGATTTTTTAAGATGGTTGTAAATATTTTAAAAACTAAAAGGTAAATTAGAAATATAGGATACTCTTATTTATTAAATCTTGTTTTAAAAGAATTAAAAACATTAAATACATTAGGATTTATTTTGGAGCTTTTATCCTTACTCTCCCAAGGTCTTAGAGATTTTTTCTTATTCAATTCCTTATTTAATTGCTGATGAAAGTTAGCTGGCATTCTATGATAAATCTCACATGTTTTTTTGCTGAAAGCGGTGCTAACACCTCAAAGCTAAATAATGAGATTAATAGATTCTAAAAATAACAATCATGATTGCATGACAAAAAGCCTTGTCACTGTCATTTTTTTGAACAAGGCTACAGTATTCTTATTTTGTTGTTAGGCACAGGCTTTAAGAGTTTGGATCTAGACATTTCCGGAATACATCAAATGAAATCTTACTCTTATAAGGCTTTCCAAATGTCGTAGTAGCGAAATATTCGTTTGCTTCACGAGTACGGCGTTTTCTAAGTTCTTTTACACTATTCGTATACATTTTTATGAAATGTGCAGGGGTACTTACATCTGCTTGGTTATATTCAAACCATTGTACACAATCTTTGAAAATCTTTTTTGTATCTCGATCTATATCTGCTGGCATACGTAAAGCGATTGTATAAGCATCTTTTTCAGTTATATTTGTGTCTTGGGTTAGAATGTACACATAAAGTTTCTGTTGTGCTTCACTCATGTGGTCATTCATTTCTTCTAATCTTGCCACCAGTTTATCTCGTAAGCTAGCTTCTAATTTTTTATCTTTGTCAGAATTCGTTTTTTGTTCTTCAGCTTCTACTTCAACAGGTTCGACAGGAGTGAATAAATCGAATCCATGGCATGTAGAAACGGGAGTACCCTCTTTTTTATCTGTATCCTTATGTTTTTTCTTACCAATTTTCTTGGACAGAAACTCTGTAAATGTAGAAAAAATATTGATTGTTAATGCCCATTTTTGCTTAAAATATTCAATAATTTTCAAGTAATTATTATGTAGGCTTAAAATGTAGATAGATGGCGCAATTTTATTGTGACGTCTGGTTTTAATTTGATGACATACTTCCAGATCTTCTAGCCAATTCAGAATAAAGTTGATTAGTGGTACAGAAATACCCGATTTTTGGCTAATTTTCTCTTGTCTAACTTGAGAAAATCCCTCTTGAACAAGGTAGGAAAGCACGGTTTCAAGTGCTTCATATCGGCGTGGCGTTTTCTCGAAGTATTCTTTTGTAGTTTTACCTTCACATTCGAATAGAATACTATCAATATCTTTGATTACACTTTTGACTGCTTGATTGATAGCTCCCGTCTTACATTTAGGAATACGATATAATCGAGGGGATAGTTCTCGTTTTGCTGTACTTAGTAAAAAATTAGTTAATAACATAAAAAGACCTCCTATTTTTCCCCAGTACACACTCTCAGAAAAATATTGGGAAAATAGCAGTTCTTATTCACATAATTATCGCTTTGTGTTATAATTTCTATATAAAAGCGAATATTTTATATGTAATATAAAGAACCTCTACTTTCTGGGATATTTCAATTGGCGCTAGCTTGCCGGCCTGTTACCAATTGAATATAGACTGAGTGGGGTTTTTTTATTTGTTTTTTAAGTAAAATCTATTCTTCTTCTATTTTACAAGTCACAAGCATTAATATCAACACTAAAAATGTGAACTCTGTATAATGAGTGTGAAGTAATTAGTTTTATTTTAAATAATCAGAAAATTCAGTTAAAATTATTTCATAAATTCCTGAATCTCCTTATGATAAAATTAATAAACATAGTTAAATTAAAATAGAGGATTAAAAGGGTGAATTTCTATGTTTGATATACATAAAAGAATGAACTTGTATCTAGAGTCTTCTAAGTTAGAACATAAATTGGTTGCAAAAGAATTAGGCATACCAGAAACTACATTCTCAAATTGGTATACAAAAGGGCAAAATATTTCAATATACTCACTAATGAAAATTTCAGTAAAATTGTCTCCTTTAGATCGGAATATTCAAGAAGATGATCTTATTCAACATTTAAAGAAACACAGTAGACAAAACATAAATGTGAAAACAGCATTTCTAATTGCACATTTAAATGGTTTTGACAAATTATTAAATTACATAATTGATTTATGTGAAAAGCATTGTGAATTAGAAATGCAGAGATGTTTTAAGATTTTTCGTTTGTTTAAATATCGCTTAAATGAATCTAAGGGATTGGAAGAAATCTTTTTAGAAATTGAAAGTTCAAGACCGTTAAACAATAAAAAACATTTCCAAGTTGGTATGTTTTGTGACATCTTAAGTATGTTAATTTTATGTGATTCAGGAAAAGTTGATTTAATGGAAACGTATAAGCAGAGGATAGAAAAAAATTTAAAATTATTGAAAAATAAAGAATTAAAGAAGTTATATAATTTTTGGATAGAAAGTATATGGGGTTATGGAGTATTAAGAGGTAATGATATTGTTGGTTTTCAAAAGATTTATAAAGGTTTAATGGAGTTTGATGATTTGAGTTTTTTTCCAGTAATGCAAGCTGTGATAGATAGTAGAATGGGAGAGAGTAACTTATTCTCGAATGAAAAGGATGCATTTTATTATTTAGAAAAGGCCTGTAATGTTTTATCATCTCTAGGAGAAAAACATAAATATAAAATTGCATTAAATACTTTAAATTTCTTGAGAATAATAAAGTGGAAAGACATTGATAAAATCGATATGAACACCTTAGATATAGCAGAAAAAAGCTTGTATTTCATCAAGGATAATGAGGAGGCCCAAGCTAATAAATTACTAGATTATCTTGAACAAAAAAACAAGTGTTTAAGTCCTATTCAGCGTGTCTATAGGGGGATGGCTAATAATGATTTAAATGAAATTTCAAAGGCTATTGATGCAATGAAGGCAAAAAATGACTTTTTTTATGCAGGATTTGCGCAACAAATCTTTAATGAATATAAAGAGAAAAGTATTCAAAGTATTGGAAAGGGATTTTAAAAATGAAAAAAGTTATCTTTATTCTGATAATGTCGTTTTTAGTTCTAATTAGTAGCGTAAACTTAGGATTAACAAATGAATATAATAAAATAAAAAATGTACATTTTGAGTCGCAAGGATTGCAAAAAAACAATATCCTTATGATGAGGACTGATCCCGGGGGTGGAATGTAGAGTAATAACAAAATGAAAATATGTAAAATCACAAAAGACGTCGTAAATACGATGTCTTTTGTGATTTTATAAAGGATTTTATTAGTACGTAAGCAGGAATTTATGAAATTCAAAATTATAAAAGGTGGCGCTGTTTAATGATCTTAGACAAAGAGTTACTACTAAAAATTCTTGAAAATATTGATTTAGAAACATTAGGAGACTGGATAGATTTATGTGGAGATATCTCTAAAAAATAAGTTTGTATGTCACTTTTTCAGTTGTTTTCCTTTTTCTTTTTCATCAACCTCTATTAACAGAAAATTGGCGTATCTAAGTAATTCTTTTTCTATATATGGTTTATATTCTTCTGGGACACTCATGTATTTATCATAAAGCAATTGTGATAAGCGATGGACAGGGTCTTCTTCTCCTTCTACTCTTTGAAGAAGTTCATCATCGCTTATCATATGATTTAATAAATATGCTTCACTAACATTAAAATAATTAGCAATTTCATGGATTTTATTGATTCGTGGTATTTTTTCTCCTGTTTCCCAGCTGGAAATAGTTCTGTAAGTCGTATTGAGATCTGCCGCTAACTCATACCTATCTAAACCTCTTATGGTTCTGAGTTTTTTTATATTTTTTCCCAGTATATTTTTTTTCATATCAATAATCACTCCTATACTTACTATAATAAATGCAAAAAAACTTAATGTAGGAAGTTTTGATGTAAAAATTACATTTTAAGTGTTGACAGACACCTTTAAGGTGTTTATTATGTATTTAAGGAGGTGAGAGAATGAATAATTGCGAACAAAAAATTTCGATTATTAAAAATATTAGAAATGAACAAGGTATGCTTCTTAAAAAAGTTGCAGCAGATTTAAATTTAAATAAAAGTGTACTACAGGCTATTGAATCTGGAAGAAAAAGTACAATTGCTGAACGTGCACATAGTATTGCCGCTTTTTATAATCGACCAGTTGAAGAATTGTTTATACCTACTTATTATCGAGCGCGAATTGTATAAATCAAAAACCATAAGAAATTGTTTAACTGTTCTTTGAAAACTTAATGACTCTAAAGGAGCTGTAAGAAATGATATTGAAACGATCGTATCAAGCACTACTACTCATCACGAGTGTACTCTTATTGGTGATGAGTTTCTTCATTCCTCTCAACAAAGCAAGTGCCGAGATAATCAATCATGAAAAGTACAACATGGATTGGGCATATTCTCCACAGTATGGGAAAGAGGTGCGGACAGAACTACTCAAGAATGCAAGTGGTCAAATAGCTTATTGCCTGGTATACGGCCTGAAATCGCCTAATGGTCAAGACCTTCCTGAGAGCGGACGAACAAACGATATTGTGTACCGTGTCTTGTTAAATGGATACCCACAAAAGAGTCCAGAAGAATTAGGGGTTTCCACTTGGGAACAGGCGCATTATTCGACACAGCTGGCCTTATGGAATTCATTAGGGCAAATCAATACGGCAGAATTACAATTTAAAGATGCAGCTGTTGAAAAAGCAACGAAAGCAATCATTCATGCAGCGGATCAGAGTCAAGACACACAAGATGTATACATGAATGTAGTTCCAACAGATAAGAAAGAAGCACAGCTAAACGGCGAATATTTTGAAACTACAACATATACAGTACAAACAAACGCGAAAAAAGGTACTTTCAAGGTACAAATGAACAATGCGCCACAAGGTACACGTGTTGTTACAGAACAAGGTGAAGCCAAAGAAATGTTCCTGATAGGAGAAAAATTCCGTATTCAAGTACCGAAATCCTCTAAGAGTAACGAACTATCCTTAAAAGTTGTTTCAAATCTAACGAATTACAATGCGATTGCATATAAGGGAACTGAAACCATCCAGGATGCAACGGTTTTGTTAGAACGTAGTACAGAGCAAGTAAGTACAGACTTACAAGTGTACTGGAAAGCAAATGGTTCACTCAAAGTAATGAAAGTGGATGAGAACAAAAAGCCACTTCCAGGTGCAGTGTTTACAGTCTTAAATAGCGGTCAAGAAGTTATGGGAACGATTACAGCTAATGAGAACGGTGTAGCCGAACTTGGTAACTTAGAGCTAGGTACGTACACGGTTAAAGAAGTAAAAGCACCTACAGGGTATGTTTTAGATGCAAATCCTAAAACATTTGAAGTAAAAACAGGTGAAGTTGCTGTTGTTGAAATGAAGAATGAACAAATCAAAGGAAATGTACAGCTTTTGAAAGTAGATCAAGATGGTAAGAAGAAATTGGAAGGCGCAGTATTTATCCTTGCGGATGCAAAAGGGAATGCAATACATGAGTACACAACAGATAAAGATGGCCTAATCAAAGTTGATAATTTGAAGTATGGGGAGTATCAATTTATCGAAAAATCTTCTCCAGTGGGCTACATCTTAGTTAAAGAACCAATTCCTTTCAGCATTAAGGAAAATGGAAAGAAAATCGAATTAATCGCAAAAAATACAAAAGCAAAAGGAACGATTGAAATTACAAAAGTAGATGTAGCAGATGGGAATAACAAATTGCCAAGTGCAGAGTTTACAATTTACGATGAACAAGGCACTTTAGTAGTCAAAGGCAAAACAAACGAGCAAGGAATTGCGAAATTTGAGAAGCTTCCAGCAGGGGCATATACGTATAAAGAAACTCTCGCCCTAGACAGCTACCTAATTAACGAAGAGACATTCTCTTTTAATATCAAAGAAGATGGTCAAATTATCAAACATACAGTACAAGATAAGAAAAAAGAAATTCCACCAACACCAGAAAAACCACAACCAGAAAAGCCAGAATATCCTCAACCACAACCGGAGAACACACCACAGGTGATTGAAAAGCCTGTAACAACACCAGAGAAACCACACATCATTGAAAAACAACCAGAACAACTAAAACAAATCAAAGAACAACCGAAGAAAGTAGAAAGTCATTTGCCAACAACAGGCGGTAAAGCGGAAAATCCATATTGGAAATGGATCGGGGCTACACTTGTAGTTCTAGGCGGTATCGCAGCTGTTCATGCAATTAGAAAACGTAAAGAACCAAAAGCAAAAATATAAAAACACTCTCAACTGATAAGGGAGGGCGGGATATAATGTGCGTGTTTGATGTACATTATCAGATTGATGGGATCAAATACAAAAAATCGTATTTGCTAGCATTACCTGAAGATGGGTTTCAGTTGCGAAACAATATACAACATGTTCTATTTCAAGATCACCAACAAGCAGTTACAATCCTTTCTACAGATTTAGAAGATCTATTTTTAGAAGAAGAGTAAAGAGAGAAAGAATGGAAACGTAAAAAGGCATAAAAATATAGAATATTTCTATTTAACGATATAAAAAGATAAATAAATAAAAGGAGGATTTCTCATGAAATCAATTAAGCACATGCGAAGCAAACGTGGTTTTTATATCGGTAGATTGAGTCAACAAATGGCAAATCAAGCGAATCATTCAAAAAATTCATCTGAATTGGCTGGAATTACAGGAAGAGGGATGGCATTTTCAAGTTTTTTAATGACATTAGCTGGTCATCAAAAAGGGATGAAACTGATTGATCCAAAATCCAATTTCCATAAACATTTTCACAAGTGATAACAAGTTTAGTTTAGGAAGGATGCTCTTTCATAAGAGCATCCTCCATCAAAAAAAAGAGGAACAGAAACCATGTATACCAATCGGCATGAATGCTGGGAATTATTTTGGAAAGAACAACTCACGGTAGAAGATGAGTTGGATGTAGAACAAATGAAACAAGAACTCTTTGAATATAAAACATTGCTAGATCAGATGAATCAACTCCAACACGCATCCGCACAACCTCACATTTTAGTCCAATTAGCGATAGAACAACGTATACAAAAACACCAACAAAAAGTAGTAGCGCTTGCTTAGTCCATATAAGAAATGAGGTGGAAAAGTGGCACGTAGTAAGTTTGATAAAGAACTTGAAAACATGCTTGAAAAGAACTGGAAACCGCTTCTTGTTTTAGGGGGTGCGGGCTTTGTCTGGTACTCCAAAGAAAAAATATTGGCGGAAATCATGAAATATGTACCAACAGCAATTGATGTAACAGTTAGTATATGCCGCCTGATCTTGTTAGGAATCTTAATCTATACAATAATCCGCATCGTCCTACATTACTTGTATGTATATTTTGAGAAAAAGCGATATCAATACGTGATGTTTATCCCGCATATCGATGATGACGTGACAGCAGAAAAGTTGGGTCAAATGATTCGCCATGTGCATAATACAGGGCGAAAACCATTGGAACGTCTATGGAAAGGGCGAGAATGGTACCGAATGATCATGTTTCGTCCGGAAGGGACAAAAGAACGTGTGCGCTTCTATATTGGTGGTCCCAAAGATGAATTAAAGCGTGTTGTGCAAGCGATGAGAAGTGTGTATGAACATGCTGAAGTCTACGGAGTTTCTCGTAATGAAGTGCCTTTCCCATCTAAAAAAGCAGTAGGTGGACGAATGGTACTCAAACGAAAACGAGCAGCCACGTTATCACTCGCTCGTTACAAGAAAGACCTGTTACCGATGCTGGGAAACGCAATGGAAGAAAAAACATGGGTAGACATCGCCTTTTCACCAGACAATGGATATCACCTTACAAAAGGGATTCGTAAAGCGGAAAAAGCACTCAAAAAGAAACATGAATTAGACACATTCGAAAAAGAGGAAATCAGAGCATTGAATAAACGTTTCTCAAATAACGAAGTGGCATTTCAGGTATCTGTTTCCTTTGCAAGTGAACATTATCCTGGTGTACCAGTCATTAAAAATATTGGTCATATGGTAGCAAGTATCATGGCTGATGTAAATGAGTTACGGTACAGACGCCTCAAGCGTTGCATGCCCACCGTACCAAATCCGATATATGGAAAGATGGTATGGACCAGTTCAGAACTTTTGAACGTGTTTCACCTTCCAGATGTGACAGGAGATAAAGAAAAGAAGGCAGAACAACGCATTCTTTATTTAGATAAAGGGGAGGCAATGCTGCCAAACGATATGTTGGCGGAAGGAATCGCAATTGGTCACGTCATGCATCCCTATATTAAAGATCGATTAGTAAGAATTAAAGAGAAGTATTTAAGCAACCACGGCTATATCACAGGAAAAGTAGGGAAAGGGAAAAGTTCCTTAGTTATGGCTTTAATGCAGAGTCGTATTGATCGGTGGATTGAAAATCCAGATAAAGAAGGTGGGTTCTCATTATTTGATCCGGCACAAGATTTAGCACTTGTTACGATGAATCGTTTGTTAAAAGCAGAGCTTGACGGAAAAATAGTAGATTGGAGCAAGGTTCATTTTATACGCTTTCGGGATACCAAATATCCTCCAGCACTTAATTTACTCCATAGATTTCCAGATGAAGCAGGAGATGAGGTGCAGGCAGTCGTTGAATCTATTATGGAAATTATTAAAACTGTGATTCCAGGGCAAGCGCCGCAAACCGAAAGGTTGCTAGAAAACATAATAGGAACATTGTTATCCGATACCTCACGCATACACACGATTTTGAGTGTCCCACTGTTTATTACAGATGAAGCATTTCGCAGACATGTTTTGAATCATGTAAAAGGGCCACAGAAACAGTACTACATGAACTACTGGGAATTTGAGGTGGAGAACGCATTAGAAGACAGTAAACAGGCGATATTGAACCGTTTAGATATGTTTCGGAATACATCTTACCTCAAGAGAATGTTTGGTCAAACAGACTGTTTTTTAAATATTCGAAAATGGATGGATCAAGGTCATATCGTTATTTTTGATGTTCTAGGAATGGGCAAGAAAGATTTAGCTGTGACAGGTGCATATATTGCCAATCAATATCATCGTATTGCACAGAAACGGCCAATTGGATCTAAACTACATCTTATGCTTATCGACGAAGCACACGATTTTAAAATACCGATTCTTAGCAAAGTTGTAGCAAAAGACCGTAAGCATGGATTAGGACTTTGGATCTTAACGCAACGAGTAGAGGGGCAATTAGACCCGGATTTAAACGAAGCATTACGAGAAGCGGGTGGTAATTTCTTTGTATGTGGTCAAGGGATGAGATCAGCAAGAATTTTGGAAGGTGTTATGCAAAATAAGTTCAGAGCGGATTATTTGCAAGGTCTACCCAACTTAGTAGCGGCGATTCAAACACAAGAGAAGCTGGAAGGAGATACAGAAGAACGAAACGTTTGGTGTACCGTTCGAATCCCTCCACTAAATCGGTATTTACCTAACGGTAATGTAGCTGATTATCTAAAAAAAGAAGAAACACAAGCCGCAAATGATTGGACCAAATCAAAAATTACAGAATTGGAACAGCATAGTGGCAAATCGGCAGAGGAAATTGATAAAGAAATTGATGAGTTTTTATATACAAAAGCTAAATATCTTACGCCAAAAAATGAAACTACAAAAGCACCAGATCGACAAGAGAAACAGGCACCTGTCAACCTAGAAAAGGAATCAAAAGTGAAACTTGTAGTGGTGGGTTCAAATGAAGAACGTCCAGCACGTAAGAAAAGAAAAAGTATGTTCGACGACTGGTAAAAGGGGTAATTGTTATGAAGGTAGTGGCTTTATTAGAAGAAGACGAACAAGTTTTAGTAAATATATATACGCACCTTTTTGTCGATGTGGAGTACGTCACGATGCGTCATTACGATGGATATAACAAACGCTCTGTATATAATCGTCTCCGTAAGTTAGAGTTGGCGAGTTACATTAAAAGTGAATACTTGCCAGTACCAACTATAAGAGGACAAAAGCGATCAAATGTTAGACCTAAGAAGGTGTATACATTAACCAAAAAAGGAGTAGATACCGTACGTGACTTGCGAGGAGATGTGAGGTGGAAAGCCAAATGGTCTGTACGTGCACCGCATTTTGTCTATCACAGTATCATGTTGGCTCATGTAGAGTGTGCGATGACCCATGCGTCTAAGAAGCAAGATTCGAGGATATTAAGAGAGTGGATTAGTGAGGTGCTTGGCACATTTAAATATACGAACAGTAGAAAAAAATCAAAAAAGGAGGGGGCTGGCATTATTCGACCTGATGGAGTAGCGATCATTGGGAATAAAAGAAACGTTTCGGCAAATGGCATTCTCTTCTTAGAAATGGAGCGCTCTTTTAGTACAAAAGAGGTGCTCATAGAGAAAATAACTCGTTATAACGAATTTATGAGACAACAAAAGATGGATGAATACGAAAAACACGCAGGGATTTCTTACCCTGTCGGGCAGTGTTCCCTTACTTTTATCGCTGGAAGTAAAAACAGAGAAAATGAGATAATGCGCTATTTAAAAGGTGTTGAAAGTCCAGAAATTCCAGTGTTTATTACATTATACGAAGACATACTACAAAATCCATTTGGCGAGATCTTCCGCGATATTGAAGAAATGGATGAAAAAGTGGGGTTATAAGATCGTGTTTAAATTTATTATTTCGTTTGTTGCAAGCATCATCACATTAGTTGTTTTCTCAGATTGGATTTTTGCAAGAGTACCAGGATCACGTGCGGCCTGGGAAGCAATCCAAAGTAAAGTAATGGAAACTTACTATACCCAAGGATGGGAAGGGGTACTGATTTTGGGAGTCGTTGCAGTTGGTGTATATAAAATGGTGGATCGATAGAGGTGAAAATTAAGATGGATATGCATCCAATTACGCTTGTAAAGTGTTTAGGACTAGGGATATGTTTATATTCGCTTTTAGGGGTACTTATTTGTGCCAAGCGAAAACAGTGGGAAGGCTGCATGAAATTCTTAGGGTGTGGCTTTTGTCTTGAGTGAAGGAATTGTAGAGGTTGCAAAGTATATTGGTGGTCCCATCGCATTTGGTGGTGGATCTTAACGAATAAAGGGGTGAGGGATTGTGCCGATTATTGGTTTGAATCCTGATTACATGCAAGGAAATTATCTAGTGGAGAGCATTGTAATAAGTATTTTACTACTCGTTGCAATTGTCCGTTTGGTTCAGCTGAAAAAATGGGGGATGTGTACGTTAAGTTTTGGTGTATGGCTATTCCTACTCATTGTAATGTTTTTTGGGAAAGAACTAGCGAATATAGGACCAATTATAGGTGGTCCAATCAATCCAGGGTTTTAACAGCTAAGAAAAAGTTTATAGGATTTGGTCATGTTCCAAAAAATCGTAAAAAGAAAGGATGGAACGACATGTTTATCTATAAGGAAATATACGAACGAGGGAATTTGGAAGAGGCAGATTGCCGGTTTATCGATCAGGTTTGCAGTCAGCTCGATTGCGGGGAAAGTTATGATATTTGTTTATCTATGACAGATACGTATCTACAGAAAATTTTGGTGATGGGAAATGGAAAGATACTTGAAATAGAGATTGGCCTACATCTAGACGAATTGGAATGGAAATGTGATTGTAAAGAACTCACAAAAGAAAAAGCAATTTCAGAAGTGGAATATGAATTAAGTTGTTACAACAATTTTCAACAAGCACGAATGGAGAAAGGTTCGGGGTTTAAAAAAGAGGTGGAGAGCTTTCTTGAACTGTTAAAAGAAAGGGAGAGTGCATGATGGAAAGCGTCCTGGAAGTGAATTGTGAGGAAGGGAGGAACTGTTTATGTGGAAGAAGATAAGGAACTGGTTTCAAAAAACCAAAAATGGAAAAGAAGGTGAACCACGTAAGGCATTACGTGTTCCCTCTTATAGAGGTAGATTGATAGGGAAATGGCTTTTTTGGGGGTTATTAGCCTGGATGTTTTTCGTTTCCTGTACCACAGTCTTCAAAACGATGAAGGCAGACGCAAAAGTAACGCCGCAAACAGAAACAAAACAAGTGGTGCCTGAGCAAAACCTTGCGACACGCCCAGAAGCGATTGAATTTGCACGTTTATTTACAAAAGAGTACTTTACCTGGAAGAGGGGAGAGGAAGATCTTAGAAAGCGTGCAGAGCGTTTGAAAATATATCTATCCAAAGATGTAGACTCACAAGCTGGTGTAGAAACGAATGCTTTACAATGGGATTCAGAATTTCTTGCCGCAACACTTTTAAAAGTGGATGACAAGAAGCAAAAAGAAGCCAACGTGATCTTTAAAGTGAAATATAAATTACACCGCATGAAACCGGATAACAGTGGGGAAGAGGTCAAAGAAGTGATGCAACAAGTTTCCATCCCAGTTCAAACAGATGGGAAAGCATTTGTCGTAAATCGGTTACCACAGGTTGTGAAAATCAATGAGAAAGCAACGGTAAAAGAAACAGAAGATGAACGAGAAGAAGTGAAAGATGTGAAGGCAAAAACAGAGATTCGTGAGTTTTTACCAACATTTTTCAAATCGTATACAACCGCAACGCAAAAAGAACTGGCATATGTACTTGAGAATCCAGAAATTAAAGGTTTAGAAGGCAGCATGAAGTTAGATAAGATCATTTCTTCCAAAGTATATCCAGGAAAAACAAAAGGAACATATGAGGTGCAAGCAGAGGTATTGCTAATTGATGCACATTCGGAAACAAAAATGAAGGCTGCTTATACCTTGGTTGTGAAACAAACTGGAAAGCAATTTGTTGTGACAGACTTACAAAATTAAGGAAACGAGAGGGGAATGTATATGTTAGATATTATGAATTATTTCATGCTAGGAATGGGTTTAGAGGGAGTATTTGAAGAAGCGAAAACGCAAGGAACTTACGCACTATACATTGTGTTTATCGGAATTGGTGTTTACTTAGGATTTAAGCGTGCTTGGACATTATTCGCATCTTTAGTTGTAGGAGGCGGGGCATTGGTGTTCTTTATTAATAAACCGGATGCATTGAAAGCCATCGGAACATTCCTCGGTGGACTTGTCGGTCTGTAAGAAAAAGGAGGGAACCGCATGCAAGAACCAAAACAAAATGGAATTGTATCATATTGTTTCGGAAGCTATATGAGTTTCATGAGAAGACAATATGAGCTCATGGGGAAAAGACTTCCTCGCGCTGTGACGTGGCGCGCAATGGGATACTTTGTAGTGGTAGAAGCGGTGCTAGTAGCGCTCCGCTTCCTCCCCCCTTTTACATGGTGGCTCAGTGATATCATTGATCAATTTTATCTCGTATACTACATTGTTCTCCCTATTTTTCTTATCTGGGGTGTGGACCAATACAAAACAGATGACAAATCCCTTTTTTCTTATGTACGATCTTGTACGACATTTACATTTCGAAATCATCGAAGAAGTCGTTTAGCTTCTATCCCCAAATTAACCAAACATGTTGTGCGAGGAACAACGTTCATACAGTATCAACCGGAAGATGTTCAAAGTACGCAACAAATAGATCAAAAGAACACAGATATACATGCCTATTCAGTAACATTTTTAAATCAAGAGGAGGAATGTAAGAATGTTGAAAAGTATGAAACGCAATCCGCTGAAACACATTGAAAAGAATTTGGCATTTAGTATAGATGGTCGCTGTTCCTCGGTATATGAAGTAAACGGATTTGGATATGATCACAAAGATGAAAGTACAAAAAAAGCGTATTACCGCAATCAACTCGCTTTATTTACCCACCAAGAATACGATGTACAATTTCTTGTCATTCCCCGGACAACAGATTGTGATGAAATTATCGATCAGCACATTGCAACGTTAAAAGGACCGACAGCACCAACAGGACATTTCTTTTTTGAACAAGTGAAAAAGTACCTTCGGAACTCATCGCTCGCAAAAGAAAGCATGGAGTACCGCTTTTACGTACTGGTTCAGATGAACCAAGCAAAAAAGGAACGGAAAATGATCAATCCTGTCGTAGAATCTATGAAATTCTTCAAAAAAACATGGGAGGGCTTCACACAAACAGCGCACAACGTTTCAGGATTAGGGGCGACAGATATTTTAGAAGAGGAAATCGAATCGTATTTAGAAACAGAAGAACTTGTTTATCATCAAGTACGTAGCGCTTTTCAAAATACAAAACGTGCCAATCCAACCTCTATTCGTTTTCTCTTCCAACATAACTTTACACGCGGTATGACAGAACCGGTCCACGATAAACAATGGAAAGTGGGCTCCACACTTGAAATGGAAAACGAACAAGGAGAAACAGTACGGGTGAGGCGACCAGACTTACAGAAGATGATTCAGTTAACAGATTGTGTTATTGATGAAAGTCCAGGACGTTCTCTGGTGCTGGAACAACAGAATGAACAGGGAGAAATAGAAACAGCGCATGTAGCCTTTCTAGCTATGAAAAGTATGCCAGAAGCATCTGTTTTCCCAGGGGGAGAGTGGATTTATAGACTGCAATCTCAAACTTTGAAATTCCCTGTTGAAATGAGTATTCGTGCACATCACTTAGAAAATCAAATGGTCACGAAAAAATTAACAAATAGTGAAATGGAATTAGAAGATCAGCAAAAACAAGCGATGATGGGACGCGGTTCAAAGGATATGACGATTGAGAGAAAAAGGCAAGGCGTTCGTATTGTCAAAGATCGTTTTGAGACTTCAGGTGCTCCAGGATATGAATTAAGCGTCTTGTTTTGTGTGTACGCTCATGATGCGAAGACATTGCAAACGAGAATCGAAGCACTTAAAACGGAATATAGAAAAATGAAAATAGAACTGGTAAATTCATTTGGAGATCAACTCGCTTACTTTTATGAATTTCTACCAGGTTCCAAACGATACAACAAAGATTTTAAATTGTTTGTAGAACCAGGCATACTCGCACAAGGGATGTTTGGTGCTACAACACAAATCGGGGACAATCAAGGTTTCTACTTTGCAAAAACCAAAAAATTAAATCGCCCTGTCTTTATTCGGCCAGACTTGGCAGCCAAAGCACTTGAATACATCATTACAGAGTTTGAGAGTCTATCCGTCATGTTTGCGGGGCAAACCGGGAAAGGAAAGTCGTTCCTCATGAACTTGTTAGCCTTTTGGATTGTCCTTAGCGGAGGTAGAGCATTCATCGTAGATCCTAAGGGGGACAGGGGAAAATGGAGCAAGTTATTACCAGGATTTAATAAACCTGAGATGGGATTTTTAGAAATTTGGACACTTGGAAAGGAAAAAGAAGATGCAGGGTGTTTGGATCCATTCCGAATTAGTGCCACAACAGAAGATGCGAAGAGCTTGGCGCTCGAAGTTTTAACATCTTTATCAGAAGTCGGGTTAAATGATACAAGGTACGATTACTTATATAAAGCAATTGAAATTGTCGCAAAGGAAAAAGATGCTTGTTTAACATTAGTTCGTGTAGAGCTGGAAAAAATGAAATTACATGAAAATTTATTACCAACTGAGCGAGAACAATTAAATGCATTAACAAATCGATTGGCAACATTAGAAAGTATCCAGCTTGGGGATTTATTATTTGGGAAACCTGGTCAGAATTACCGTGTCATCAGCTTAGAAAGACCGTTGCAGGTGGTGCAGATTCAGCACTTACAGATTCCAAAAGGAGACCCGCATACAAATGAAAGTGTAACAGATAAGTTGTCACGTAGCATTTTAGTCACGCTTGGTGCATTCGCAAAATCGATGATGCATTCAGACCGTGAGGTATTTAAGATTTACATGTTAGATGAAGCATCCAGTATGTTAAAAAATCGTGAGGGTGGCCGTATCTCCGATAAAATTATTCGAGAAGGGCGTTATCATAACATGGGGTTGTATTCGGGAACACAAAACGCATCGGATTATAATTCGGAAAATAGAGAGATTGCGAACGTTGGAATGAAGTTCTGTTTTTCTCTGAAGCATGATGATGAGGCAAAGGAAATGCTGAAATATTATAACCTACCTATCACTGAAGAAAATGTGCGAATGCTTAGAGAGCTTAGAAGGGGCGAAGCATTGTTCCAGGACATTTACGGTAGAACAGCGATTGTAGATATTGATCCCGTATTCGAAGAATTGGCACATGCATTTGATTCCTCTACCAAAACCGATGAAGAACGTTCCATGCAAATGGCGTAAAGCGTAGTACAATACAGATAAAAGAATTCTAAATTATCTGTATATGGAGGATGGAAAAAATGAAAAAGACAAAATTCGTATCTGGAATGTGCGTGGCATGCATGTTAGTACTTGGTGGAATGTCTGGTTGTGGAACGAACGAAACAAAGAGTACAGTAAATCAACAAGAAAGCAAAAAGGAAAGAGAAATGAAAGAAGCGGATAAAGCCGCAATGGAGTATGTAAGAGCGTTTATTGATCTTGACTCAACGAAATTAGAATCGTTATTTTATAAACCATATAAATTCATGGAAGGTGGAAACTCACATCCAGGGGCAAATAAAGGTATAGAAGAAAGATATGATTTATATCGTTACGATTTAAAAGAAGGGAAAGATGAGTATTACTATCACGTAAAATATTATCACCCTGTTCAAGAGAGAAAACGAGTGATGGACTTGAAAATGGTAAAAGATAAGAAGGATGGTAAATGGAAAAATTATGAATGGGCATGGGAGGACAATTACAGTTTAGAGTCCATTGTTGGTAGTATGAAACCAACCCATGTTCATAAATGGGGGCAAAAGGAATGAAGAAATTACTTTCACTTTGCATGATGTTGGTATTTCTATTCATGCCGCTAGGGTCATCCGTTACCCTAGCGGAAGAAGAGAAAAAACAAGAGCAAACAGGGCAACGGATATCAGAAAACTTATTCAAAGGGTACACAGATGACGTGTATAAAGGAAAATATTACGAGGTGGATACAGAAGCACCTAAAAAAGATGAGAAAGGGGTCATAGAAAAAGTAGGTAGTTATTTCTTTGGAGAAGATAGTATAGGGCAAGACATTCAGCGTATGATTTATACGACTTGTCAATGGTTTGTGAATTTGGCTTTTAAGCTGAACATTATGCTAACGCAACTCACCATGTTTTTAGTAGATCAAGCGTTGAATTTAGATATTGTTTCAGGTGTAGCGGATAAATTAGCAGCATCCATGCAAAATATCTCTGGTATTGGTGAAGATGAAGAGGGGAATGTAAACTTTTTAAGCGGAGGGTTATTTCCATCTATCATTAGCTTGATGTGCGTATTATCAGGATGCTATGCAGCATATGTCTTTTTTATAAAGCGTCAGCCGACAGCGGGATTAAATGAACTGGTGAAAACAGTGTTAGTGATTGCATTTATTCTCGTCTTTATTGGAAATGCAGGTACTGTACTGAAAACTGCAAATACAATTAGTTCGGAAGTTAGTACAACGATTTTAGCGAAGGCAACAGGTACAGTCGCTGGAGAGCCAGGTCGCTCACAAAAACAGGCAATATCTTCAGTTAAGAAACAAATTTGGAGTATTTTAGTAGAAAGACCGTACTTATTTATGCAGTATGGGGAAGATTCAAAGGAGAAAATTGGTGCAGGACGTGTTGATGAATTATTAAAAACAGCACCAGGTAAAAATAGAAATAATATTGTAAAAGAGGAAGTAGAGAAAAAAGGTAATCAAATGATGAAATTAGATTCTGTAGGGGATCGAATCATCTTCACACTTATCTATTACATCGTGAACACATTTATAGGAATTCCTATTCTTGCATTCTGTTTACTAATTGTAGCTTTCCAATTATGGTTTCTTGTCATGAGTTTAATTGCACCAATTGTTTTAGCTGTAGCTTTATTACCAGGGCATCGTAAAGTCATTGAGAGCTGGGTAACACAATGGATTAGACCACTCGCATTAAAAGTCTTAATGTCTATTATGTTGGTTATTATTTTCACAGTATCAGAGTTATTGTATGTGTTACCAGAAGCAGGGCTTGCGGGATATGTATCAACAATGGTGTTCCAAATTATCGTGTTTATCTTATGTTATATCTTCCGTGACAGCATTACAGCATCCTTCAAGAAAACAAAAAACATTTATAGAACAGTGACAGATATCTCGCTGATGACAGAGAATTTTGCAAATCGCGGAAAAGAAATGGCAATGGATGTCGGTGGAGCAGTAAGTGAACGAGTTGGAGATCATTTTAACTCGGCAGCTGAACTAGTCGCAGCTGGTGAGCCAGAACCGATAGAAAAGGGAGAAACAAAAGAAGAGGAAGATAAGAAACCAAAACTCGCGAAAGTAGATGTTCCAGCCGATTTGTCAGCTTATGAGAAGAATGAAGAGAGCGAAGAAGACGAAGAAAATAGTAAAAGTAAACAACTCATTTCTTTACAAGATCATAGACAAGAAGAGCAAGAAGATCCAGAACAAAATGAACAGGATATGCCAGAGCAACAACTTGTACGATTGGATCCAGAAGAATTAGAAAAAGTATTGGAAACAGCTGAAGAAGCGGGAGTAATAGATACTGAAAATCAGGACCAAGATAGAGAATATGCGAGTTTAGGAGAATTTACAGATACAACACCACTAGAAGAGAATTTAGAGGAGTTACCACACTTAGATATTCCACAAGAACATATATCCGATGACATAGTACCCAATGATCCAGTAGCATTAGATAAAAATGTTATTCCAGAAATCATGCCAGAACAAATAGGCACTGAAGGAGTTATTTATCCGCAAGATACAGATATAGATGTCGAGTCAACTATACAAGGGAATATAACTGAAACATCTATCATTTCAGCACCAAGGGAAACAGCAACTATTCCAGATTTAATTCCAGCTGCAGTAAATCCAGATGGAGAAATTAGTTCAAAACAAGAAATCGGGATTCCGGTAACGCCATCAGAAATTGCAACTACAAATGTAGGTTCTATGGTGTCACAAGGTGTTATTGAAACGCCAATTGTATCTACACCAGCTGAAACCGTAACTATTCCAGGTTTAATCCCAGCAACCATAACCCCAGATGGAGAAATCCGCCCACAACAAGAAATCGGAGTTCCAGTACTGCCATCAGAAATTGCAACTTCAACTATTACAGCAAATACACACGTGGATGCTGTGCTACCACAAGATGTTATGGAAACACCTAGTGTATCGACACCAAATGAAACAGTAACTATTCCGGATGCTATAGCTGCTGGAAGTGAAGATTGGAACTTGCCAACACAGGAGCCGAAACAATTAAATCATCTAGACTCAATGGAAGACAAATAACATTCTAGAGGTGAGGGTATCCCTCACCTCTAGTTCCAATATGGGAAGGGGGAAGTAGGTGATGAAGGCACAAATTAAAGAGCACATCGATGAGATGGTGCAAGAAGAGCTTGTAAAGAATACGCAAAAAAAGAAAAAGAAACCTGGGAAACTTCGAATATTTTTCTTTATCTTACTTGCTAAGATTTTCGGTATTGTATTATTTTTTAGCTTCCTTGTATTTGTATTATTTGGGCAAGGCATGGGAAAGAAAGAGGAGACACCACCATCTACGGTCCAAAGTAATGGGATGACAGTGTGTCGTCCAGGAGGGAAGACGGTGACGCCGGAAGAAATACAACCGCATTTAGGTGGTGTGTTCACAGGGCAGGCACAGTCTTTTTTAAACGCAGGAACACAAAATCAAATCGATCCTGTTTTACTAGCAGCTATAGCGAAACTAGAGACGGGAAACGGTACTTCAAACGCTGTTAAAAATTATAACAATCCAGGTGGTTTGATGGACCCAAGTAGTTCTCAAATGAAGGGATTTCAGAAGTTTGCCACACTTGAAGAAGGGATTAGCGCCATGGCGCGCAACTTATATAAAAACTATATTGGCATGGGGATTACAACGATTGAAGCAATTGGCGCCAAATATGCACCACCAGGTGCCGCAAATGATCCACATGGTACGAATGGGTTGTGGCCCATATTGGTAACGAAATTTGTCGGTCAAATGGGAGGACTGTCGTTTAATTGTGAAGCGGGAAAGCCTGGGGGTGTCGTGGATACTGGTGCAGCAAGCTCGCAAGGGTTTATCCGGCCAATTGCACAAACAACGATTACAAGTCCATTTGGGCCACGTTGGGGTACGATTCATAAAGGAATTGATTATTCTTGCCAAGACGGTGTCACCGCAATAGCTTCGTCGAAAAGTGGGGTTGTAGAATTAGCGAAGTTTGGCGAAGGCGGTTCTGGATTCGGTGGCTATGTGCGCCCATAAGGGCATATAAGAATACGGGAACTGGGCAACCCGTAAGGAACTAGAGGTTAGTGTAACTCCTTATCATCAGCAAACTTATCCTAAGAGGAAACTCAAGGGGGAGTACAGCATGTTTGCAACGCGTTAAGTTGCTAAGTTACCCAAGCACAACTGAAACGCTAGATGAAAAGAATTGAATGAGGATGAATGCTGGATTGCGTGAACGATAACCAGAGGACGCCTAGCGAAGCGGTAGACGGAAGGTAACTATAAAACGTCTAGTAGTCATATGTTGTCTATCACCATAGCTAATAGACAACTTTAACCTTAGTGACTATCCACTTGTAATTAACATGAAATGGTGAAAGTCGCATCCGACATCAATTCAAGCCTATGTTCTTATATGTCTAAATGGGGATTGCCTAAGTCAGAATGCTTAAAAGAGCTATGACATGTAGATGTTTGAATATCTGATAAGGCAACGGAGAGTCCATAGTAGTCTGAGCAAGGGAAAGCCTTGTACATGGCGAAGGGACCAAGTCATTCAGTCTTATTATAAATCGGAAAGGAGCGGAATGCTTCATGCAAATTCCAGAGGTCGTAATAGACAATTTAATGAAGAAATCTCAAAGTAATCAACAATACACATTTCAAAGGCTATATAGGAATCTATATAATCAACAATTTTTCCTAGAAGCGTATGGGAAGTTAAGTAAAAATCCGGGAAACATGACAAAAGGATCAGATCAGAAAACAATAGACGGAATGAGTTTACAACGGATAGAACGATTAATTGAACAATTGAAAAATCAAAGCTATAAACCAAATCCATCTAAAAGAATCTACATTGAGAAGAAAAATAGTCATAAAAAAAGACCATTAGGTTTACCATCTGTCGATGACAAGTTAGTACAAGAGGTCGTAAGGAGGATATTAGAAGCGATTTATGAGCCTATTTTTAAAGAGACATCTCATGGTTTTAGACCAAACAAAAGTTGTCACACGGCGCTAATTCAATTAAAAAAGAATTTCACTGGTGCTAAATGGTTCATAGAAGGTGACATCAAAGGATTCTTTGATAACATTGACCATCACATTCTAATAAAATTACTTCGCAAACGAATCAAAGACGAAAAATTTATTCAGCTTATATGGAAATTTCTTAAAGCGGGTTACCTAGAAAACTGGCAGTATCATCGCACATATAGTGGAACACCACAAGGCGGGATTATCAGTCCTATTCTTTCTAATATCTATTTACACGAACTTGATGTATTCATGGAGCAATTTATAGACACGTTTAATCAAGGAAAAACTAGACAGCGATTAAAAGAATACAGAAGTTTCGAAAAGAGACTAAGTCAGTTGAAAAAATCAGAGAATGAATGGATAGAAATGACTGGTGAAGAAAGAGAAGCCCACCTACGAGAAAAAGCTGAAATATATAAAGAGCGAGAAAGTGTTCCAGCTCTAAATCCTATGGACAACACCTTTAAGAGAATGAAATATGTTCGCTACGCAGATGACTTTATCATCGGAATTATAGGAAGTAAAAACGATGCTGAAGAAATTAAAAGGAAAATCAAAGAGTTTCTGGACATAAATCTTCGGATAGAGTTATCAGAATCAAAGACATACATTACTAACGCCAATAAGAAAAAAGCCAGGTTCCTTGGGTATGACATCACAACGCAAAGCACCTACAAAAGAAAAACTAGTCGGGGGTTTTACCAAAGATTCCAAGGGAATATCCTGTTGTACGTTCCGTACGAAAAATGGGTACAAAAACTTGTAGAAAAGAAAATGGTCAAGATGGATGGTAAACAATGGATATCGCAATGTAGAACAGAGCTTATATCAATAGATGATTTGGAGATTATTAGCGTGTATGACAGTGAGCTGAGAGGGTTCTATGAATACTACAAAATAGCAAATAACGTGAGTGTATTAAACAAAATGGCTTATTTTGTGGAATACAGTATGTACAAAACATTTGCAAGTAAATATAGAAAATCCATGAAGAAAATCATCGCAAAGTACAGCAAAAACGGCGAATTCACCGTTGAATACCAAACGAAATCAGGTATGAAAGAAAAACGTTTAATTAAATCGTTCAAAAAAGTTACGAAATTATCCGATTCAAAAGAGATAGATACAATCCCTAATACGCTGAAATATTCAGGAAGAACCAGTTTGATTGAAAGATTACAAGCGGAGAAATGTGAATATTGTGGTGCTACCGGTGTGAAACTCGAGATTCACCACGTCCGAAAACTAAAAGATATCAAACGCAAGAAACAGCTCGAGAAATGGGAAGAAAGAATGATATCAAGAAACAGAGGGACAATAGCACTTTGTGGACCAGGTCAAGGAAATGACTGTCACAAAAGATTACACAAGGGAACTCTTCATTAAAAGAATGATAGTGAGCCGTATACAAGGAGACTTGTAAGTACGGTTCTGGAGGAGGGGTGACGGTAAACCTAGCTAAGCAATTAGCCAAGGCGACCGCTCCCTATCCAAACGGAAACGTAGTTGTTATCAATCATGGGAATGGATATTGGAGTTTATACGGTCATATGTCGTCCATTACTGTACAAGAAGGACAAAACATTGGAGTCGGGCAACAAGTAGGTGTTTGCGGAAGAACAGGGCAAGTAACAGGGCCACATCTTCACTTTGAGATCAAAACATCTTTGAGGTTTGGTCAAATCGACCCAGCACCTTATTTGCCGAAATAAGCGGAAAGAAAGGGAGAATTAGGGATGAAACAGGGAATCGTTGGTTTAATCATAGTTGTACTAGTGGGTATCAGTGTATGGTTATGGAATCAAAATCGTACCTTACAGTATAAAGTTGAGCAGACAGAAAAGAAATGGACGGAACAAGTAAAAGAGCTAAAAACAGAGAATCGAGCATTGGAAAAGCGCGTAACAGTTTTAACAGAAAATACGCAAGATAAAGGGCAAGAAGTAGCGAAACAGTTTGTAGAGCTGTTAATACAGAATGATAACAAGCAAAAAGAAAAGCCAGGGTTTGAAAAGATCAAAGAAATGATAACAGGAGAAGCACGAAACAAATTATTAAATGCACCAGAGGATGCACATAACCATATAGAAGATGATGGGTCTATGCACATTCAAACGAAAGCAAAGATAACGGATATGTATTACATTAAAACCGCTGATAATAAAGCCGATGTAACGGTTAAATATGATTATCTTGTAACGGTTGATGGAACAGAACAACAAGAAAAACACACCATGAAATTAAATTTACTATTAGAAGGTGAAAAATGGTTTGTAGAAAATTATGAGTTCCAAATCAATACAGGAATTGAAGGGCCATAGAGAAAGGAATGAGGGGAGTTGGTAAATAAAAATGTATTGCATCATATTGGATATGAAATATTGCAAGAAACGTTTGTATTGATTCGAAATGTATTTTCCTATTCAAATCAAGATGAATCCAGTGTGACATATGTACGAGAAATCGCGGATGCCTTGCATAATATCCCGCATTCGATTCAGAAACAACATGATAAATTCCTGGAATTTGAGTTTAAATTGCTAGAAGAAACATTAATGCAAATGGATTTTGGAAAGGTTGCCGCACAAAACATTCCCCATTTTAGAATGTATGCGGCACGTGTACAGCAATTGTTACAGGAGCGCTATAAAGAAGTGTAATCGAGTGGAAATGGGGCGATAAAAAATGATCGTATTGGGAATTGGGCTTTCAGTTTTGCTGATAGCCTTTTTATTTATCCAGGTATATCCGTTCCATGAACAGAAGTTAGAACAAAGAAAATATGATGAATATGGAATTTTGATCATTATTTGCACAGGGGTATGTCTTTATGTTTCGCATCATTTTTTACAAGAAAACATGTGGAAATGGGGATTAAAAATTGTTGGTGCAACATTTTTTACAGGATTTTCAATTGGCTGCGTTGGAAAACAGCTTATATATGATTTTCAACACAAAAAGTTTCCATTCCAGAAAAAATGACGTTTCAGCTTCGTTTGTAATCGCCTTCAAAGAAACTCTTAATATGTTTGGTATCGAATAAGATTATGTCTTTTATTTGGTGTTTTAAGTGGCTTAAATGAGTTTTTAGAGGGGAAGGGGTGTTGGAATGATTTTTTTTAAGGTTATTGCATATATTTTTCTAAGTATAGGAGTTTGTAAGCTTGTTTTGGCAGGAATAGCCGCAATTGTAAAGAAACAAATGATAATCGCAAATATAAACCTATTATTGGCCATGTATTATTTTTGTTCGGGAAGTCTTCTTTATTTGTGCACGTTATGGGAAACACAAGATATTTTTCTACAAGCCTTTTGGATTTTAATTGTAGGAATTGCAATCATCCGATTGAGAAAAAGCTGGTACGTATCACAAATGCGTACCCATCTTCAAAAACTACAAGAGCAAGTGATAAATAAGAATGATTTGTGAGGGAATCCAGGAGAAAAGGAGTGGAGAAATCTTGATACATCAATATGAATTAATTTTCTCAGTGATGTATAGCGGCAAGGTAACAGATTCACAATCTACGATTATTCCAGCACAATCTTTAGAGGAAGCAAGTGAAAAATTGCAATTGGAAGTAAAGTGGTGATTAGGAAAATGTAGTATAAAAGTGAATTCCGCAAGTTTATTTGTTTCAGAGGAAGTTCAATATACAGTCTTACAAAAGTGAAAATCAATATCGTATATAAAAAGGAGGAAATTAATATGTTATGTCCAGTATGTATCAAAAGAGAAGAAAGGGAATTTGAAATGATCCCCATGTATGACGAACATCCAAATTGGATTCTTTTTTGCAAGAAATGCGATCATCGACATGAAAATGAAGAAGTAAGCCCTCTTCCTTATTGAAAGTAATAAATCGAAAAGTCTTGTTTTTACAGCAAGACTTTTTTGTTATTTTGTGGGGCTGTTTTTACATGGAAATTCCTATTGTAAAAGGGTATTAAGTTGCGGTTTTGAGAGGCGTAAAATCTTTTGTTTTTTTGGGGAGAAATCGCTGAGAAATGCTGAAATGACAGTATTTTTTTATGATCCAGATATATGTACTTAAGTCTATGTGACAGATGGAGAGATTTTCAAAGTTATGGAGTATGAAAAATCTATTTTAGATACAAAACATAAGAAAATTGTGCTTCTGCTGATTGAAATGGCTAGATTATATGATGAAATGGATCATTCAAGTGGTTGGAAGTGTGTTCGGAAGGGAGTAGAATTTCTGTTATGATAGAAAAATCAATGAATCAGTGAGGTGAAAGTAATGATTTTTTTATTTCGATTTGATGTGACAGACAAGGGAATGGATTTTATTCTAAATGAAGAAATAGCAAAAGATATGTATCCTGATTTGGAAGAAATGCTCCGTGATTTAGTGAAATCTTTATGCTCAATACTTGAATACTATAAAGTCTATAACAAAAAGAAAACCATCTTTTCAGGTGTCATTCACGAAAATGGGGAAGCGGAGGTTACACTCAGTAAATGTTTAGGAGAATACATTGATCTATATACTAAGAAACAAATTATCTTTGATCATGGAAAACTTATTACTGAACTTTGTACCACAATCATGGATCGGAGATCAGCAGAAGCACAATTAAAAGGTTTGATGAGTGGTGAGTAGTTCAATGAAAGTACGTGTTAGAAAAGCTTTATACATACGTAGAAAAATAAAGCACTCATGGCTAATTTGTTGTATACTAAAGAAGCTCAAGCAAGAACTATATTATGCGGTTTTAGGCATAAAAAAACGTCTTTTATCAGCACATAAAAGACGTTTTTTATTTGGATATTATTAACATAGCATGCCTTATGAGTAGTAAGACATGCTACTTTTAGAAAATGTGCTGATTGTGAAATGTATATTATCCCTAAATAGCTTGTTGCACAAACCGAATCCGCAAGTATATCATATCATAAATCAATGGTGAAAAAGCGATGTGTTTCACCATTCTTTGTATATATTTCTAATTAGATGTATACTAAATATGATTTCTTTTGTGAAAATTTTCAGGTGTTTTTCAAGTCAGGTCATGGCCGTTATCTAATCTATTGTATGTATCTGCAGTGAGGCTCTTATGTTAATCATAAGAGCCTGTTTGCATGTTCAATTTGTTTTTATGTACAATAAGAAAAAAGAGATCTTATCAGACAGGGAGAGGAAGCTCATGTCCAATTAAAATTGGTCAATTTACGTATTGATTTTGCCTTTAAACAATTATTCGGGACATCCGGAAGCGAAGATATCTTGTTAACATTTCTAAATGCAATGTTAGCTGATTCATTGGAATCTCCTATTCGATCCCTGCAATTCGAAGATCCACATTTACATTGAGAACATGAAGAGGATAAATTATCAATTCTAGACGTATCGGCCACATTAGACACAGGAACCAAAATTAATATTGAGATCCAGTTGAATAATAATCATGACCTTTTAAAGCGATCCCTTTATTATTGGAGCAAGCTCTATGCATCTCAATTAAAAAAGGGAATGCCCTACAGCTCATTGCATAAAACCATTACAATCAACTTATTGAACTTTGTCATGTTTAAAGACTATGAAGCATTTCATACGACGGGGAAATTGTGGAATATGCAACAGCAGCAACTCTTAAGCGATGATATCGAAATTCATGTCGTGGAAATTCCAAAATTGCAACAGCAGTGGCGAGAGGAAAAAGTAAATCCATGGGAAGATTCCTTTGTTCGGTGGTTATTACTATTACCAGCCAATGAAGATGAGCATTTAACACATACTCTGGAGGCGATTGCGATGAATCAGGACCCAATTTTACAGAAAGCAATGGATAAATGGGAACATATGAGTCAAGATGCTTCGTTCCGTCAACCTTACGAAGCACGCGAAAAGATTTTGATGGATGAAGCGGCAGGCATTGCACATGCGTTAAATAAAGGATGAGAACAAGGGCTTCAAGAAGGAAAACGTCAAATGATTCTCGGTATGCATAGATTACAAGTCCCAATGGAAACCATTGCACAAGCCAGTGAACTCACGATTGAAGAAGTAAAGAAAATCATAGAGCAGGCATAAAAGAGGCGGTCTTTGGACCGCCTCTTTTTACGAAAAAACACAACAAAGACAGTTATGCCAGACTGTCTTTGTTGTGTTTGTGATTTTGCAAGTTTTTGTAACGTATATATCATATCAAAATAGCTTCTACCATACAAAAGAAAAGCCTATATGTATAGAGTGTGTTGTGAACACGCTTCAAAAAAGAGATACAGCCACGATCATAATCCGTGACTGTATCTCTTCTCTGCGTAAACTCACTATATCTAGCAACTAATCCTTACAGATTGCTCTTCATTTCACAGTATACCTTAACTTGTGGTGAAAATACATACGTTTTACACTAACCCCTTGAATGCCCCCTGGCTCACGATGATGTCCGCCACCATTCCCATGTTGACTCATATAACCTGTATTCCCATCTGCAGTTCTAAAAAGTATGTAATTCATTGTGATTTCCTCCCTTTTTAAATTATATCTTCATACTAGCACAGCGTATCAGAGTAAAACATCATTAAATAATTAAAAATTCCGTCATTTCAAACGTTTTACAATCGCAAAAATAACAGGAACACTAACAGAATTACCCGCTTGTCGGTCGATACAGCTGTATATCTGAATTTACTTTACTTGCTCGTTCAAAGCCGAATCTGAAAACCCTTGAAGTCGCCAAGTTTCTTTTGGTGTAAGATGTCTAATTCTAAAATCCTCTGTTAGTACTGCCTGATTGCAAGCTGTATCCAATGATTGATAATACATGTTAAAAGACTTCACCTGAATAGTTTAATCCTAAAACTTCCTGAGCAGAATATAAAATAAGGAAGGTGATTGGGATTGGTGAAGACCATTTTAATTAGAGATGACACATTGGCACATATAAAAAATGATTTAGTTGAAATCAGTCAGTCTAATGTAAATTCCAAAGGTTTAACTCATGTTCAAATTACTTTAAACAAAAATGAAATTATACATCTCGTGAATAAACTACAAAGTATGTTTGGAAAAATAGATATTTGCATTCACTGTGATAAAGTGATAGATGCATTTGAAATACCTTATCGATATAAAAGTCGCAAACAAGCACATCTCGGTTGCCATATTTATAATAATAGAGAGCGTGTATAAATTAACTCCCCATCTTTTAAAGTAATGGGGAGTTAATTTATTGTTTTAATTGATTTGTCAAAATTGAGCATCCATCATTAAATAATATGTAGCATCATTTATATACCTATAATGACTTGTATATTGTTTAGTAGCAATGTCCAAGTGTCCATTATTTTGATTCAACTTTTTAATTAAAAATGTTAGATAATATCTAGTGAAATTATATCGTTCATTGTCCAGGGTAAAAGGTATAATTTCTATATCATTTATTATGCCACCTTTAATGCAATCCTCAACTAAAGGAGAGCGTACTCGATAACAATAGAGGTTTGCAAAATCAGATGCATTTGTATCATAGAAAAATATGTATCTTGTTCTTCATAATTTTGAACGTTACCCATAGATTTCCTCCATTTTTTATATTCGATTTTGCTCATCCCCCGAAAAAGGGAAACAATATGAACATATAAAAGAGCGGACAATTAGCCTTGAGAATCTAAGGTATTACTTAGATGCGATTGATGTATATCCTAATTATGCAAATTTTAAACAGCGTGTATTGAAACCTTCCCAAAAAGAATTAAATCAAAAAACTGATATATCTTTTGAATTTGAAGAAATTAAGTTAGGTAGGAAGGTACAAAAAATTAAATTTATCATACGTAGTCAAAAAAGAAAGGATACGGATTTAGCTCATTTTGAAAAAAATTAGATGAATTTCAGCTGCCAAATACATTTGAACAGAAAATTAAACGTTTTGAAGAGCAATGTAAAGGGAAAGTATATCCTACAGTATTAGAAAAATGGAAAAAACATGAGGAATTGGTTTTAGAAATTATTGATGATATCCGCTTCCGTGTAGATATAGATTCGCAAATGGGTTATGTAGAATATATGCTTAATTCTCGATTAAAAGAACTATCCGAAGCCCCAATGCTTAAACAAGATATTCAAGGAAGTTTTTCTTTGGAAATAGATAATATTATAGATGCAGTAATAGCCAAATACTCAAAATCTACAAGGGCTGTAGCCACATTCTTAGTAAAAGATACTGCTATTAATGAATTGGTAAAAATTTGTACATTAGAGGAAGCGGAAGAGTGTTGGAAGAAAAACGAAGAAATTGTTATGAATAGTATTTATAGATACATAAAAAAACAATAGAAGAAAAAGAAGTCCCAGATAATCTTTTGGAGCTTATTTGTTATTAATAAATCAACGACTGTTATGCTTAAAAGTCGCCCCATAGTTTCCGTTATTTTCCATCTTTAAATACACGCAATGCATCTTTACGGAATTTGTCTTTTTCAGCATCTGACTTTTTGAAGTCATATTGATATAAAGCGGATTCCCAATCCCCATACATCGGATTCGGAAACACAATAAACTTTTCTCCAAGTGCTTCGTGCATCTCTTCGACCGCTTGATTTCTATCTATCGCAATATTTTTTCTTCGCTCTTCCTTTCCTTTTTTATCTTTTCTTTGCAATAAGACATGCTCCTGATCAGCTTGCGGGATATTCAGTTTCTGTAAGTTTTGTAAAGTCGCATCTAATTAACTCTGTTTGCGATTTGAGATGTAGTAGATCGCCACACTTTTTTCATTGGCATGTTGTAAAAAGGAAACGTAGCCAGGAAGAGAATCTGCTTTCGCTTGTTGAATCCATTCGTCCCATTTATAATGGATATCCTTTTCCTGTTTTCACGGTCATGGCTTGATACGGACTATTATCCACCACTGTTTCATCTAAATCTAAAACGATGGCAGGTTTTTTCTCGGTACCTTTGGCAAGTGCCATGTCTAATTTCATCTTTCCGATAGTATATCCTTGATGATAGAGTGTTTTAACTTCTCCAGCCGTTTGATACCAAGCATCGGCCATAACTGTTGTTCGGTTAATGAAGATGTTTGTTTCGGCTGTGTTTGTGGTGACTGATATCCCATAAGAGAAAAAGAAAACAGTGTTAGAGCTATACTTGTTTTCAAAATGAGTTTCATTATGTATTACGCTCCTGAATGTATGTTTTGTATGGGCTTACCATACAGGAGTTATATTCAAAATACAATCCTCTTTTATTAGAAACAACTTTGATTTTATCCTTTTTAAAGGGGAAAAAGGGAGTTTTTAATTTTTACGATATAAAAATTATCTACAATCATTTTAAGAGTGATTATAAGGGCACTATTCCATATTCACTCATTAAGGTGTTTTTATTATATATAAATTCAAAGTGTTTGTAGACGAATCTGAATGAGTTGTTCAAGATGGAAGTGGCTATATTTGGTTTGCGAAACCATCATTCCGTCATTGATTGGTTTTGCAGACATAACTAAAACGGTTCTGTTGCAAAGTTTCTTAAGAAATAAAAAGGTGAAATTGATTATATCTGAATCTTATGCAATTGTGAGTAATTGTTGTAATTCATTGTAC
>NZ_VWVQ01000031.1:0-2969 GCF_015712745.1 Bacillus sp. SRB3LM
TATGGTGACTCCTAATACCGTATACATAAATCAATGTCAATCTTTATCCTTTACTTTGTCGAAATTCCCTCTTAGTTTTTGGGTGTGAGTGCTGGCTGGGGGTTTGGGGGCTAGCCCCCTGGAACTTCACGTAACTATATAAAGAGTAAACATGTTACTTAGAACGATAGAACTGGCGGTTCGGCGGGTATAATTGCTAATTCAAGTCGAGCAACCTACATCCTCGTTTTTGGTCTGTTCGGCTTGGCAATATATCAATTCCCGCCGAATTCCCCAATACAAGGGCAAAAGAGTGGAGATTTTTTGAGTGTTTTTCTCAAAAAATACTACTCGACCCTTGTATTGGGGAAAGCCCTTTAAGAGATATAGAGAGTACAAGCTTAAAAACATTGATTTATAAAGGTTTTCTAGTAATCTATGTTCAACCCTAGACTGAACATAAATGTTCACTCCTAGGCTGAACATAGATGAACAACTTGTTTAAAATAATATTGATTTTTATAAACGTGTTGTTTAAGATATTGAATAGGTTGTTCATATTTTTGAACACTAATGTTCAAAATATACGAAAGGAGCAAAAATAAAACTATGAAAAATGAAAACGAAACTGATATAAAAATCTCTAAAGAAGAATTTATGAAAATCATTGAATTAACAGGTCTTCCAGTTAGTCATATTCAAAAATTAATTGACTTGGAAAAGGCAGAACAAGAAGAAGCTAAAAGAAAAGAATTAGAAAAGAAAAATCCGCCTTTTGTACAACTTTACAAAAGTCATATGAAAGAGATCCGATGGTTAATAACAAATCATCATTTATCAAGTAATATTTTATTTTTCTTTCTAGAAAATATGAACAATCGTAATGTAATTGTCTGTTCTCAACAATTGTTGATGGAACAATTTAATAAAGGGCGTACAACAATACACAATGCAATAAAAACTTTAAAAGAACATGGATTTATTTCAGTAGCTAAAATAGGCAATGCAAATGCTTATATTATTAATCCAGAAATAGCATTTCAAGATAGCAGAGATAAAATAAAATACGTTTCATTTGAGGGTAAAATATTAATCAATAAAAATGAAAATGAGGAATTATTTAAAGAACACAACTTTGAAAATTTAAAAGTTTTAAAAGACAAAAAGAAATAAAAAATGTTCCCTGCATACAAAATACAGAGAACACTGTGTTGCTCGTATACCAACAAGACGTAAATTTTATTCTATCTATGAAAAAATAGAGCAAAAAAACGATACCCATTGTAACGGGTATCGTTTTTTAACGTTCCATCCCTCTATCTTTCTTTGTCTTTAGTTGTCTCGTTTGTTTTAACTGCTCTGATTTACGTTTTAAGCCCTCTAATGAGAATTCTTTCTCTTTCCCTAGTATTTTATCCAGAAACGCTTTTAAACGTTCTATAAAAGCTTCTAGGCGCTTCTGAGAGATTGTCTTAGCCTTTTTATTCTCCTCCAAGATAGAAAGCCACTGTTGGCCCTCCTTTTGATTTTTAGGCTCATGTCCATTTTCTAAATTGAAAAGGACTAAACGTCCTTTCTTTTCTAATTCGCCAATTTCTATATGTCTGTTTGTATCTTGCAAAATGCTTTTATACACAATAGCGTTTGTTCTATATTTCTTCAGCTTGTCTACTTCTTTTTCTAATAAACCAAATTCAAATTCAGCATTATCTGCCCTTCGATCAGCCTCATAATACTTCTCTTCCAATTCCTCAATTTTTTTGGTTGCTGCAACCATTCTTTTTTCAGCTTGATATTGTACTTTCATGCTAGATACAGATAAATCTTTTAATTTCTCAAAATCCTTAGATGGCAATGTAACCTTATCTCCAAACATCGTTTTCTTTGCTGATGCTTCGATTTTCTTCAACACTTGTTTTGGTTCTTTAAACACTTTCATTTCTGCAGTTGCATCTGCTTTTTGTTGATCTTTTTGTTTTTGAATTTCTTCCGAATGCTTTTTTAAATCTTTCACCGTATCTACACCAATTGTTTTATCGTTCAAAATACCTTCTTTGTAGATATGCGGAATTTCTTGTTTTAAAAAAGTATCTAAGTCTTGATGAAATGTTTTTAACTCTTTACGTGTTAGCACTTCTTTTGCTGAAACCTTTTCCCTTTGTTTTTTCTCGTCCCACACAACAGGCATAAAAGCAAAGTGCATATGTGGTGTTGTTTCATCCATATGAACATTCGCTGAAAGTACGTTCTTTTCCCCACCATAACGATTTACTAAAAACTCATAAGTCTTCTCAAAGAATTCCCGTTGCTCGTTTTCTGAAATCCCCTTCAAATTTTCTGGCAACGTAACAATCCAATCTGCACACACTTTTAAATCATTTCGTTTAAGGGCATGTACTTCACTTAAACGCTGATTCATACGAGAAAGTGTATCTCCTTCTTTTTCGTATAAATCATAATTCAAATCAGACCGCTCATTATCAATGTCTAGATTCGAATGATTTTCTGTTTTTCTGTCCCAGTGAATAGATAGTCCTTGTATATTTCCTTTTGTGTATTTTTGAACGTGAGCCATGAGCGAAAACCCCCTTTTTGATAACTAATATAACATGGGAATCAGCAAGACCCATATTATATGGTCTAGCACGTTATACCAAATTACATTTGGCCGTGCTCTGCGAGGCTCGTTGGCTTCGCCAAGCCATGATTAAGCATGGCGAAAAACAAAACCTTGGGCGTTGCCCAAACCCACTGGGGAAATCTTCCCCAGACCCCATAAAAAAACACCCCCAACCCCCTCACTTTTTGAGGGGGCTCCCTCGCCGGTAAGCAGGTCAAAAGGTATTACCTTTTGATACATCAAGAGGGTTTGGGTGTAGTAAGTTTGTCAACTCCTTAATGCTCACTCCGTTCCGCTTACCGTTGACAAATATTTTATTTTTGATCTTTTCTACAATTTTTGATTTATCCATGATTAAATATATTTTTTT
>NZ_VWVQ01000123.1:0-1033 GCF_015712745.1 Bacillus sp. SRB3LM
GTCATCAAGGATGGAAAGACCTTCATCAATGTCTATGGTCCTGATGGTCAGTTGGTGGATGTAATGGAGGAAGTTGCTTCCTACATTCCACCAAGAAAAGATGAAGACATGAGCAAGATTGCCAAGTAATAAATATCATCTGGCAACAAAAAAGCACCCAATGGGTGCTTTTCTTTTATCTGCTATTGATTCGGTTTTTTGGTTTGCTAAAATTAAATCATAGCTGGTTGTTTTTAGCGATGAACTAAACCGCATTTTCGATTGACGAGAGCACCAATTTCACAACCAAGCTGCTCTGAATCTCGACCCCTGTTCAGGTGTCTATTTTGATTTTGCCTTTGGCAATCAAAACAATTTTCTCCACAATCTTCACAATGTGGTGTCTATCTGCTCGCTTCAAACCATGTAGAAGTGATGCTATGTGCTTTGCTTGATCATCTGGTGCAGGACTGATACCAACAAGCAGTTCATCAAGCCCACATTGAAAGAATTCAGCTATATAAAAACCAACTCACTACCATTGATGAAATTTCGGTATCAGTGGCAGTCTTAAGAGACTTGGTTCAAACCTTGAACATCCAAAATGAAGCTCAAAAGCTCCAAGAGTTGAAGACTATTCTTGATGGTGTTGTGCGAAAAAATAGACTGCTTCCTGGTGCTGTTGGGGTGAGTGATCGTGAGTAAGTCACCCGGCTGATGCCGCCCCTCAAAGGGGCTCATGTATAGAGAACCAGACGAGCTGGTTTCACTAACGTGGCTCAGTTGTAGGGATGGGGTTTTTCATCGACCTGCTTTGTTTGTGGTTCAGATCCTGGACCATAAACAAAGTAGGTGCTCCCAGCCGGGAACGTTTGCGTTATGCTGTTCTTCAATCAAGGAGAAGCGATGAATACAGGAATCAGAATCAAGTCTCTCAATGGTGACACCTACACTGAGACTGTCATCAAGGATGGAAAGACCTTCATCAATGTCTATGGTCCTGATGGTCAGTTGGTGGATGTAATGGAGGAAGTTGCTTCCTACATTCCACCAA
>NZ_VWVQ01000032.1:0-4766 GCF_015712745.1 Bacillus sp. SRB3LM
GTCCGCACTCATCATTAAATGGAATAACTCCGTATCAGTATTCAAAATCAATTGCATAATCTATTTCATGTTCCAGTTTTTCTTGACCAGGTCATAATGTGTAAATTAACATTTGAATTATATATTGCTTATAAGTTATCATTCATATAAACCCTATCTACTTATGAGAGTAAGTAGAATTGAAATTTCAGTAGAGGAAGGAGGTTTAATTGATGGAGGTTAGAATTAAAGAAGTGCGCAAAAAATTTGGTGATACACTACAAGGATTGGCTGAAAAAATCGATTATGACTACAGTAACCTTTCTAAAGTAGAGCGGGGAGTATATACTCCTTCTTTAGAATTACTTTCAAAAATTGCTGATGTTTATAAAATTGAGATAACAGATTTATTAATTGTATCTAATTTAAATAATATAAAAAAAATTTCTCTAGAGGATAACTTAGAAGCTAAAAATTACGCTCTTAGTTTAGATGGGGAAACAGTGAGTGAAGATGAATTAGATTTTCTTATACAAAGTATAAGAATTTTTCGACAGAAATTACAAAAATATAAAGACAATCTAGATTAGATTTTACTCATTGGAATCCAGGGAATTTTATTTATAACAATGCCTGTTATTATAAATTAGGTTAAGTGAAAATGTAAGTTCGTCATTTTGTTTTTGAAGCTTCTTTTGGTAATGTACGTGCGATTAAAACACGATTTGAATATTATTTAAATTATATGTAATTAGCAATAATTTTATTAGCAAATGCTGTGAAAACGAAGTGGTATCTTAAACTTCGTTTTCATTTATGTTATACAAAGCATGAAGTTTGTGTTCACCCAAAAATAGTTTAATGGTAGCTTAAATAAGAAGAAAATATAAAATTATTAGCAGGAAAAAAACTTAAAATTTTAACATGAGAGTATCTCTATGAAGTAAAGGATTTGTTAGCGGAAATTTATTTGTGTAATTGATTCATCATTAACGTCATAAACGTATACTTTAAAAATAAGGAATAATTAGTCATACGATTGAAAGAACTTACCTAAAAATAAAACATAAGATAAATAAGAATTACTGATAGCATTTTGTTAAGAAGGAGGATTATATGTCACTTCCCAATATCCCTAATATTACGCCATGTATTTCTTTAACGCGTCATGAAGCAATTAATTTATTATTGTCTTCCATTGCGATGGAGGAAATTGGTTTATCGCACATATTAAATGCTGAGGGTGAAAAATTACAACATTTTTTAAAAATAAAACATTTAGATGTCTCTAAATATATAGCAATGAATAAAAGTGTCAATGATACGTTAAGGACTATTGTTAAGTCTCAAATGTTATTACAATTGAAATTAGAAGAAGTTAATTCTATAGCTGAATGTGAGCATAGATGTACCTGTGTATGTGAGAAAAGTACTTTGCAAGGTTGTCGTTGTAAGAAAAACTGTTGTAAACAAAATTGTAATAAAATTTCCAAAAAATGTAATTGTGAAAATAATAAACTATAAGGAATAATTATGGGTAAATATTCCAAGCTAATATTTTTAGTTTTTATTGTAATGTCTATATAGAATTTTTGAGATGTATTTTTTTACAAAAGATATAGTGCATTTCTCGCCGATTTTTATGTAGTATTGGCTAATATACAAATTTAAAAATAGTGTTCTTGACTAATGTTGGTGGAGAATAGGTAAATTTCAACACATGTAAACATTAATTTGTTAAATTTATTCTAATAAGAAACAAATTTATATATGGGGAGAGGTGAAAATGGTTAATGAGAGCTTATTTAACACAAAAACATTCATAAATTCCATTTTAGAACATTATCTTTTTTATATTGAACAACATTGTGCATTACTCAAAAAAATATTAAGTCAATTGCAACACGTATCCTGTTGCAGGAATATGCATATAGTGATAAATAAGAGATTATATGAATCTTTATGGCTTTTTCATAGTTTATTTAATCATCTTAACATAAAAATTAACGAAATACAGCAAGATGTTAAGTATAATATTTTGATTAATCCTCAATTTATACATTTTTCAAAAAATATACAAGCTTTTTTGAGATATATTTATAAATACGTACAAACTTATGAGCTTTTAGAACCACGATACTACAAAAGATGTAAACTGTTACTGCAAACTTTATTAAATCAAACTTTATTTAACGTGAATCAAATACAAAAAAAAATTAACAATATTCATGCTAGTCCACCTTGGGTAAACTCAACTGCATTTAATGCTTGGAGACGGATTCAGCAATAAAATAATTAATTTACTAATAGAATTGAATATAGATGTAAGATTGCGGACGAATCTCCGATATTTATATAACACGAATAAAAAATATTCATATTATGAAAGGGGAAATAACGTTGAAAAAAAACACCATTTCTTTATGCATGATTGTAAAAAATGAAGAAGAAAGTATTGAAAGGTGTTTAAATAGTATTAAGGAGCTAGTAGACGAGATTATTATTGTTGATACAGGTAGCAGTGATCGTACCATTGATATTTGCAAACAATACTCCAAAAATATTTATCAGTTTCTTTGGAACTATAATTTTTCTGAAGCAAGAAACTTTAGTATTCAACTAGCAAAAAGTAAATGGATACTATGTTTAGATGCAGACGAGGAATTTGATGGAAATGGAATTAGTAATTTAAAAGATAGTTTAGATGAAAAAAAAGAACAGTTGTTTTATTTACCTATACTAAACTATGTTGGAAATACGGTTGCAGAAAATAATATTTATCAGATTTTTCAGCCAAGATTGTTTTGCAATGGTGCTGAGCTCAGATTTCAAAATAAGATTCATGAGACGTTATGTATTCCTCCGAACTTTTCTCAATATGGAATTCTCAATACCCCTATTAAACACTATGGATACCTCAATTCAAGAGTGACAAGTAAAAAAAAAAAAACGTAATTTAGAAATACTTAAAAATGAGTTAGAAATTCAAAATCATACCCCATGGATTGAATATCATATGGCATCCGAACATTATGGTGTAAAAGATTATGAAAAAGCATTTTATTTTATAAACCAAGCAATTTTGAAATTTCTTGCGCAAGAAACTTTACCACCTGCAATAGCATATCGATTAAAGTATACAATTATTATGGAATCAGGTAATATTGAAAAGGGCTGGCGTGGTATAGATTTGGCGATCCAAATTTATCCAGATTATGTGGATTTATATTTTATAAAAGCTAATATTCTATTTTATCTAAAAAAATATCAGGAGGCCCTAGAGGCTATAAATTGTTGCTTAAATTTAGGAGAGGATAATTATAAATATTTAATTTTAAAGGGAACAGGTAGCTTTCGAGCCATTAAGTTGAAACAAAGATGCCTGGAAAAATTAAAATGAGTATGATAGAGTTATCCACGATTTAGAGAAAGAAAAACAAGGGTCCAAAAAGAAACCCTTGTGGAGGTATGGGCATTTTAACTAATGCGAAATTTTATAAGTGGCAATCGATTTACAATCGTTATAATTAACAAAAATAAATATGATACATCCACGTATAAGACGACTTTCTAAAAATCATTAACAACTACATCTACATCATTATCCGGACAACATCCGCCTGTTATTTTACGTACACTGCTTACTCGTAAATCAGTGAAATTCATATTTGCATTTCTATCAACCCAAACTAATATAGGGCCTTCTACACGAATAAATGAACCTGTCCCCATAATTCTTCCACCTGAAAATACTTGGATTTTATCTCCTTGAAATAAACCATATACTTTACAAAAACCGTCACCATATCCATAATAGGGCATGATAATCTCTCCTTATTCATTAAATTTTTCTAACCTTCAAACAACTTGCTATTAACAAAGAGGCGTTTCCGAACATACTATTAGAATTTGTATATTCATTTTATTTATATGAGCATATCATAATCCTGCTTGGACAGACGCACAAAAAACATTATATTTTTTGATTAGTAGTCAATTTACCTTTATAAATTGGAAATTTTAAAAATATAATTCAATATCTGAACTACCTTCGGTTTCACTCCGGTTAGAACAGAGAGATTCCTAAGTAAAAGGGTTCTATTATGATTTGGAAGACAAGAAGGGTAGTCTCATTTATGTAGGTTTATATTTTGTACGTCTGTGTTTTGACAAGAACATAATTGGTTTGAAATAAATGTTTTCCTTACCATTTTTTCTTTATACGCCAACATAGTTCGAAACTTTGACCATGATATCGTACAACTCGCTTTTGCTAATTTATATTTTTGTAATATATTTGATATTTGCAAATCCTCTATATCGATAACACCGTGGTTTTGGATAATTTTAGTTAAGATTTTGTCCAATTAATCTTTTCTAGCACTCGCCTTGTATTTATACATTTTAGCTACCTTTACTCGCTGTTTATTCCAGCGAAAAGATCCATTCTTTTCTCTAGGGAAAATACGCTGTGTTTTTGTCAACTTCTCTCCTAATGATTGAAAAAACTTCAGATTTTTATAGATTGTTTTATCTGATAAGATGGTGAAATCTTTTAATCTTAAATCCCTCCTAAAGGTTGTAAACAGAAGACTGAATCGCAATACGATCCACTTCTTTGAATCAAACTCTTTCGTCATGACAGTAAGTCTGGCAGAGCATGATCTATATGCCAAACCTTCTACGGTTTCTTTGACCTGGTCAAGAAAAACTGGAACATGAAATAGATTATGCAATTGATTTTGAATACTGATACGGAGTTATTCCATTTAATGATGAGTGCGGAC
>NZ_VWVQ01000033.1:0-4388 GCF_015712745.1 Bacillus sp. SRB3LM
TTTTGCACCAGAACCAAAAAATAGGGGTAAAACGCCTCTTTCCGAGGAACAAAATAACGTAGCCATTAACTCCCGTTCCTCAGCTTTCCGCTACGCTAATACCTATGACCCTATTCCTAAACAGGGAACGACAAGTCAGTGAATTTGGAAATATAGGTGATATGCTGTATTTTAATGATGGTACCTATATGAAAAAAGGGTTCTGGTGCAAAGTTTAAAAATCATTCGAAATTATGAATGAATCATACAATTTTGTGCATATCACTGAACATTTATTCTGAATGAGTGCCTGTTAATTCTTGTTTTTAAGAAATTAAAACTTAGCAACAGAATAAGCTTCTTAAATATTCCCATCTCAGTTTAAAACGCCACTTCTATAAATATTAATATCTACTTTGATATCAAACTTCGCTTTTTTATAATCAAATTTCTTCCAAATTTTTGGGTGATAAGCAATCAACTGCCTACCTACTCCAAATGCATCGCAATTTGTTTTCTGTAGCTTATTAATAATTTCTTTTGATTCATGTGTTAATTCTTTAGATAATTGCTTACTTAATCTCTTTTTTTCTATATAATTATCTAGATCGTCACGCGAGTATTCAAGCACTGTAGCAAATAATTTTAATTTAATTGTAATATAAATATTTCCGTCTTTACCTATATTAACGTTCATTTTCTGTTTAATTTGCCCTTTTCTCATTTCTATACTCACATACTCTTTATTATTAATTTTCTTCGTGATATGTGCCTTCTTCCCCACTTTCCCCTTGAGCAATGTAAATAAAACACATTGCTCAAGAGGTAACCGTCCCGTCAATTTATCATTATGAAATAGAGCTAAACCATTGGTAACTATTTCTTTATCTTTTATTTTTATTGATGGTAGCGTAAAATCTTCACCTTTATCCTGAATTTTTCTAAAAATACTTTCTAAATTCTCTACAGGAAAGTAACTACGCTCTTCAAGTGTTTTAATTTTTCTCGTTAGAAATTGTCCAATCAGTAATTCGTCAATTTTTTTCTTCTCCAAAATTTCAGACGATAACCCATCCACTGAAATTACTCTCACAAAAGATGTAGGATTGCCTGGGTCTCTAAATGCTACATCAAGAGTTGGAGATATCCCCCTTTCCTCAAGTTCTTTTCCATATAGTTGTATACCATATTTTATATAACTTATGTCCCCTGTCGTCATCGCTCTTATTTTATCAGTAGTATCTTGTGCCGTATTCTTAATTGAAGAATACACCTCATTCGTTAATCTTTTTCCTGAATTTACAATTTCCACCGTTTGTTTCAAATTTTTATTTTGATATAAATCATAACCTACGCTATAAGCAAGCCTTGAATCTTTAAGTAGTTTTTGATCCCAACAGCCGACAAGAAAAATACAAAATATACACATGAATAGTTTTTTCATAATTTTAATTTTTACATTTTTTTTTAAAATATACAAACGAATTTATAATGGCTATTTTTATTAAGGTTCTCGTGCAAAAACTATAAAACTTGTGCAATGAAAGCATCAACTCGCACAGTGGTTAGAAGTACAAGCATTAGAAAATCAGAAACGCCTATATTATAAGAAAGAAGTCATGATTGAAGACCTTTGGAAGACCTAACGGTCTTCTTAATGAACACAACAAACGGTAAATAAATATAAAGAAATGAAAGTGGATCAAGAACGTTTTGTTTTTACGTAAAACCAAAGTAAAGCAAGTGATTATTATTAAAAAAGGAATGGAATCAATTACATGTTATACAGCAGAAGGTGAGAACATTTTTACAGAATACAGACCGTATATGCACACGAATAGACCCATTCCACGAAATGAATTATTGAATATTCAGAAATCAACCCTGAGTTGTTTTTTTATTATAAATTTTCGAAATTTTTATCTCGGCGGGTTCGAGATCATCTGCTCCTTCATATGGCTGAAAGAAAAGTTTGTTTAACAGGCTTAAAATATTTAATTCCAAAATACTCATTACAGCAGCTACACTTACTGTTAAAGAGTAAAGAATGGTTACCAAAAAAACTCCGCACGAACTCGATATCATATTACAAACGAAGCAAGTGACGTATCTACAAAATGGAAGGAAAACCATACGAAACCTGCAAGACACCTGTAAATCATTGCATTTAAGCAGCTCTGAATAATTGCTGTAATTCTTTGTATTTCGAAAAAGAGAAGTCTGGAATGTGACTTCTCTTTTGTTTGTATATAGCATGAATCGTTTCGATTCCTTTCAAGGTACGTGAGGCATTGAGAAAAAGAAATAGATAGGGCCACCAAATCGATTCGACCGATATTTCGTGCGTCTAGAACCTGTTTTTCGTTGTCACGTTTTTGTCATCTTCCCTATTCTTCGTTCCCATTTGCCAAAAAACAAACGTTTGTTTAAAAAAGCAACATATGAAAAATCCCGATACATCAAGATTTTGTTGTCAAGACCCTCCCCTTTACAACAAAAGGCGTCTTGGGTAGCAACAAACCAATTTGGGCGGGCATCTGTTTGGCGGGGCTTGTGCTTTCTATACACCTACCTATAGGAGAATAGGAAAGACGGCAGATGCATTCTTTTGATAGCTATTTTATTTGGTCGACAGAAACATCCTTTATTATATGCTACGTGCAAAAACAATCTGCGGAAGCAGGTTGTTTTTTTGATTTTCCGCTCTATTGTTTCACTAAGTAACAGAAGTAACCAGATAATCATGTGTCTTCCTGGAAGATATAGCCTGTATGAACCTCATTTTTTCATATGGTTCCCTCGAAAAAAATGGTGTCAAAAACCAATTGTATTTGATATAATAAAAGAGTTTGTAAAATCTTGACTCATTCGGGAAAGAAAGTAACTGTCATATTTCAAAATAAAGAGACTTTGTTTTCGTATCACTGGCAGTTCTTTCTGTTCCCCTCATCCCAATCATTGATGAGGGGTTTTTTTGGCTTTGTATTCGCTTTGTTAGGGTGTGTACATGAAGGAGAATACAATCTCTTCATGGAAATCTGATGAAGCACATATAAAGGACAATTTCACATGTAAAGCGAAAACGAAAATGAAACACGCTTGTGTTGTTACTAAGCGGGATTTAATGTTACTTTCCGCATGTAGCATATCGAAAAAACAAAAATAGATATTTCTCAATATCAGATTCGTCCGATATTTTGTAGAATAAAAATGTATGGATGTATGTCATACATTTTTTACCTTTCTCCTAAACACGATACGCTTTATGTGTATCGTGTTTTTATGTTTCCTATTTTATTGAAAAAGGACAAACATATACGATACGGACGCATGACTTGTACATACATGGTAATTCCTCTTCAAGCCTGTATAAAAAACAAAAATGTACAATGAATCTGTACCTGAGTACGAACGCTCTATCCGCTCATACGTTGGTCTACTTCTCCTCCTCACATCGTCCGATAGTATTATCCCAACATAAATGCGAGATCCATTTATTTGGAGTCATCCAATCACCCCGAAAGGAGAATGATGATGCGAGATTTTGATTCGTTTGATGAACCCTATGCGTCTGGATCCGGAACCACTCCACCCGAGTCACAGCCCAAGCAAGCAGCAACACAATCTATGATTTCTTTCCAATGTGTCGTGGAAATTCCACGTGGCTACCGTGTGGTATCGCATGGATTAACACAATTTCTCTATGATATCAGTGGACTATCTCTTTCACAAGAAACGGAAAAGAAAACACTGCAAGTGGAGGAGTATGGACAAATCGAAGTGGAGCTCTATACTTTGACTTTACGTGGTTGTATTTCGATTGCCACCAATATCGATATCCAGCCAGAACAGCAACAACACATTGGATGTGTCGGAAATCATACCCATACCATCCAATTTTATTTCACCGATACGATTGCCATCTCCATAGCTGTCAAACACAGCGTGAAACCAATTCCACAGATGACCATAGACCATCGGCATATCAAAGTGGAACAAATTCAACTTGAACCGCTCGATGCGGCGAATTCACATATTTGGAAATTAACGGGCGTATTCACTTTTAAGGTGGAATAAACAAAGACAACTTAGGGGGAAAGACGTTTCACATTATCCCGTATCACTCCCTTTTTTATAGTACAATCCATTCCATTTTTCATACGGATGTTTTATACCAGCTGTCCTCCTCTTCCCCTGTCAAACGTCTCTTATTTTTGACAGCCTCCTACAAACCGTTTCATGTTTCACCGAATTCCAAAACATATTGTAGATTTTCTTTTGTGATACCTGAGATTATCCCCTTAAGATAAACAGTGTAACAAAACATGAATACACATGGATATAACGGCTTAAACGATAATCGTCTTTTGTAAACGGACGTATATTTCTTTGAACTTTGCAACAGAACC
>NZ_VWVQ01000034.1:0-3971 GCF_015712745.1 Bacillus sp. SRB3LM
TGCTTGGATTGAAATCCTTGCGAACGGCTACAAAAATGATCGCTGGAATGGAAGCTATGCATATTGATCAAAAAAGGACAAACGCTCCAAGGGGCGAAGTCTGTTCAAAAGCAAATGTATCTTATTGATGAAATCTTTGGTTTAACAGCATAAATTTCAATTCCGTTAGGAATCTTTTGTTCATTTTTCATAAACCCACTATTTTTGCACCAGAACAGAGTCACCTATGTTGTTTTTTGTCTTATTACAAAGTACAAATTTGTATTATGAAGGCATCTTAATAAATTATAATATAAATAATAGCTGAGACTGATAGTGTTTCACATGTGTGATTCTATTTTAAACTCTATCAATCGACAAAATAACACTAATATCATCAATTTTTATATACAGTTAATAATGATACATCCACATTCAAGGAGACAATGTTAGATGTTCTAAAAAACTGAATAAATTAAAGGAAGGGGAAGATTATGGTTTTTACTTTTTTGTGATTTATCAGAATAGCAAGGTTAGTCTGTTTGTCAGGAAAAATGAAGGGTTTCAAATAGACATATGAGTGAATGCAGGATAGTTCCCCCTATATTTTCTAAAGTGGGAAACAAACTTATTACTATAATGGTGGTCATTCATTGTACGTCGAAAAAGCTAATTAATTAGCTACCTTTTGAAGTTTTTATGCTATATGAATTAATATAAAGATTTAAGTGAGGTATAAACATTGAATAAACGACATGTTTTCATGGGTGCTGTAATAAGTAGTATCGTACTACTATCGGCATGTGGAACATCATTAGAAAAAGTTGTAACATCTAGAGCTGGTGATATTACAAAAGAAGAGTTCTACACTCAAATGAAGCAACAAGCTGGTAAGCAAGTACTAAACAATATGGTTATCGAAAAAGTACTTATTAAAAACTACAAAGTTGAAGAAAAAGATGTAGACAAAAAGTACGATGAAATGAAACAACAAGCTGGTGATCAATTTAAATCCTTACTAAAGCAGAAAGGTCTGACAGAAGAAACCGTCAAAAATAAAATTCGTGTTTCATTAGCTCAAGAAAAATTAGTGGAAAAAGCACTTACTGATAAAGATTTAAAAGTGCAATATGAGGACTATAAACTTGAAATTAAGGCAAGTCATATTCTTGTAAAAGATGAAGAAACTGCAAAAAGAGTAAAAGAAAAACTTGCACAAGGCAAATCTTTTGAAGAGTTAGTAAAACAATATTCTGCAGATTCAATCTCAAAAGAAAAAAACGGAGACTTAGGATTCTTCGGACCTAAGAAAATGTTAAAAGAATTTGATGAAGCAGCTTTTAAGCTGAAAAAAGGTGAAATAAGTGAACCAATAAAAACACAATACGGTTATCATATTATTAAAGTAACCGATATGAATGCTGATAAAACTTTTGATCAAGCAAAAGCTGATATCAAGAAAGAATTAGTTGGAGAAAAATCAAAAGATCCTGAATTTATGAAAAATATAATGATGAAAGAAATAAAAACAGTTGATGTACAAGTTAAGGATAAAGAGTTAAAAACTATTTTTGAAGAACCCAAAATTGATACTAAAAAAGAGGAAAAGAAATAATGTGGCAACTAGGGCGGGAGAAAATCTTTTCTGCATCCCATGTCTGTGTCAAAAACTACTTCTCCTTGGCAAGTAAACAGAGTCAAATAATAAAATGAATTGAATGATTTTAGCTCTATACCCTATAGGACTAGGTCCGTTTAATACTTTGATAAGATCACGATTATAAAAATGGATGTGCTCATTTATCGCTGTAGAAAGTTGTTCAAATATCTTAGAATTACAGGGGATTTCGCTTTTTATTTTCCAAATGGATTACTATAGTACATAGGCTAGGTTGTGCTGTATAGGTGAAAATAAACTGGGATAATAAATACAAGATATGTATTTGGGACTATGATTTATTCTGATGGTATTTGTTTCAATTCTATATTGTTAAGGTGTTGTGAAATTCTGCAATTGAGCTCTTAAAATAAGAAAAGAGGAAAAGAAGTTGAAGAATGGAAATTTTTGGTTCGTTTTGTTGACGATAACAGCTTTTGTGTTTTCTTTATCATTTGTACATGTAACTCCTACAAAGGCATCTTCGGATACCATAAGCACAAAAGAGGAGGAAAGAATCATCGTCAAATTTAATAAAGAGGTCTCTTTGAAAGAAAAAACTAATATTTATCAACAAAAAAATGCAAAAGTGATTTCTCAAAATACACAACTTGGATTTGAAGTTATTCAAGTGCAGGGTCAATCTGTACAACAAGCTCTTCAAGAATATCGTAAGCTATCCGGTGTAGATTATGTGGAACCAAATAAAGTCTATCAAGCAGTATGGACTCCCAATGATTACTACTACTCTTTGAATCAAAATACATCACTGCAAAAAATGCAAATCCCTAAAGCATGGGATATTACCCGTGGAAGTACTGATCTAGTGGTAGCAGTTGTTGATTCAGGAGTTCAGAGCGCACATCCTGACTTAAAAGGAAAGATAATCCCGGGTTATGATTATGTGCGAAATAATGCGGATCCAAGTAAGGATGAATTGGGACATGGAACGCATATAGCAGGAACAATTGCTGCGGTAACTGACAATGACATCGGGATAGCTGGAATAGCTCCTAATGTGAAAATACTATCCGTTCGTGTACTAGATAGAAATGGATATTCATACAATGATGTCATTGCTAATGGAATCACCTATGCTGTTGATCATGGTGCAAAAGTAATCAATCTTAGTATCGCCATGGAAGAGCCTTCTCAAGTACTAGAAGATGCAGTCAACTATGCATGGAATAAAGGGGTAGTACTAGTAGCAGGGGCAGGAAATTCTTCTACTTCTAAACCTTATTATCCCGCTGCCTATGCCAATGTCATCTCTGTAGCAGCAACTGATTCCAACGATTTGAAATGGGAGCGTTCTAACTATGGAATGTCAGTGGATGTTGCGGCACCAGGGGTAGACATCATGTCGGCTGTTCCAACCAATTGGAATCCTGAGAATCCTTATAGTACAAAAAGTGGAACTTCAATGGCTACTGCTAATGTATCAGGCGTAGTGGCGCTTTTAGCTTCCCAGGGATTCTCCAACATGCAAATTCGAGAATCAATAGAAAAAAGTGCAGATAAAATTCCAGGGACAGGTGAGTATTGGAAATATGGAAGAGTCAACGCGTATCAAGCTCTAACTAGTGCCCATTCCTTTTTATGACGCTGAAAATAAACCCAATTAATTAATTTACACATAGTTTTGGTGCGAATATAGTGCGAACATGTAGAAGAATGTAAGGGATTCCTACTGAAATCCGGTTTTAAGTGGTAAGACTGAAGAAGTTATGAATCTACTGTTAGTTCCATGCGAAATCTTCAGTCTTCTTAAATAGAGTTTTCTCCTATAAACATTGTTATTTTCTACTACATATTCTTACACTAGAGCCCTAAATAAAATCTTGTAAAGAAGCTCTTTTTATGGAAGATATTTAAAATGATAATATAAAATATAGAAAGGTGTACGCATGATAAAACTGACTGAATATGACTTAGCTTATATATGTTATTACTCAGAAAAAGTCCCATTATCAGCTCTTGCAGCCGGATATTTTCCTAGATTACAGTCTAAAGACCTTACCCGTTTACTAGAAAATTTACGTAAGAAAAAAATCTTTGATTTTTACAGAAACACCTATGAAGAATTATTAGAAGAAATAGATGATTGTATGGATTCCGTTGCAAAGTAAAAAAACATAAATTTATTTGCTAAATACAGTTAATATTTAAGCAATTTTGAATAATCTCTGTAAGTCCTTGTTGGCATCTAGTATGGTTTCTGTTGCAAAGTTCTGTATCACGTACATGCCCATCAACTTAAGGGCTTTTACTACCCCCAAGTACAAAAAAACGTTATTCTTTCTTACATAATATAAATGAGAAAGGGTGACGTTTT
>NZ_VWVQ01000035.1:0-505 GCF_015712745.1 Bacillus sp. SRB3LM
AATTTGAGTGCCTAACGGCACTTTTTTCTCTTTTTTTAATTTGGTGATGGCAACTGGATAAGCAGGATTTTTATCAATTGTGATGGTACGAGGTTTTGAGACATGAAAAGACTGCAAAGCTTTCTTAAAGAATCGCTTTGCAGCCTTATGATTTCTAGTTTTGCTGAGATAGAAGTCAATCGTATTTCCCTTAGAATCAACCGCACGGTATAAATACATCCATTGCCCTTTTATTTTTATATATGTTTCATCCACTCGCCATGAATCATTTGTTTGTTTCAGATGACGTCGAATACGTTTATCCAGTTCCGGTCCGTATTGATAAACCCAACGCATAATCGTTGTATGAGACAAAGATAACCCTCGTTCCTTCATCATTTCTACCAAATCACGAAAACTTAAGTTGTACCGCAGGTACCAACGTACTGTTAATAAAATAATATCTGGTTGATAATGTTTCCACTTAAATAAATTTTCTGGGCCCATACTGATCACACACCTTTTT
>NZ_VWVQ01000036.1:0-3975 GCF_015712745.1 Bacillus sp. SRB3LM
CCCCCCGAAAAGGGGGAATAAGGACAGTCATACTTCATTTTTCCAAGGAGTCTTCTCGTGTTAAGCTGGTTAGAATATCGTCTTTATTGATACTCGCAAGAATTTCCTCTATATTTACTACCGTTGAGGATTTACTAAATTCATAACTACCATAAAAATTGATATGTTGCCATGCAATTGGTGAAATATGCTGTAATATTTTCATCACAATCCCTGTATCTTTGGATTTTATTAATAAATTAGATAATATACTCGCATTGTAATAAACAATACAGTTGCTGAGCAGTCTACTACATTCATTCCAAATGTGCGGATCTTGTTCAGTCTTGAAGCGGAGTTTCCCAAAGTTTGCACGTGATACGGATCGACGTAATTTATGATAACTTTCTCCACGATTTAGTGATTTTTGAACATTTTGACGTAATGATAATGAATCAATATATTCTAAAAAATATAGACTTTTAATGATGTTATCATACTCCCATAATGCTCGCTTGGTTTGATTTTTTCGTGCATAAGAACTTAATTTTCGTACAATAACGTTTTGAGTCGTCGTCTTTAAAGCAAGAGATACCATAATTCGTTTTATATTGTCCCATTCTTTTACAATGAGATCTGTATTAATTTTACGCACAGGTTTAATCAGTAATTCTTCATAATGACTTGGATGTTGAAAACCATATAAATTTCGAGATATAGTTGCTTGAATATCTTTATATCTAGGTGCAAATTGGTAACCAAACAAATCTAAAACAGCAAAATTAACTTCATTCGTTCCATGTGTATCCATAGAATGGATAGTAGGCTTTATGTTGGTTGTATTATTGTATAAAATATCAAATACATAATGGCTTTCATGCTCATTTGCACCAATAATTCTTGCTTGAATTGGAATGTGGTTAGCCACCATTGTATAAGAAGTGATTCCTTTATTCATTCCAAAATATTTAGAGGAATGACGGGATTGTAGTGTATGAATCTGTGTTTCGTATTTTTGACCATCACTACTTGAATGGATGAAATCATCAATGTTAAAATACGGGAAAATAGGAAGTTGACTTGTGGCATTACTGATACAATCATTTGCATCTTTTAATGTTTCTAATCGAATAAAATTAGCTGATGTAGTAGCTAATTTTGAAAAATTCATAGCAGAGACTTCTCCCATTCTATATAACACCATATTTGTTTCCCAAGCTATTAAAACATGGAATGAGAGTATAATCATTTGCTTTTTGATTGGCATAGCGTCCCAGAATATGGTCAAAGTTATCTAGAAAATTGCATTGCTGATTTACAAAATACAGGATACTTCTTATATCACCTTGTGGTAATACATCGAAAAAAGAATGATTAATAAGAGCTGAAGCTCGAGTATAGGGAAGTGTCCAAGAATGATGATTTTTATGTTTTTTCACTTGAACATGTTTGTTTTTTCCAGAAGTAATCCTTTTATTAATAGAGATGATACGAGCTTCCAATTTGTTTTCAAGTTCTTTTAAATGTTTTTCGATGGGCTGTTGTAGCTTAGTTAAATTGAAATCTTGAATCATACTCTCTTTATGTACCCACGTATCTTCATCGACTAAATCATCTTCAAAACTTCTATACTGTATGCTATCTCTACAAAAAATATCTCCTGATTGTAAGCGATGCCAAAAAGAATGATAAATTAAAAATTCAAATCGATCTATTAGTAAACGTTTTGAATGCGCATCATCTTTCGTGTAAAGGTAACGTTTGGCCCCTTTTTGTATAAAGGTTTTTGGAATATCTTCGATATCATATTTAAGTAAAGTTTTTCATTTCATCAAAACTTCTTTTAAAAAATGTATTGCATCCATAAGAGGATCTTCAATATCTGTTGTAACAAAATCAATCGTCATAAAAATAGGACGAATTTGTCTTTTGAATTGTAAAGCTAATATATCAATACGTTCCCAACGGAACGCTTTTTCATCTATCTTCGAAGTATTCAGGATTCGATTTGCTAGCTCAGTTAATTTAGGACGGTCTAGGATAGAAAATACACGTCTTTGTATGTCTTTAAATACTGTATAGTCGGAAATGTTTTCATCTATTATAACTTGTAAAACATTTCCGACTTTCTTGAAATCCTCTTGGTTTTCTGTGTAATAGTTATATACTTCGTCTTTTGCAAAGGATACGATATCATCATTGTATTTTCCCATTTTATAAATTAAACTATTAATCAAATTATCATTCATTCTTTGGTATCGATAAAAAATAAAGCAAAATAAATAAAGATTTATAAGGGATTCATTAAATCTTTTTAATTTATATACGGAATAATATTCTACTAAAGAAGCGTAATATTTAATACTTTTATTAGAAATTTTTAGTTGTGGCAAAATTGAATTGGTCAGTTGAAAAAGAGGATACATTTCTTTCCCATATTCAATTTCCCGTTTAATTTCATTCATACTAAAGTCTTTAGGTTCCTGTTTGATTCGAGTAATCTTATATAAACCAGCAGGATTATATAATAATTCTTTTAAATGCTGTTTATCCGTCTCGGATAGCTGTTTTTGTATAATCCTTATAAGGCGTTTTTGTTCATATGTAATAGCATTTCCTATAACCTCTTGTATAAAGCTATAACCAGGAATAATAATTCGTTTAGTAGTTAAATAATTTATAAGCTCGCGAAAAATAAAAATCGGTTTCTCACTTATAGCTGCAGCTCTACGAGCTTGTTCTTTTAAATCTAGTCGAGATTGTGAATCACAAAGACAATAGTTAAATCGCTTGAGAATAAGTTGTTGTTGATTTAGCCTAGTTTTCTTATCAATAAGATCCCAAATCTGAGAACTCAGCATTATTGAAATGGACTTTAAGAATATATTGAACATCCTCTTTCACTTCACATAGGTTAAATTGAAAAAATAAGTGCTTTGACTTAAAGTATCCAAGTTGAAGAATAAAATAAATTTTAGATTTTATTGAGCGTAAAGTATATAACAATTCAGTTTCCATTTGAGAAAGAGCAAAATATTGTACGCGCTCTTTAGTTGTAAAAAGAGGTCTACTATAAAGTTGATTTATTTCATCTGTAGTTAAAATAGTTAATCTTTTTTGAATATTCATGTTTAATCGTTTTCTACATCTTCTTATGGGTTAGAGTTATAATAGATTACACCGTGTCAAAAAGTATACTGTTTGACACGGTGCGTTTAAAGGGGGGTTAATATTTCATAATTATAACTTATAACCATCAAATTTTTTTTATTATAGATTGTACGCAGAATGTGAAATAGGGGAAGGAATACATAATGAGGAAATTTTTCTATATTAGGGTAAGTAGTAAAGATCAATCCATTGAGAGACAACTCGCAACCGCAGCAGAAATAAGTATTCCTGAAGAATACATCTTTATTGAAAGAGCAAGTGGAAAAGATTTTAAACGTCCTGAATATCAACTTATGAAACGTATGTTGAGAAACGGCGATGTTTTATATATTCAATCACTAGATCGTTTGGGAAGAAATAAACAAATGATTTTAGACGAATGACAAGAATTAATTAAAGAAAAAAAGATTGATATCGTTGTGTTAGATATGCCACTTCTTAATACCATGAATATAAAGATTTAAATGGAATTGAAACTCTTATTTCAGATTTAATTTTACAGTTATTAAGTTATATGGCTGAAGATGAAAGAAAAAGAATCCGCGAACGACAAAAAGAGGGAATTACAATTGCACTTCAAAAAGGAGTTAAATTTGGCCGCAAAAAAGTTGAAATAGATGATAATTTTAAAGAAACTTATCAAGAATAGAAAGATCATAAAATTACTGCTGTAGAAGCCATGCAAAGAGTAGGAATGAAGAGCAATACATTTTATAGAATAGTCAAAGAATACGAATATAGCTTAGAAAAAAGCAAGCTCTCTTAAAAGAAAGACTTGCTTTTTTCTTATTCCCCCTTTTCGAGGGGATGGGCAAAAACACCCAA
>NZ_VWVQ01000037.1:0-10769 GCF_015712745.1 Bacillus sp. SRB3LM
CTGACTCTGTCAGAGGAAAAATAAAAAGCAAAGCCTTTTGGCTACGCCCTTCACACGCTTGAGGAAGAAGAATTCTTTCGGGGAATACGTTAAACTGTTTTCTTAAAACATTTTATTTTAGAATTTTCTTCACTCTATTTTCCGAAAATCCACATCAGAAACCCTTGGATTTTTTATACCATATATAATTCTATTCGAATGAATAAAATTATATCTTAAAAATAGTCATTTGGTTTTACAATCCAATTTCAAAAAACAAAAGAATATACCCTATTAGGAATTAAAACTCATCTGAACATACAATAGATAACATTTTTTCTGCATTATGGTAGATTTTCCGATTTTTAATTTTGAAGTTTACTAAACTTAACATTCAATTTTTTCAAACTCTTCCTAGATCTGTTTTCCAAAGATTATGGCTAAAAATTGAAATCCTACGCGACGATTCGTAATCTTATCTTATTTACCTTTCCATAGGTTAAGTGGATTTACATGATAAATATCGTGTTCGATTGCAAATCTCTCTGAGAGAAAAATAGAAAAAATAGGGGGTAAATTCCAAATGCTACATCATCATTTACAATAAATATTTGTTATTATGACTTAAATTCCAAATTATTCACGTTCTAATTTAGATGGAATTTTAATTATTATATATAAATGTATAATAATTTTGACAAATTTATTATACGTGCAGCTAAAATATTTGTGAATAAACTTGGCTATCATACAAAAGGCCTTATAGTAAAAAAATAAATATACTAAAGTTAACTATTTTGTTCCTAAAAATAGTACTACTCAAATTGTAAGTTAGTTTATAATGTACTGGATATTTCTCTTAATAATAATTTTGATTTGTACAGTATACCAAATTAGTGAAATTTTAATTCTTTAAAATTATTAAGATATAATAGGACCTTGTTCTATTTTTCCTTCTTTTTTTTTTCAATCTCTGCTATGATGATGAATAGATACACAGATTTTTAAATATATACATTCTAATAAAAAAAACCCGGTAACCGTTTTTAAATGTTTGTTAGGTTGGCCGCCCACCATTTAAAAACTAGAATCCAAGGTTTTGTAACTTACGTAAATAAAATCAATACTTAAATAGTATCATATCTTAAAAAAAACGTAAACTACAAAACCTCTAGTTTCTTATGCCCAAATTTAAAACCGGGTTGATATGGAGGTTTTTTATTATGGCTAATAAACTAAAACGTGCAGTGATAAAAGAAGAATTAGTGGTATTGACTGGAGACTTTAAGAAAGCAGTTTTATTAAATCAATTAATTTATTGGAGTGAACGTGTTAATGACTATGATAAATTTATTGAAGAAGAAAAAAAACGTGCACGTATGGCTATGAATACTGAGGAGAAACAACGCGCAGAACTATTAAAACAAATTGAATTATCACATGGTTGGATATATAAAAGTGCAGAAGATATGAGTCTAGAAACTATGCTTGGCATGAGTAAATCCAGCATAGGGAGACATTTAGAAAGCCTCTTACAGAATGGATGGCTAGAACGTAGAAATAATCCTAATTGGAAAGGAGACAATACCTATCAATATAGAGTTGATATTTTGAAAATTCAAAGAGATTTATTCAAATTAGGCTATTTTCTAGAGGGTTATAAATTTGATTTTAGAGAGTTTCAAAATGAAACTCTGATGTTTCAAAACAGAACGTCAGAGTTTCAAAATGAAACTGATTGTTTCGAAATAGAACAACCAGTTTCAAAACGAAACAACCAGTTTCAATTTGAAACAACATTACCAGAGATTACTACAGAAATTACATTAAAAAATACATTAGAGAGTTATACTAATTCTTCTTCATCTAATATAGATAATTTAATTCATATAGTAGATGAATTAAATTTACAAGATGAAGAAGAATTATACTTAAATCAAATGTCAGATTTATTTTATAAATCTGTTGTTGAACGATTAAATGAAAAAAAAATCTTTACTAAAAAAGATTCTCTACTTGATGTATTAAAAACTTTACATAATAAAAACATACGGATAGGTACATTAAGACAAGTAGATCAATCTATTAATGAATTTCTTACTGAAGTACATAAACGTGCTCAAACTTCAGACCCTATAAATTCGCCTACAAAGTTTTTTGTAGGACGCTTAGAAATGGTTATTAATCGCGAAAATACTATTGAAATTGCAAAAGCATTTATACGCCAAAATAAAGAATCATATAAGGGAAAGTTTTTATTTTATAATTGGTTAAAACAATAAATTTTCAACTTAATAATTATATTAAATAAACAACTTGAATTTTCATATACGAATGTAAATATATTTACACAAATACGATTGTGAAATAAAAAAGCAGGACACTTTTTTTAAATATAGTTTTAATCCAAGACATTATGAAAACAACTTAAATTAATTGTATATAGAAAAAACGACGTTTGATTGTTGTGAACGTCGTTTTTTCTATACTGTATATCAAAATATTATTCTTTTAATTTCAATATACATCTCATCCACTTGTAAAATAAATCTCAATGCCCCCTACTATCTACACCATTTGTTATACGGAATCGAAAAATAATCATTTCGAAATAAATTGTTAAAGATTCCTATCAATCTTAGATATCTACCACGAAAAATCGTTATATCTTTTTATTTTATATACATTATATAGAAAGGTAATGCATTTGTCTTCATAAAAGACAAATATTAGATTTAATTCTAATTTAAACAAAGATAAACTAATATTACAATAAAATTTAATAAATTTATTATTCAGGGGGAAGAGATATGACTACAATTTCAAACAATATTATTGAAATCATTTTAGCAACCATTGATTATAAGATGTTAGAGATAGAATCAATACTTATGAAACTTATAATTGAATTTGATAATCAACAATTATATAGTGTGAAATATAAAATAATGGAAGTTAAAAGGTGGTTGCTTTTTTTACAGAAAAATAATTTGAATAAACCACTAGCAAACGAATTATTACTACAATTACAAATCATGAACAATATTTTGAGATAATATTGTTTTTATTAATGTGATAAACAAAAAAACTTCTTAAATAATTTATTATATATTAATCTTGAGAATAAGAGTTTCATTAGAAAAAAAAAAGGATAATCCAATAAATTAAAATTGTTTTGTATATAAAAAAATGCAACTGGAATATAAAGTGAATTGATATGACTAACAAATTAAAAGACTATAGTATCTAAAATATTTTAATTTTAGTCAGTTGTATTTAAGAAGTGCATCTTAAGTACTAAGCATCAAAGGAGGAAATTTGTTGATTAACAACAAATTATAGTAATATGTTTTTAAAAAGGCATTATGATTTATTAAAATTTATCTCATATGAAAAAAGATGGTTTTCTCTACAGGAAGTAGCTGAACATTTGAATTGTTCTACTAAAACCATTCAAAGAGATTTAATACAAATCACAGATTATTTACCAGCGGATTGGTCTATTCAAACATCGAAACGAAAGGAAATTAGACTGAAAAAACCTGCTTTTTCATCTATAGATATTATTCGAATAGAATACTTTAAAAATACTTTACTTGTTCAGACTCTTAAAAAATTATTATGTAATAATATGAAAACTATTGATGAACTAGCACGTAACTTGTATATACAAACTACAAAAATGCGATCTGTTCTAGTAGAAGTAGAATCCTATTTAAATCAATATGACTTAAAATTGAAAAAAAGACCGTTAAGAATAGAAGGTAATGAAACTAATTTACTTTTAATGTATTATAAACTTTACTTAAAATCCTATGATAAACAAGAATGGCCTTTTCAGGAATTCAAACAAAATATGTTTACAGTTTTTTTACAAGAAATAGAAAAAATTATGGGTATTAAGTTTTATAAAGAAAGTATTAGAAAACTATCTATTTTTATTTCCATATATTTAATGCGAAAAAAAAATAGATATGCAATTCCTCTAGATAAAAAAACTATTTCGGATTGTATGTCTTCATCCGTGTATAGAGAAATTTCCGTGGTTACTACTTCTGTTTTTGAAAAATATGGTATAAATTTAAGGTGTCAAGATATAGTAGTTTTAATCATTGCTATAAATCATTCTGAATATTACTATGAAAGACAAGAAATCATCAAAAAAGATTATTTAGCTTGTATTATGAAAGGAAAGAGAGCTCTTTATAAAAATCTTAAAGATTTAATACAAACATTAGAACATTCATTTAGTGTAAATTTACTATGTGATGATGAATTTATTTTCTATATAGTATGTACAATGAAACCACATGTTTATAAATCAAAAATATTTACTGATAAAAATTATATTCGCCCCACTACATTCTATATAAAAAAGAAACATCTAAACACCTTCAATCAAGTAAAAGTAATTATTAGTAAATGGCAAAAGAAATATAATATGGGAGCCCATATTGGAGAAAATGAAATAGCAAATTTAACGATGCATATAGAAGCAATACATATGAAAAGAAAAATAAAAAATAAAAAGATAGTATTAATCTTAAGTTCCGGTAAAAGTTGGGAAAAATATATGCAAGAATATTTAAACCTATATTTCAATAAAAATATGGATTATTTGAATATTAATTTTGATCAGCTAGATAATACAAAATTAAATTCTGATGAAATAGCATGTATTATTACAGATACAATACTCACTCAAAAAATGGGTTCTATACCTATTATTTTAATTTCTGATATCCCTGTCCAACGAGATTTGGAGGAAATCTCACGATATGTATAAAATCAGGGAAAGAGTTCCGGAAAATGTAAAAGATCTTGCTTGTATTCTTTTAAAAGAATATTAATTTTCGGAGAGATAACTTGAAAAGTTAAAAAACCTTTATGTCTAATTACAATATTGTTATTTCGAATAGTCAAATTATATTTTATATTTATAAATTAACTTACTATTCTTGACTTTAGGACACAAATTACCTATTTACTAAAAAAACAATCCCACCTTTAAGAGTTTAAGGTGGGATAATGCAAAATTGGTTACTATTATATATTGTTACAGATACCTTTAAAAAACTTGAAAAGATAAATTATAGAATAATTTTTGCGATTGTAAAATTCTCGAGGTTCAATCATTTTTAAGTTGATTAAAGTTTTGAAAAACAGAACTATATGTGGAGCCTGATAAGATACATCGGTATTCATATGAATATCCCATCTTAAATAGACCGAAAGATAATTAAAAGGGAATAGTTTAAAGATTACAGTATTCGTTAATTTGTTTATGACATAACTCATCAAGGGATGAGGTTTCATATTGTTTATACCATTCTACAGTTTTTTCAATAGACTCATAAATATCCCATTTAGGGAACCAATGTAATTGTCTGTTTGCTTTACTAATATCTAAACTTAAAAATTGAGCTTCATGTACTGCATTTGAAATGTTTTCTTCTCTCCATTTTCCGGATCCCCATATTTGAATGAACAATTCAACTAACTCTTTAACAGAAATCATATCTTTTGAATAAGGACCAAAATTCCATGATCCGGAATATTTTATGTTTTTTTCTAATAAATTTGCAGTCAATATAATATACCCACTTAAAGCTTCTAATACATGTTGCCAAGGTCTTACTGCATGTGGAAAACGAACGATTACATCCTTATCTTCTTTTAAAAATTTAATAGTATCTGGAATAATTCTATCTAATGACCAATCGCCTCCGCCAATGACATTACCAGCTCGAACAGTAGCTATTACTGTCTGATGATTTTGAAATTCTTGAGTACTAAAGTATGAATCACGATAAGAGGCGATGAGTAATTCACAACATCCTTTACTAGAGCTATAGGGATCAATCCCCCCCATTGGATCATTCTCACGATATCCCCATGTCCATTCTTTATTTTTATAACATTTATCACTTGTTACAAAAATAGCAGCCTGTGCATTTCCATTTACTCTCATTGCTTCTAAAACATTTAGAGTTCCCATAACGTTAACATCATACGTATATTGAGGATATTGATAAGAATACTTAACTAAAGGTTGAGCAGCTAGGTGAAAAATAATATCAGGATTATATTTTTTAAATATAGATTCTAGCATGCCATAGTCTCTTATATCTCCCCGTATGTCAATAACGTCTTTTTTTATTTTTGAAGAATTAAAAATTCCCTTTTCATGTCCAGAATTTAAAGATACTCCTATTACTTGTGCACCTAATTGGGTTAGCCATAATGTTAGCCAGGAGCCTTTAAATCCCGTATGTCCGGTTATCAAAATCTTTTTATTTTTAAATACAGAAGGGTTTATTGTTCTCATTTTATGCTATCCTTTTACATTTATTTTGTATTTTTCAAATACCACTCAAAATTCTCTTTATACCACTTAATAGTATTTTGAATACCTTTTTCTAAAGGTGTTGTAATATCCCAATTAAGAATTTTTTTTATTTTACTAACATCAGAGGAAACATTCATTCTTTCATTTTCTTTATATGGTAAAAATCCATATAGAGGTTTTTTATTGGTTTCAAAATTCTCAAAAATGATTTCGACAAAGTACTGTAGCGAGTGTGTTATCCCACTCCCAATGTTAAAAATTTCATTTTTTATATTGGTTTTTTTAGCTGCTAATATTAAAGCTGTAATAAGGTTTTCAATATAACAGTAATCTCTTGTTTGTGTGCAATTAGTTAGATGCACATTTTTCCCTTGTAGTAATTGCAAAATAACATAGGGAAAAAGTCTCTCTGATGATTCTCCTTCACCAAAAATATTAAATGGTCGTAGTGTAACTATATCCATTTTATGTTTAAGCGCAACGTTATGAGCAATTTTAGTAGCGGTAGATTTAGTTATTCCATATATATCAATTGGATTTATATCAGTATTCTCATCAATCTTTTGTAATGATGCTCCATATTCTGAACTACTGCCTAAATTAATTATTTTTTTACAACCTATTTGTGCTATTGCTTCTACTATATTGGCTGTACCTAAAATATTAGTTTTAATCTTCTGAATACTAGTTGTTTTAGAGGAACACCCACTATCAGCAGCTAAATGAAAAATATAATCAGGTTTCAATTTTCTTGAAATATTGTTTATTTTTTGCGTATCTACAATATCTCCATTACAGATTTGAATATCTTTTAATATATTTTGAATCCGCCACAAATTTGCATTCTCTCTAGCTAATATGGATACTTGTGCCTCTTCCTGTAAAAGTCTACGTACCAAGTGTGCTCCTATAAAGCCATGTCCACCTGTGACTAATATTTTACTATTTTTCATTCATATTCTCCTCTTAGCCTGAATATTAAATCTGGAACCGGTTTTTAGGTATATAATTCGATGGTACTGAAGCATAAAATTGTGAGACATCTTTTTGTCCTAATGTTTTTTGTAATTTTTTAGTTGCTTGTTTGATAGACTTAATATAAGGGGTGTAAACAAATTGAAGAATAGGCGGTGTAAAATTCAAGGGTTCGTGATACCAGGTATCATACTCTTGTTTATTAATCATTAATAGACTTCCAAAATGATATGAAATAAGTGGTTGGTCGTCAATATATAATTTGCTATTAGTTTTGGAAATCAAATGATTATTGCTCATCACTGAATTCCATGGTGCTACATTTATTCCTATATTTTCTAGAATTTTTATATTGCTAAATAAGAGAGGAATGGTTTCTAAATACTTTTGATCTCCCCAGCTATCATAGTATTCATCATAAGTGTTAGAGCATCTATCGAGACATTTTATTTCCCACCAATCGAGTATATCTAAGCTATTTTTTTCTCGTTTAAATCCTATTAATCCAGCTTGATAAATCCCAAATTTGTTTTCAAGATTATTGGAACCTCTTTGCCGGCATAAAAATATAGAATATGTGCTCCATTCTGTTAATAATACTGTCGGATCAGAGAAGAAAAACATGTCTGCATCACAATAAATAATATGATCTGCTTCCAGATAATTAGATAAAATGTATGAGCATAGAAATGGCTTTAATGTCCAACAATATTCCTTTAGGCTTCGAGTATTTTTTATGGATTTAAGAAGTGTATTTTCTATTTTTTCAATATTTATTAATATAACGTTAGGTAATTCCATTTTTTGTAATGCGCTATACGTGTTAGGATCCATACAAAGAACCCAGATATGAAAATTTTTCATATTAGTTGCTAGCGATGAATAATACGCTAAAAATTTAATAACATATTTTTGACTTACAATCGTGGTAAAATTAAGGAAATAATCATGTTGATCCATCTGTCGACGTAATTGACTATAATTATAAAAATTTTTTGCTGTAGATATATTTTCTTGATGTATGCATTGATTAAAAGTGTCTTTATTAATCTGTCTAATTTCATCCATACTTCGACGTAATGCATGTAAATAAGGAATATAGATATTATTTTTAATAAATTTATTAATCATTAATGGACTAAGGGACCACAAGTCGAATTGATTTTGATTAAAAATTGATAAACAGGCAAAATGAAAAACAATTAACTTATCATCTTCAATATATATATCATTTTGTTGCTGTTTAAAATTATAATTATTGTTATAAATACAATTCCAAGGTGCAGCATCGATTCCCAAGTGATTTGAAATTTTAATGTGATGGAAATACAAGGGAAGTTTATCTAAATATTTTTGATCACCAAAATTTACTCCATCACTTTCTTGATAACACCAATTTAAACATTGCTCTTTCCACCATTTCAAACTTTTTCTGCCATGAAAGTTATTTTTAAATCCAATAAGGCCAGCTTGAAATTTTCCAAATCGATCTTCTACAAATTGTGAATCTCTTTGAGGGCATAAAAAAGCTGCAAATTCTCTCCACTCATCAAAAATTGGTTTAGGGTTTGAAAAGAAAAATAAATCGCTATCACAATATAGAACTCTTGGTATGTTGTATGTTCGGAATAAAAATTCTATGAAAGGAGCTTTTAATGTCCAACAATATTCATTTATTTTACGTTCTGATTTGATTTTTTTTAGTAGCTTATTTTCTAAGTTTTGTACAGGTATCAAAATCACGTGTTCTAACTTTTTACTTTGTAGAGTCGAAAGAGTTAGTTCATCGATACAGCAAATAAATAGTGTAAAATTTTCAGTATGCTCATGAAGTGATTCATATAAAGCTAATACTTTAAAAAGATAGTGTTTTCCTACAATTGTACAAAAATGAAAACCTTCCAAGTTGACTATATCCATTTCATCTTTTGTGGGAGAAACTTGAGTTTCCCATTCTTCATCCTCTGGTTTTTCTAATAACGGAGTATTCTCTGTTAGAAAAGGGATTATTGGTGTGGAAAACTCGGAAGGTGTTGAATCGATATTTTTTTCTTGCAGGGTATCTTCTAAAACTTTGTGTGTAAAAAAAGAATCCCATTTTAGCTTTTTCAGTAAATTTTGTATAAAATTATTCACTGTGGTGGACCTCCTTTTGAGGTATGCCATATTTCATTTGCTGTTATCAAATCTTTATAAGTATCAATGGAAATCCAACTTCCCTTATGATGATATACAGCTAATTCTCGATTTTTAATTAATTTCCGAAAAGGTTCTTCTTCTAAAACACAATCGGGATTTGTGTCTAAATAATTGAATATTTCTTTATTGCATACAAAGAATCCACCGTTAATCATTTCGTTTTTTTGTGGTTTTTCCGAAAATGCAGTCACAACCCCATCCTCTGATTGCAATATCCCATATTGGCTAAGGGGATTCACACTCGTGAGCGTCATTACTTTTCCCATTTTTTTATGGAAATGTATTAATTCATTAATGTTAATATCAGCTAATCCATCTCCATAGGTAATCATGAAAGTATCATCAAGGATATATTTTTCAATTTTTTTGATTCTTGCTCCTGTCATAGTATCTTCTCCAGTATCTATGCAAGTAACATTCCAATCTTCATCTTTTTCTAATGGAGTATATGTTTGATTAGAAAGGTTGATTTTTAGATTTTTATCCCTCCAGTGATATTGCATAAAGTATTCTTTTATCGTGTCTCCTTGATATCCTAGAGGTAAAATAAAGTCGGTATAAGAATACTGTCCGTATAATTTCATTAAATGCCAAATAATGGGCTTTTTTTGGACTTTGGCCAGAGTTTTCGGAATAGATTTTGAGAGTCCACTCATTCTTAGTCCTTTTCCACCACATAAAATAACTACTTGCACATTATCCCCTCCTATAAAAACTCTTTTTAAATCAATGTGAGTTCTTAAATAATAATATTTTGAGTTTATTATTTTATAATATTTACTTCGTCTAATATTTATTGTATATGTGTATTTCTAAAAATATTGTCTGTACAATACACCCAAAAAAGATGAATAAAATGCCGTTTGAAAAATTTTACAAATCAATTTTGTTTAGAATAAGATAATTTAATTTTATAAAAGCATTTTAGATATTAGATTTTATTGTAATACGTTTGTTTTTTATAATAAAAAATAGTACGAAATGAAACTCTGTTGTTAGAGCTGTAGATTGCTTTGTAATTTTAAATAAGAATATTTTAATGTGAAATTCTCTCCTATAAATGTTAGTAAGGAGCTATCATGCTCGTAATGAAATACTCAATGTGAAAAATATTATTATTCACTAAATGCTAACTGTGCTGTAGTGGTAACATGTAGCTTTTTGTAATATCTATTTGTTAGTAACGGTGGTAAAATCCTTTATAACAACGGTTCCAAATTCCCCAAAAATAACGGACAATGGTTTCAAAACGACAATGATGGAGTGG
>NZ_VWVQ01000038.1:0-25020 GCF_015712745.1 Bacillus sp. SRB3LM
TCATGAAAATTGCTGGAATGGTATGTATAGTAGCTGGCATTTTATTTATTGCAAAATCATAGGAGGTAAAGCAATGGGAACATATTTATATTGTGTACTTCCATTTATAGCTTGGGTAGCTTCGGGAGTATTAAAATTTTTAGTGAATTATCTTCGTTCTGGAAAAGATGCTTTTCGTTTAGTAGGAAATGGTGGATTTCCTAGTACGCATACAACGATTTTATCAAGTATGGTCATGACAATAGGGTTTCATGAAGGTTTTAATACCCCGATGTTTGGAATCGGGATGGCAATTTTAACAATTGTTATCATTGATGCCACAGGACTTCGCCGTACAGTTGGTAAACATGCAAAAATGTTGAATAAACATATAAGTTCGGAAGAAGAAAAATTAAGAGAGCGTCAAGGACATCATTGGCATGAGATTTTTGGTGGACTTGTGTTAGGAACAGTTATTGGGTACGTGGCACATCTAATTATGTTATTTCTACCGTAGAGAGGAGAAGAAGTATTGAATATTTGGAATGATTATAAAGGAAAGGGTATGTTAGCCCTTGTCCTTTTCATTTTTTATTGGTCATTTTATTTTTTTATCGGTTGGAAAATGGAAAACGACTCTAAGATTTTAACAGCTTCCTGGTATGACATGTATTTTTCTTTTGATCAGGGTTATTACATTTTAAGTTTTTTCTTGGCTAAAATACCAATTGCAGATGAAGTGTTGTTTCGACATCCATTTTTAAATTTTTTAACTGAGGAAATAGCAACAGTGGTATCATCACTAGGTGTAAAAAATGTAGTGCAAGGTATTATATTTTTCCAAGCATTCTTAAGTACGATAAGTGTAGTCATGATTTACATGTTATGTTGTAAAATTTGTAAGAATGTAATTGTTTCTTTCCTATTAGCGGTTATGTACGGATTTTCAGCTACTATGTTAGTTATTACGTGGACACCGGAATCTTTTGTTTATGCCAATTTCACATTGGTACTGATGTGCTTTGTATGTTATCCGTTTATTACAGGAGAAAAAGAAGCGAAAGCAGGATTCAGCGTTGCTAATATGTTATTGGCAATAGGAATAACGGGAGTTACATCAACAAATTCGTTTATATGGTTTTTAGGTAGTGTAATGAGTTATAAAACATTAAAGAAAAGAATCATTTGGACTGGTATTTCTATCATTGTGGTCGTTCTTCTTTTCGTATTAGTGATTATAGAAAATAACATATCCCTTATTGATGTGATCAATACTAATATTAAATTTACAGAGAAACAAGGTTTTTCAGAGGAATATGTAGGGTCTAAGTATATACTAGCATTTCATTTGGTATTAGGATCTTCATTCATCTTTGGACCATTCTCGGAAGTTACTTTAAGACAAGGTGAGCAATTCGCACAATTAAATATGCTTCCATCGCATACTATGATCGGGTGGATTGTGATTGTATCTGTGTATGCTTTTATAATAGTAGCTGTATGGAAAAACTTTAGAAAAGAGCCTTTCGTAAGGTTTTTAAGTTTCTGTTTACTATTTAATATTGTTTTACATGGAATTATTGGTTTTGGGGCATCTGAAGCATTTATTTATGGCGCACATATGCTGTTTACAATACCGTTATTATTGGCATATGGTTTTAAAGTGATGAGACGTGTAAAAGTAGTTGCTTTATGTTTAATATTAATATTAATAATTATAAATAACTTTGAAAGTATGCTATATTTTTATCATTTTGCAGTCTCCAATTATTCTTTATAATAAAATAGATTTTTAATAAAAGGGTACTTTAGATAGGATTTCTAAAGTACCCTTTTTTACTATTTCTTAAAAATAGATAGAAAATAATAGCTGGAAGTGAAGCATTTTAGAAAAATGTAGTTGTTATGAAAGAGCTCTAAACATGTTTTGAGTACAAAAAGAGTAGCAAGCCATGAAGAGATAATTATTGTACTTAGACATCCCTGTGAGCACATAATTTATGGTCAGCTCGAGCAATGGTGTAGGTAATTCGTATACTTTTCGAGCATTTTGTAGAAGAATAATTTTTTGAAGAAAAAGCTGTCTCAAATTTTGGAGACAGCCTTTTTTATTGATATGGTAGGTGTATTTGTTGGTAATTCGATATAAATTCATTTACTACCGCGCTGTTCAAAAAAATGCTAAAAAGTGTTTATAAAGAAATCGTATACAAAATCCCATTTAAAGCAAAAGAAGTACGGCCCGTTTCTTCAGAGACAACTAATATAAGTGCATCACTCTTTTCTGATAAGCCAATTGCAGCTCTGTGACGTGTTCCTAGTTCAGGATCAACTTCTGTACTTTTCGTTAAAGGAAGAATATTAGCAGCTGAGACAATATGATTATTTTTTACGAGAACGGCACCGTCATGAAGAGGGTTACCTGGATAAAATATTGATTCGAGTAATGGTGCAGTTAAATGAGCGTTTAATGTCGTTCCAGTTTGAATGAAAGCTTCAAGCGTCTCGTTTCGTTCTACAACGATAAGAGCACCATGTTTTCTAGCGCTTAAATGTTGGATAGCTGTCGTAATAAAAGATGAACTTTCCGTATAAGGTGATAAATATGCCTGAATATAGTATGTAGCTGCCAATGTTTGTACATTTGCCAACATATGATGAATATCTTCCATTTTGCATAAAATACATTCGTCTTCTTTATCGATTGCGTTCCTCATAATCGATAGTTCTCTTTCAGCAATTTCAATCATTTGCTTTGTTTGTATTTTGAGTTCTTCTGACAAGCCCCATTCGTGCATAATCCTCATTCCCTTTAGTGGAGTATTTAACAATAGTGTATACAAATATTCCTAGTAAAATCCTGCTAGATTTTATAAAATATTGAGATACAGCATGTTTTTTTCATATAATAAAGGTATGACGAGCGAGAGGAGAGAGAAGAATGAATTGGAAACAAGAATTTAGTCGCTGGCTTTCTTACGCACAATTAGATGCAGAATTAAAAGAACAGCTAGAAAATATGAAGCAAGATGAGAAGAAAATCGAGGATAGCTTTTATAAAAATCTAGAGTTTGGCACAGGTGGTATGCGTGGTGAACTTGGTGCTGGTACGAACCGTTTAAACGTATATACAGTTCGTAAAGCAACAAAAGGATTAGCAAGCTTTATCGAAAAATTAGGTGAGGAAGCGAAAAAACGCGGTGTTGTTGTAGCCTATGATTCTCGTCATAAATCACCTGAGTTCGCAATGGAAGTTGCTGCTACACTTGGTGCACACGGCATTACAACATATGTGTTTGAAAGCTTACGTCCAACGCCAGTACTTTCTTTCGCAGTTCGTCATTTACATACAGTAAGTGGAGTCGTTCTTACGGCAAGCCATAATCCGCCTGAATATAACGGATACAAAGTATACGGTGAAGATGGTGGACAGTTACCTCCAAAAGAGGCAGATGAGTTAATTAGCTACGTAAATGCAGTAGAAGATGAATTAACAGTTGAAGTTGCTGATGTAGAGCAATTAAAAGCTGACGGTTTATTATATATTATTGGACAAGAAGTAGATGATGCATATGCTGCAGAATTGAACAATGTCATCATTAATAAAGAAATGGTGCAAAAGGTTGGTAAAGACTTGAAAATCGTCTTTACACCATTACACGGAACATCAAATATTTCTGTACGCCGTGGTTTAAAAGAAGTTGGATTTACAGATGTAACAGTTGTAAAAGAGCAAGAGTTACCAGATCCAAACTTCTCTACAGTAAAATCACCGAACCCAGAAGAGCACGCAGCGTTTGAGTATGCAATTCGTGACGGTGAAAAGGTAGGCGCAGATGTATTAATCGCAACTGATCCTGACGCAGATCGCCTTGGTGTAGCAGTGCGTAATCATAATGGTGAGTTCCAAGTATTAACAGGAAACCAAACAGGTGCATTAATGCTTGATTACTTACTATCTCAAAAGAAAGAAAACGGAACGCTTCCAGAGAACGGTGTCGTATTAAAAACAATCGTAACGTCTGAAATTGGTCGTACAATTGCAAAAGCATACGGTTTAGATACAATTGATACGTTAACTGGATTTAAATTTATCGGTGAGAAAATTAGACAGTATGAAGAAAGCGGACAATATGAATTCCAATTCGGTTATGAGGAAAGCTATGGTTATTTAATCCGCCCATTCTGCCGTGATAAAGATGCAGTACAATCTGTCCTATTTGCATGTGAAGTAGCTGCATACTACAAATCACAAGGGAAAACGTTATATGACGGTCTATTAGAAGTATTTGAGAAGTACGGCTTCTTCCGTGAAGACCTTGTATCGTTAACGTTAAAAGGAAAAGATGGAGCGGAAAAAATCCAAGAGATGATGGCAACGTTCCGTGAGAATCCTCCGAAAGAAGTAGCGGGCTTAACAGTCGTAGCAGTGGAAGACTATAAAGCAAGCATCGTTACATCTTTACAAGATGGACATAAAGAAGAGATTCACTTACCGAAATCAAATGTGTTAAAATATCAATTAGAGGATGGTTCATGGTTCTGCCTACGTCCATCTGGAACTGAGCCGAAGATTAAGTTTTACTTTGGTGTGAAAGATAGTTCTTTACAAAATAGTGAACAAAAGTTACTTACTATTAAAGAAGACATTATGAATCGTTTATAATACAAAGTAATTTTAAGTAGTAAGGAACAAAAGGGAGCGAAATCTCCCTTTTGTTTTATGTAGGAAATGATTGCTATTGATTCCGACAGGAGAGAGGGTATTTTGTGATGAAAAAAGTAAGAAAAGCGATAATCCCAGCAGCTGGATTAGGAACACGTTTTTTACCAGCAACGAAAGCAATGCCAAAAGAAATGTTACCGATAGTAGATAAACCGACGATCCAGTACATTGTAGAAGAAGCAGTGAAATCGGGTATCGAAGATATTATTATTGTTACTGGTAAAACAAAGCGTTCTATCGAAGATCATTTTGATAACGCATTTGAACTAGAACAAAACTTATTAGAGAAGAAAAAATATGAGTTGCTTGAAAAAGTACAAGCTTCTTCAAAAATGGTAGATATTCATTATATCCGTCAAAAAGAGCCGAAGGGACTAGGACATGCTGTTTGGTGTGCGCGTAAATTCATTGGTGATGAGCCGTTTGCAGTGTTACTAGGTGATGATATTGTCCAAGCTGAGAAACCGTGTTTACGTCAATTAATGGATGAGTATGAAAAAACACTTTCTTCTGTTATTGGTGTACAAACTGTTCCAGAGTCGGAAACACATCGCTATGGAATTATCGATCCATTAGAACAAGAAGGTCGTCGTTACCAAGTCCGCAATTTCGTTGAGAAACCAGCACAAGGTACAGCTCCTTCAAACTTAGCAATTATGGGTCGTTACATTTTAACGCCTGAAATCTTTATGTTCTTAGAACAGCAACATGTCGGTGCTGGTGGTGAAATTCAGTTAACAGATGCAATCCAAAGCTTAAATGAAATCCAACGTGTATTTGCTTACGATTTCGAAGGAAAGCGCTACGATGTAGGTGAAAAGCTAGGATTCGTTCAAACGACAATCGAAATGGCCCTGCAACACCCAGAATTACGTGATGACATGGTTGCAATGATGAAGAAAATTTTAGAAGAACAATCGAATCAAGATTCATAATAAAAAAATGAGTTATTTCAGTATACTGAAATAACTCGTTTTTTTTATTATGAAATCGTTGAATGAGAATGCTGATAAGCAGAACGACGCACAGCATAGTATATGCGAGGTGCGATAATAGCACCGATAATTGTAAATGCAATATCTTTTACTGCAAACCACATCATAATCATCCAAGCAGCTTTATAGCTCATATTACCGTCCATAAAGAGATTGACTGCCCCGTACATGTAAGTAGTACCGATTATATAAGTTAAAATAATTCCTGTGAAAGAGGCAATTGCAAATGTAATGAATGTTGGTCTTTCTTTTTGTTCTACTAGTTTTCCCGACACATAAGCAACGATAATAAATGCGATAATAAAACCACCAGTAGGATCTAAAAGTGCTCCAAATCCAGCCTTGAAGTTAGCGAAGATTGGTGCGCCGGCTACGCCAACGAGCATATATACAGTCATGGATAAGGCACCAAGTCTACTTCCAAGAAGAAGACCTGCTAAAATTGCGAAAAATGGTTGCATAGATAATGGGATGCCTGCTACTTGAAGGAATGGTGCCCAAGATACAATATTTGCACCGATGGCCATAAGAGCAACGAACATGGCAGCTAATGCTAAATCTAAAACATGAAATCTCCTCATAATGTTAACCTCCTGTTGTTTTTAGGTTAACATTATCGTAGCGAAAATATTTACTTGTTGTCAATCAAAATATTTTGATAAGAAGGCTTTAAATAGTCTCTTAGCAACGTATATGGAATACGAAATTGCGGAATTCCACTTGAATAGGGAGCAATCTCATATAAAGGGAAATAAATGACGAGATTGTCTGGCTCTAAAAAGAAGTGAAACTTTTTCATACTCATTACCTTTTCAGTTGCATCAGGAAAATAAATGCTTTCATTTTGTTTAATTTGTCGTACAATCTCTGCACGGATTACATCTTTATAATTATCCTTTTGTTGAAACAAATCGTCTAAGTGCAGTACCTTTTTTTCGTTTAAATCAAATGTATTTGCCTTCCACGTATAAAGACCGTGTGCTCCGCCAGTATATTGATAGTAATTCACATATAGGCTAAGGAAAGGTGGTTTGTTTACAGAGACTTTATAATCAACATTTGCTACGTACGGATGAAATGGTGTACTAGATCCTTCTGTCTCTTTATAATATTTTTTTGCTTCTTTTTCTAATTTGTTTTTAAATTTGTCGGTGGATTTTTTGTAGTATAAATTGAGTTTGTTTTGAAATTTAGAGTCAGAAAAGTTGTGAAAAGAAGGTCTATTTATTTGATATTCTATATAAGGTTTCTTACCTTTTTGCGTTACAGTCTTAACATCGATTGTCAGGTTAGATGCTTTGGCTGTTATTGCACAATTTGGTACAATAGTCAGCAAGGAGAACATAAGCAGTAATATACAAAATTTCTGTTTCATTTAGGTGAAGCCTCCTTATATAAGTGTTATAAGTAGTTTGAAAATAAATAGGTAAAATTATACATTTAATTAAAGTAAGAGAAGGGGAAGCGATATGGCAAAAACTTTAATGGATTCACTTGGAATTGAGTTGTTAGAGATGACAGAAGATAAGGTGGTTGCTACGATGCCTGTTGATGAGCGTACGCATCAGCCGTTTGGATTTTTACATGGCGGTGCATCGGTTGCATTAGCGGAAACAGTGGCAAGTGTTGGTTCATACAATTTAATTGATCAAGAAAAATGTATTTGTTTCGGATTAGAAATTAATGCAAACCACATTCGTTCAAAGAAAGATGGAATTGTAACAGCAATCGGAACACCGATACATAGAGGACAATCGACAATGGTTTGGGATGTTCGCATTATTGATGAAAATGATGATTTACTATGTATATCAAGATGTACAGTAGCAATTAAAGAAAAACGTGAAAAGTAAAAAAGAGGCGCTCTTATGAGCAGCCTCTTTTTCTTATAATTAGAACTGGATTTTCTTCTCTAAGAAACCTTTTAGTTCACTAATTGGCATACGAACTTGTTCCATTGTGTCACGGTCACGTACTGTAACAGCTTTGTCTTCAACTGAGTCGAAGTCGTATGTGATACAGAATGGTGTACCGATTTCGTCTTGACGACGGTAACGTTTACCGATAGAACCAGTTTCATCAAAGTCTACCATGAAGTCTTTAGCTAATTCTGCGAATACTTCAGTAGCACCTTCAGATAGCTTTTTAGATAATGGTAAGATAGCTGCTTTGTATGGTGCTAAAGCAGGGTGGAAACGAAGAACTGTACGAGAATCATTTTCTAATTGCTCTTCTTCATATGCATCACATAAGAATGCTAATGTTACGCGGTCTGCACCTAAAGATGGCTCGATGCAGTATGGTACGTAACGCTCATTCGTTTGTGGATCGATATAATTAAAGTCTTCGTTTGAGTGTTCCATGTGACGTTTTAAGTCGAAGTCTGTACGAGATGCAACGCCCCATAGTTCGCCCCAACCGAATGGGAATTTGAATTCAATGTCAGTTGTTGCATTACTGTAGTGAGATAACTCTTCTTCACCGTGGTCACGAAGACGCATGCTCTCTTCAGTCATACCAAGTGAAAGTAACCAGTTTTTACAAGTTTCACGCCAGAATGCGAACCACTCTAAATCTTCACCAGGTTTACAGAAGAATTCAAGTTCCATTTGTTCGAATTCACGTGTACGGAATGTGAAGTTACCAGGTGTGATTTCGTTACGGAAACTCTTACCGATTTGGCCGATACCAAATGGAAGCTTTTTACGCATAGAGCGTTGAACGTTTTTGAAGTTTACGAAAATACCTTGTGCTGTTTCAGGACGAAGGAAGATTTCGTTTGTGCTAGACTCTGTAACACCTTGGAATGTTTTGAACATTAAGTTGAACTGACGGATTTCAGTGAATTCTTCACTACCGCAATCAGGGCATTTTACTTCATGTTCTTTCATTAAGTCAGCCATTTGGTCGAAAGTAAGACCGTCAACAACCATTTCGATGCCTTTTGCATCTAAAGCATCTTCAATTAATTTGTCAGCACGGTGACGAGCTTTACACTTTTTACAGTCGATCATTGGATCGTTGAAGTTACCAACGTGACCAGAAGCGATCCAAGTTTTAGGGTTCATTAAAATAGCTGCGTCTAAACCAACGTTGTGTGGAGATTCTTGAATGAATTTTTTCCACCAAGCTTTTTTAACGTTATTTTTTAATTCGATTCCAAGTGGACCGTAATCCCAAGTGTTTGCAAGACCACCGTAAATTTCAGAACCAGGGAAAACAAAACCGCGATGTTTCGCTAAGTTTACAACTTGTTCCATTGAATACATAAGAAAATCCTCCTTTTGAAAGTTAACGTATTGGCGATGACATACTCTGATACTTTGGAAACGAGCAGTATATGCTAAAAAGAACATAAAAAACGCTCATCCCAAGGCTTATTTGCCTAGGGACGAGCGTTTGCCCGCGGTTCCACCCTAGTTGATACACAAAAGGTGCATCCACTTTATCATGTATTGCTCAGGACTGCCGTTTCCTTGCGGCTTCAGGCTTTCACTATCCCTGAATCGCTTTTTATGCAAGTACTTATAAGTCCGTCATCGCTACTTATATTAATAATAATGAACATATTCTAACACGTTCTTTTTTAAATCTCAATAGAGGAACGTGTCTATCTATGATAGAGTCTCGCCTATTTTTTCATTATTTATTCCGTAATTTTGTTTAATATGCTTAATTGCTTCACGCTTACTTAATGGAGCGAGTTCATTGTTTTGCACGTATTCCCAAACTACATCCGGATTTGTTTTTGCATATTCACGAAGGACCCAGCCAATCGCTTTTTGAATGAAAAATTCTTTTGAAGAATGTAGTTGTCCAATAATCCAGAAAAGAAGTTCTTCATCCATCTTTTGTTTATATTTTAGTTGGAATAAAATAGTGGCACGTTGTAACCATATGTTATCTGATGCAATCCATTTTGGAATATAGGCAGAAATTAATTCTGGATGTTTTAAAAAGATATCGCCTAAAAATGTAGGGACGATGCTATCAACAGTGTCCCACCAAGATTTTGTGACAATGAGTTCTTCTAAAAACGGGATATGAGTTTCGTTTATATGCTTTTTATATTTTTGCATAATATCGAGTGCTGCTGCTTGAAATTCACGTTCTGGTAAATCCCAAAGCTCACGTACGATAATTTGGAAATCTTTTGGATTTGGGAGAGTATGTATTTGAATGATGTCTTTTAATAATTGACGTCTTTCCGGTGTTTGAATACCTAGAAAGGGGAAGTGATTTTTCATATAACGAGCCATAGGTTCTGCTTTTTCAGGATTTTGATGAGCTGTAAAATGCTCTTGTAATGCTTTTACAAATGGATGCATAGGTGTTGCTCCTCTCTTATTCTCTTTCTTTTCTTATTATACAAAGAGTTTGGATAAATTTTAAAACATAACTTGCAATGTAATGAAATATGTTGAAAGTAGAGAGGAGAGGATAAGATGGAGGATCAAGGCGTATTAGCAGGTTTCTTTGCTCTTAGTTTTGCGTTTATTCTTGTTATATTGATTTGGGCAATTATTTCATATTTGTTAACGGCTTTTGCACTTTATTCGATGGCGAAAAATGATGGTGCAACGGACGGGGTGCTTGCGTTTATTCCGTTTTTGAATAGTAAGACATGGGGTGACTTAGCGAAAGATAAATTACCAGATTTTTTGAAAGAAGAAGCAGGGTGGAAAGTATTCGGCATATACGTTGCATGTTTTATTTTTAATTTCGTACCAATTATAAGTTTACTAGCAACAGCTGTATCGATTGTATTGTCCATTTACCTTATCTACGCTATTTTAGACAGATACGGAACGAACTCTATATTATTTACGATTATTCATGTAATCACATTTTCGGTATTCTTACCGATTCATTTATTTATTATTCGAAATGAACCGGTGAGATATAAAGAATAGATTTTTCGTTTTTGTTGATAAGTCGATATATTTTATATATAAGTAAAAAAGCGCCCTGATTATCAGAGCGCTTTTTCTACTACATAAGGTAGCGTAAATAAATATAAATGTGAGAAATGATTAATGAAACGATCATAATTGGGAAACCGACTTTTAGGAAGTCCATGTAACTAAATTTATGTCCTTCGCGGCTCGCGATACCTGCAACGATTACGTTAGCAGAAGCTCCGATTAACGTTCCGTTTCCGCCCAGACAAGCACCTAGTGCTAATGCCCACCATAATACATCGATTTGTGCGTCAGATGGTGATAAGCCTAGCCCAACTGCCATATCGTTAATAAGTGGAATCATTGTTGCAACGAATGGGATGTTATCAATTGTTGCAGAGGCGATACCAGATACCCATAAAATAAGGATGGATGCGTAAGAAATATCTCCGCCTGTTATACCGATTACTTTTTGAGCTAACATTTTGATAAGACCGATATCGATAAGTCCTCCAACAAGTACGAATAGCCCTGCGAAGAAGAAGATTGTTACCCACTCTACGCTTGCAAATACTTCCTCAATTTCATGCTCTTTCACACCAATTAACATAAGTACAGTAGCACCAGTTAAAGCGATGATAGCTGCATCAACGTGGAAAATCGAATGAGTCATGAAACCTACAATTGTAAGTCCAAGTACTGTTAAAGATTTTTTCATTAATACTGGATCTTTAATGTATTGTTTTTCATCTAGGCTCATTAATTTCTTAACTTGTACAGGATCGGCAATTAATTGTTTGCGATACATAAAGTAAAGTATTATCGCTGTAACTGCAATAATAATAATTACGATTGGTGCTAGATTCAATAGGAAAGCATTGAAGTCTAAATGCTTATTGGCAGAACCAATCATAATGTTAGGTGGATCACCAATTAATGTTGCTGTTCCTCCAATGTTTGAAAAAATAATTTCAGAAAGTAAATAAGGAACAGGATTTACTTGCAGTATGCGCGTAATAGATAAAGTAACTGGAACAACAAGAAGTACAGTTGTAACGTTATCTAAAAATGCGGAGCCAAGCGCGGTAAGTAAGGAAAGTGAAATTAAAATTTTAATTGGATTTCCTTGAGCTCCTTTTGCTGCTTTAATAGCAACGTATTGGAAAACACCTGATTTACTCGTAATGTTCACCAAAATCATCATACCGATAAGTAACGTAATCGTTCCCCATTCAATATGTTTCGTAAAGGCGTTGTGTAAATCGACGACTCCCACAATTACCATGAGTGCTGCACCAAGAAGTGCGATGACAGCACGATTAATTTTTTCAGAAATAATAATGGCATATGTAATTAAAAAGACTGCGATAGCAAAATAATACTGCCAGTTAGCGAGTTCTTGCGTTGTTTCGTGCAAAAATCTCATCTCCTTTCATTCACTTTTTCTTAGTGTGTCAAAAATGTTCTAGAAGAAACACACATAACGTCATTATAAAGTAGGAAAATGGCGGATGTAAATGAAAGGGGGGATTTTGTCATATTTTCTGCATAGGTCATTTTTTCTTATTTTTTAAAATATTTGTGGGCATTTGACATATATATAAGATACATCCAATCTGAATATTTAAAATGGAATTAGCATTCGAGCTTGTTCGTGTAGGAGTGTCAAATAGAAAGGAATGACAAAAATGATAAGGAAGGGATCGTATGGATGAACAACGATTTTTATTTTTAGACTTTGAGTTTACGATGCCCCAGCATAGAAAGAAACCGAAAGGATTTTTTCCGGAGATTATTGAGGTAGGACTCGTTTCAGTTGCTGGCTGTAAGGTAGAAGATACGTATTCATCACATGTCAGACCGAAAACATTTCCCTCTTTAACGGATCGATGCAAGAAGTTTTTAGGAATAAAACAAGAAGTCGTGGATAAAGGGATTTCATTTCCTGAACTCGTTAAGAAGCTTGCAGAATACGAAACGAAATGTAAACCGACAATTGTAACGTGGGGAAATATGGATATGAAAGTGCTGAAGCATAATTGTGAAATGGCAGGGATAGCTTTTCCATTCTTCGGGCAGTGTCGTGATTTATCGCTTGAGTATAAGAAGTTTTTTGGAGAAAGAAATCAAACAGGATTATGGAAAGCAATTGAGGCGTATGGAAAAGTAGGGACAGGGAAGCATCATTGTGCGCTTGACGATGCGATGACGACGTACAATATTTTTAAACTAGTAGAAAAAGATAAAGAGTATTTAGTAAAACCAGCACCTCCAACGTTAGGGGAACTCGTTGATTTTTCAAAAGTGTTAAAGAAAGTGAGCACACAGTAACGACCAAATTGCACAGTATGTAATTTGGTCGTTTTGTTTTTTTAAAGTTTGTAGTCCTTTTTTAACTGTTCTAATGTTTCTAGACTACGAACCGCAAAAGGTGAATCATCTTCAGAAAATGAATTCATTTGAGTTTCCAATGCTAATTTTAGTGACTCGGTATAATCCGGAATTTCTCCTTCATATTTCTTTACCATTTGCTCTGGAATGTTCGTTTGCTCACGATAAGCTAAAGCACGTCTTTCGTGGAAAAATGGCACGTCAGCTTGTTTTACGTTATGTAAGTCACCTTGCACCGGATGTTTTAAAACAGCTAATACTTTTACGACATAACTACCAGGACGGCTATTTGTAATTTCGCCGATGTATTTTCCTGTTTTATAAATACCAGTAACGATTTCACCAATTTCAAATGTTTCTCTCATATTTTTCACCTCAAGTTTATAGTAAGGAAAGTACGGGAAGGAGTCAAAGAAATCATTCGTTTTCAGAACGCCCCTTGAGAATATGGATAGGTTCCACTATAATTTAAAATGATATAACAGAAAATTCTGATGTTTTATAAATCCTATAATAAGGAGTGTTCTATATGATGCCTTTATATTTTCCGGAAGATAAAACAGAATATATTATTCCAGGGATTGTTTGCGTTCTATTTATTATCGGTGCTATTGCCACGTGGCGCATGTTTATTCGTGTATCAAAAAGAGAAGCAGAGCGATTACAGAAAGTTGAAGAAAAACTATTAGCTGAAAAGAAACAGTAACGCATTTTTGTATGTTTCCCTCTATGCTCGGACAATCTAAGGGCAGAATATATTTTGGAGGGAATAGAATGAAGAAACGGCTTTTTTTCAGTTGTTGTTTATTATTTCTGATGGCAGGTTGTGACCAAGGAAAGCCGAAAGAAATTGAAGTGAAATTACATAATGCTTCAGGAGATGAAGTAGGGACTGCGAAAGTAGTTCAACAAACAAGTGGAGTGAAGATTACGATTAAAGGGGAAGGTTTCACGCCAGGACCACACGGACTACATGTACATGAAATCGGAGAGTGTAAGGCACCTCGTTTTGAATCATCTGGGAATCATTTTAATCCCGATGATAAAAAACATGGTCTTCTTAATCCGAAGGGTGCAGAAAACGGTGATTTACCGAACGTAGTTGCAGACGGTTCTGGAAAGATTAAAGCGGAAATCGATGCACCCCACATTACACTTGAAGAAGGAAAAACGACGATTCATAGAAAAGATGGAGCGTCTATTATTATTACAGAAAATCCTGATGATGGTATGACACAGCCGACAGGTAAATCAGGGGATCGAATTGCTTGTGGCGTAATTGTAAAAAAAGCATCGGATATGAAGAAAAAATAAAAGCTACCGTGAATGGTAGCTTTCTTTGTGAAATGTAATTGAAAAGATATTGATAAAGGAGATTGTCCAAAATAATTGGAGATAGCCTCCTTTCTTATTATGAAAACGTATGACGCAGTCTGTTCAAAATTTCTTCTAAAACAGATCGTGGACAGCCGATGTTAATTCGAATATGTTCTTCGCCACCTAACCCGTATTTCTCACCAGGTTCAACAATGATTTTTCCTTTTTCCTCAAGTAGTGCGGTACGCTCGTTTTGAGAAAGCTTTAGACGAGAACAATCAATCCATAATAAAAAGCTACCTTCAGGCTTCGTTACGGAAAGAGCAGATATGTGAGTTTTAATATATTCACAAGCAAATTGAGCATTATCTTCTATATATAATCGAATTTCGTTTAGCCAATCATTACATTCTGTATAGGCACTTCGCATCGCTGTATAAGCGAAGATATTTAACCCGTGGAAGCCTTGTCTATACTGGATAGCTGTAAAGGCGTGACGGAGTTTTTCGTTTGGAATGATAATAATCGACGCTTGTAATCCAGCGATATTAAATGTTTTACTTGGAGCCATACAAGTGATAGTGCGCGCTGCTAATTCTTCAGATAAGGAAGCGAACGGTGTATGTGTATGGTCTGCATAAATGATATCGGAATGAATTTCATCCGCGACAACGATTACGTTATATTTAGTACATAACGATCCGAGCTGCACAAGTTCCTCTTTCGTCCAAACGCGTCCGATTGGGTTATGAGGGCTACAAAGAAGCATGAGTTTGACGCCTTGCTGAAACTGCTTTTCTAAATGCTCGAAGTCTATCACATATGTATCATTTTGTTTCTGTAATGGACTCACACATAACTGCCTATTATTTGTTGTGACCATTTCGAAAAATGGAGGATAAATAGGTGGTTGTACGAGAACGGATTCGTTTTCTTTTGTAAAAGCCTGTATGCTCGTACTAAGAGCTGGAACGATCCCTGCACTAAAGACGATCCATTCTTTTTGAATGTCCCAGTCGTATTGTTGTTTTGTCCAGTTACAAATAATATCCCCAATATTTTCAGGGGGAAGTGTATAGCCAAAAATCGGATGTTCGATCCGTTGTTTTAAGGCAGTTTGAATTGGTTTTGGTACTTCAAAATCCATATCAGCAATCCAAGCATGGATAAGTTCTTCGTTTTTATATGTATCCCATTTTATACTATGCGTTCCACGTCGATTGATTGCTTTATGAAATAGTTGCATAAGTTTGCCCCCTTCTTCTGTAAAACCAATAAGTTACGAAAGTTCTCTCTCTTCTTATAGAATAGCTGATGTGATAGGATAAAGAAAAGTATTAAAAAGTGAAAAGGCGGGAAGCGAATGGGTACATATGAAAAGATGATAGAGGTTGTGAAGAATTGGGATCCGTTTCAAATGGGACCGGAGTTTTATGAAACAGAAGCGAGCGATGTTGTGAACGTCGCAAGTGTGTTTGATGATCCAAAATACATCGCAAAGAAGATTCAACATATATACTTTATGTCTTTTGAGGAAGTACCTGCGCTTGAAAAATGTGAGAAGTTAGCTGTGGAATTACTTGTAATAAAAGAAGGCGGAAGTTGTTCATTATAGGCTGTCGGAATTTCCGACAGCCTTTTTTATATTATCCCGCTATTTGCTTGGTAGTAAGACCCCACCTCAAAATTCAGCGGAAGCAAAGAAGTTAGGTCGGGACTAATTAAATTTTCACTTTATTGCGCGGAAAAAGCGATAATTTCTTCATAAACATGTTTAGGCTTTTCTTCAGGTAGTAAATGTCCTGTATTTTCGTAAGAAATAAATTTTGAATTCGGTAAATCTTTGTGTAGACGATGACCTACATGTACAGGGACGACGCGGTCTTTTTCACCCCAAATGAGCAAGATAGGTGTTTCGATTTTTTGTAATTCAGTTGAAGATAAGTCACCTTCACGGTCTCGTATCATGCGAGTTAAAGCGGGAAATATACGGTCGTCATAAAAAGGAGCGGAGTAACCTTTTTTCATTTCATCGTCAATTAATGAGTGATCATGAACGACATTCATTAAGTTATGAACGATGCCGCGCCTAATAATCCAGTTCTTTACGTATAAATGAAAGAACGGTAAATAAGAAGAGTATAGTAAAGGTAAGGTTGCACGTGCTAAATAGCTAGAGCTGCATAGTAAAATCGTCTTTGAAATGAGTTCAGGACGTATACGGTTTACATAGAGAGAAATTTGCCCACCCATAGAATGTCCAACTAATACAATGTTTGAGAGAGATAAATGTTCAATTAAATCAATAATAATCGTTGCTAAATTATGATAAGAATACTTAAACAGATGAGACTTATCACTTTTTCCGAACGGTGGTAAATCAAGAGCAATGACTGTTCCTTCCTTCGATAGTAAAGGAATGAGGCGGCGGTAACTGAATGAGGAAGATAAAAAGCCGTGAACTAGTACGAAAGTAGGACGTTCTGTTTTATTATCATGTTCATACAATTCGTAATGAACAGTAGTGCCGCGAGTGGAAAAAGTGAAATAAGGACAAGTATATTCATGATTCATTTTTTGTCACTCCATTGATTTTTGTTCATATCATCTCCAAGGAAGAAGAAAATATGTTAACAAAAAAAGGCAAGATGACGATGTCATCTTGCCTTTCACTTATTCGGTATTACCCGCGCACAATATTAGGCGGTGTTTTTCCTTGTAATCCTGCAACTAAATTTTCAGCGGCGGTCATAGCCATTTGCTGACGAGTTTTTAATGTTGCAGATCCGATGTGTGGTAAAGTCACAACATTTTGTAATGATAAGAGTGGATTATCTTTTTGAATCGGCTCTTGTGTAAATGTATCGATACCTGCTGCAAAGATTTTCTTTTCTGTTAAAGCATGGATTAACGCTTTTTCATCTACTGTTTTGCCGCGAGAAGCATTAATGAAGATTGCTGTGTCTTTCATTAATGAAAATTCCTTTTCTCCGATAAGGTGATATGTTTCATCTGTTAATGGAGTAAGAAGAACAATAAAGTCAGACTGCTTCAGTAGCGTCTGTAAATCACAATATGTAGCATCGAATTTTTGTTCAGCTTCTTCTTTACGACGGCGGTTATAGTAAAGAACATTCATATCAAATCCGAATTTTGCTCGTTTTGCAACGGCTTCTCCAATTCGGCCCATACCGATAATACCAATTGTGCTATGGTGTACATCTAGTCCGAAGTGTTCTTTTCCGATTTCAGCGTTCCATTCACCATTTTTCACGTAAGAATCGAGTTCGCAAACGCGGCGCCCAGCTGATAGCATAAGGGCGAAAACGAGATCAGCTACTGTATCATCTAATACGTATGGTGTATTCGTTCCGATAACATTTCGGTTTTTCATCGCTTGTAAATCAAAATTATCGTAACCGACAGAAATGTTGCTCACTACTTTTAAGTTAGGAGCTACTGTCAGTAATTCTTCATTAATAGCAGATCCGAAATTTAATAACCCATCTTTATCTTGTATTTTCTCTAATAGAATATCACGAGGTACTTTCTCATTTTGATCCCATTTTTCATAATCACAGTGTTTTGATAAATAGTTTTCTACAAATGTTGGAACTGGTTCAGCAATATAAACTTTTGGTTTCACGGTTCCATCCCCTTTCACTTTATCCCACATTTTTCCGCTGATTAAAGTTTCACTTTATTTTGACATAATTCAATAGAAAAATCTTCTTTTCAAACTGGAAAGGGTATTTGTATAATTTAGACACAAACGAAAAGGAAGGATGATTTATATGGTGACAGAAAAAGAATTAGAATTATTAGCTTGTCTTGAAAAGAGTAGTCGATTATCTGTAGATACATTAGCGAAGCTGTTAAATATAGAAGTAGAAGAAGTAAAGAAGATGGTTGCAAGATTAGAAAATGAAAAGATTATTGTGGATTATGTAACACATATTGATTGGACGAAAGTGAAAGAGCATACAGGTTTAACGGCAATGATCGATGTGAAAGTTACGCCAAAGCACGGCGTTGGGTTTGATGCGGTTGCTGAACAAATTTATCGTTATTCAGAAGTGAAATCCGTTTATTTAATGTCAGGAACATATGATCTTTCTATTACATTAGAAGGGAAAACGATGGGGGAAGTAGCGATGTTTGTTTCTGAGAAATTAGCAACAATTGAATCTGTCGTTTCTACAACTACTCATTTCATTTTGAAGAAGTATAAACATGAGGGCGTTATTTATGAAAAAGACGATGATGATAAGCGAATTGTGGTGACACCATGAAGCAATTTGAACTATCTAGATCAGCAGAATCTTTAAAACCATCTGGTATTCGAAAATTTTTTGATTTAGCAGCAAATATGAAAGGTGTTATTTCCCTCGGGGTAGGAGAGCCGGATTTTGTTACACCTTGGAATGTAAGGCAAGCATGTATTCGTTCTTTGGAACAAGGGTATACGTCATATACAGCAAATGCAGGATTATTGGAGCTCCGTCAAGAAATAGCAAAGTATCTAAAAAAACAATTTGCAGTATCTTATGATCCAAGTGATGAAATCATTGTTACAGTTGGAGCGAGCCAGGCGTTAGATGTAGCGATGCGCGCCATTATAAATCCTGATGATGAAGTGCTCATTATTGAACCAAGCTTCGTTTCTTATGCACCACTTGTGACATTAGCTGGAGGAGTTCCGGTTCCTGTGACGACTACGTTAGAAAACGAGTTTAAAGTACAACCAGAACAAATTGAAGCAGCTATTACAGCGAAAACAAAGGCAATTTTACTTTGTTCACCAAATAACCCGACAGGTGCAATGCTAAATAAATCCGAGCTTGAAGAAATAGCAGTGATTGTTGAGAAGTACAATCTAATTGTATTATCTGATGAAATTTATGCAGAGCTTGTATACGACGAAGTATATACGAGTTTCGCGAGTATTAAAAATATGCGTGAGCATACGATTTTAATTTCAGGATTTTCAAAAGGATTTGCGATGACAGGATGGCGCCTCGGTATGATTGCAGCTCCTGTTCAATTTTCAGAATTAATGCTCAAAATCCATCAGTATTCAATGATGTGTGCACCGACGATGTCTCAGTTTGCAGCACTTGAGGCGTTACGCGCAGGGAACGATGAAGTAATTCGAATGAGAGATAGTTATAAGAAGCGTCGTAACTTCATGACGACATCTTTCAATGAAATGGGCTTAACGTGTCATGTGCCAGGCGGAGCATTTTATGTTTTCCCTTCTATATCTTCAACAGGATTATCTTCAGCGGAATTTGCAGAACAGTTATTGCTGGAAGAAAAAGTGGCCGTTGTCCCTGGTAGCGTATTTGGCGAAAGTGGTGAAGGTTTTATTCGTTGTTCTTATGCGACGTCGCTTGAACAACTTATGGAAGCAATGAAGAGAATGGAACGGTTTGTCGAAAATAAAAAAAGGACAAAACGTAATACGTTTTGTCCATAAAAGGGGGGGAATACTAGAAAGCCATGTGTTAGTAGTCTATCCCAATATTGGAGAATTATACTTCTTTAAGGGGAATTTTTCATGAATTTTGAATGAGTTCTGTCATAGTGGTATAATTTACTAATATAAGGTATACGCATTCTAGATAACGTTATCTAGAATGCGTACTAACCAATCGGATATTTAAAATAAATATATCTGCTTTGCTCTCTATAATTGTAGAGAGAATGGTAAACGTATGGGAGTGTTTCATATGTCAGAACAATATACAACAGGAGTGGTTGTAACAGGGAAAGTGACTGGAATTCAAGATTACGGTGCGTTTGTAGCGTTAGATGCAGAAACACAAGGACTTGTGCATATATCTGAAATTACAAATGGATATGTAAAGGATATTCATGACTTTTTAAAAGTCGGCGATACAGTAGAAGTAAAGGTACTTTCAATTGATGAAGAGCACAGAAAAATGAGTTTATCGTTAAAAGCGGCGAAAAGAAAGCAAGGAAGGATTCTTATACCGAACCCATCTGAAAACGGATTTAATACGCTGCGAGAAAAGTTGGCAGAATGGATTGAAGAGTCCGAGTTAACAAAGTAAAAGAGGAACGCATATGAGCGTTCCTCTTTTACTTTATCTTATGATATATATTTGCAAATATGATTGCATGCAATCATATTCGTATGTCGGAGGTGAAAGGACATACTGATTATCGAATTTCGTTTGTTTCTGGGTGCGTACCAAGATTTTCAGATGGTTTAAACAGTAAACCAAGGTTGATAAGCCCAGATATACCAACGATGCCGTAAATAATACGTGCAAGAGCTGAATTTTGTCCACCGAAAATGGCTGCTACTAAGTCAAACTGGAAAAACCCGATTAGTCCCCAGTTCACAGCGCCAATTACAGTAAAGACTAATGCGATACGTTGCAGAGTACTCATGAAAAAGCCCCCCTTTTAATTGTGAAGCATGAGCAAGCGATGAGTTAATTAACTCTTTTATAGAATGGGGTAGTTATGTTGTTTTTATACATAAAAAATGTTCGAAAGAGGATGTATATACATCTATACCGAAAAATACGAATTTTTATGCAAAAAATGAACTTTTTCTAAAAAATATATATTGGTTACGTTTACAATGTTTGAATCGCTTGATTTACAACTTCAGTTTCGCTAAAGTGAATACAGAAATACATATCCATAATTGGAGGGAAAAAGATGAGTACACATGTAACGTTCGACTATTCTAAAGCGTTATCCTTCATCGGTGAACATGAAATCACTTATTTACGTGATGCAGTGAAAGTAACACATCACGCAATCCACGAAAAAACTGGAGCTGGGAACGATTTCCTTGGGTGGGTAGATCTTCCGCTTCAATATGACAAAGAAGAATTCGCTCGCATTCAAAAATGCGCAGAAAAAATTAAAAATGACTCTGACATTTTACTTGTTGTAGGTATTGGTGGTTCTTACTTAGGAGCACGCGCAGCAATCGAAATGTTAAACCATTCTTTCTACAACACGCTTTCTAAAGAACAACGTAAAACTCCACAAGTGCTATTTGTTGGACAAAACATTAGCTCCACTTACATGAAAGATTTAATGGACGTATTAGAAGGTAAAGACTTCTCTATTAACGTTATTTCCAAATCAGGTACAACAACAGAGCCAGCACTAGCATTCCGTATTTTCCGTAAGTTATTAGAAGAAAAGTATGGAAAAGAAGAAGCTCGCAAACGTATTTATGCAACTACAGATAAAGCACGTGGTGCATTAAAAACATTAGCTGATAACGAAGGTTACGAAACATTTGTTATTCCGGATGATGTTGGAGGTCGTTTCTCTGTATTAACGCCAGTTGGTTTATTACCAATCGCAGTAAGTGGCTTAAATATTGAAGAGATGATGAAAGGTGCAGCTGCTGGTCATGATGACTTCGGAACATCAGAACTAGAAGAAAACCCAGCTTACCAATACGCAGTCGTTCGTAATGCTTTATACAATAAAGGAAAAACAATTGAAATGCTTGTTAACTATGAGCCAGCACTTCAATACTTCGCTGAGTGGTGGAAACAGTTATTTGGTGAAAGTGAAGGGAAAGATCAAAAAGGTATTTTCCCATCTTCAGCAAACTTCTCAACTGACTTACACTCATTAGGTCAATACGTTCAAGAAGGTCGTCGTGACTTATTTGAAACAGTTCTTAAAGTAGGTAAATCTACACATGAACTAACAATCGAATCCGAAGAAAACGATTTAGACGGATTAAACTACCTTGCTGGTGAAACTGTAGACTTCGTAAACACAAAAGCATACGAAGGTACATTACTTGCACATAGCGACGGGGGAGTACCAAACTTAATCGTCAATATTCCTGAATTAAATGAGTACACATTTGGTTACCTTGTATACTTCTTCGAAAAAGCATGTGCGATGAGCGGCTACTTATTAGGCGTAAATCCATTTGACCAACCTGGAGTAGAAGCATACAAGAAAAACATGTTTGCTTTACTTGGTAAACCAGGATTTGAAGAATTAAAAGCAGAATTAGAAGAGCGTTTAAAATAATAAAAAGCGGCCGTAATCCGGCCGCTTTTTATTATTTTATCGAAAAGTCCATTAGTATATTCAAACTAGAGTGGGTATGCTAAAGAAAAAGTCTAGGAGGGATGGGCTTGATTCCGATTCAATCAAATTTAGAGGGACGTACATATGCGTTATATAAGTTAGAAGAAATAATGAAGCCACTTGGGTATAGCATTGGCGGCAATTGGGATTATGAGAAAGGATGCTTTGATTATAAAATTGATGAAGAAGATGGCTATCAATTTTTACGAGTACCATTTACAGCGGTTGATGGAGAACTAGATGTACCTGGTGTAGTAGTTCGTCTTGGAACGCCGTATATTCTTTCGCACGTATATCAAGACGAACTAGATGATCATGTTAATACTTTAACAGCCGGAACGAGTGGAATGGATCAATTTGCTGAGCCGAAAGATCCAGATGGAGATGTAAAAAGAAAGTATATCGATATTGGGAAAGTACTCATGCAAGAACTAGAAAAACATTTTACTAATGGTGAATAACAATGAGTATGTCGCTTTGAATGAGAACAAAGGAATGAACTGGATTAATCATATATTGTTCGTCGCGCTTTATACCTAGTAAGAGAATGTTTTGCTTTAAAAGAGTATAGCTACAATTTGCAAACGTTTGTCCGGTGCAGGAAGATGGAAGTTCCATCAGTTGTAATTTATTATCAGAGATTTCATTGTAAAGTGAAAATAGTACACCTGAAATGGAAGGGAATAAAAGAGAAGCGGTAAATACATAGCTCGTTAATTTATTTCCTTCTATAATTTCTGATGCGCCAGCTCTCGTTGCATTTTGTATTTGTTCAGAAGTAAGAAGTTCAGCGATGCAGTGAATGTTTGGGTTGAGCCCTTTTGCGGTTAAAATATTTAAAATGGACTGTGTATCAGCTAAGCTTTCGTTTTTTTCTTTATCAGCAGTTATTAATATAGTGTGAGCGGTTGTAATATTAGCTTTTAATAATGTTTGATCGTGATGGGGGCATCCTTTTATAAATTCTAAATGATGAAATGGTTTTGGCAGTAAAGAAAGTGTTTCATCAATTAAAACGATATCCAGGTTAGGTTGTAAGATGTGCATTTGTTTTACAACATGTTTTGCCCGTTCGTTCCAGCCGACAATAATCATATGACTGTTAGAAGTCGCGGCTTCTTCTCCTTTAACTTTCATATATTGTTTATTAATCATATCAGTGGCGAATAGCACCATATAATAAGAACAAAAACCAGTTCCAAATAAAATAATACCCATACCGATAAGTTTGCCGATTAGTGTATGCGGGGCAAAGTCACCATAGCCAACAGTGAAAATTGTAACGATTGACCACCAAATTCCATCAAACCATGTGGTAAAGTGAGATGGTTCTAATCTATGTATAAGAAAGCCGGAAAAAGCGGTAAGTATAATAATAAAACAAATTAAACGAAAAATAATGGAATCACGAAATGTATCTACTAATTTTGGACGGGATTTCAATTGCCAATTCCTCCTTATTTTGCAGGACTACATTCATTGTTGCCATTATAGAAAAAAGAAAAACTCTCTAATTTATAAAGAGAGTTTGTTTTACGTTACATACTTTCCACTTCAGTTTGTTGAACACTTTCAAGATGCTGGAGAGCATAGTAAACATCGGCAGTATGTCTTTTTTGATCGATACATAATTTAAGATGTAAATAATGAGAACCATTTTCTAACGTTTTAAGCTTCATATTCTTCACTTTTATATCCATTTCTTTTATTTCTTCAATTACAACTGGGATATTGTCCATATTTCGCACAACAAGTTTTACTACGATATCACGTTGACGAAATGATCTAGGTCCTACGAATTTCATTGTTAACGGTATAAGTTCAACACTAATCATAAGGAAACACATCCCGAAAATTGCTTCGATATAGAATCCAGCTCCAACAGCAATACCAATACCAGATGCGCCCCAGATCATAGCAGCAGTCGTTAGTCCTGCAATACTATCGTTTCCTCTTCTTAAAATAACACCGGCACCTAAAAAACCGATTCCTGATACAATTTGGGCGGCAAGTCGAAGTGGATCCATATTCATATGATCGGTATGTGGTAAATTGTAAGCTGCTTTAATAGAAACAATCGTCAGGAGGCAACTGATAATAGAAATAACTAAACACGTTTTTAAACCAAGTGGTTTACGTTTTAATTCGCGCTCTAAACCGATGGCGAACCCTAAAATAGCCGAAAGACCTAGTTTGATTAATAAATCGGTATAGTCCATATATATTCCTCCTTGTATGATATCGTATATAAATAAAACGTTTATTATAGAAAGAAACGTTTTTGGGTAGAGTGACTTTATATAGAATATATGTAGGAATCTCTTAGAAATGAAAGAGATATTTCGTTTAAGTATATGATAATAAAAAAGGAATGTAGTTAATTTAAAAAAAGTTTATAAAAGGTGTTGCATTTCATTTTACTGCATGATATATTAATAACCGTCGCTGATGCGGAAACGCAGAAAACGACAAAAAAGAAATTGAAAAACTTAGTTGACATCGAAAAACGAAGATGTTAACATAAGGAAGTCGCAAATGAGCGACCAAGTAGTTCTTTGAAAACTGAACGAAACAAACAACGTGAAACGTCAATTTTTATTTT
>NZ_VWVQ01000039.1:0-38955 GCF_015712745.1 Bacillus sp. SRB3LM
TAAAAGAATTAAGGCAAAATTAAAGGGTATGAGCCCAGTACAATACCGGGCTCATACCCTAGAGGCTGCCTAATGAAACGACCTGTCTAACTTTGGGGGGTCACTTCATTAAGGATACGGCTTTCTCTTATTTTTGACTCGTACGAGCTGAAATGCTAATTGCTCTATCTGTTGCTTTGGCAGCTTCATCTAACGCTTCTTTACTATTCTTCCCGTCATACATCGCTTCTAATGCTTTTACAACTGCATCTCGTGATTCTGGGAATACACTAATTAAAGCCCCTTGTGTTGCTGGAGATTGCTTCGTCGCTTGCAATTGATCTACTGTTACTTTCAACTGTGGATATTTTTCATATTGCTCTTTTACTAATGGCTCATTATATGCATCTGGATTAATTGAGAAATAACCTGTTGCAGTATGCCATTTTGCTTGTACGTCTGGCTTCGTTAAATATTTCATAAAGTCCCAAGCACCTTGTTGCGTTTCTTCTGAAACCATATTCGTCATCCATAATGATGCGCCTCCAATGACAACACCATTTTGTTTCGAATCCCCTGGATATGGAATATATGAAACACCTACATTAAACTTAGATGCATCAATTAAATCACGAACACCTGCTGAAGAATCTAAATACATAGCAACTTGTCCAGACTGGAACGCGGCACGAATATCATCCCAACTTGCTCCATACTTTCCAAGTGCGCCAGCTTTATTTAAATCATCTAACATTCCAAATACTTTCTGTCCTTCTTTACCGTTAAATACCGCCTTCTTTGCAGCATCCTTACGACCGTTTTCGTTATCTATATATAAAGCACCTTGTGTCGCTAACAATTCTTCAAAGAACCAACCATAGTTAAGCATGGAGAATCCATATTGTTTTACATTTCCGCCTTCTTTAATCGTTAACTTTTTCGCTGCTTCTTGTAATTCCGCATATGTTTTCGGAGCTTTCTCTGGATCTAAGCCCGCCTTTGCGAAAGCATCTTTATTATAAATTAATACTGGTGTAGATGAATTAAATGGCATAGAATACATTTTTCCATCAACTGAATAATAATTTGTAATTGCTTTTTCTAATTTTGACGTATCGTACTTATCTTTTTTTATCCAGCTATCAATTGGTGTGATTTTTTTACTATCAATCATATATTTCGTTGTAATTTCACTCGATTGAACAAGAGCTGGCGCTTCTTTCGTTGCAGACATCGTTCTAAATTTCGTTAAAGACTCTTCATATGTTCCTTGGAACTCTGCCTTTATCTCATATTTATTTTGCGACTTATTATAGTCTGCAACAAGACTATCTAGTACACCTTGTGTTTTTCCACCCATCGCATGCCAGAAGCGAATTACAGTTTTATCACCATTTTTTTCAACTGGTGCTACTTTTGCCTGTGCTTCAGGTTTTCCTTCTGTTTTACTATTTGAACAAGCGGCACTAGATAATGCCATTGTTGCTACCATTAATAGAGCAGCACCTTTTTTAACTAGACTCATTTAAATCTCACCTTCTCTTAGTTATTTAATTGCACCTTTTGTTAATCCTTGTTGTAATTGCTTTTGCCCTAAAAATAGTAAAATCAATGTTGGAATAACGATAACCGTAACACCGGCCATTACGCTTCCCCAATCAGTTGCAACTTCTTGAGACTGAAGCTGCTTTACACCGATTTGCACTGTTCTTACTTTTTCATCAGTGGTCACTAAAAGTGGCCATAAATACATATTCCATGTTGTTAAAAAGCTATATACTCCAAGCGTAATAAAACTCGTTTTACAATACGGAATTACAACGCTGGATAAAAATCTTATATTTCCAATCCCTTCAATAAATGCAGCTTCTTTCAGTTCATTCGGAAGTGTCATAAAATGTTGACGTAACAAGAAAATACCGAAAGCTGTCGCAAAAAACGGCACTGTCATCCCAGCGAAACTATTGATCCAGCCAAAGTTTTGAATCGTTAAAAAGTTAGGTACCATCGTTGCTTCCCACGGAATAAGCATCGTCGAAATAAACAGGAAGAAAATAAGATTTCTTCCTTTAAACTGAAGAAAAACAAAAGCATACGCCGCTAAGCTTGATACGATAAGTTGTCCAATCATAACGACTATCGATACAATTAAACTGTTATATAAGTATGTAAAAAGCGGTACTTTTTGAAAAATATTAATGAAATTATCAAAAGTAAATTGAGTTGGAAATAACCTTCTCATTTGAATATCGTCTGGTGTCATAAAGCTTATTAAAAACGCATACAGTACAGGAAAAAATACCATTACTGCACTAATTATGAGCAGCATGTATAATAGGAAATTTTGCTTCCACTGTTTAACAATCATTTATAATGCACCTTTCTCTCAGCAAACTTAAATTGAAGTAATGTAGCAATGAAAATGAAAACAAATAATACCATCGCTTGTGCACTTGCTGTTCCAAATTGATGATTCACAAACGCCTCTTTGTAAATCGAGTACACAATTAAATTCGTTGCATCATTCGGTCCACCGTGCGTTAAAATATCAATTTGTCCAAAGCTTTGGAACGCACTAATTAACGTTACGGTTACAATAAAGAATAAAGTTGGCGATAGCATCGGTAATGTAACACGGTGAAGCTTATATAAATAACTAGCACCATCTATAGATGCACTCTCATATAAAGACGTATCGATATTTTGTAAACCACCTAATATAACTAAAAATGCAAATCCTGTATTCACCCAAACTGTTGTAACTGATACAGAGAATAGTGCCCAGTCCGGACTCGTTAACCATGCGATTGCAGGAAGATTCATAGAGCCTAATATATTATTAAATAATCCTACACTTGGATGAAATAAAAATAGCCAAATCACTGCACTAGCAGCTACTGATATTCCCATCGTCGAAGAAAACAGAACTCGGAATAACCCAATACCTCTTACCTTTCCATTTGCAATCAATGCAAGAAACAAAGCAAATATAATACTCGTAGGCACTGTATATAAAACAAATAATAAAGTTGATTTTATACTTTTGTAGAAGGCTGGATCAGAGAATAAATATTGATAATTTTCTAAGCCAACGAAAAGATTAGCTTCTCCATGTATATCGGTTAAATAAAAACTATAGTAAATCGTCCTAAACAATGGATAGAACAGAAAAATCGAAAATAGCAAAATAGATGGTGCCAAAAACAATAATCCTATTCTTAAATCTTTCGTTCTCCCCCATAATTTTTTCTTTTTTGACACCTTTGTTTGAACTGGTAACTTACTTACTTCGATCATTATTTCGCCACCACTTTCAACTCTTCTTTAGCTACCACTTTTAAGCGTTCATTCGTGTTTTCGTTAAAGAAGCATAACTTTTCTTGCGAGAATAATAATTTTACTTTGTCACCTTTGTTCAAGAGTAACTGTCCGATAACTTTCGCACTCCAAGTTGTTCCATTTACCGCAAAGTTCAATATAGATTCATTCCCTAATACTTCTACAGATTGCAACGTCACTTCTTGTCCTTCCTCAGACAGTGCAATATGCTCAGGACGCATGCCTATGCGAATTGTTCCTTCTGGTAATTGCTTTAACTGTCTAATAGATAATGGAACTTGCAATTTCCCTATATGTAATACACCTTTTTCTTTATTCACTTCCCCATCATTTATATTCATAGAAGGAGAACCTATAAAGCTTGCAACAAACTCGTTTGCTGGTTCGTTATATATGTCAAGTGGTGTTCCAACTTGCTGTATACTTCCTTTATTTAAAACCATGATACGATCTCCCATAGTCATCGCTTCTATTTGATCGTGGGTAACGTAAATCATCGTAATTCCTAATCGCTGCTGAATTTCTCTAATTTCTATTCTCATTTGCGCACGTAATTTCGCATCCAAATTCGAAAGTGGTTCATCCATTAAACAGATTGGTGCCTGACTCACAATTGCCCTGGCTAGTGCAACACGCTGTCTTTGTCCGCCTGATAATTGGCCTGGTTTCATTTTCACATACTCTTTCAGTCCTACCATTTCAATAGCTTCCATTAATCGCTTTTGTCGCTCTTCTTTTTGTAATTTTCTTACCTTAAGTCCAAATAAAATATTTTCTTCTACAGATAAGTGTGGATATAATGCATAATTTTGAAATACCATTGATAGATTACGGTCTTTCGGCTCTAGATCATTTGCAACACATTCATTAATAATTAAATCTCCCGAAGAAATCTCTTCTAAGCCAGCGATCATTCGTAATAATGTGCTTTTCCCGCATCCCGAAGGTCCAACTAAAACAAAAAATTCGCCCTTCTTAATATGAACCGATACGCCTTTAACCGCTGTCTCTTCTGCATTTTTATATACCTTTGAAACATTTTTCAATTCAATCACAAGGTTGCACTCCTTTTTTCTTCTTGTATCCATACTTCATAATGACTTGTTGAAATCGCACTTGCTCCTGCACGAATTGCAATTTCCGCATCTTCTCGAGTTTGAATCAGCCCGCCTGCAATAATAGGAAACTCTAGTTCCTCTACTAGCTGTTTAATAATAGAAGGCATAATCCCCGGCATAATCTCTACTGCATTCGGTTTAGTCGTTTTACAATTTTCAATTGATTTAGTAAGAGATAAAGTATCTACAATAAAAATACGTTGAATTGTTTTCAATCCAATTTTATTAGCATTTCGAATTGTCGAACCTTTTGTTGAAATAATACCTTGTGCCCCGATAACATCTTGAATATACAAAAGCGCTTCCTCTGTATTCGTATTTAAGCCTTGTATAAAATCACAATGAAGAAATACATCATGTCCATGTTTCTGCAATTCATATACACGCTCTGGTAATTCCAGCATTGAACCAGTCATAAGAAAAACTGTTTTCGGCAATTTTTTGTATGCTTTGTATCCTTCCCAATCCTTTATCATCGCAATATAAGGTTTTTCAAACATTTATTCCACCTAACTGTTCTATTTTTATCCAAACTAAAAACACCTACTTACATAGAACGCCTTTCTCCTTATTTGAACTCTAGGGAATAGAGCACACCTAAGAAAGTAGCACATTATATGTAAGTGGGTGTTCTCAAATGTTCTCTACCCTAGTTATTTTGTTACCTTTACTATATTACGCATTTATTAAGTCAGTTTTGATAGATTGTTAATTAGGTGTTAATCGAATGTTAATATTCACCACATCACCATTTACATTAATCTATATATTTAAATATAAAAATAAGAACGAAACAATACTTAAAATTCAATCAATATGTAAATTCATTCCATAGTTAATGATTTTTAGTTTGCTTACCACTGCTTGCAAAGCAAAGTTATCCCAAGCAGTACTATAAAGTGGAATGCGCCTTTCCTCTTGTATTGATATAGCCCAGGCTGTAACAACATCAGTACCATATCCGGTCCCTTCAAACTCCGCTAAAGTTTCCACACTTGCCTCAGCAGCTACGGGCGTACTTCTTGCACTGCAACAAACAGAAACTACCTTTTCATTTTTTACAATTGCAAAATAAGGCTTCCTCCTTATTTACTCCATTTACCATCCATTCATAATCTATTTTTCATGCTCAAAACAAAAATCCCATTCAAATACACATTACTGAATCCATCATACTAACTGATTTCTTCATTCTGTCTATCTAAATGGGATTATTTTTCGTTTTTTACTCTACTGTTTGTTGTGGCTGTACTACTTCATTCGCTCCAGCTACCCTCAACATATTTACAATATCTTTAAAACCTCTTTTTTCAGCGTATTGCAGTGGCGTCAGATGTTCCTTGTTAGCCATATTTACATCTGCACCGTGATCAATAAGCAATTGAATTACTTTCTTATGGTTTTCACTACCATTTCCTAATACAATGGCTTCTAATAGCGCTGTTCCACCACGTTCATTTTTATAATTCACATCAATATCTGTATGCTCTAATAATTCTTTAACAACCTCTACATGGCCACGCTCAGATGCAGAAATAAGTGCTGTCCCACCTGACCTAGTCGTTTCTTTCGTATTAACTCCTGCATTAATTAATACTTTTACAATATCCGTATATCCTTCTCTACTTGCATAAAGAAGTGGATTACTTTTTTTCTCATCTTTAATTTCAATATTAGCACCTGCACCAATTAATGCTTTAACTGTCTCTACATGATTTTGGTACGTCGCTGCAAGGACAGGCGTTTCTCCGTTGTCACCTTCTACGTTTATATTCGCTCCATCCTGAATCAACTTCATAGTTGTCTCTGTGTCTCCAAGAGTAGCTGAAAGTAACAACTGTTTGTCCATTAAATTTATACTTTTCTCTTCTTTAGATTCTTCCTGTTCTTTATGCTTCTCTTTTTTCTTTTCATTTTTCACATGAACCGGTCTCGATTCTGGTTCTTCTTGCTTATCGCAAGCCACTACCGTCATTAAAAGTCCTAATAAAATACATAATAAAATTTTTTGTTTTCTCACAACTACAGCTCCTATGAAAGATAATGTTTTCTTAACCATTCCTCCATCACATACAATAACTCTTCTTGAGTACATTTATCCATAAGCCCTTTAGATTCCTTCTTTAAACGGATTATCTTAAGCTTATACTATGTTTCTCAACCTATTGAAATGATACGCCTGATGGCCCCATCATTAACATTATGAAGCAATTAGTTTAGCACGTTTTTACCGCATTTGTATACATTTCTAAAAAGTACATAAAGTGAAACTTTAATTAGTGGGGATTTTGTTCATCCACCACTAATTATTAGCCCACACCAGTCGGGCTTTTACGGGCAGCCCGACTCCACCTAACTTCTTTGCTTTCACTAAATTTTGAGGTGGAGATCTTACTGCCCGTTAATGCGGGATAAACGATTGCTTTAGGTTACTATATTCCATTGTAACCGTTCTTCTAAAAATTTTACACCTTTTCTATATTTGCACCTGAGTAATAATAGAAAAAGACAACTATATAGTTGTCTTTTTCTATTATTAATGATGTCCACCATGATTTCCTGCTTTCGGTTTCCCCATCATCTCTTTATTCATTTCCCATTTATGCTCTGCTAGCTCTTTATACGAAAGAACTTTCCCCTTATAGTTAGATACAAAGCTCTCTGCATCTTTTTTATTTTTAAATGAAATGACATTATAAGCCATCGGTGTCGTTATTGTTTTATCATATACGTAAGTAGCGTCTTCTAACAAAATCCAATCTTTCGAATCATAATCTCGGACAAATTTCTCTTTCGTCTTTTCATCTGAGTTAATCTCCATCCATTTATACATACAACCGATATCATCAAACTTTAACGCTTTTCCATTTTCTAAAATAATTTCTGTTGCAAATTGATTATCTGTTACCCCAATTTGGCAAATATCACATTTATCATGTTTCTCATCAATGGCAACAGCTGCTGTTTCCTTTTTCCCACACCCGACTATCATAAATACGAAACATAAACATATAGCAAGTACGACATATTTTACTTTCATCAATATCCCTCCCTAGAAACCGTATACTCCACGAAAAGAATACCAAAAGGTTGTGTGAGATTTGTGAAAAAACAATGTGCTTTTTGTAATATAGGAAACAAACAAAGATGTGTAGTTATTTCTACACATCTCTCATCACTCGCAACCTGTAATTAACAAATCATCTTCTAACTTAACTAATAATGTATCCGCACTAATTTCCTGTCCAACTTCTACATTTACCAATCTTATATTTCCACTAATCCCGACTGCGATTTTTTTAAGCTCACCGTCATTTTTTCGGATCATCAGTAATTTTTCCCATTCATATACGTAAGAAGATTCATTAATAAAAATCTCCTCTACTTTTCCTTCATAAGAGCTATAAATCTCTTCAATTCTCGTTTTCATATAACATCTACTCCCTATTTCACACTTCACTATTTTCATCTTATTCTACCATTCTTACGAGGAGCAGCTTACTTTTTAAAAATTCAAATTAACTACCGTGAACAAAATGAACAAAATAAAAATTATGCTTCTAATGATGTTATTTTTCAAATTATTTACCATTTGAATAGATGCTTTTATTATAAATAAAAAACCTTTTTCTGAATTTTTATTCTATTTTGAAAGCGCAATCATTCTTTAGAGGGGGAAATTACATGTTAGCACTACTTGGATTTGCGATGGTATTTGTCTTTATGTTTTTAATTATGACGAAACGTATGTCAGCGCTAGTAGCATTAATATTAATTCCGAGTGTTTTTGCATTAATTGGCGGATTCTATGCCAATATGGGGCCTATGATGTTAGAGGGGATTCAAAAGTTAGCACCTACTGGTATTATGCTTATGTTCGCTATTTTATATTTTGGGATTATGATTGATAGCGGTTTATTCGATCCTGTCATTAGTAAGATTTTAAAATTTGTAAAAGGAGATCCTTTAAAAATCGTTATCGGAACGGCTATATTGACTATTATCGTTTCTCTAGATGGTGACGGTACAACAACATACATGATTACAGTTTCCGCAATGTATCCACTATATAAGCGCCTTGGAATGAACCCCCTCATATTAGCTGGAGTTGTTATGTTAGGGGCGGGGGTAACAAATCTTACACCTTGGGGTGGACCCACAGCTCGTGTTATGAGCGCACTTGGACTTGAGGCTTCCGAATTATTTACACCTCTTATTCCAGGAATGATTGCTGGTGCAATTTGGGTTGTTTTCGTTGCCTACTATCTTGGAAAAAAAGAAAGAAAACGTTTAGGAATTATGGATGTACAGTATTTAAAACAAATGCAAACAATGGATGAGCAAGCTGCAACTGTCGAAGCCGCAGTGCATAAACGTCCTAAACTTCTATGGATTAACTTTTTATTAACCGCTACATTACTTGTCTGTCTCATACTAGAAGTTATGCCGTTACCTGTTTTATTTACAATCGCTTTTGCTATTGCTGTTATGATTAACTATCCAAACTTAGAACAACAGAAAGAACGTATTGCTTCTCATGCAGGGAATGTATTAGCAGTTGTTTCTCTCGTATTTGCTGCCGGTATTTTCACTGGTATTTTATCTGGAACAAAAATGGTAGATGCCATGGCTAACAGTGTAGTAACTCTTATACCAGATGCACTTGGACCACAATTGCCAATTATTACAGCACTTCTCAGTATGCCATTCACATTTTTCATGTCCAATGATGCATTTTACTTTGGGGTATTGCCTATTTTAACGAAGGCTGCTGCTACTTACGGAATTAGTGCAGCTGAAATGGGACGCGCTTCCTTACTTGGGCAACCCGTTCACTTATTAAGTCCTCTTGTCGCTTCCACTTATTTATTGGTCGGAATGGCCAAAGTTGATTTCGGTGAACATCAACGCTTCACTTTATTGTGGGCCGTTGGAACGACAATGGTTATGTTAATTACCGGTATTGTAATTGGGATTATTCCAATATAAGATGCAAAAAAACAGTAGAAGAAATAAAATCCTCTACTGTTTTTTATTATGAAGAAGTAAGAAAATAACGCCTCTCCGGTCTCCCAACACTTCCATATATTAGCTCTGCGTGGACTTTCTTCCCAGATATCAAATACTCTAAATAGCGCCTTGCAGTTGATCGACTTACGCCTACCATTGAACTTAGTACCTCTGCTGTAATCCCTTCTTCATTAACTGTTAACATATGTTTTTTTATTTTTGCTAAAGTTAAGGGGTCTATCCCTTTCGGGGCATATTCCATTTCATTTCCCTTTACGCCTCTTTGAGACCATAAATGTTCTATTTGTTCTGTAGATAATTGATTATTTTTCTTCAGCTGCATAATCTTTTTTTGATAACTTTCCAAACTCGCCTTAAATCGATCAAACATTAGTGGCTTTACGATATAATCTGTTACTCCGCCCCGCAGGGCGTGCCTCACTACATCTGTTTCCGATGCCGCTGTAATCATAATGATATCTGTATCGTGCAAATGATTCCTAATATATGTGACAAGTTCCGTTCCTTGCATATCAGGTAAGTACACATCTAATAACACGAGCTGTGGCTTCACAAGCTCTAGCCATTCTTTCGCTTGTTCTCCAGTCGTTGCCGTTCCAATTACTTTAAATCCCTCAATTTTTTCAGTAAAACGACGATGAATGTCAGCAATCCGAATATCATCTTCTACAATTAATACTTCAATCTCCTCACCCATTACTATTCGCCTCTCTCTTTCGGTAGTGCAATAATAAATAACGCACCACCTAAATCCCCTTTTTCAATTGCAATACTTCCATTTAAATCTTCTACTAACTCTTTCACTTTTGCTAATCCATATCCTCGCTCTCCTCCTTCTTTCGTCGAAAAGCCTTTATAGAATATGCTAGTAATTATTTCATCATGAATCCCTTGCCCTGAATCTTCCACTTCAATTAATATTTCTTCTCCAATATCAGTTACAAACATCCTTACTTTCTTATCATTCTCTTCATTTTTTTCAATTGCTTCAAATGCATTCGTAATTAAATTCCCTAAAATAGAAACGACATAATTACTCTCAATATGTGGACTTACTTTGTCTAAACCACTTTCTCTATCTAGCATAAAATCAATCTTCAACTCTCGTGCTCTATTATAAAATCCAATTAAAATTCCACCTAGCCATGGATTTTGAATCCGCTTCATAATAAATTGAACAAAATCTTGATATACCGCTGTTTCCTTATGAATAAGCTCTAAAGCATCTTCGTATGATTCTAATTGGATAAGACCTGAAAGCGTATACAATAAATTGTTATATTCGTGCGTTTGCGCTCGTAATGCCTCTGTATATTGCTTCGTCTGAGATAATTCTGCTGTTAACTGATCCATTTCAGATTTCAAACGTAAGCTCGATACAACGCCAGTTACTTTATTCTTTACTTTAATAGGTAGACGGTTCGCAATAACAGCCTGTCCTTTTATATTTAATTGGCGATCAAACTGTTCTTCACCAGTTTGAAGTACATCTAGTATCGTTGAATTAGGAATTACATTTAAAATAAATTCCCCAATAATATTTTGTTGTTTATCTAGCGAAAGAATATCATAGGCTGCTTGATTGACTAAACTAATCATGCCATTTTTATCGATTACAATAATTCCTTCACGTACAGATTGAATCACTGTACTATGCTCTTCATATAAAGATGAAATTTCTTCTGGTTCCATACCGAACATCATTCTTTTTATACTTGCCGCTAAATATATAGAGCCGATTACTCCAATTAATAGCCCTATTATTGTAATCCAAAATACACGCTTTCCATACACCTCTACCGCTCCATGAATATCATCCATTGAAAATCCAACAGACACCACACCAATGATTTCATTTTCCTGATTACGGATTGGAACTTTTCCACGTAATGAAGGGCCTAATGATCCAGTTGCTTTCGAAACATATGATTTTCCTTCTAATAAAACACCTTTGTTATCTCCACCAATCATCGCTTCTCCTATTTTATCTCGCTCAGGATGCGCATATCGAATCCCCTCTTTATTTCCAACTACAATGAAGTCAGCCTCTGTATCCATTCGAATTCTTTCTGCAATCGGCTGAATGATAGAAGCTGGGTTTTCTTTTTGAAAAGCTTCCTTTATTTCAGGTATAGCAGCAACTGTTTTCGCAACATGCAAAGCTCGTTTCCCAATTTGCTCTTCTACCGTTTCAGATAATATGTAATAAAATAAATAACTCGTTAGCATAAGTACAACTAAAATAAGTGTACTTATAGTTAATGTAATTCTCGGTTGGAGTTTTAATTTTTTAAATTTCAAAACCATTCCCCTAACATGATTAAAGATGGAATTTAAAGAATATACAGTCTCTTTAATTATACTTAATCATAACACGGTTACTCTATATTTCTTTCTTTTTCTCTTCATAAAAAAAGAAACGAAGTAAAATTATTACCTCGTTTCTTAATATTTGTTATTACACTTTAAACTTACTAATCATCTCTTGTAATTCTTCTGCCATTTGTGATAAATGGACTGCTGCTGCATTTATTTCATCTACTGAAGCTAATTGTTCCTCAGAGGAACCAGCAATATTTTGAACACTTGCTGCATTTTCTTCAATCGTAGCTGCAATTTCATTAATAGATGCACTTACTTGCTTTGCATCTACCGTCATTTGTTTTGCTACATCTACCATGCTATCAATTTGTACAACTGTATCATTTGTAGACTTCAATATTTCGGCAAAGCTTTGCTTCGTTTCATTTGCAACTACAAGTCCTGATTGTACTTCTGTTCCAACTTGATTCATAGAGCTTACTGTTTCTTTTATATCAAATTGAATCTCTTTCACTAGTTTCCCAATTTCCGTAGAAGACTGTCCTGATTGTTCTGCTAGTTTTCGCACTTCATCTGCTACAATTGCAAATCCTCTTCCTTGCTCTCCAGCTCTCGCAGCCTCAATTGCCGCATTTAACGCTAATAAATTTGTCTGTTCTGCAATATGTTGAATCACTTCGAGGATTGCTCCAATTTGTTTCGACTTATCGTCTAATAAACCAATGATTTTGTCTGACTGTGAAACAGACTCATGAATTAATTGCATTTGATTCACTGTTTGTTCAACTAACTTCCCACCATTTTCAGCTTTTTTCTTCGTATACATAGAGGCTGTAGATACTAATGAAGAACTATCTGCAACACGCTGAATTCCTTCTGTAACTTCTTCTAACAATGTTGCTCCTTCTTCAACTTCTTTCGTTTGTATTTCTGCACTACTTGATACTTGCTCTATCGCCTGTGTAATTTGTTCCGTTGCTTCGCTTGTCTGCTTCATACTAGCTGTTAATTCTTCTGAAGATGCCGCTACATGACTTGCTGAAGTGTTTATATTGGAAATGACACTTTGTAACGATGCAGCCATCTCGTTAAAACTTTCTCCTAGCTGTCCAATTTCATCTTTAGAATGAACTGTAATTGATTCTGTTAAATCACCTTCACTAATCTTCTTCGATGATATGACAAGTTGTTTTAACGGTTTAATAATAGACGCAATTATGAAGTAAATTACAATCCCACCGATTATTAGTGAAATTCCAAGAACAGTTATTGCTTTATAGAAAATAGGTTCAGCCGCTTGGATAATTTCTTTGGAAGGCATAATTCCTGCTATTTTCCATCCAGTTTTCTTATTCGTTTTAAAAGTGATATTGCGATCTTCACCATCTAATGAATAATGAACATCCCCAGCTTCCTGTTTATACAATTCTTTACTAAGTTTCTCTTCTAATTTCTCTCCTGGCTTCAGTGTCGGGTGCGCTACTACATTTTTATCTTGATCAAATATTGCTACATACCCTTCCTTACCGATATTAACCATCTTGGAAGTAGTAACAATATCATTAATGATTAAGTCAATCCCAAGAACGCCACTTTTATCCTCGTTTTGTTTTGCTAGTGTAATAACAATATTCCCTGTCGTTTTTGACTTATATGGAGGAGTTACAATTACTTCTCCGCTTTTCTTCACAGCCTCTTTATACCAATCTCTTTCTGTAGGGTTATATCCATCTGGCATCTGAATAGCTGGTGATTGAATGAACTGTCCATTACTAGATCCTGTATAGATTGCTTCCATTTCTGGATGCAGTTTATTGTATTCTTCTAGTTTATTTTGTATGTTTTGAATTTGATCTGCTTGGTAACTTGATTGTGTGAATAATTTCGTAAAATAAGTTGCATCTACTTTTTTACTATCCAATTCTTTATTAATTACATTATCCAAAATTTTTATATTATCTTTAGCCGAGTTTAAAATCGTTTCATTAAAATTCGTCTTCGCCTGTTGATAAGACGTCCAACCAATTACAATACTTGGAAGAATTAAAATAATAATAAATGATACAAGTAACTTTGTTTTTAAACTACTACTCCTTAATTTCCCTTGAAACATACTTCTACCCCTCCATGCCGTTTTAAATGTAATTAATTAACATTTAATCTCTCTATAAAAATAATACGATTTAAATGCATCGATGAGACTCTCTATTTTTTCTACATCATAAAGAATCGATACATATCTTTTTCATTCTATATAAATTAAATAATTAAAACAATGTATAAAAATGTATATTATTCGAAATATTATAATTCATGGAAGAACCTCTAGTATTTCACTTACTAGAGGTTCTTTCCACCTTACTATTCTTTATCTTTTTCTACTTCTTTTTTCTCATCTTCTACTACAGATACAACAGGTTTATCGCTTGACAATTGTTGTACCGCTCCTTTTCCTGCAAATCCTTCTAATAGCTCTTTTAAGTCAATTCCAGAAGAAGCTTTTAACGTTTCTTGCATCGTTGCCATTAAATCAGTCGCATAACCTGCAACTTTTCCGGCCCCGCTATTTTTACCACCGCCGCCTGTATCGACAACTGTGATTTTATCAATGTTACTAAGCGGACTTGCAACTTCCTTCGCATAACTTGGAAGCATTTTAAGAACCATATCCATAATTGCTGCTTGACCATATAATTCAAATGCTTCGGCAATTTTTTGTTTCGCTTCTGCTTCTGCTAAACCTTTTAATCTAATAACATCTGCTTCCGCCGTACCTTGTGCTTTTTGTACTTCCGCTTTTGCTTGACCTTGCGCTTTTTCGATTTCCGCCTTCGCTAAACCTTCTACACGTACTTCTTCCGCACGAGCTCTCGCTTCAGCTTCAATCTTATATTGATCCGCATCTGCCTTTTTAATTTGTTTTACTTTTTCTGCTTCCGCTGATTGCTCAACAGCATAGCGATCTGCATCTGCTTTTTTCTTAACTTCTGCATCGTATTGCTTTTCACGACGCGCAATCTCTTTTTCTTCTAACTCGATTTGCTTTTCACGCTCAATGATTTTAACGCGCATTTGCTCTTCTGTAACACCTTGTTGTGCTTTCGCTTGTTGTAATTCGTAAGAAAGATCCGCATCTGCACGTGCTTGCTCTTGTTCCCTCTTATAGGACTGTACTTTTAATTCTTTATGTTTTTCAGCTTCAGCGATTTGTGCATCACGTTGATATTCTGCTTCTTTTGCCTCTTTTTCAGCACGTGCTTTTTCAATACGTGCTTCTTTTTCACGCTCTGCGTTCGCAATTGTTGCATCACGCTTAACGGTAGCAATTTGCGGCTGACCAAGCGCATCTAAGTATCCGTTTTTATCCATTATTTCTTTAATTGTGAAAGAAACAATGCGAAGTCCCATCTTCTTTAAATCTGTAGAAGCTACTTCATGTACCTTTTGAGCAAATTGCTCTCTATTACTATACGCATCTTCTACTGTCATAGAAGATAAGATTGCACGTAAGTGACCTTCTAAAACCTCTTTTGCTTCTACTTTTAACTCTTCCGTTTCTTTTCCTAAATATTGCTCAGCTGCAGTAGATACTTCTTCAATTGTAGAACCTACTTTAATAATAGAAACACCATTTACTGTAACTGGAACACCTTGCTTCGTATACGTATCGCGTGTACCAACTTCTAATTTGTAGTTTAATAGGCTTAAAGGTTCTGCTCTTTGCATAATTGGAACTACGAAAGTACCGCCCCCGCGGATAATCTTAATCTTCTTTCCATCATCAGTGGTAACAACATTCTTTCCTCCACCAAGCCAGTTCCCTGTAACAATTAACGCTTCATCTGGACCAACCGTACGATACTTCGTAATGAATACTAAAATGAGTAGAATTAAAATTGCCAGTAAAACTCCACCGATAATTAATGGAATCGTCATGTAAATTCCCCCTTATAATTTTGGTTTCTTTAAAGAATAAGCGATGTTTTGTACAAGTAAAACACCATCTTGGACTCCCTCGATAATAACCTCTGTTCCTTGCGAAATATCTTTTTTCCCAACTGTTTTAGCTGGGATTGCATTACTTCCAAATTGGGATGAAATTAATACTTCACCAAATCCTTCTGTAGGAATTGTCGTAATGACTTCTCCTTTGCAACCGATAAATTCATCCATACGTTGTACGGTATTTTGTTCTGCTTCTGCAATCGGTTTTAAAATTAGTATTTTCATGATGAAAACACCAATAAAGGATATAGCACATGCAGCCCCGAAAATAAGAATGCTATTAAAGGAAAATAAATATTCTCCTATATAACTAAGCCCACATAACATGGCGAAAAAACTAAGTAATAAAGTAACAACGGATACCGATCCGCCCCCAAAACTAAATATGGATTCAAATATATCTCCAAAAAAGATATAAATCACAGTGAGTATAGTAGCAATAATAAATCCGTATAAATAAATTGTTTCAAGTGGATAACCAAATAAAACCATTTCTTATCCCCCTCTCTTAAACAATCCCTTTTTTGTTATGTGTATGCCCCACCTCTTTCAAAGATTATAGTTCTTAATTTTCAGTTATTTATCTTTTAAAGAAAAACCTGTAAGACAGGCCTCTAAAAAAGAACAGGAGAAACCTATTGTGACAGGCTCCTCCTAGAAAATAACCGATATATTATATATCTATATAATATACTATTTCCCACAAAAAGTAAAGTTAAACATACATTGGAAAAGTGCTTATTTTCCCCGCTATTTGTGAGCAGTAAGACTTCCCTCCGATGAATTCAAAGCAGTTAGACGGGAGATAACTGCCCGTAAGAGCCCGATTGGTGTGGGCTAATAATCATTGGGGGATGAATGATTAAAGTTTCACTTTACTGATAATGAGTACGTTCCATCGCCATTATCATATTTATATACATACAAGTAATACTTGCCTGGTTTTGCATTAAATTTCGCTTCTATATGATTCCCATTGGCTTGACCGTAAGCTGCATAATTTTGCATATCTGATTCATGGTGAAGTACCCATGTCATCCCAATTCCATACTCATTTAAAACAGAAATGTCGATATCTTTCGCTGATGCTACATTAAATGTATAAACATCAGTGTGGTCCCCGCCAATAAGACTGCCTTTTATCGTACTATTTAGCCCGATACGATTTGCTTCTTCTGGACGATTATTTGGTTCTGATTCTGTTAAACTTCCATCTTTAATCGTAACAGTTGTTTCGCTTCTGCTCTCTTTGCCTTTATCATCTTTTACTCTTAACGATACTTTATAAGAACCTTCTCTTTCATATACATGTACTGGATTCACTTCTGCACTTGTGCTTCCATCTCCAAATTCCCATAAATAAGAAACAATTTTTCCATCTTCATCGTTTGAGTCATCACTTTTAAATTGAATTCCCTCTTTTACAAGACCGCTATAAGGGCCATTTATATTAACCGTTGGAGCTTTATTTTCTCCATCATCTTTTGCGATTCCATGGAAGACTACATCATATTCAAATTCATTTGAACTATTCACACGATAATTGACGAAGTATGCTGTAACAGTTTTGTAGCCACTCCATTCTTTTTGCGCCAATTGTTCTAAAGATTCATTTACTCTTTTACTCATTGCTTTCCAATCTTCTGACTCACCTTTTGTTACATTACCTGTAAATGTGCCTTCTAGTGTAAATGTATTAAAGAATTGAGAGCTATGTTTTGTCATTTTTGCATCTTTCATAGGCAACGTATCACTAATTTCTTTTTTCACTTCAGTTAACGATTTCGGTGCATGTTCAGCTAAATAATCATCTGCTACTTCCGGTACATTATATTTATCTTGATTATCAATTAACTGCTGCATATACTCTTGATACTCTCTATTTAACTTAGAATCTTTACTTAGATTTTCACGATATGCATCATAATTTTTCACGTCATTCGCACGAATCAAATCTTGAATTTTATCAAATGTTTCAAACTGATGCGTATATAAGTAAGACTGCAATGCAAACGAGTAATTATAGAAATCCCAAGAACCGTATTTAGCAAATAGTGTACGCTCTGCTGTATAACGGCTTGCAGGATCAGATGATAATCCGCTAATTATACTCTTTCTTGGTACAACGTTATTCGTACGAGTAGATCCTGCGAAAAACTCTGCATTTCCTTCCTGGAACCAAGTTAGCCTTTCATTTTGATACATATCTCCTCTTCCAAATAAACCAGGAACTTCATATCTCCCTTGCAGATAATGAGTAAATTCATGACGGAATAACTCTTCTAAACTATAAATACTTTGCTCTGGTGTACGCTCATATGTAAAGAATGTACCTGTCTCTTCAATATAAATTCCACCGTTGTTTGTTTCATATCCATACAATTGTCTATTTAATTGATATTCATCTGGACTATTATAAATTACGATCGTCAATACATCATCCGCATTTCCTGGCTCTAACGCTTTGTCATTTCCAATTACACGGTGGTACTGTGCCTTTACTTCCTTTGCAGCCCAATATAGTCTCTTAATTTTTTCTTCTGATACTTTATCTCCTGTTTTGAACACAATTGATCCATCGTCGAATGTATACGTTTTTGGTAGGTATTGCTCTTTTCCTTCTTTACGTATTTTCTCTAAATCTACTGTATTCCCGCTATAATCTTTACCATTATAATTTGTTGTAATTTGTTCTACCGCAACAAAATAAGGTTCACTTAAGCGCGGGTACATATGCATTGCTTGTGTAACAACCTCTAATCCTTTATTTGGATTGCTATGAAACTTCCCTAAACGGCTAGCAAAATAAATGCCATTATTAACAAGCCATTTATTTTCTGGCGTTACTTCATTTAGAAGAGCAATACGATTTATTTCATTAATAAACCCATCTACTTTTCCATACCACATCGTTTCATTCGCTTCTTTACGAGCTTCAGTTAAGTACGACTGTATATCATAGTCAATACCTTGCATGATATCGTATATTGCTTGTCCCTTCATTCGATCATTTACATAAGTAGTATAATTATCATTGTATTGCTTTAAAATATTCGATGCGTATTGAACCGTTTCAACATCGCTTGAAGCATTACTAATTAATTTACCGTATGCAGATACGACTGTATCTTGTTCAACTGTACCAAGCTTAAAGTTTGGATTGTTTGCGATTGCTTTTAAAGCAGGTAAACATTTATCCTGGAAGCTTCTTTCATTTAAGTCGCTTAATTCACTATTATAAAATGCAAGATAAAAAGCTGAACGCAGCACTTCAGTAAACGTTTGAATTCCTTTTGAATCATCTTTCGTAAATGTACTACCTCTATGAGCTAATTCATCTATAATGACTTGCATTTTTCCTTTATCTTTATAAAAAGCCTTTGCATCTTCATTAAACTGGAATAAGTCTGTAATTTGGTGCCACTTAATACTGCCTAACGTTTCAACTAATTCTTGATCATTCATTTTGTTTAAATCAGCCATTGAATAGCTTTCTTTAACTTGCTTTACTGCAGTTTTCTTCGTAATAGATGCTGGTCGCTGTGAAAAATCTCCTACTTTTAAACGTTCTTGAAATGATAAAGTTTCATCAACTTTTGAAATATGTCCAACTTCATCTACCGACTTTTCAATTCCAACCGGTTTCGTTTTCAACACGTTATACGGTACTTTTTCTTCCGCTGCTGCATGAGTTTGAAGTGCGCCTAACGATAAAGCCATTGTACTAATGCTAAGCATCACTTTATTGACCTTTGATTTCTTGTTCATATCCTTGCCCCCTATTTTAATATTCCATTCAAGAATTTAACATAAAATCTGGATGTAACAATATAAAATGCAATATTTCATATTATTTCTTCCTATAATTTGTACATATCGTGAACACATTGCTCTTTACCTCCCTAAAACAAATTGCATCCTTTCACATTATAAAAAGGGAATTTTTTGACAATTAAAAACTTAATTGTTATGATTATTATAATTGTTAACTTTATTAAATAAGGGTGGGATTCTATGATAAAAAAAGAAAACAGTGTATTTTATATCTCCTTCTTGCTAACAACATTATTCATTATATGGGGAATTACCCCAGCAAGTTGGATACAAGGCTACGATTTACAAAGTGTTACATCTTCTTTAAACTCATTTATCCTCAATAAATTTGGGTGGTTTTACTCTCTACTTATGACTACAATGATTATTTTGGCTGCTTATTTAGCATTTTCTAAGTACGGTTCTATTCGTCTTGGTAAAGATGGAGAAAAGCCAAAATATAATTATCCATCTTGGCTATCCATGTTGTTTGGAGCAGGAATGGGGATTGGACTCCTCTTTTATGGAATCGCTGAACCGATTTCACATTTTACAGATCCATTAACAGGAAAAGCGGGGACAGAGGAAAGTGCCAAACTCGCTATGCAATATTCATTTTTCCACTGGGGTCTCTTTCCATGGTCACTATACGCAATGGTTGCTTTAACAATTGCATATTTCACATTCCGCAAACAAAAAGGTAGCACTATCGGGGCTACAGTTACTCCATTATTTAATCGATCGAAAAATTCTCGTATCGGAAAAACAGTCGATATTTTAGCTGTTTTAGCCACAGTATTTGGCATTGTACCATCTGTTGGGATTGGTGCTCAACAAATTGCTGGAGGATTAAGCTATTTATTCCCTTCTATTCATAACACTTTACTTACACAGCTCGTACTTATCGCCATCTTCGCCGTTTTATATTTAACGAGTGCACAAACTGGCTTAGATCGTGGGATTAAATATTTGAGTAACTTAAATTTCTCTCTTGCAGGTATTTTACTCGTCTCCTTTTTATTTTTAGGGCCAACCGTATTTATTATGAAATATTTCACATCTACACTCGGTTCTTATATTGGAGCTTTGCCTAGTATGGGATTAAATTTAGGAGCATTTAATGAAAAATCTTCTTCTTGGATTGAAAACTGGACTATTTTCTATTGGGGATGGTGGATTTCTTGGTCTCCATTCGTCGGTACATTCATCGCTCGTATTTCTAAAGGGCGCACAATAAAAGAATTTATTTTTGGAGTTGTATTAGTCCCGACTCTTATCTGTACATTTTGGTTTGCAGTATTTGGTGGTACCGCAATCCATATGGAAATGTTCCAATCGCTTGGAATAGCTGATGAAATTGCAAAAAATGGTACAGAGATTGGATTATTTGCTGTTATTTCACATCTACCATTCTCTACATTTTTAACGATTATTGGGTTAATTTTAGTAGCCACATTTTTCGTTACTTCTGCCGATTCAGCAACATTTGTTGTTTCCATGCAAACGAGTAACGGAAGTTTATCACCGAAAAATAGTTTAAAACTTATATGGGGATTAACAATCGCGATAATTGCCGCTATTTTATTACAAGCTGGAGGATTAAATGCACTACAAATCGCAGCTATAATTGCTGCGCTACCATTTTCTATTGTAGTCGTTCTTATGGTTACTTCACTCTTTAAAGAGCTACGAAAAGAAGATGTTAATTTGCAAACGAAAGAAATGCCGAAAAAAATAAAAAAGGTTATGTAACGATTGGCGCCTCAAATCACTTCTAAATCCGTAATAAAACCCATTCATATGAAATATCATTTTCATATGAATGGGTTTTTCACTCTATTATATAGTGTTGTAAACATGCTTTTTCCTCAAAATCTACTTTCTTGCACAATTTCATCAGACGAGCATTATTCGTATTCAAACATAGTACTATCTCTCTCATCCCTTGGAAGGAGAAAATATACTGAATTGCAACTTGTAATAACTGCTCTCCGACACCTTTTCCATTTATATCCCCCTTAAAAAAGACATTATCATAAGCCTATTTCAAAATGAAACTGCCATGATAATGTCTTCTCAAAAACTTATACAATTATTTTACAATATAATAAGATAATACGTTATTTATTTCTTAAATAATCTCTTTCTAAATACAAACATACTCAGTGCTGAAAGAACTGATGCTACGCCTGAAAGTAACTTTGATGTATTCGCTTGTCCACCTGTTGCTCCTAATGATTTCTTACTTTCTTCCTGTTTATTAGCAACTGGTTTATTTTCTTTCACAACTTGATGATTCATGTTTTGTTCTTGGACTACTTCGGATGGATTTACTGCTTCTTTTGAACCTTCAATTTCTTTTCCTGTTTCTTTCCCCTCCGCTTTCGACTCTTCAACTCCTGTTGTTAGCTCGTCCACTTCTTCTTTTGGCTCTTCAACTTCTTTTGCCGGTTCTTTCACTTCTTCTTTCGATCCTTCAACTTCTTTTACCGGTTCCTTCACTTCTTCTTTTATTTCTTCAACTTCTTTTACCGGCTCTTTCACTTCTTCTTTTGTTTCTTCAACTTCTTTTACCGGTTCTTTCACTTCTTCTTTTGGTATTAATTTTTCTACTATATTCTGCATTACAATGCCACTATATAATATGCCAGTCTCATAATGATCTGCATCTAAATCAAATTCATATATTTTTTCTCCTAAAGTACGCCAAATGATTCCCTCATCAGTAAGCGTTCCCCCTTCACTCTTTAGTGTAATCTTTTCAATTGGCTCTCCCTCTAAATCATATACAGAAATTTTCACTTCTTTATTTATTTCTGCATCATCCAAAATGACCTTTTGCCTTCTAACATCAATTGTTATCCACTGACCTAATTGTATTAATGGCCTTACATCACGAATCTCATTTTCAGCTAATTTTAAACTAAGTAAGTCTAGCATTGATCCAAGAACCGTTACATCTTTAATACGATTATCTGTAAGATTTAACCACTGTAAATTTTCCAATGAAGATAGTGGTGTTATATCTTCAATTTGATTATGAGATACATTTACATCGTTCAATTGTTTCAAGTTTGAGATAAACTCTATATTTTTTAGGCCTACTCCTTCTATAGTGAGTTTTTCTAAATTCGTCATGTACTCTAAACCTGTTATATCTTTTATCTCTTTTCCTTTTTCTTTAAGTATCTCTACTGTTTTAATCTGTAATAAATCTTCTTTTGTTATAGGAGCGTTTAAATTCTCTCTACCTAAATTCTCTTTATTAATATGTTGTTGTAAATTTTTATCGAGAATTACATTTTCCTTTTGTTCATTATTCTCTTTTATTGTTTCCTTGATTTCGTCTAATCTTTCAACAACATTTTGAATTACTGTTCCATTAAACTTAATACGATTCTCTTCTGGATTTATATCCAACATAAATTCATATGTTTTTTCACCGGTAGTCCCCCATTTAACAGAACCATTATTAACGAGCCCATCTTCACTCTTCAATTGAATAGTATCAAGTGGCTCTCCTTGTAAATTATAGATAGGTATTTTAACTTCCTTATCTTTTTCTACATTATCTAAAAAGATTTTTTGTCTTTGAATATCGATATATATTCTTTTTCCTAGCTCTTGAACAGGTCTAACATCACGAATTTCATTTGAACCTAGCTTTAAATCATATAAGTCTGTTAAGTGACTAAGTGGCGTTATATCTGAAATATAGTTTTCTTCTAAATTAAGTGATTGTACAGTAGATAATCTTGATAAAGGTTCGATGTTTTCTAATTCATTTTTAGCAAGATCTAACTCTACTAATTTTTTCATTGATGTAATATGTTCAATATTCGTAAGTCCATTGTTACTTAAAGATAAGTTTTTTACATTTTTCAATTGCTCAATTCCAGCAAGGTTATCATTACTAATTTGATTATTTGCCACAGTCAAAGTCCTTAAAGATTTCACTGTAAATAATGGTTTAATATCTTTTATATAATTACTATTTAAATCTAGCATTTTAATCTTCTTCATTTGGCTTAATGGGCTTAAATCTGAGATTTTATTGTTTCTCAAAGTTAAAAACTCAATATGCTCTAACTTAGCCAAAGGTCCAATATCTTCAAGTTCACCATAGGTTATACTTAATGATTTCAATTGTCTCAAGTTCGAGATAAATTTTATATTTTTTAACTTAACTTCTTCCAACGTTAAGTTTTCTAAGTTCGTCATATATTCTAGACCACTTACGTCTTGTATTCCTTTATTTTTAGCTTCAACGACTATTAAGGATTTAACTTTTAATAAATCTTCCTTAGTTATTGGATTATCTAGATTCTCTCTATTCAAGTTATATTTATTAATATGCCTTTGTAATTGCTTATCTACTATTACATTCGCATCTTGTTGATCCACTTTATCCTCTTTATTTTCCTTTTGTGCTTCTGGAACATCTTTATCTAAATTCAATGTATTTACTTCAAACTGTACTTGGTACTTATTGTCATAGGCCATCGTTGGAATATAAATATGCATTCGCATATTATACCTTTTTCCTAATTCCCCTACTTCAAACTGAATCACTTTCGTTCCATTTTTCTTTTTATCTTCTGATATTACTTTCACATCATGAAACACACCTGGAGTATGAATATCCTCTGTTTTCAAGTATTGAAAGAAATCACTATCACTTAACGTTGCTGTTACAATTTTCTTTCCATTCTCAATTGTTAATTTCGGATCCTTTATATAAACAGCTGCCATAGACTCTTCATTCGTTTTATCTTTATAAGCTTTAATAACAGCATCATATGTACCATCTTCTAAACCTTGTCCCGTTTTATTCGCCTCAATTGCTACTGCTGCTAAAGCAGGTGTCGAATATACAGCAAACGGAAGTGATAACGCCGCCGCTATAATCATTGCATTTATACGTTTTCTTTTATTTTGTTTCAACTTTACATCTCCTCCGAAATATATAATTCGAAATGTAATCATTTCTCTAGTTGACAATGATAATGATTTTCATTATCATTGTCAACTAGAGAAATAAAAAGTTTACAAAAAAAAGAACCTCTTTAAAAGAGGTTATGCCATTTTCTCACCTGATTCTTCTCTAAAAAAGCTTTTCATCGCATGAAATACGTCTGCTTTCTGCTTTAAAATATAGTATCTAAAATTTTCATCTTTAATATTTTTATAGGCTGACATGAGTGTACTGTGGCGGTTATACTGGTTCACTTCCCCATACCCAAACATATTACACTTCTTCATTAGCTCTTCAACAAGCTTTACACATCTAGCATTATCTGATGTTAAATTATCACCGTCTGAAAAATGGAATGGATAAATATTATAGCGGTCTGGTGAATATTTATTATCGATTAGCTCGAGTGCTTTTTTGTATACAGAAGAACATATCGTTCCGCCACTTTCTCCTTTTGAGAAAAACTCTTCCTCTGGAACTACTTTTGCCTCCGTATGATGGGCAATAAATTCAATATCTACTGTTTCATACTTCGTTCTTAGAAATCGCGTCATCCAGAAAAAGAAGCTACGTGCCATATATTTCTCCCATATTCCCATCGATCCACTCGTATCCATCATCGCTAATACAACAGCTTTTGAATCTGGCTTTAATACTTCATTCCAAGTGCGGAACTTTAAGTCTTCTTGGTGAATCGGATGAAAAGATGCTTTACCACTCATTGCATTTCGTTTATATGCCGATATCATTGTTCGTTTCTTATCGATATTTCCCCATAATCCTGTTTTTCTAATGTCATTAAATTCAACATGTTCAATCCGGTTTTCATCCATTTCTTTTCTCTTTAAATTAGGCAGTTCTAACTCTCTGAAAAACGCTTGCTCTAATTCTAAAATAGAGACTTCAGCTTCATAGTAATCTTCCCCAGCTGCATCTCCTGCTCCTTGCCCTTTTCCTGGCCCTTTTTGTTTTTGACCACCTGATCCATCCCTCGCAACGACATCACCAACTTTGCTGTCACCGTTTCCTTGCCCAACATGTTTATTTTTATCATAATTGTATCTAATCTTATATTCATCTAGAGAACGAATTGGTATTTTTACAACATCCTTGCCATTAGACATAACTATACTTTCTTCTGTTACAAGATCGGGTAAATTATTTTTAATTGCCTCTTGTACTTTTTCTTGATGGCGCTGTTGGTCGTCATATCCTTTGCGATGGAGGGACCAGTTTTCCTGTGAAATCGTATAATTTGGTTGATTTTCTTCGCCCATTCCTTTCCCTCCTTACTGTAATTGTCTTCCTGTATGAACAGCAATCTATAAATTTTGTTCTGTAATGTGCAAGCTAGAATGTTTGAAAGGTAACTGCCCACAGAAAATCATCCCATAAACATTTATAACGTTTTTCATACAATACCCCGAGCATCCTAAACAAAATTTTGCCACTCACATAATAGAAAGAAATATTCAGCCACTGATAAGAAAGAAACACAATGCATTGTTGCACATATTTTTACTTTGCAACATATTGTATTGTGTTGGCTTTTTTCGTATGAATGGTTGGTTACTCTATCATATGCATATTGTAAAAATAATTGACAATAAATTCATAAAATTGCATCTTAATTTATTACATTTGGACAAGGTATGACACTTTATACACATATGAACGGATAATAAAACGCTGTCCCGCAAAATACAAGAGACAGCGTTTTGTTATCAAACTATCTGTTTAACAAGCTACCTACATAGCGTAGTAATTCATTTGCTGAAGAAGAATTATAGCCATGCTCATCAATTAAACGCGCAACAACATCATTGATTTTCTTAAGCTGATTTTCGTCCGGCGTTTTCGTTGATGTTGTAATTTTCACTATATCTTTTAAATCAGCAAATAGTTTTTTCTGAATCGCTTCACGAAGACGTTCATGTGAATTATAATCAAAGCGTTTTCCTTTACGGGCATAAGCAGAAATGCGAATTAAAATCTCTTCACGGAACGCTTTCTTAGCATTTTCTGAAATTCCAATTTGCTCTTCAATTGAGCGCATTAATTTTTCATCTGGACTCATTTCTTCTCCTGTTAACGGATCACGTAATTTCGATTTATTGCAGTACGCCTCGACGTTATCTAAGTAATTATCCATAAGCGTCTTAGCTGATTCTTCATATGAATAAACAAACGCTTTTTGTACTTCTTTCTTCGCGATTTCATCGTATTCTTTTCTCGCTAATGAGATGAAATTCATGTAACGTTCACGGTCTTCATTACTAATGGATGGATGCTGATCTAGCCCATCTTTTAAAGATCTAAGTACATCTAACGCGTTAATAGATGGTACCTCTTTTCGAATGATTGTAGACGAAATTCGGTTAATGACATAACGAGGATCAATACCCTTCATACCTTCATCTTGATATTCGCGTTGTAATTCTTCTACATCAATCGCATTATAACCTTCTACCGTTTCTCCATCATACAAACGCATCTTTTTAATTAAATCAATATCCGGACGCTTCGGATCTTTTAAACGAGTTAAAATAGTGAACATTGCTGCAACGCGAAGTGTGTGTGGTGCAATGTGAACATTCGATACATCACTTTCACGAATCATTTTTTCATAAATATGTTCTTCTTCACTTACCCGTAAATTATAAGGAACTGGCATTACAATAATTCTTGAATGCAATGCTTCATTTTTCTTATTTGCTATAAATGAGCGATACTCTGTTTCATTCGTATGTGCTACAATTAATTCATCTGCTGAAATAAGCGCAAATCTTCCCGCTTTGAAATTCCCTTCTTGCGTAAGTGATAATAAGTGCCATAAAAACTTCTCATCGCATTTTAACATCTCTTGGAACTCCATCATTCCTCGGTTTGCCTTATTTAATTCTCCATCAAATCGATACGCACGCGGATCTGATTCTGAACCATATTCTGCAATCGTAGAAAAGTCCAGACTACCTGTTAAATCTGCAATATCCTGTGATTTTGGATCAGACGGGCTAAATGTACCAATCCCTGTACGGCGATCTTCCGAGAAGAAAATACGCTCTACAACTACATCCTCAATTCTTGATCCGTATTCTTGCTCTAAACGCATGACATTTAGTGGTGATAAATTCCCTTCAATTCTAACCCCATACTCATCAAAGAAATCATCTCGTAAATGATGTGGAATTAAATGCAGTGGATCCTCGTGCATTGGGCATCCTTTAATTGCAAAAATTGCTCCGCGATCTGTTCTTGAATATGTTTCTAATCCTCGTTTCAACATTGTAACTAACGTTGATTTCCCTCCACTAACAGGACCCATTAATAATAAAATTCTTTTTCTAACATCTAATCGTTTTGCAGATGGATGAAAATATTCCTCTACAAGACGTTCTAGAGCATCCTCTAATCCAAAGAGCTGATTACTAAAGAAGTTATACTTTCTTCTACCATCAACTTCTTCAATTCCAGCATCTTTTATCATATTGTAAATGCGAGAGTGTGCTGTTTGAGCCACCCATGGTCTTTCTTTCACAAGCTCCAAATACTCCGCAAACGTACCTTCCCATTGTAAACGTTCTTCTGCTGCTCGATGCTGTTCAATCTTTTTTAGAATATCCATTATAGCTCCTCCCCCATCTCCTTGTTCAATCGGATTATTATAAAAGGTATGCTAGGATGTCCTTAAACATTCTTTAAATCAAAACGAAATATATAATAGCACACTAAAATTCTCTCCAAAATTCAAAGAAAATTCTGTATAATATAGGTATTAACATTTTTACACTGCTATTCATTATAAATAAATTCTTTTCTTCTAAGAACCTTACATACATTTTGGGTAATAAATAAAACTCATGAACCGAAAAAAGTAAGGAGGATATTAGTATGAAATTATTATTAATTTTAGGTGTATCACTCACATTTCTTACAGCTATTTTTACATCCGGTTACAATGACAAACCAGGTACACATAAAAAATGATGTGCTTTTAGCACATCATTTTTTATTTATAATACATATTTTCCATATCATATTTGGATAGTGGTCGGCTATAATAATAGCCTTGTACAAGCTTCACATTCTTTTCTTTCAAAAACTGTATTTGCTCCTTTTTTTCTACTCCTTCTGCAATTACATTTAATTCTAAAGTATGAGCTAAATGAATAATTGCAGCTGTAATATTCGTATCACGTTCATCTATATGTATACCTTCCATAAAAGAACGATCAATTTTTAAAGTATCAATTGGATATGTTTTTAAATAACTTAAAGATGAATAGCCTGTTCCAAAATCATCTAAATGAATCTTTAAATTTTGTTCTTTTAATTGTAGTAACACTCTCTTTGATATATCTTTATGTATAAGAGCTCCTTCTGTAACCTCTATCGCTAATAAATGAGCTGATACATTGTACTTATTTAAAGCCCGTGTAATCATCTCTATTAATGTAATAGAACGAAAGTGTCTAGCTGAAATATTAACCGCAATTGGGACCACTTCATATCCTTTATTTAACCATTCGCGCAGTTGCTGACACACTTGATTTACTACCCATTCATCGAGCTTAATAATAAATCCTGTTCTTTCTGCCAACGGAATAAATTGGTTTGGAGAAACAAATCCTAATTCCTTATTATCCCACCTTATTAAAGCTTCCATACTAGCTATTTTTTTCGTTTCAATATTAATTTGTGGCTGATAATATAAGAAAAATTCATTTTTTTCTATAGCACGATGTAACTGGTTTTCTATTATAAACCTTTGTTCACGCTCACAGTCTAATCCACTACAATAAAAATGATAATGTCCTTTTCCTTTTTCTTTTGCTTTTTCTAAAGCAGCATCGACCCTCTGAAATAGTATTTTTTCATCTTCTCCATCTGCTGGAGCCATTACAATTCCAATTGATGCACTTAAATATACATCTTCTTCTTCGATTACAAAATATTCACTAATATTTTTCAGTATGCTTTTTGCAACTTCCTCTACATATTCTTTCGTTATATTTTCTATCAACATAACAAATTGATCATCGTGTTCTCTAAATAAGTGCATATCTTCTATTTTTAGATTGCTTAAACATTCTGTAACTTTTTGTAATACTTTATCTCCCTCTTTATGACCAAATGTATCATTAATACGATGAAACTCATCTAAATCTATAAATACAAGTGCAAAATTTACACTCTCATTTAAAAAAGTATTTAACTTATTTGTACATGAAATTCTATTCATTAATCCCGTTAACTGGTCATAGTAAGCTAAATATTCTGTTCGCATTTCGTTTAATACTTGCCTTGTAACATCTCTCGTAACAATATAAATCCCAACAATTTCACCGTTCACAATAATCGGGATAGTTCTCAAAGAAATATATAGCTCGTACCCTTCTTTATGAACATATTTCTTTGAAACAATTTGTTTTGCTTTTCCTTGCATCGATCCCTTAAATATAATTTGAAAATCTTTTTCATATTCTTTATTAATGAATTCAAAAATAAATTTATTATTTAATTCCTCATACCGGTATCCAAATATTTCATACGTTGCCGGATTTGCATATGTAACTCTCCCTATAGAATCTATAGATATAATTGAGTCATTATTATATTCCAGTAACGACTTAAATAACATTTGTTTTTCCTCTATCTCTGTCTTCTCCTCAATTTGAGCTGTAATATCTCTTGTAATACAAATAACAAATTGACATATTCCTTCTTCGTCGCAGACAGGATTAAGTGAAGATTCATAATGTATCTCACCTTTTGGTAAATTGACTACATCACAAAAGGTGTGTGCTTTCGCTTCTCTCACTACTTTTGCATATTGCCTTTGCAATATCCCCGCTATATCTTTTGGTAATACTTCTGCAAAGGTTTTTCCATAGCACTCTTCGCTTAACCTAGCATAATCCATTCCTATTTTATTCACATACATATATTGAAACGTTTCATTATCAATAACTTTCAATATGAATACTAAATCTTGAATAGCATGTAATAATCCTTGTCTAATTAAATCCATATCTATCATACTTAAAAAGGTATTTTGATTACTATATTCTTCCTTCATATTTATCTCAACCCGTCTTATCTATTTTTAATCATATATCCCATTCTATATGATTATGTCCCCTCTTTTAAATGTATGATTATATATTATTTTTATTTTATAAAAAAAAGTCGCCATATGGCGACTTTTAATAAACGATTTCTAAATCTAATCCAGGGTAATTTTGTTGACGGAACGCTTCATAAATTAAAATTGCTGCTGTATTAGATAAATTTAATGAACGTACTTTATCTGTCATTGGAATACGTAAACAATGATCAAAGTTTTCTTCGATTACATTAGCTGGTAAGCCGTTTGTTTCTCTTCCAAATACAAAATAGTAATCCTTCTCGCGCTTGCTATAGTCAAACGCTGTATGAGCTTTCTCGCCATACTTTGTTAAATAGAAGAATTCACCGTCTTTATTTTTTTCATAAAATTCTTCAATTGAATCATAGTACGTAATTTTTACGTGCTGCCAATAATCTAATCCTGCACGCTTTAACATTTTATCATCCGTTGAAAATCCAAGCGGTCTAATCAAATGTAATTCTGTTCCAGTTGCTGCACAAGTACGAGCAATATTCCCTGTATTTGCTGGAATTTCTGGCTGATATAAAACAACATGTACTCCCACGCGATATTCACCTCTGTTTTTTGTCTACTACGTATTATACCACTTGAGCGAAAAATCTCTACCCATTAATAATATGAAAGAACTTATATTTCATTTGTGGTGTATATTTACTAGAGTCTTCATAGTTCCAATAACGTCGACGGCTATTCGCTGAATGTGCATTTACAAGCGGCATACCATCTGCATCTTTTGCTACTACAATCGTCGTATGATTCCATCTTCCGTCATCCTCGAAATCATAAGCAATGACATCTCCAAGAATAAGTTCTTCTGGCCTCTCTACCGCCTCTGCTCGAAGTCCTGTTGTAGCACCTGACAAATACCAATAAAAAGAATGTGCAACAGCCCAGCTCCAGCTCCACTGATTCTCCCTTTGCCACCATCCTTTACGAATATTAGGATATCCGCTCATAGGTACTTCTCCAGTATGAAGACATTGAGAAATGAAATTCGTACAATTATCAGGGAAATTACGATACATAGGATTTCGGTCATCCCACCAACGCTCTGCATATTTCACTGCCTCTAAACGATTATACTGATAAGAACCGTACTTCTCTTTCGTAATTTCCCTTTCTAATGTCTCACCCATTCTAATTTCTTCTGACACTTCAATAGCATAATCGCCTATAATCCGACTATTATTTAAACAAACTCTTCGTTTTAATTGTTCCTCTTCAATATAAAATAATTCTTTATGCTTAATTAAATATTTAAAATGTATTTGATAATCAATTTCTTGATGGTCATTACTATTTAATTGCCTAATGAAAGAAACATCCGCAGTTGCTTTCACTATATGTGCACTACGTCTTTGAAACAATTGTTTCTTTCTCAGTGCCATTTGTAGTAAATCCTCAGCAATACCATCCACATTCGTTCTTTTCTCCGTTATATATGCTAAAAATTGTTGTACTTGGTTTTCAATCTTCGTTTTTACAACCATTCTGTCTCCCTCCCATATTACAATATGAAAAAGGGAAATATTATCTACTCTTTTTTCTGTGCTAACAATTCAAGCCCGCGATTCATTTCATGAAGCACTTCTTCATCTTTCTCACGTTCCATCGCTTTCTCAATCGCTTCGCCTACTCCATCTCCGCCAATTTTCCCAAGTGCCCATGCTGCCGTTCCGCGTAGTACTGGTCTTGGGTCATCTTTCATAACACCAATTAAATCAGGAATTGCCGATGTTTCTTTAAAATGTGCTAATGCTAAAATCGCATTTCTTTGCAGTGGCTTTTTCCCTCTCCATGACCCTGACATAATCCCATATTTCTCTTTAAAATCACGATTACTAATTGTTAAAAGTGGCGTTAATAATGGTTTAACTAGCTCAGGATTCGGCTCCATCTCAGGATGATTATGAAAATCCATTCCTTTGTTTTTCGGGCAAACAGTCTGACACGTATCACATCCATATATACGATTTCCTATTTTATCGCGATATTCTTCAGGTAGGAATCCTTTCGTCTGTGTTAAAAACGCAATGCACTTCTTCGAATCTAACTGTCCCCCCTGTATTAAAGCACCGGTAGGACAAATATCGATACATTTCGTACAGCCCCCGCATTGATCTTCTATCGGCTTATCTGGCGGGAATGGAACATTTGTAATCATTTCCCCTAAGTATACGTACGAACCAAATTCAGGTGTAATAATAGAGCAGTTTTTACCGCTCCATCCAATGCCTGCACGCTCTGATACAGCTCGATCACTTAATTCACCTGTATCAACCATGGACTTCACTTCTATATCCGGAAGTTTTTCAATTAAATATGCTTCTAATTTTTGCAAACGATCTCGTAAAACAAGATGATAATCTTGTCCCCAAGAAGCACGACAAAAAATCCCACGGCGTTCTCCACGCTTACTTAATGGTGCATTTTTTAATTTTGAAGGATATGCTAAAGCAATCGCAATAATTGATTTAGCACCCGGTAATAACAGTTGCGGATTCGTTCTCTTCTCTATATCAGGCTCTTCAAATCCAGATTGATAATTTAATTGTTGTTGCTGGATTAAGCGCTGCTTTAATTCCTCAAAAGGAGAAGCACTCGCAAAGCCTATTTTATCTATGCCAATTGTTTTACTATACGCAATTACATCTTGCTTTAATTGTTCAAAATCCACTCTTAATCGCCTCCTCAGATGAATCCATCCCTTATGTAACGACTCTATTGGTTAGTAATTCACTTTTGGAATACTATTATTTACTTCTATTTTCGCATGTAATTAGGTTTTTCAAACATTAAAAAACGCAATGCCTCGTTTATCTCGGAAACGAAACACTGCGTTGATCACAATTTATAGAAAAACATTTAATAAAATTTGGAGCGGGTGAAGAGAATCGAACTCTCGACCAGAGCTTGGAAGGCTCTTGTTTTACCACTAAACTACACCCGCAAATATGAATTACATATAAGATATTAGAATAACTTATGTAAAGTAGTATAGCATGTAAAAAAAGTAGAGGCAAGAATTTTATCGAAAAAAGTCGAAAAAGTGATGAGAGACCTCATCACTTTTTCAATTCTTTATCAATTGCCTTCTTCATACTATCGAAATCAGGGTTTGCAAGATTTCCGTTTACATATACAGAAGGAGCACCTTGAACTTTTAATTTTTGAGCACGATCTGAATCTTTACGTACTTTTTCTTTAATGTCTTTACTGTGTAAATCTTTCTTAAATTGCTCTACATCAACTTTTGGAAGTTTCTCTTTCACAATGCTAAGAAGCAAATCTTCTGTAATCCATTCTTCCGTATCTTTCTTTTGATTTTGATAAATCTCATCATAGAAAATCCAGAATGAATCTTTATCTTGTTTATAAATTGCTTCACCAGCTGCTGCACCTAAATCCGAGTCTTTTCCGATAAATGGGAAGTTAATAAAATATAACTGCACTTTGCCTTTATCAATATACTCTTCTTTTAATCGAGGTAATACTGTTACATCCCAAGTACGACAAGCAGGACATTTAAAGTCTCCAAATTCAACTACCTTAACTGGAGCATCATCTTTCCCTAAAGATTGTTGCGTAGAATAAGCAAACATCTCATTCCCTTTATCTTTTTTGTCATTTATGATGCTATACGCAATTGTTCCAATTACAATCAATACTGCGATAGAAAAAACTATACCAAGAGCCATGAGTTTATTTGATTTCATATACATTCCTCTTTAAATTCATATTCTGTATACAGCATTGTACACAATACACATAATATCAACACTTATATACGTCACGCAATGAACACGCTCACATAAATTACAAAAACACAATAATTGTGACGATATTGTGTCACGATTTGTCACAATTTATTCAAAAAAAGAAGCTCCTCTGTAGGAACTTCTCTTAACTTACTGCTTTTTTACGCGCGCTATTTAACATCGACTGCTCTATTTTTATATCATGACGAATTACTAATTTCTCACTAACTGCTTGAACATACTCATCATGGCTTATATAGCCTTCTTTCTCCATTAGTCTCAAAACGACATTTCGTCTCTCTACTGCTTTATCATAGTTTTGGGCAGGTGAGTAATAAGCAGGTGCTTTTACTACAGCAGCCATCATTGCACTTTCAGCCAACGTTAATTGGTTCACCTTTTTACCGAAGTAAAGGTTTGCTGCTTTTTCAATTCCCCACGCTCCTTCTCCATAATAAATATTACTTACATATAATTTTAAAATTTCATCCTTCGTAAATGTGCGTTCAATTTTTTTCGTATAAAAAATCTCTTTCCACTTACGAGAAAATGTACGTTCATTTGTTAAAAAGGCATTTTTAGATAGCTGTTGTGTAATCGTGCTTCCTCCTTGCACGACACCACCAGCCTTTATATTCTCAACTGAGGCTCTAATAATTGCTATATAATCTAAACCGTTATGATGATAAAATCTTTTATCTTCTGTCGCAATAAATGCATGTGTTAATGATTCTGGCACCTCTAACTTAGCCGGTACATGTAATTTACTAATATCACTTTTCTCAATCATTACATTTCCAATGAATAATAACGTACAACTTAACAATAATAATATTATAATGGCTTTATAAAAAAGTTTAGTCATTGGATTTAATGCAACTTTTTGATGATAGTTCACCCTAGATAATACTCGTTCTTTCATCTTGAACACCTCTTTTCCACACAGCATATAACTCTTACTTTAAGAATACATTGTTGTAAAAAAATATCCCATCGATTTCTCTTACACGTACCTTACATCATTGTAAGGTATAAAGTGGAACTTTAATGAGCCCTCATCAATCAGGCTTACTGCCCAGCAAATAGTGGGATAAAAAAGTATTGTATCACAGTATTTTTTTATCTACTATTCATCTGAAATATTGAATATAGGTTATGTTAAAGCACGAATAACCAATAAAAGAGAAACCCTTAAGACTATTATATTTTCACTTTACACTTTAATTATATCATCTACCAATATATATACTTTTGACTATCTAGTAATCTAAATGTATATAACATATAGATTCATTATACAGAACAAACGTTCTGCAAATCAATACTAGTGCTATTATTATTTTGACCTTTTTCTTGAACAGTATACAAAAAAGAGCAGTGATTCGAATGTATCTCAAATCGGCTACTCTTTTCTTTACAATCTTCCTATTAAATTATACGGCTGTACTTCCCACGTTTCATACGGAATAAAATGTGTTGCTCTCATTGCATCAAGCGTTCTGGATTTCATATGAGGACGCGTTATATACTCATCTATGTTCTCTTCATTTAAATCAACAAATTTAGCCTCTTGTATCTCTTCAGGTTGAGTTTTTATTTCACCACTTATATATGCTACTTTAAAAACAACAGCTAGAATATGCATAGAGGTATTATAATAAACCCCTGTAATTCCGATAGGCTTCACCGTTAGCCCTGTTTCCTCTTTTATTTCCCTACAGACAGCTTGATCGAGCGCTTCGCCTTCTTCTACCTGTCCTCCTGGCAACTCCCATGTATCAGCTCGCCAGTGCACTTTTGTTAATAACACTTCATTTTTTTCATTTGTTAAATAACCTGCTACAGCAACTATATGCTTTGGTGTCTTATGTTCCATATTAAGCCTCCTAGAGATAATGAATATTATATATATCCCTATAATCATATTCACTACCTACAACAAAATACCTTTAATACTTCATCACCTTAATTAACTTCATAAAAAAAGACCCTATCCGCTAAGCGAAAAGGGTCATCTATCGTATTACTCTCCTAAGTCTACGTTGTGATAAACTTGTTGAACATCTTCCAAATCTTCTAATGCATCAACCATTTTCTCAAATTGTGCTTGAGCATCTTCAGGAAGTGTTACATCACTTTGTGCAAGCATTGTTAATTCTGCAACTGTAAACTCCTCAACGCCAGCACCTTTAAGTGCAGATTGTACTGCATGGAATTGATCTGGTTCAGCATACACGATAACAGAATCTTCTTCTTCTAGAATATCACGTGCATCTACATCTGCTTCCATTAAAATTTCAAGAACTTCATCTGATGTTTTACCTTCAAGGCCGATAACAGCTGTCGCATCAAACATGTAAGCTACAGAACCGTTCACACCCATATTACCACTGTTTTTGCTAAATGCAGCTCGTACATCTGCTGCAGTACGGTTTACGTTATTTGTAAGTGTATCTACAATAACCATAGCTCCATTTGGTCCGAATCCTTCATAACGAAGCTCGTCATAATTTTCTTCTGAACCGCCTTTTGCTTTTTCAACTGCACGATCAATAATTGTTCTTGGAACATTGTATGTTTTCGCACGCTCTAATACAACTCTTAGCGCTTGGTTTGATTCTGGATCTGGCTCGCCTTGTTTTGCTGCCACATAAATTTCACGCCCAAATTTCGCGTATATACGGCTTGTATTTGCATCTTTTGATGCTTTTTTGTCTTTAATATTGTTCCATTTACGGCCCATACTTTCCACTCTCTTTCCCGTTTTAAATCTACATAAAAATATTAATATGAAATATAATGTGTGTTCAACACATTTTTAAAAGAAATATAAAAAGTTCATTTTTGATTCATATTATAGACATAATATAAATCACTATCATTTTGTTCTTTCGACAAGTTATATTATACATGAATTCCTACGTTTATTACGAATTTTAGAAGCACATAGTATAATTTAACAAAAAGACTCTAACATTTCTGTTAGAGTCTTTTTATATTGCTGACACCTATTTCCATAATATTCCCATAATTACTTTCTATTGCTGTATAATAAAAATAGGGAAAAATTTAAAGAAAAGAGAGAGGGAGAATTATGACACATTCAAATGAGAAAAAAGCACATAGTCTTAAAGGGATAGAAGAAAAGTTAAACCCAACTATCTATCAAGTGAGATTCATGAAATTAGATGAACCAATTCAATTTGAGTCGTTCCCTGAATTAAAAGATTTAGGGGACTGGTTAAGTACTTCAACGCACATGTGGTCGTGCCACTCAACTATGTATAAGTACAACAGAGAAAAGTTTGAAAAGAAGTTTTTAGAGATTACAAACTTAACCGTTGATAATGTACTAATATCTACTGGTGGTATCGGATTTAACTTCATGTCACCGGGGTGGAGAAATTCTCTCTAGAGTACTCGAAAGAAATATTGTATATACAATACTTTTTCTGCTTATTTTGTCATGTAATGAAAAGAAAACAAAAAAGCTCTATACTAATAGTATAGAGCTTTTTTACGCCGTTCATGATACCGATGGTCGGGGTCGAACCGACACTCCCGAAGGAACACGATTTTGAGTCGTGCGCGTCTGCCAATTCCGCCACATCGGCACAAAAGAAAAGGCGGCAACCGGATTTGAACCGGTGATAAAGGTTTTGCAGACCTCTGCCTTACCACTTGGCTATGCCGCCATATTAAATTTTATTGGAGCGGAAGACGGGATTCGAACCCGCGACCCCAACCTTGGCAAGGTTGTATTCTACCACTGAACTACTTCCGCAAAAATGGCTGGGCTAGCTGGATTCGAACCAGCGCATGACGGAGTCAAAGTCCGTTGCCTTACCGCTTGGCTATAGCCCATCGAATTCTTACTTAATTATATGTAAGTATCCATTAGATTATTTGTAATTTTTAAAATAAAAATGGGGCGACTGATGGGAATCGAACCCACGAATGCCGGAGCCACAATCCGGTGCGTTAACCACTTCGCCACAACCGCCATGTTGTGTAAATATATTTGGCAGGGGCAGTAGGAATCGAACCCACACTGGAGGTTTTGGAGACCTCAGTTCTACCTTTAAACTATGCCCCTATGTAAATGGTGGAGGGGGGCAGATTCGAACTGCCGAACCCGAAGGAGCGGATTTACAGTCCGCCGCGTTTAGCCACTTCGCTACCCCTCCGAAACTTACATGGTGCCGGCTAGAGGACTTGAACCCCCAACCTACTGATTACAAGTCAGTTGCTCTACCAATTGAGCTAAGCCGGCGTATTTTATTAAAATAAATGGTGGCTCGGGACGGAATCGAACCGCCGACACGAGGATTTTCAGTCCTCTGCTCTACCGACTGAGCTACCGAGCCTTATTAAAATGGCGGTCCCGACCGGGGTCGAACCGGCGATCTCCTGCGTGACAGGCAGGCATGTTAACCACTACACCACGGGACCATTTGGTTGCGG
>NZ_VWVQ01000040.1:0-5119 GCF_015712745.1 Bacillus sp. SRB3LM
TTTGAATTGAAAGATGGGAAAATTTTACGTTGTAATGAACTAACTCGTTCCTTACAACCTGATGATGAATTTAATACCATTGGAAAAATTAATAAAAAAATAACACCTAAGTTTGCATGCATCATATGTTGCGAAGCCAAAACCTAAGCTCAGGTTTTGGCTTCGTTTGGCTAGAATACGGCTTATGTTCATCGTATCGAAACAAATTTACTTCCTTCCATACTAGCATGTATCTCAATAAGAACTGGCAGATGAGCAAAAATACCGCATGCTAACATTGCAAGTTTTTTATGCACTTTTAAATACCATCCATATTCTTATAACATCGTTAGTACATCATTCATATAGTCCACGCTTTTTCAAATGCTCACGTAAACTACTGGCACGACATTTTAACCGTTTTGCAATTTCCACATATCCCATTCCTGCATTCCGTAACTGAACCGTATCCTCACATAATTGATCCCATTTCCATTCTGCATTCTTTGCTCTCACATTTTCTTCCCCAGACAAATGCTTTCCTAACTGGTATACTTCTTTCCCCCATTTACAATTTGCAATGCAATGTTGGTAGGAGCCGAATAGATATTCACATCCACGGCAATGCTGTTCTTGTATATTTATAATTTGAATTCTCGTTTCTTTTGCATTCATCTTCCATTCTCCCCTATTTTTCTTTTTCCTTATGATAACAAAAGAAACATATTTTGTTTATAAAACTTATTTCGGCATCTACAATAGCTTGTTTTACAATTTTCGATACAAATAAACTCATAGGGCATCTTATTTTTTTGCAACATGTATTCAAATTTTAATTGAGAAAATTCGGATTGTATTTACAATAGGAGAGGCAATCGTATTTGAAAGAGATGGTGTGGAAATTACTGGTATCGTAATCAAAAAGTATGAACGATCCATATTAATTGAAATTGTAACCGTTATGGGTGGCGGTTTTCCATATGATAGAACCGTTGTGAATCATAAAAAATATCGACTTTGTATAGACAAGAATAAATAACTGGGCGACTTTTTATGTATAAAAAGAAGCGAGTTTCGTTTTAAAAAATAATAATTCTCAATAGTATTGATGTTTCTTGTTATGGAACTTGATTACGAACTGCTATGTCTAATTAGGATGAATCGTAATACAAGATTCAAAAAATATACATTGGTAAGGTCACTGAAGATAGAACGATGCAAAGGTAAGTCCCCTCCGCTGATTCAGAGCATAATCAATAGAACTAAGGAATATACAGTGTATATGGAATTGTATTTCATCCGCAAAAAACACCCATTTCGTTTAAATGTGTCTAAAACCCATATAAACGGTTAGTAATCGATTTATTCATTTTGTCATTCAATTTACTTTAAAACGCCTTACAATAGAATCTCAGCGACACAAATGAACTGACAGCGAGAACGTTTGGTCGTTATAACCAATTCATACGAATTATTGGTTGTAACAACAGATACTTTTTCTGCAGGTACATACCATAAATTAGATGCATTGACTTGAGAAACGCCTACTACCTCTACAAAAGGAACCAAAATCATTCAGTTCATCTAACAACATGCTCTATTTTTTCTCGTTTATTAATTCCAATGCAATGAAACTACAGTATCAAAAATGTGCAATGCAATATTCCTTTTTATTATATAAATTGTACGCTAACATTTTGTCTGTTTTTTGAACAAAATAGAAATATCATCCGACACATCAAAGATACAGGCTATATTTTATTATTTTGTCAAGCACATGCCATGTACTATTATACCTTTTCCATGGTATATAAATATTAATTTTTTAAGGAGATGTAGTTTATGTCAAAAATATTTCAAATGGATGCTACTGATTATGAGAAACCTGCCGAAATTTTAAAAAGTTTAGCTCATCCTATGCGCTTACTGATTGTACAAAAATTGATTACTATAGGTTCTTTAAATGTTTCTGAATTGCAAAACCGTATATATTTACCTCAATTCGTCGTATCACAACACTTAAGTAAATTAACAATACCTAAAATTGTATCATATGAACGAAAAGGGTTAGAAGTGTATTATAAAGTAATAGATAAAAAAATAATTGAGACTATACAGGGATTTGGATTATTAAAATCATTTGATATTGATGAAGTAAAATGGTGAAATATTCTCGTTATCCTTGTTTTGCACGCAAATTATTCCGTAAGATATTTCTCAACCTATGAAATCTAGTAAATCAAAATTCAGTATTATATGGTTGTATATGCCATATACAACATTTTATTGGAGGGATTTTACAAGATGAAATGGAAAAAAATAAATCTATTGTTATTCCAGGTATACTTGCTTGTTGTAGTTTTATGATAGGGGCTCCCTGTTCTGCTGCGGCGTTACCGGCAGAGAAAAATATTATAGATTATTCTTCAAGACAAGTTGTAGAGGAATCACAAGATCAACTAGGTAGCTCTACATCATATCAATACACAGGGGCGGAATGGTTAAATATCACACAAATTTTTCAAAAGAATAATACCGTTTACCTTCGATTAGCTCCAGAGGGAGCAATGGATGCACCAGGACCATTGGTTTTACCAAAAAAAATGAGCGACCTATTCATAAAAAATACAAACAACTTAAAAGGATGGTATATGTACAAATATACGCGATATACAAATTACCCATATATACAAGAACTTCGATTTGATTTTTATGATAAAAACCAACAATATCAAGGAACAGCATCCACTACTTATTGGTTACCTTAAGTCCCGTATCACTAATGCAAAATAGTATTTTGGTATGGGGCATGTCATCATGGGTGGAAAATAGGATTCCAAATGGAATGCGTATAAATTGTAAAAAGATCAAGGAATACCTCAAAAAAACGGGCAGGTTTTGTCCGTTTTTTTGAGGTTATAGTGTAATGAAATATGTGAAAGTAACTTAAGTTGAGGGGGACAAGATTGTGAGAAAATTTATAAATAAAGCATGGCCATTTGCAATGGTGGCGTCGTTAGCAATTACTTCGGTAGTGACATGGAATATTACACGCTTTAGTGAGGTGAATGCAGAAGAAAAGGAGAGCAATACGAAGATTAAAAATGTGATTGTATTAATCGGGGATGGAATGGGTCCTTCCTATCTGACAGCACACCGTTATATGAAAGATAATCCGAAAACGTTTGAAATGGAATCAATTGCATTTGATACATACCTTGTAGGTACACAAAAGACTTACTCAGAAGATGAACATGAAAACATTACAGATTCTGCATCAGCAGCGACTGCGATGGCGTCGGGTGTGAAAACATATAATGCGGCAATTTCAGTTGATAATGATAAAACAGCAGTGAAAACAGTTCTTGAGCAGGCAAAAGAACAAGGGAAATCTACAGGATTGGTTGCAACTGCTCCAATTACCCATGCAACACCAGCTGCTTTTGGGGCACATGATATGCATCGTGACAATATGGATGCTATAGCAAATGATTATTTTGATGAAAAAATAAAAGGGAAGCATAAAGTTGATGTTATGCTTGGTGGCGGCAGGAAAAACTTTGTAAGAGAAGATCGTAATCTTACAGAGGAATTTAAGAAATCTGGTTATAGTTATGTAACGAATCGAGAACAACTATTACAGGATAAAAATGACCAAATCCTTGGTTTATTTGCACTAGGCGGATTAGATAAGATGATTGATCGTGAGGATAATACGCCGTCATTAGAAGAAATGACACAGGCAGCCATTGAACGTTTGAATAAAAATAAAAATGGGTTCTTCTTAATGGTGGAAGGCAGCCAAATTGACTGGGCTGGACATGATAATGATATTGTCGGTGCCATGAGTGAGACGGAAGATTTTGAAAGAGCGTTTAAAGCGGCAATTAAGTTTGCGAAAAAAGATAAGCAGACACTAGTTGTTGCAACTGCAGACCACTCTACTGGCGGTTTATCTGTGGGAGCAAATGATGCGTATAATTTTAAAGTGGAACCAATTAAGGCCGCAAAACGAACACCTGATTTTATGGCCAATGCGATTGCAAAAGGGGCACGTGTAGAGGGGACCTTGAACACGTATATTGATTTACCATTAACACCCGAAGAAATAAAGGCTGTACAAGATGTCGCGCCATCAAAGGATGTGACCGAAATTGATAATGCCATTGAAGCTATTTTTACTAAGCGTTCCATTACAGGTTGGACAACGGGTGGACATACAGGTGAAGATGTGAATGTATATGCATTTGGGCCAGGTAAATATGTATTCTCCGGTGTTCAAGAAAATACAAATATAGCTAAACGTGTCTTTTCTATTGTCGGTGGTAGTAATCCAAATAAGGAAAGACAATGAGTAGAAAAAGAAGGGGCACTTAGCCTCTCCTTTTGTTTAGGATGGCACCATGTTGTAAATTTATTATTTTTCTATATATTTCATTTGCAAATAGCATGTACAGAATGGAACATATATACAAGGAGATGTCGAATAAAGTGAAAGTCTGTAAGAAACGAAAAACGGTAGTACAAACATCAGAAGAGATATGGGACGAAAATTGTCAACAAGCAATTGTTTTATTTAATCAGGGAATAGCCTATCCAGATATCGCAAAAAAGGTTGGATGTCATGTGAGTAATCTAATAGAGAATTGAAAAAACGTGGTCTGTTCCAGTTTCTAGAGTAATGTAGCAAGATAAAAAGAGAGACATCTGCAACATGAATCCTTGAGAAAACAGAAGCTGTATTTTAAATGTACAGGATGAATTTTTTTAACACGTATAATGATACGTTCTATGTATAATCAAGAAATAAAATATGTATTGTGATTCTACAAGCAGAAGGGTGCTCTTGGAGTGCCTTTCTGTATTTTATCTACATCAGATTATTATGATGAACTATATATAACAGTATTATACATATCAATATACGTTCTAAGAAGAAAGGTATAAAAATAGCAATGGTCCCTGTTGGATTTGAATCTATGACCGGACGGTTATGAGCCGGCTACAGGTCCATAATACGATAATCTTTCTACAAATTTTATCGTATTGGGTGTTTTTGCCCATCCCCTCGAAAAGGGGGAATAAGAAAAAAGCAAGTCTTTCTTTTAAGAGAGCTTGCTTTTTTCTAAGCTATATTCGT
>NZ_VWVQ01000041.1:0-4703 GCF_015712745.1 Bacillus sp. SRB3LM
TAATACGGTGTATTATATTTCAATCGTTCTCCATTTTTTGTGACAGGATCGGAATTATCTGCAGCTAACGCTGTTACTGGCAGGGAGGCTGCAGCGATTACTACAGCAAGTACACCCGTTAAACAGTTTTTCATTTTTTTACACGTTCCTTTCGTTTTTTACTCCTAAGCACTCTTACGGCTAAAATCGTAAGCTGACTAACTTTTTATTTACTACACATATATTTTTACGCAAGAATTACAGGAACATTTGGCGGATTATACATACTAGCAAACATCTGCAGAACTTTTTTTACTTTACTAAACATTCCCCTATACAGCAGAACACTTTTATTCATTAGCTTCCATTACTTCAAACGGTGTTTGTTTGTCATCTAAAGGTAGCTTAAAGTTCTCCTTATCTTGGTCATATACATGCCGAAAACTTGTAGACTCCATCCAAGATTTTTCCGCATGTTTCCCGTTGTATTCACTAAAATCAAACACTGCCGCAGCTCTCTCATTTATTACAGTCATTCCTTTTTTAAAGCTTCCTAGACCTATAGAATTATCTTCGGATGATCCATAAACAATATGGTCTGTCGTATTGTCATAATTTAAATAAACAGAGTCTAACAATTTATCACGAGCCCAATAGTGTACGCCGGGCTCATTCGATTTCGTTGATTTTATTCGTATCTTATCCATAGATTCGATGAACCCCTCTGATCCATCTCTATTCTCAAAAATAATTGGTGTTCCATTATCCGTTGCAGAATCAGCAAAAAGAACAAAATCATCTAGACCCCAACCTTCAAATGTGACACCACCTTTATCTGATAAATTTTTATCTTTTACATAATACGGTGTATTATATTTCAATCGTTCTCCATTTTTTGTGACAGGATCAGAATGATCTGCAGCTAACGCTGTTACTGGCAGAGAGGCTGCTGCAATTGTTACAATAAGTATGCTAGTTAAAGTTTTTTTCATATTTCCACACATTCTTTCTTATATATCTAAGCATAAAATAATAAACTTATACCTCTTGTTAAAAAAACTCTAGTGTAAAGTCCTCTCAAATACAAGAATCATTTATTTCACAATTAAAAGAGGGAGAAGAAATTTTGCCACTAAGCAAATCAATTCCCCTTTTAGCTTGTTCATCCCAACTTACATCAGAAACCATGAAACCGAACGATAAGGTTAAAAATGCACATATTGAAACTGTAGTAGTGACTTTTAAACGCATTAATTTGTCTCCTTTATTCTTTTTTACTACGTAACACAGGTAATTTATTATTTTATCCATAATTTATTTTATCGCATATAAAGATTAACTGTTGCGCAATATTTGTATGTTGACAAAAGACAATATACATTTTGAAATTATAAATAACCGTTGAGTTACCCTCGTTCTAATGTAAATAAAGGATATACTCTAAAAGACAATGAGGATTCCTAGCGGCATCGTTTTTTCTTTCTTTGAATTTGTGATAGCAATTGGATAAGACGGATTTTTATCAACTGTAATTACAAGAGACTTTGAAACATGAAAAGACTGCAAAGCCTTCTTGAAGAATTGCTCTTATCCCTGTCAAGCGAACAGATTCCGAGCCATATTTAGCACGTCTGCAAGAACAAATTAATAAATTTGGCTTTCAAGTAGAAGCGGTTGTTTTAGATGTAGGGGATTTTACCAATTACATTTGTAAAAAGCTAACGGAACAACGGATTTTTATGGTGATGGGCTATCGACGTTTCAGAAAATCCAAACAAGAAGTACCTAGAAGTTTTTTTCAATATGTCAAACAAATCGATAAATTTGTTTGACCAATGGGGTGTATCCTCACATATTGTACAACGGATTGTAAAGGGCAAAGGTAATACAAATCAAATCCAGCAGTCTGTTCAATTCGTTCAGGTTGTTTTTCAGCAAATCAAACATGTCGAAGAATCAATCGATATGTTTGGGAAGAATACAAAGAAATCGCTCTTGTGAATAAACGAACGAGTGCTGGAACACGTTTATATAAATTACGCAGTTCAACCATTGAACGAAGCTTTGCGGATGCTACAGAACTACATGGTTACCGGTATGCTCATTTTCGAGGGCGGGAGTCTGTCCAAATGCAGGCGTATCTTTACAGCAGCTTGCTAAAATAGGAAAAAATTGCTCTTCACCTAGCTAAAAAGAACTGGGTAAAGAGCGATTTTTTTGATATTAAATTCATACATGTAATATTTTGTCATGCATCCTATAAAAAATCATGTGTTCAGGTTTTTTTCAATACTCTGTGTACCTTAGGTACCAACGTACTGTTAGTAAAATGATATCTGGCTGGTAATGCTTCCATTTGAACATATTTTTTTATACTGATCAAGCACCTTTTATAAAGTAATCATATCAATATGTCCGAAATTTTAAGATTCATTGCACAAGTTTTATAGTTTTTGCATCAGAACCAATCTACTCAAATTAACTGTTATAGTTTTGTTAATTGTCTTCTCATATCTTTTATCACCAATTTTTTCATCGTATCTAAAATAGGAAGACTTAAGATCTATTTTCGCAAACTTAGCAATAACATTTCGAATATGCGCTTCATATCGTGAGCTATTTTCTCTTTTAAACTAATAGGTCTTTTAATTGACTGTTTATATTTTTCAACACTAACTCAATATATTGTCTGTAATTAGTATAAGGGAATAGTGGTTTCACATGATCTTCCCAACCTAAGTAAGCTAAATAGATATTTTCTCCATGCAATAATTCTTTGTGAAATATACGATTGTACATATAAACTTCCTTTTTTATGAAGCTAACCAATTGTAAAATGGGACTTTCCCTGTATATTCATGTTCGGAAAGTGTACGAGTAATTATATTTCGATCTAGCTTGTCTTTTTGTAACTGTTTTTTTGCATTCTCTTTTATTCTACGAAGCTCTAAATCTTCGATTTTATTAACTAATGCCGTAATCAAATAATCCCTAAAATTAGAGATTTTTCTTTGGTTGTATTTATCCATTACTTTTTTTAATACAGATTTAAAGCTACGATCTGTTAACTCGTCTTTTGTTGCGTCCCGAAGAGTATTTACAATTATATTTAATTGTTCTTCATTTAGGGAAAGAGAAGAGAAGCTTCGCTTATCATCATCAATTTTCGCTATATTATTTATATATATTTTGGTATTTTCTTTTTTGATATTTTTTCTTTGGTTATTTATATTGTACTGAATTTCCGAATCTTCGGAAACCATTTCCTGATTTTTAGAAATTGGTTTACCGAATTCGACCCGAACTAAATATCCTTCTGAAATTTGCTCCTGAATTGTTTCCTCTAACATCGCGGCAACATCTTCTTTAACTTGTCCGTAAATGTAAATCTGTTGTATGAACTTACCTTTTTCCAATACTTTTATACGCGCTGCATATTTGTTATATATTAATTCTTTAAGTGCGTTATAGTGTGCGTCACGTCCGTTTTTAGAACGTTGAATAATATCAGGCATGTTAACCTTCCAGGCTCCGTCACGATGTGAACAGAACTGAATTAAAAGATATTTCGCCATCCCTGTAAGATTACAATCATCAAGTAGAGTGTTCTCTACAACACTATGCCCACGTTTCCGAGCATGTTTAAAAACATCGTTAGCCATAATAAAAAATCCTCCATTTATTGCCCCGACAAAATTTAGGTACAGCGAATAGAGGATTTGTAGTTTACGTTTTTTAAAAATTATGATACTATTTAGGTATCAACTTAATTGACGTATATACAAAACCTCTGTTTCGGGTTTTTAAATGGTGTCTTGGCGACCAACCTTTCGACCATCTAAAAACTTCTGTCTGTCGGGGGTTTTTTATTTTATATAAAAGTTAGTTATTTAACAATCTATGTATCTACTCTCCATCTTAGCAGAATATTGAAGAAAATAGAAGAGTAATCGGGAATCTTAACGATTCTCGTCATAATTTAATGGTTCACAAGTGCAAAATCACATATAGCCCACTTACGGAAATAGGTAGACTATCAAAAAGACACCATAAGATGTCTTCCTCCGGCTTGAACTACTTTAATTTTAATAATATATATTAGACTCCCATCCAAATATTATTTTATCTTGTTAAATAATGTTGGTCATTAGGAAGACAACAGCTTAATAGATTGTGGAACAATGCACAATAGTGTGGTGGAGGCTATGTTAATGCGCGATGTTCCTTTATTTAACAACGGGATAGTAAAATTTCACGTATCTTATGTAACAGTAAATAGACAAATTTAGAAATAGGGAAATTCCTTCATGGCTCGATAGTTATCTTTATTATCAGCTATCGATAGGGAGACAGAAAAACAAGTTCAGAAAGAAGTAGTGAAAATACGGTTCTGTTGCAAAGTTAAAAAATCATTCGAATTTATGAATGAATCGTACAATTTTGTGTAAATCACTGAGCATGTATTCTGAATGAGTGCATGTTAATTCGTATTTTTTAAGAAATTAAAACTTTGCAACAGAACCTATTTTGTATATGGTAGCTACCTATGTATGATCTCTATCATACACAATTTGTACAATAAATAAGGACAAATTATCACTATCTAAATATAACGATAAAAGTTAAAATAGCTTTACAGATCATCTACAGGAGATAACGTACACATTTTTCTTTTGTGGTGCAGTTAAATTTCAGATTAATCTATCTAGTAGATATGCTAGTGA
>NZ_VWVQ01000042.1:0-2142 GCF_015712745.1 Bacillus sp. SRB3LM
CTGATCACACACCTTTTTTGAAGTAGTAGTAGTACCAGTATAGCCAAATTTAAAAAACACATTTCAAACATTTTGTTTTTTTTGCACCAGAACCCAAATGACGTACCAAACATACAGTTAACTAAAAAATAATTAATCCAGCAAACATACTAAAATAAATTCTAATAAATATCTGTTTAATATCTATTAAATTTTTATTGAATATTTATTTGCAATAAAAATCCGAACTACCAACCTAAACAAAAAGGATGAATCTAATTAATATTCAAATTATATCTATAATATATCTATTTTACATTTAATTAATGCACAATTCTCTAAAACCCTTGTTTCCACTGCGCTTTTAAGTTATAATATAGTTAACAAATATAAATAAGAAATAAAAATTATAGAGGTGATGTATAATGACAGATTTAAAAGGGGAGAATCTTCATATAGACATTGAAGGTGATATTGGGAACGATTCTTTTAAAGGTTATATCAATGGTGAATACATAAAAATGAAAAACGTATATCAAAGCGTTTACTCGATGCCCAATGTAACAGAAACAAATACTCAAAAAAATGTAATTAATTTAGTAGACAATATGTTTGTAAATATTGCTAGTAAATCAATCAGAAGATCTGGGATGTACTTTATTGGGAATCGAGCGATGCTAACAGGGAAGAACCCAAAAAACATGAACATTAAAGTGGGCCAAAAATATAATGATGATTTGCCATTAATTAATATGCTAGGACTAATTGCAAATAAATCAGTCCAACTTGAGTGGGAAAAAACAGAACAACTACCACAATCAATTAATGTGACTGTTGATCTTATTTCCGCTATTCCAGCAAGCCAATGGACACCAGTAAATGCTAAGCACCTAGAGCAACGTTTTACTAATTCAAATCATGTTGTAATTGTTTATGTGGGGGAAGAACAAGTAACAGTCAGCTTAACATTCAACAGTGCAAACATTACCCAAGAAGGTATTCCTCCTTTATACGCAATCCTTGAAGGTGAAAAAGATATGTTTAATGACTTTATTAAACTATATAAAGACAAACTTGAGATAGCAACAGTAGAAAAGACATTCTTTAAGAACAAAAAAATCTTACATAGTGACATTGGAGATGGAACGACTGAGTATATATACACAGTTGGCGTAAATCCAATTATTGATGCTTGTAGTGGAGAAAGACGTGGAGTTGGGCATGCTACAGAAGAAGCTGTTAAGCTATTAAACCAAGATCGTGGAACAAACATTAAACGTCAACAATTCTCACAAATCCTTCAAGATCAAGATCATAAATACCATGAAGAAGCAACTGGGTTCTTTAATATTACAAAAGTGGAACAGGCTGAACTTATCTTAGAAGATACCAGTGAAAAATATGTAAACAATACAGCTAGTGAAGCTGAAATTTTATGTGTATACGGTGGGGGAAGTATTACTTTTAAAGATGAGTTATATGATCAACTATTAGAGTATTGTGAGCAAGTTGGTATGTACTTGTTATGGATTCCAGAAAAATATGCTGTAGATATGAATGCTAGAGGAATGCAAATAATCAAGAAAATTCTTACTCGAAAAAAGGTGAGATAGTATGACTGACAAAAAAAGGGAATCTTTCTTTTGGAATCTCAAAAAAATTGAGAATGAGGAATTCTTTAAATGGTTTGAATCTCAAGGGAATATAGCAGATTCATTATATAAACTTGTCTGTTACTTCATTGATAAACATGGCTTAAAAGATGTTGGTGATTATAAAATTCAGCAACAAATGCAAAGAGAAGTCTTACTTCAAGATAAAGATTTTTTAAATGAGGTTAAACGGGTCCTATTAAACAATTCAAATTTCATTATCAAAAATGATAACCAAAAAATTAAATCTCCTAGGGAAATAATTGAGGCTTCTGAGGAGAAGTCCGATAGTGAAGACGTGAAAAAAGCAGATGTTTCTAAATCTGAAACAAATGTTTTGAATGATGAGTATGAAGACCTTGATACAGCAAGTTTATTTGGTAATTAATGCTGTCAGCCTAAAAAAGAGTCCTAAAAATGGTCATCTCCCTGTCAAGTAGACAGTAATAAAAAGAGTATTATGCCACGGCCTTTTCCCGATATTCTATCGGGGAAAGGCCGTGAAGTTTTT
>NZ_VWVQ01000043.1:0-577 GCF_015712745.1 Bacillus sp. SRB3LM
CATAGTAAGGGTGCTGACGATGAATAGATAAAATATGTTCTTTATGCCACCTATCCCTTTTCTGACGTAAACGCTGCACGTTATGATATTTCCGCCATTTATAGTAGCCAGCCTTAGAAACTTCCGCGATTTGAAGCAACCATCGGAGTGGATAGGCTTGGCGTAATGAATCGATAAGAGAAAATCGTTCTTTCTTTAGGACCATTCCTTCCCATGTAGATTTGGATTGCGCTTTTTTAAATACTCAACCTGTGCCTTCAAATAAGCATTTTCTTCTTCTAGACTATTAAAATTCTTTCGATTCCAGACACCACGTTGATCATCAAAGGACTCCCCCTGTTGCGCACGTTTTACCCACTCAATAATCTGGGCATCGCTCTTCACACCGAGTTGTTCACGAATTTCTCGCAATGATTTTCTCTCTTCTAATCGAAGACGAACTGCTTCTCGCTTTAGTTCTTCTGTATATTTTTGAAATGATTGTCCTTTTCTTGCCATAAAAAAATCCCCTCCAGATAAAACAGTATTGAGTCCATCATATCAGATGGACTCTTTTTTTACTGTCTACCTATAGGGG
>NZ_VWVQ01000044.1:0-2484 GCF_015712745.1 Bacillus sp. SRB3LM
TCTATTGTCCGTCTGTTCCCGCTCTTCTATATAAGATTGAACAGCTTGCAAGAGAAACTCCTCTTGTCCTAGCCCCGCATCTGCTGCCATTTGTACGACTCTTTGCTTGAATTCATGATCGGCATGAAAAGTTAATGGCTCTACATTACTTTTAAAGTAAATACCTTCTACATGAGGAAGTATCGTGCCGGATTTCATATGAGAATGTAAGTATTTAACCTCTTCTTGAAATTGCAGTGGATCTACTTGTAATACGAAAGGCTTAATTTCTAATTTGATAGTATCTGATGAAATATCTAATCGCATATTTGTGACACCTAGTTCTTTATAAAATAAGTTTATGAGATTATAAGTGATGGAATGAAATAATTGAGGTTTTTTAAATGAAAAAGATAAATACCCTCGTTTAGTAATTACCGCTTTTTTATTGAAAGGTTCAAAGGAGTAATCATGTTCCTTATAAGTGGATAGAGGGAAAATTTCTTCGTCCTCTGTAAGAATCTTGCCGTCTTCTCCATTAATCTCTATTACCCTAGCGGTTTTTCCAATGTGTAGATGTTTTAATAATTGATATAAATATATATCTTCATCTTGAATCTTCGTAATAAATGTTTTTCGCTCTTTTGTTTTGGTTTTTTCATAATCAAGCATAAAAATCTCTAGTTCTTCCTCATCGATAAGATATACTTGTTTTCCTCTTTTTTCTACCATTGTTGCAGGTAATTTTCCAGATTTGATATATGTAAAGATAGTAGATGGTGCAACATTCAAAATTTCAGCTACTTCTTTCGTGCTAAGGCCTTTAACCTCATTTTTATTTTTTAAACGTTCAATATCCTCTAAATAGAAAATCTTACTACCGAATTGCTTCCAGTTATCTTTATATACACATTCTATTAATCCATCTTTTTCTTTTTTTAAAATTGTTTGTACCGTTACTCCTAATAAGTCGGCTGCTTCTTTTGTCTTTACAGTAGGTTTTGTAATGAACAATAAATCTTGTGTCATGAAAGGACACCTCCATAACTATAGTTTGTTAATATTTTAGGTATGTATATATCATATCAGAATCTGATTTATATTTAAAATAAGAAATAGATTTTATTAAATATCGTATTCATTATTATGGTTTGAAAACCTTTTTCATTTAATTTATATATAAATTAAAATTAATAGTGATTTTTATTATAAAATCACTATTAATTTTAAATAATTAACTATTAAATAATATCTATTTGTTAATAAATTATAAAAAAATATAATTATAAGTAAATAAAGAAGAATGTAGGATTCTTACAGAAAGAATATGAATTATCATTTGTATAATGTATAGAAGTAAAATAAAATGATAAATAAGGATAATAAAGAGTGTTATATTCATAATCATCAATAGGAAAGGTGAATGCCAAGTATGGATAAACAAAATAAAAAAGAGAACTTAACTATAACAATGAATCAAAGTGAAGATATAGATACATATGTAGAAAATATAAGAGATATGGTTCTATTTCTGCATGATAGTCGTTATGTAGATAAATTAGAAGAGAAGATGGAGGTTGCAGAAAAAGAGGGGAAGAGTAAATATACGTATTTAAGTGATCTGGAAGTCATTTATCATTTCGTACATTTACAAAAAGATATGGATGAGAAGAAGAATAGAAAAGAGGATACGAAAAAGAGTTATGTTTCCGAAATCTTATCATTTTGTCAGTGCATGGTGCAGCATGCAGAAGAATTCGAATTGAATGGGGAAGAGGTACAGAAAAAGGATTCTTTATTAAAAACATTACAACCTTGGCATATTCGTAAATATAATGCTTGGTTGAAGCAGGTAGAGAACGGTAGAAATGGGGATACGTACGCGGTTGCAACACTTGCAAAGAAAACAGTGCTCATTCGTTCTTTTCTAAAACATCTTCATGTATTTTCTTACATCGAAAAGCCTCTTCATGAAGAACTGCAGCGCGCGAATGTAAATGAACAGGATCGGCCAAATCGAGACCTATCCTATGATGAAGTGATGAAAATTTTAGGGTTTTATAAAGAACAAGGGCATGTAGTAAACTATACCATTTTACTAGCTCTAGCAAGTACCGGTGCAAGAATGCAAGAATTGTGCACCGCGAGAGTGAAAGACTTACATTATGACGGAAAGTATTGGTTAAAAGTCACAGGAAAAGGGGATAAAGTACGTGAACTTTTCATTTCTGAACATTTATTCCAATGTATATGTGAGATGAGACGGAGAAGAGGATTGCAAACTGTATTGGACCAGGGAGATGAAAGTCCTGTATTTATTAATCAAAGAGGAAACTTTTATAATCCCAAAACGTTATCAAACCAGGTAACAGATATGATAAAAAAGACAAATTTAGAATTTCTACAATATCGCGAAAACCCTGTAACAGCGCATACATTCCGTCATGCGTTTGCGATTATGGCTGTGGAACAAGGAAACGCTGATTTATACCATTTAATGCAGAC
>NZ_VWVQ01000045.1:0-95000 GCF_015712745.1 Bacillus sp. SRB3LM
GTCGGCCCCGTTTCTCCGGTTGGGCCTGTTATTCCGGTCGGCCCCGTTTCTCCGGTTGGGCCTGTTATTCCGGTCGGCCCCGTTTCTCCGGTTGCTCCTGTTATTCCGGTTGGGCCTGTTATCCCTGTTGGTCCAGTCGGTCCTGTTTCTCCGGTTGGAATATAAATTGGTGGAAGAATCGGAAAGGTAGGTCCAATATTTTCTGGTCCTATCATCCCCTTATTCAATGATAAATTGTCATTGCGTTTCAATTTAATACCTCATTCCACATGTTTTTTAATTCATACACATCATTATGACCCTATCATTAAAGAAAAAATTTATAACTATTCTCTTTTTTTCTTCCCAAAGAATTATTACATATATTAAACATTTTACCGTTGCTATAACCGCTTTAATTAATATAATAAATTAATCATTCTATTTAAAAAGTACTAAATCTATAACATTCTTATTTAAAAAGTTGAGGTGATTTATATTCAAGATAATAATGAAATTAGAAAAAAGGAATTAATATCAATGGCTCTTGACATTATTTTCCCTTATAGGCTTACTGGACCTACGGGGCCTACCGGGAATACTGGATCTACCGGCAGTACTGGGTCTACTGGGAGTACTGGGCCTACCGGCAGTACTGGGTCTACTGGGAGTACTGGGCCTACCGGCAATACTGGGTCTATCGTTACAACAAACTCTATGTTCGCTAATAATACATCAGGTGGTCCTGTTTCAGTCATATTAGGAGGAACAAACATTCCACTTTCAAATAACCAAAGTCTTGGTAATTTTACAGTTAACGCTTCAAATGACGTATTTACAATTCCTGTAACTGGAAGATATCATTTAACCTATCAAGTTAATACGACAACCGCTCTACTTGCTGGAACTAGACTACTATTAAACGCTTCTACGCCAATTCCTGGCTCTATTTTTTCTCCCGCTTTATCAACTTCAAATTATAGTAATAATTTAATTACTAATTTAAATGTTGGTAATACAATTTCACTACAATTATTTGGTATATTATCTGTCGTGAATTTAGTTGGAGGTGGATCAACAGGTGCCTCTCTTACAATTATACGAATTGATTAAAAAATGATTCATTCTTTTTATAATAAACAACCTAAATACTCAATTGGTAAATATTACGATAGTAATTACGTAATAAAAGTAAATTGTACTATATCCATAGTAGAAAACATCTATACTAAATTTTCCGTATATATATTATCAATTTACACTTCCCCCATGTCGATGTTACATTAAAGATGAAGATTGTTTCTTTTTTACAGACCATCTCAATATGTATTTGAGGAACATCTCCAATCCTATACGCGAGAGCAATACTATATTGACACTCAATTGAGTGTCTTTTTTTATATTCAAAAAAATAAAACCATCTCTTATAGATGGTTTTAACAATACACTTTTACTCTTCATATTATTGCCAGCTTATAAAGCTGGATAATAAATAGTCATACTTAACCGAGTTAATGTTCTTCCTGAGTTAGTATAAGTATGCGGTCTATCCGCCTTAAAGCGAATTGAGTCCCCATTATTTAACGTATATTGACAATCATTTATGTCAATTGTCAATTCCCCTTCAAATACTGTTATAAACTCCTCTGTTCCTTCTTTATGCGCTTCTGAACTTAATTTCCCTTCTGTATCAATTTCAACCATATAGATTTCAAAGTTCCTATCATCTTGGAAAGGAAATGAGGGATACACCTTATATTTCCCATTGTCTTCAGACAATACTTGAACATCATTTCGTAAAACTACTTTCGTATCAGGCTTTGGATTATTGATTAAAGAGGTAAAGGATACTTTCAAACCATTAGCAATTTTCCATATTGTCGTTATTGTCGGGCTTGAATCTCCTCTTTCTATTTGTCCAATCATTGTTTTACTTACACCTGTTAATTGAGAGACCTTTTCTAAACTTAATTTTTCTTTTTCACGTATTGATTTTAAATTTTTTGCCAGAATAAGTTGAATTTCTTCCATAAAAAACACTCCTACACTGTATACAATATAACGACCGTTATGTATAACAAAAAACGTTATATTGTTCTTTTTGGTCATTATAACACACAAAAAATAAGGAGGTTGAAATGCCTATATTTTCTTTTTTGTTATTTGTATTTATAAGTAGCTTCACACCTGGTCCTAACAATTTCTTAGCTATGACATACGCAAATCAACATGGATTAAAGAGAAGCATAAACTTTTGCTTTGGAGTAGCATTCGGTTTTTTCATCCTCACTTCTTTATGTAGTTTCTTTAATATTGTATTAATTAATATTGTCCCTATAATTGAATTTCCTTTAAAAATTTTAGGTGTCACGTATATGCTATATTTAGCCTTTAAAATAATCACTAGTAAAGGCGGTGCAGATCACAATGAAAAAAATAATAAAAACTTATTTACAGTGGGTATTTTCCTTCAATTTTTTAACCCTAAAGGAATATTATTCGGACTCACAGTAGTCTCTACTTTTATACTCCCTTACTACAATTCATATTCAAGTTTTCTACTTTTCTCATTATTTCTAGGTATAGTCGGTTTACTGAGTACATTTAGTTGGAGCCTTTTTGGTTCCATGTTTCAAAAACTTTTATTAAAACATAATCAATTATTTAACATCATTATGGCTGTTTTATTAGTTTTCAGTGCTATTTCAATTGTTATCCACTAGCTATCAACTCATTCTGGATGCTTTTTTTCATCCTCTTTTCTGTATACACCACATCATTATTATAATAATCTTAAAATGTTTTTATTAATAATCCATTTCGTAGTTCTAATTTATGGATTGGGACTACGAAATAAACTAGAATGTTTCTCACTTTATAATATTAATTTTGTTTTGTGACGCTAGCTTAATAAAGCTCTTCAATATTATTCAATTTAATATTATACGATTGTATGCAAAATGAAAACAATAAGTCTACAACATAGGCATTTGAAAATCTTTTTATAATTATAGAAAAAAGATACGTTATAATATAAATTACTGTTCTTTAGGAGGATCACAATGTCTGATAAGTATAAATTTTTAATTCTCATTGTTACCGCATTTTTTCATTCTTTTCTTTAATAAAAGATTTTCGCAATACTTCAAAAAGTTTCTTTTGGGGTAGTTTTATAATTCTTACAAGCTTCATGATACTATTAATACATGCTCTAGATTTAACTCAAATATTTTTTTATCCAAAGCAAATTGCGCTTGAATTTATTACAATACCACGTAAATTATTTCTACCATCTGTCACTGAGGCCGCCAGTTTCCCTCCAACACTAAGATAATAATTTGATGAAGAGCTCTTTCTAAAAGAGCTCTTTTTTAACCTGAACGTACCATATACAAAATCCAACCTTAATCACTTAATTACTTATAAGAATCTAACTTGTAAAACGCATAATAATTATATTTATTTACTAGTATACAAGCCGTATCTCTTAGTAGAAGCACAGCATAATATACGATACAGGACAAAACTTTCAAAAAAACTTGTCTGAGTTAATTCTCAAAAAGGGGTGAATATAAATGCCTATCGTTAAACCTTTTATAGCTGGAAGACGATTTGTAAGTACAGCAGCAACAGGAACTGCTGCTGGAGCAGATTTAACTTTTGCTAACACAGACTTCACTGATGACACTGGTGCTGTAACAACATTCCCTGCTTCATATGCCTTTTTAACACTTTATATTAATGGTGTTATTCAAACAGGTGATACTATTACTGGTGTAACTACTACAGCTGCTACTATTGTAGGAGGAGCTGTCCTAGATGGAGGCACTCCTATCGCAATTGAATTTACTATAACGTAACTTTAGTTGTCTTTTTAGAGGTTTCATTAAAAGAAACCTCTAATTTTAAAAGTTCATATCAATTTTAGTAGCAACTACATAATACAGTGCATATACTAGATAGAATGATAGAAATTTATACTCACTCTCAAAAAGAGCACTTATCTATAGTGATCTTTTATATAGCGCAATAATTTTTCGTCTATTTGCTCTTGGAGAACCTACTAAGCAGTTAGCTAAATTAGCTAACTGCTTTTTCCATATAGTATTTATTATTATTCATAGCTTTATCCGTAATAGTAACGCTTATGCACTATCTACTATAAATTTTCATATATTGTATTATGCTTGTCCAAAATGTGAAGTTAATACTCACGAAATCTAAATACAAGAAAGGAGTGAAAATATGCGCTCATCCATTCGTAAATTCGCTAATTTTAATTGTGAAGCACAAGCATCTAGTACACTACCTGCCCTAGGTTTTGCCTTCAATGCTACTTCACCTCAATTTGCAACATTATTTACACCACTACTATTACCTAGTACAGGCCCAAATCCTAACATTACTGTCCCTGTAATCAATGATACAATTAGTACTGGAACTGGTATTAAAATTCAGGTAGCTGGTATTTATCAAATTAGCTATACATTAACGATTAGCCTTGATAACGTTCCAGTAGCCCCGGAAGCAGCACGCTTTTTCTTGACATTAAATTCATCGACTAATGTTATTGCAGGATCCGGAACCGCAGTCCGTTCTAATATTATCGGAACTGGTGAAGTCGATGTATCAAGTGGTGTCATTCTAATTAACTTAAACCCTGGTGATTTAATTCAAATTGTCCCCGTTGAAGTAATAGGTACAGTAGATATTCGTTCTGCAGCGTTAACAGTTGCGCAAATTCGTTAATAAAGTGAAACTTTAATGAGCTCTCACCAATCGGGCTTTTACGGGTAGTCCAGCCCCCACCTAACTTCTTTGCTTCCACTAAATTTTGAGGTGGGGGTCTTACTGCCCGGCAAATAACAGGATAAAAACAAAAGACTTGGCTAATTAACATTTAATATGTTCCTTATACACAATATCTTTTTATAGATTTTACACACATTTATATCAAACAAGCATATTTTATTGTATGACTATATAGTCATACAAATCTAAAGCGTTCATAAAAGCACACTTATATGTGTGCTTTATTTTTAATTAAAACCTACAACATTCTCACACAATATCCATATATTATCTTGATTCCTCTCTAAATATATGGTTTGTCTCAGAGCGCTTTTAACAGTGCTCTTTTTATTTAAATTCCAATTTTTAAGGTTCAATTTTATGATTTACGTTATACACATGCTACGCTACTTTTGAAACAAGGTATACATCCAAAGACTGTAAGTGAACACTTCAGTTATAAACATATGTTCATAACATTAAATCGCTATTCACATGTTTTGCCTGGAATGCAGGAGGATACTGTTAAAACATGTAGTGAAAAACTATTTGAATAGTAATATTTATAAATATAAAAAATGCGGTTTCTCCTCTCAAGAGAAACCGCAACATATCAATGCTTTTACTATATTTTAAACTGACTCGTATACAAATCAAAATAGAATCCTTTATCTTTCATAAGAGATTCGTGATCCCCTCTTTCTAAAATTCTTCCATCCTTTATAACAACGATTTGATCTGCTTTTTCAATTGTTTTAAGTCGATGAGCGATCACAAAACTTGTGCGACCTCTCATTAAATTATTTAGTCCTGCTTGTATTTGTAATTCTGTTCTTGTGTCAATATTAGATGTCGCTTCATCGAGAATTAATATATCTGCATCTGCTAAAATTGCTCGTGCAATCGCAAGAAGTTGTTTTTGTCCTTGACTTAAATTCGATCCTTCTGAAGCAATTTCTGTTTCATATTGATTTGGCAAATGCTTAATAAAAGAATGTGCAGATGCTGCCTTAGCTGCAGTGATAACTTCTTCATCAGTAGCATCTAAGCGTCCATAACGGATATTATCCATAATCGAACCAGCAAATAAATACGTATCCTGTAAAACTACTCCTACTTTACTTCGTAAAGAATTAATATCATAATCTTTTATATCTTTTCCATCAATATGAATTTGTCCTTGCTGTATATCATAAAAGCGAGTTAACAAATTAATGATTGTTGTTTTCCCTGATCCAGTCGGACCAACTAAAGCAATTGTCTCTCCTGGCTGCGCTTTAAGACTCACTTCTTTTAAAATCGTTTTATTCTCTGCATAGCCAAATGAAACATTCTCAAGTGCAACATGCCCTTGTAAATTTTGTACAACAAATGCGTCTTTTTTATTTTGAATTTCTGGTACCTCATCCATAATCTCAAAAACACGTTCTCCACCAGCAACTGCCGCTTGAATTGTATTCATTAAAGTCGCAAATTGACTTAACGGTCTTGAGAATTGACGAGAATAATTAATAAAAGCTGCAATAACACCTACTGTTGTCATTCCGTTTAAGACCATAACTGATCCAGTCCCAATGACAAGCCCCATACCTAAGTTATTAATAAAGTTCATACTTGGAAAAATAAAAGCTGAAAATGTATCAGCCTTCGTAGCTGAAACTCTTAGCTGTTCATTAATTTTATTGAAATTTTGTACAGTTTCTTTTTCTTTTCCGTACAACGTCGTAACATCCGCACCTGTAATTGCTTCCTCAATAAATCCATTTAATTCACCTAAATCTTTTTGACGCTTCGCAAAGTTTTTACCACTATATGCAACTAGTTTTTTTGTAACGTAAAACATAATAGGTACTGTAATTAAAGTTACAATTGCTAAAATCCAATTTAAAGCGAACATCGCAATCGTTACACCTATAAAAGTTAACGCTGATGAAATAATTTGTACAACACTTTGTGTCAAAGCTTGATTCAAATTATCTATATCATTTGTCACCCGGCTCATTAAATCACCTTGAGAACGCACATCAAAGAACCGTAAAGAAAGCGTTTGGATTTTCTCAAAAATATCTTGTCTTATTTTTTGAATTGTTTTTAATGCAACGTTAATCATGACAAATGTTTGTAACCATGTTAAAAGTACAGTTACACCGTAAATCGCGATAAGTAACATACACATTCTTGCTGTACCACTTAAATCTTTCGGTACAATATATTGATCTATAATGACTCCCATAAAATAGGGACCTAATAATCCAAGTAAAGTAGTAACAACGACTAGAAATATAACAAACATAAGAGCAGCTTTTTGATAGCCCATATAGTTCCATATCCGCATTACAGTTCCTGGAGCATTTTTAGCTTTCCCCATCTTTGGCGTGTTTCGTCCACCTTTATTAGCAAATTGCCCTTGAAAATTACGCATGTTCTTCCCCACCTTCTTTATGCAAATTACCACCTTGGGAAAGATAAATTTCCTGATAAACCTCACTTTGTTCTAATAATTGTTCATGTGTACCATTGCCAACTAATTCACCATTATCTAATACAAGTATTTTATCCGCATCCATTATGGAAGAAATTTTGGACGCAATTAATAAAGTCGTTGTGCCTTTATATTTTGTTTTTAAAGCTGTTTGAATAGTAGCCTCTGATTTCGCATCAACTGCTGATGTAGAATCATCTAATATGAGAATCGGTGGTTTTCTCACAAGTGCCCTTGCAATTGATAGACGTTGTTTTTGTCCACCTGATAAATTTGTCGCACCTTGTGTTAAATTATATTGATAAGATTCTTCCAGCTTATTGATAAACTCAGTCGCACAAGCTGATGCAGCTGCTACTTCCAGCTCATCATGTGTTGCATCTTCTTTACCATAACGTAAATTCTCTTCTATACTACCTGAGAACAACAAAGCCTTCTGAGGTACAAACCCTATTGAAGCACGGAGTTTTTGCAAATCATATGTTTTAACATCTATTCCATCTATACATATTTCACCTTGATCAACATCATATAGACGTGGTAACAGCTTCGCTAAGGTAGATTTACCACTTCCAGTCGATCCAATAATCCCTACTTTTTCACCTTTTTGTATGCTAAACGAAATATCTTTTAAAACGTATTCATTATTTTTCGTATAGCTATAACTAACATTTTTAAATTGAATATTCCCCTCGATTTTCTCAGGTTCGATCGCATTCGCTCCGCTTATAATATCAACCTCTGTATTTAACACTTGCTGTACACGATCCGCAGATGGAAAAGCTCGCGCAATTTGAATAAATACCATGCTAATCGACATAAGTGACATTAAAATGATATTCAAGTAATTAATAAATGCCAAAATCGCTCCTACTTGAAGCGTTCCATTGAATACTTTTTCCCCACCAATCCATAATGTTGCGACAATCCCGCCACTTACAACTAGCATAATGATTGGCATCATTAAAGAAATAAGCTGCACAGCTCGAATATTTATCTTCGTTAAATTTGTATTTACATTTCCAAATTGAGCGATTTCATATTTTTGTCTTACATACGCTTTTATAACACGCACACCAGATAAATTTTCTTGTAACTTTGTATTGACTTTGTCTAATGCCTCTTGCACCTTTTTAAATGTACCACTTGCTTTACTTGCAATTAAAATAATCGCAAGTAATAAAATTGGAATAACTACAAGTAATATTGGAAATAACTCTCGCGCTGTTACAAAAACAATAATTATACTTCCAATAAACAACAGCGGACCACGAACGAGAACACGTAATGTCATTGTCATTGCCGATTGGATGGAAGTGATATCATTCGTCACAATCGTTAATAATTTACCTGTTCCAAATGAATCACGATTATTACTAGAAAATGTTTCTATTGTCGCAAACACATCTTTTCGTATGTCTGTAGCGAAATTAACAGCTGCTTTTGTAGAATACATCATACACCCAAGCCCTCCAACTAAACCGAGTGCTGCTGCTCCTATCATAAGAAGCCCCATTTTTATTACATAATTTAAATCCCGATTTGCAATCCCAACATCAATGATATGTTGCATAATAGTCGGTTGAATTAAGTCCATCGCAACCTCAAGTACCATAAATAGCGGTCCAATAATAGCGAAGAACATGTATGGTTTTAAATACTGTAATAACTTACGAAATGATTTCATACATAATCTCCTTTTCCTATGAAATTACCACTGAATAATTCATATCCCTCCTTATTTAAGCGATATTTTTTGCAATTTCTTCATTACTTCTATTATATTATGTAAATTAATATTTAACATTATTAAATGATAAGTATTAATGACTTTCTGGTCAATACATATGCTTTATATTATGTAAATACAAAAACCGCATTCTTAATAAAAAGAATACGGTTTTTTCATCTATATTTCTTCAATTGTAAAATTTAAAAACTCAGTCTCAAATCCCTTATTTTTAGAAGGACTACACGTGTAAAAACCTATTTTAATAGGCTCATTCCCTATATCCTCCATTAAATGAGCGATTCTTATTTGTTCCCATTGATGGCTCTTTTTCACATATATTGTATAATCACCGCGTTTTCGAATAATGCGAAAACGAAGTTGTTGCTTAGCTGCTTCAGTTGGATAATCTTGCGTTGACCAGTCAGAATATCCATTATTCGTTACGACAGCACCTAAGTGAGATGGACCATCTGGAATATATTCTAATGAAGTTTTCAGCCAACAGTTCTCCGAAATCATAACAAAAAGACCTGCTTGATCGAATTTTGAATTTGGATTCATACGTAACTGAACTTCAGCTTGAAAGTCTGTCATCATCTCATTATAAAATACATGACCATTCATTACTTCAAAACCATAATGTGTTTTAAGCCAAAAATCGGTTTCTGCTTTCGAACGGACAATAAACGCATGATTGTCATTAATTTTATAGTATTCAGGTACATTCATTATAGTGAGTTGCTCAATACTTTCTGGTATATACGATATATTCATAGCTCCTCCATAACAAAGCATTTATATAGACATTTAAAACTCCGCTAATACTGGGAATTTATAACCTTTAAAATCTAACTCTTTATCACTTCGAACCATTAAATACTTGCTAGACTGTAATTCTGTAAACTGTACATCCTCAACCCCTAATTGATCCGGAGAAAAATAAAATTCGATTTCCGTAAACCTTTCATTGATTTCTCCACATAATTCATCTAAAACCGGAAGTACTGGCGCAAATACTCCAAATAATTTCAACTTTTCATTGTCTACTTCATAAACGATTAAAGCATCTAGTTTCTCTGAATAATACAGTTTCTCATTCCATTCTGAATCATACATATTCAAATAAAATGAAGGATGGAAGTTTAAAGTTGAAAAACTATTTGAAAGTCTTTGGCTACTATCAATAGTTTCATGTATTAACTGTCTATTCTCTATATTATAGAAATCTAACTTTTTAAGTAGTGAATGGTTATTATTAATATTTTTATCATATGGTATAGTCATCAAATATTCCTGCACAACTTTAAATCCAAATGCTGTATATAGTTCAGGTTTTTCCGTAAACAATAATGCACATTCACATTTCTTATCAATTTCTTCTATCATTTTACTCATTAATTGTGTCATTAGCCCTTGTCTACGGAAATTAGGGTGTGTCATTACTGATTGAATACCCGCCGCATTTATTTTTTCACCATTAATTAATAATGGGAGTGAAAATGCCGCAACATTTGCAATCACTTTCTCTTCTTGTAAAAATGATAAAGCTTTATATGTATCATCCCAATATCCTTTATCCGAAAAATCATTCAATGTTTGAGTTGTAATTCCAAACACTTCTTCAAATAAAGGAAATAACTGCTCTCTTTTCGGTTCTTCTATTAGAAGACTTGCCAATTTTTCAACATTCCCCATGTTGTACCTCCAAATGTTAAATTCCATTAAATTAGATATACTTATATGACCTACTCTTAAAAATAGAGGTCTTACCAATCAATATACTATCATAAAACATAAAAAAAAAGTCTAATTAATTTTATGTTTCGACTATTTGAAAATAAGTCGAATAAAAAAATATTAAGATTTTCGGATATTAATTAGTTTATTTTATAAAAATAGCGCTTTCTAATTAGCCTTTACTAATAGAAATACACTATTTATAATAAAATATTTTTATTCTTTTATCCCTTCAAGTCTTTCCTTCGTATTAATTTCTTCTCCACTTATACGCTTTTCAAAAGACTTTCTCCAACTATTTGAAAGTGCATTTACTTCTAATATCCTTTTTACCCCTTCAATATTTTGTTTTTCCTTATGCATAATACGGTTAGCGAATGCTACTGAAACACCTTTTGGATCAGACTGTAGTCTTTTTAAGGTGTCGACTGATGATACCCATCCTTCTTTTAATACACGAAAATAAAATCCTGTATATCCTGTTTCTTGAAAATATAGTGGTAACTTTGGAATATTATATTTTTTTGCTAATTTAAAACAAGGTTGCCTTGGTTGTGTTACCTGTACGATTGCCTGTCCTAGCTCAAACGTATCACCAATACAAACATCCTCTTCGCTCATACCACTAACTGTTATATTTTCTCCGAAAGCCCCATATACAAGATCTTGATTCAATTCTTTTTCCCAGTATGGATAGTGATCACCAGTATAAACACAAACTGCTTTATCTACTCCTCCATGATGAACTAAGTCAGCTTGTCCATCCCCATTAAATTTTACAAAGGATAAATATACCGGTTCCTTTACTTGTTTCTTATTTATGCCTGTATGAATTACCTTTCCGCCGTATGTAACCTCTTTTGGTAATCCTATATTTAAAGATAATAATTGATATTCATTAGCCATTCTATTTCCTCCTTTAAAGGTGTTACATGTATTTTCTCTCAATTAATTTTTACAACCCTCTCTGTTATTTAAAGATGATTATAAAACCTCTAAAATCATTGTTCAATTCAATTATTTATATAATAATGATAGGTATAACCTATTATTATACTTGAGGTGATTTCAATCGAATTACGACAACTTGAATACTTTTTAGCTGTTTCAAAAGAATTACATTTCACAAAAGCAGCTGAGAAATTAAATATTTCACAGCCTTCTCTAAGTCAACAAATACGTGCATTAGAGCATGAAGTAGGAATGCCACTTTTCGATCGAATTGGTAAAAAAATATCTCTAACTGAAGCAGGGAAGATTTTATTATCACATAGTAAAACCATTTTTCATGAAGTCGAACAAGCTCGTTCAGCTATTCAAGACCTAAACGGATTACAGCAAGGTTCCTTAACAATAGGGGCTTTGTTAACCGTTGTAAATTACTTACTACCACCAGCTATTTTAAATTTTAATAATTTATATCCTAATATAGAGCTTTCTGTATTAGGGCTTCGTACAGGAGATATTCGTAAAAAATTATTACAAAACGAACTACATATTGGAATTACATTTCTCCCAGTGCAAGATAAAGAGATTATCTCTATCCCTCTATACAAAAGCGATCTTAAATTAGTCGTGCCCACTGGTCATCGATTAGCTGAACGTAATCATGTATCTATTGCTGAATTACAGAACTATCCTTTAATTCTTTTACCTAAAAATTTCTTTTTAACCGAACTAATTACATCTTATTGTCAAAAATTCAACTTTAAACCAAGACCAATTTTAGAAATTAGCACGATGGAATCTTTAATCCAAATGGTTTCCAAAGCAATGGGAATTACAGTGTTACCCAAACCATATATAGACTTTTTACAAAATAATAACATTCAAGCTATTAAAATAGAAAACCCTACTCCAACAATTGAAATAGGGTTAATTTATAGAAAAGATAAATATATGTGTGCTGCAACTCAAGAATTTATTGAACAACTAAAAAGCACAGTAAGTTCTTTCCAAAACTAAAAAAAAGAGATTATCCTATGAAACCGTTTCACAACGATCTAGTAGAATAATCTCTTTTCAAAACAAAGTAAACATTATATTAAACTCTTATAGATTTTAATGTACCTTTTTAGATATTGGAATATATTTAGTAAAATATGCACCAACTAGCTATAATACAATTGAAAATAACCAAGTAAAAGCACCGCCAAAGTGAAACCAATATGCAAACATATTTAAAATTGCGAGTGAAAAGAAGCAAATAGAAGTTAACGCACTTTTCAATCCTTTTATCCCGGTTTTTTTTCTCTTTTGATAAGCAATATACATCGCAATGACAAGAAAAAAGATAAGAATAAATGGTAACATAACTTTTAGCATTGGTAATCCCTCCAGTGTAAATGCACTCTCTTCATTATCATCTTATCTCATTTATCTTTTAGGCATCAATTCATTCTTATCTTCCCTCCAAAAGTCAGTATAAGTTTTATTTTTAAAGTTCACGTTCACCTCAGAAAACGGCATACTTCCTCCAACTTTCAATGAGTACCAGTCGTTTAAAAGTGGTGATCCGAAACAAATCTTCATTGTACGATCATGTAAATCGAATAATACAGAATGTAAAGTTCCAAACCATTCTTCATAGTTATGTACAGTCAGTCCATCAGGATATTCTTCTTCTACTAACTTTTTTAAAGACTCTATGCTCACTTGTTCATATCCATTTAAATGCTCATGTAAAACATGATATCTCTTTGTAGATTGTTCTAATTTCCTATTATTTAATTTCTGAATTGATGAACTAACTGCATGGTTTGTTGATACAATAAAAGCTTGGTTGTCACCATCAATCGTTGTTGTGGATTTATGACCGTCAAATATTTCAATATGTGCTGCGTTTAAAGGATCAGCTACTATTAAATTAATATTACTAGCAATTGGTATTTCTTCTATTAGTGATTTAGCTTCCTGCACATTTTTACATTTCTCCAACAACAATCGAATTACCGCAAAACACTGTAAACCATTTACCATTGGCTTTCTTAAACCTGCAATGTTTCCTACTGGTTGACCACATGCTGAAAATGTAACAGATAATCCATGTTCGTTAACCCCTTCTGTTCGACCAAAATATTGAGTAGAAAAGCCACTATGTGCATACGCACCTTCAACATGCGTCGAGCAAAAACGCATATCATCTATTACTGGTGACAAATCATAATTTCTTAATACATAAGTGTGAGTTAAATCTGTCTTTTTAGGTAATACTGCACAATGACTACAACCTGCTTTCAATAGTGTTTGATAGTAATACATCATATTTTTTGAAGGAATTTTTAACACTTCACAAAAACCTTCAATTTCTTCATTAATTCCAGAACAATATTGATTTAATATATTTCTAGATTCTGTCCAATGGTTATGCGATATTAAGTTTTCTTGCTCTATAAATTGCGGAATAAGATAAGAATGTTGTTTCACAAATTCACCTTGTTGCTTACCAATTTCATAATGACTTCCTTTGAGCGATGAAAAATATCCCTTTACTTGATACATCAAATTCCCCCTCTTATTAAACATATCCATATCGTACCAAATGAATCCCATTCATTCTTGATGTTTTTTACTACCTTACCTTAACTCCATGCCACTTTAAAACCTCCACTAATAATTATTTACTAAATAATTATTTTTTTGTTAATATTGCTACAGAAGCTTTACTTCAAAATAAAATAGTTTAATATCAAATGAGCAAAATACTATATTGAACTTACTCGTAAGCAATCATCTAATTTTTGAGATTAAGAAACTTATTTATCAAAGCAACAGGAGAATTATGTATGAGCAATTGCAAACCAATTGATGAATTAACTATTGAAGACCTAAAACAAAACCCCATTTGGGAATGGGCAATAGATGAAGAGGAAAACGAAGAACATGACGAAACATGGGTAAAACCAGCAGCAACTACTAATTTTACAGAGGAGCTAAACGGTTCAATCGTACTAGGCGAACTATTCTTACATAATAGTGAAAAATTCCCTATGATGTGTGAAATTGACATTGAAAATAACGAGGCAGTAATTCGTTCTGTTGTTTATTATAACAAAGCAGAAAATGAGTATATTGCTATAGAAGATATTGTGAAAACGGTCGAAATGCCGTTATCGATTATTATTAACCTAACAATTCATGCAGAATCCAAAACCTTACGCTTCACTGCACATAAAGTAGATATTTATAAAAATTCAATAACGACTAATTTAAATTAAAGTTGGGCGAAATAAAGAAAACAATTATTAAATAAAGTGAAGCTTTAATCAGTGGGGGTCTTACTGCCCAGCAAATAGCGGGATAAAAACCGGAAAATGATTATCGATTCCCCGGTTTTTCAAACTAGATTAAAGTATTCCCTTTTCTACTAAAGTCTCTGCGATTTGAACTGAATTCCAAGCCGCACCTTTTAATAGGTTATCAGAAACAATCCAGAGGTGGAATCCGTTTGGCATATCAGGATCTTTACGTATTCTTCCGACAAATGTATCTATTTTCCCTTCTGCATATAATGGCATTGGATACAGCTGTTTACTAGGGTTATCCTGCAAAATAACACCTGGTGCATCCATTAATACTTCCTTAATTTCCGTAACGGTTGCTTCTTTTTCCAGTTCTATATAAACCGATTCTGAATGCCCTGATACAACTGGAACACGTACACAAGTAGCTGCCATTTTCAGGTTTTCATCTTCTAATATTTTCTTCGTTTCTTGAATCATTTTTACTTCTTCAAAAGTAAAATCATTGTCTGTAAATATATCTACTTGAGGCAGTACATTAAACGCTATTGGGTAATGTTTTTTATCTTTTTTCGCCGGTAATATATTACTTTTCACTTCTTCACCAGCAAGCATAGACTTAGCCTGCTCTTGTAATTCATGAATCGCATGAATGCCAGAACCCGATACGGCTTGATATGTTGAAACGATGATTCTTTCTAAACCGAATGATTTTCGAATCGGCTGAAGTGCTGTTACCATCTGTAATGCTGAACAATTTGGAACTGCAATGATACCTTTATGCTGCTTTAAAGTATGCGCATTCACTTCCGGAACAACGAGCGGTACACCTTGTGCCATTCGGTACTCACTTGTGTTATCAATTACAATCGCACCACTAGAAACTGCATGAGTTACAAATTGTCTAGATACTTCTCCCCCAGCGCTAAAAAAGGCAATATCTACACCTTCAAAGCTAGTTGTTTTTGCCTCTTTTATAATTATCTCTCGTCCTTTGAATCTTACTTTCTTACCAGCGGATCGTTTTGACGAAAGCAATGTAACTTCAACTATATTAAACTTCATTTCATTCTCTAACAGTTCAATAATTTTTTGCCCTACCGCACCTGTAGCCCCAACAACAGCTACATGATAGCCCTTTTTTTTCATCTTTTCTCCTCCAATATCACCTGAATGAATATTTCTACAATTTCATTTTATACAGAATTTAATCATTTGGAAAATTAAAATACATGATATAATCATTCACAAATCATGATAATAAAAGAGGGATCGCTTATGGAAATGAGACATGTTAAAACATTTTGCGCCATTGTGAAGTATGGTAATTTTTCTAAGGCTGCGCATGCGCTAGGTTATGCGCAATCTACTGTTACAGCACATATGAAAGCTTTAGAGAACGATTTACATATTCCTCTTTTCGATCGGTTAGGGAAAAAAGTGCTACTTACAAAAGCAGGTCATCAATTTCATCCTTATGCATTAGAATTACTTTCAATATATGAAAAAGCGCGAGAAATCCCCCAAAATACAGATTATTTAGAAGGTACATTAAGTATTACATCTAATGAATCATTAGCGGTATACCGATTACCACAATTATTACGTACTTACAAACAGAAAAATCCAAAAGTAAATATCGTACTTGAAACAAACACAAATGAACAAGCATTACAAAAATTACGTGAAGGAGAAACAGACGTTGTCTTCATAATTGGAGAAAGTATAGAACATAATGATTTTATTACGCGTACTTTTAGTAATGAAACATTTGGATGGATTTTACCAGCTTATTCCTCTGCACATACAAATCCATTCCAGTTATTACAGGACACCCAGTTCATTTTTACAGAACAAAGCTGCGGCTATAGGCCAATGGTAGATCGTTTTTTACGTCAAAGTGGAAATATTCCAGCTAAAACATTTGAAACTTCCAATGTTGAAGTCATTAAACAATCCGTTATGTGTGAGTTAGGCATTTCAATTCTTCCTTATATCGTTGTACAAGAAAGTTGCCAAAAAGGACAACTATGTTTTCAACCTATCGAAACTCCAACAGTTATTCAAAGTTATGTAATCTATCATAAATCTAGATGGATTTCCCCGGTATTACAATCGTTCCTTTCCTTACTTGAACGAGACTAAAATATTAAGACGTACATAGAAAAAGAGTAATTGCCTAATAAGCAATGAACTGCACCCCAATTGTTAGACACAGTCTAACAATTGGAGGTGCAGTTTTTCTATGGCTAAATTTACAGCTGATGAAAAAATACAAATCGTTCTACGTTATTTGAACGGAAATGAAAGTTATCGAGAAATGGGTAAATCGATTGGTATAAGTGACACAATTATTTTGAATTGGGTAAACCAATATAAACAGAATGGTATGGAAGCTTTTCTAAAACGATGTACAAATTACACACAACAATTTAAACTAGACGTACTAAACTTTATGATTGAAAACGGTATGTCCTTATTTGAGACGGCAGCTATCTTTAACATTCCTGCCCCTTCAACGATTTCTGTTTGGAAAAAACAGCTCGAAACACAAGGAATTGATGCCCTTCAATCAAGGAAAAAGAGGCGTCCATCCATGAAAAAAGAGTCAAATAAACAATCAAAACAAGCACCAGTTGAAATTTCAGTCGAAGCACTTGAAGTACGTATTAAACAGCTTGAAATGGAAAATGAGTACTTAAAAAAGTTGAATGCCTTAGTTCAAAACAAGGAAAAATGAAGGTGTTATGGCTACCGTCGCATTCGTGATGAGTTAACGAATAGTGGTCAGAAAGTGAATCACAAGAAGGTTCTGCACATTATGAAAGAGCTTGGATTAAAGTGGGTTGTACGTATGAAAAAATATAAGTCTTATGAAGAGAAAACCGGTAAAATGACACCAAATATTTTAGCGCGTAGTTTTCATGCAGATGCACCGAATCAAAAATGGGTAACAGAAATTTTTTGGAGAGAAACTTTATTTATTACCTGTATTAGACTTGTATAATGGTGAAATTATTACCTATACAATAGGCTCTAGACCGACGTATTCACTTGTTTCAGAAATGTCAGAGAACGCATTAGAACGTTTGCTTGAAAATCACCAACTATTGATGCATTCAGATCAAGGGTGGCATTACCAAATGAAACAATATGTCCGTACTCTTGAATCAAGAGGTATTGTGCAGAGTATGTCTCGAAAAGGCAACTGTTATGACAACGCAATAATGGACAATTTCTTCGGGATCATGAAGTCGGAATTCCTCTACATAAAAGAGTTTGAAAGTGTAGAACATTTTAAAATAGAATTAAAAAAATATACAAATTATTATAATACGAAACGGATAAAGACAAGATTAAAAATGAGCCCGGTGCAATACCAGACTCACTTTTATCAAGCTTCCTAATGAAATAACCATGTTTAACTTTTAGGGGGCACTTCAAATCCTCAAAAACTTCTGCTTGTTTTTTGGTAACATCCTGGTTTTTTTCAATAACTTTCTGATACTGTTCATTCTTTTTTACATAGTCAAAAGCATCCACGCGAATAACGCTGCGAATGCTCCCCGTTAAGAGCTCTTTTAAATAAACTTTTCACATTATTCCTTTAATTACTAACCCTAAAATCCCTGCTGTGACTGCCCCGATAATAATTCGTAAAATCCAAACTGTATTTAAACTGATTTTTTCCAATTGCTTATTAACTGTAGAAATGTCTTTTTCATTTATCGTTGTACGCATCTCTACATTTCTTATTTCTCGCATGATTTCTTTTTGGTTCAAGGTCAACTCCTCTATTTTTTTCTTGATATCTTCCATGTTTCCACATCCCTTGTTCTAATTAACTACGAAGCATCTAGATATATTATTCTATAAGTGGACAAGATGTTCTTATTCAAAGAGATTATGTGGAACCTTTATTTATAATCAGATTTAAAGATTGTGATTCCTTCTCATGTAAGTACGCACATATTAAAACGAATACCAGACTTAGCCATTCGCTTTAATATTCTTCGCTCCTGGATCTTCCGGTACATGAATTTAAAAATAAGAAAAAGAAAATAAAGGATAAAACTATACATCAAAATTTGTAATATGTTTGGCATTTCTGGTAGATTAGACACTTCGCTCCACCTCTTTAATTGGTTTCATTTTCTTTGGTTGGGCTATTTCTTTTGCCTGTTGCTCATTCACTTGTTTCTTCCGGACATCGTTCCAATCCTTTTCATTTGTTGGAATATCCTCTTGAAGGTCTACAAAGCATTTCATTGTCTGAATGAAGTCTTTCCCAGGTTTATCATTATCAACTGCCATAATGACCTCTTTAATATCGTGCCCTTCTTTTTTCGCATCCATTAAAGATTGAATTACTGTTTTTGACTTCAATCCATGCATAGAAACCAGGCGAGCGTTTTGTATCTTATTTTGTTTGATACTCCAATGAGATAACATGTCGATTGGATCTTCATAAAAATAAATCTTATCCGGTTTACCTACATCAACCGTAAAACCGGCATTGATTTTTTCATAATTCGGGACAATTTGCTTAAAGCTTCCTCTTTTATTCTCCATTTTGACCGTACCTTGATGAGGTGGTACAGTAAAACTGGAACACAGTATAGAGATAAATTATTCTATATAAGAGGTGTTTCAGATGAAAAAACAGTATGATGAAACGTTTAAAAAACAATGTGTTGAATTGGTAATCAAAGAAGGGCGTACAATTTCCAGTATTCAAAGAGAATTTGATCTAGGACATGGGACTCTTAATTCATGGATAAAAAAATATTCTTCTCCACTTTTAGATAGTAAGGGAACTGATATGGCAGAACTACGTTCTTTACGAAGAGAAATCCAGGCATTAAAAAAGGAAAATGAATTTTTAAAAAAGGCGGCAACCTTCTTTGCCAAAAACCAAAACTAACACGTTTTCAGTTTATCAAACAATATCACCACATATTTGGAGTGCGCTGGCTTTGCTATCGATTACAAGTGTCTGCGAGTGGTTTTTACGACTATTTTCATCGTAAAGCCACTGAAGGTCAGAAAAAACGTAAAAAGACAGCGGCTTATATTGTCATGCAATTTAAACGTTTAAAAGGTAGAATGGGATATCGAAAACTGTACCGTTATCTTATAAATAGAGATGTTATGGTGAGCTTATCTCAAGTAAGACAAGCTTTATGTCGAGCTGGATTAAAGTCAAAAGTTGTCACGTATTATAAAAAAAGAAAGCAAGACCATTATACATTCCCAAATGTACTAGAGCGCTCCTTTAAACCTGGTAAGAAAGACGTTCCAACAGTTGTATGTGATATTACAGAATTTCGTTTAGTAAATGGATTGAAAGTGTATTTTTGTGCTGCATTAGACATTAGCACCCGGCGGGTGCTTGGTTACTCTTTGGATACTCACCAAGATGCGCAATTAGTAAAGGACACAATTCAGCAAGTTAAAAATGTTTATGGAAGTCACAAAAAGATTTTATTTCATAGTGATCAAGGATCCCAGTTTGCCAGTTATACAGTTACTGATTTTTGTAAGCAACAAAAGATTCAACAAAGTATGTCCCGCAAGGGGAACTGTTGGGATAACGCTGTGATCGAATCATTTTTTAGCATCTTTAAACGTGAATGTTTGCATGGAGAAAAACTGATTTCTCTCGCTCAAGTAACTCAGTTAGTAGCTGAATTTATTTATATGTATTACCATTCCATTCGTCCGCACTCATCATTAAATGGAATGACTCCGTATCAGTATTCAAAATCAATTGCATAATCTATTTCATGTTCCAGTTTTTCTTGACCAGGTCAGAAGGTGCAAAAGTAGAAGAACGTATTGAAGCAATTGAATATGAATTAGCATATAAGATGAATGATATGTACAAACTGAAAAAATTAATTAGTAAGTTTAGGGGATTGGATAATAAAATACTTAAAATGAAATATGTGGACGGTATGACGTTGGAGCAAATAGCTGAAGAAATCAGTTATAGCTCTAGCCATATTAAAAAGAAACATGCTGAAATAGTTCGTTTGATTAAGTTCGTAGAGCGAGAAGGTATCATTTAGGTTCACTCCTAAAGTGAATCGAAACTCTTGAAAATATCGATTATAGTAATAACATAAGGTTTTGACGAAAGGGTAACTGGTGCACGATTGCTCTTTTGGTACCTCTGAATTTGTTTCTTGATATAGGTAATAGATGCAGTTCTTTTTTTCTCTTTTTTTAGTTAGAGTCATTATAGGGAATACATTTATAGGAAAGGTTACATCCTATGCGAGCGAAAAATGATAGATTAAAGCAATGGAACGCAGATTTTCAGGCTATTCAAGAGAAAAAAGAAGGAAGAAAAGAAAAAGAATAAAAAATATAATATTCTGGGTCATACAGCTGACTTTATGAATAGAGAAGTATGAGGGGGAAGGTTTAATGGTTATAGATGGATGAAGGAATGAAGAATGCAAGAATATATAAGTGTGGTGGGTTATTTTAGATGAAAGGTATTCTGTGCATTCTTCAACCTTCTGAATAAAAATGGTAGGAAGAAGAACGAATATCATTTGGTGTGATACACGAGTGGGTATAAGCACATGCAATGCACCAATTTGATGGTAGGTTCTTCCTCTATTTGTATTATGGACTTTGAATTGGTGTTTAATACCAATAAAAATGAATCAATAAAAAAAGGCGAATGAAATCGCCTCTTTTTTACATTTACATGGGTACTAAGAAATGCAATAGAGCGTGTTCGTATACTATATTCTGTTCCTTTTTTAATTTAGCTTTTCTTTTATTATGTAAAAAACGAGTACGTGTGCCAGCGTGCCCGTTTTTTGAATTTACAGTCACTATTACTGTTATGTGTGTGAGTCATGAACAAATAATAGTTCGAAAAGTAAGGGTTCAAGATAATATATGTAAATGAGTTGGGAATGGAACCAAAGGACAAAGTTGAAATGGTGTTTAAAACCAAAAACATCAAGTATCCTCTCATGTGACATTGATACAAGCTCATTTTATGGTTTTATTTACCAAAAATGTAGAACTTTTTAAAGAGAGAAGCATATATTGAAGTGTAGGACAACACCTATTGGTGGTGCTTTTTCTAGAAACCTTCCTTTCGATATAGATTATGTAAGAGCGGCCATTCTTTGGTAGCTCTCTTTTTCTTTAAATTAAATAGATCCATGCTCATTTTGGATGGAGTATGGAAAATAAAAGAACAGCCAAATTATGTTGTGATACATAATCTGGCTGTTCAGTGTGTGAATAGATAGTGAAAAACATAAATACCTTCGTAGGGGGAAGGATTATGTTTGATTGTAATTTTATACTAGCATGGATTTGTTAATAAGGTCATCTAAGAAATGGCATGTAATAAAGGTAAAATAAAGTTGGATGAAGAGCGACTGTATGATGATAAAGAGGAACTTTATGAATTGAGATACAAGCACGCTCGTCATCCACCTAAATGGAAAAGCTGAAGGGGAACATATGTATTTGATGCCATAGGGTGTTGTAAGAATGAGATATGAAAAAGAGAGTATCTTTACATATGTTCTTTATTCGTATTCTTAGTATAGGAAGTGATTTGGGTTTTTATACCAATTGAGTATACGAGTTAAAGCATCCATTCGAGTGCTTTATTTTGGATAAGGAGTGAGAACAAATGAAACTAACTAAACAGGAACAGGCGGTTGCGATTGGTACATTCATTTCACTGTTAGGGCAAGAGCTTGTAAATGAGCGTATTGATAAACGACAACTAGAGAGTGTAATTCCCATTTTTAATGAATTGGAAGATAACACCACACCAAAGCAAAGAAGAGAAGCGATGGTTAGCTTGTTAGATAAAACTATGGATGAACTTCTGAAGGAATAATAAAAAAAGCACAGTTACCGTATCAATTGTGGATGATAAGTAACTGTGCAAATAGAGAAACAGAAAGGTTTGATATAACTTGTATGTGATATCAAATATGATTAAGAGATTATTATTATAACATGAGGAATATACAATGGGATTGATAAAAATGTCCTTGACAAGGACAAAATGAGAGAAGATACCCCAGTATGGATGGAAGTCTATTTCCTGTTAGGAAACCTAAATATGTAAAGAATGGAAAAGGAATAAAGAACGACTGTATAATTGTAACAAAAGAAAATATGGTTTAGTTTTAATGTGAATTACATAGTACGTTCCTTATCCTTCATGGAGTGACTGAAAGGATGAAGCACATACATATTCATACATTTCAAAGATGTAGAATAGCTAATTGGGGTCATTCAATGTACAAAGCCGTAGTGAAAGTTTTTCATCCACTCTTATTATTTGTTAGTTTTGGTTTTGTATACCAATAAAAATGAATATAAATTAACAAATGCCCAAATGGTATTGAAATGAGAACAGATACAAGGAGTGGAGAAGATGGAACATATTGAAACAGAGGTACAAAAGAAAATTGATGCGCTCGGTCTAAGTCCTTTGGACGATATAATTTATCATAGATATTTTAAAAATCGAACGGTAGTAGAAATGGATGAACTTCAGTTTAAATATTATAAAATGTATGGGCAACAACCTATGTTCTATTCAATGACTCATCTTATGGATTCGACAATAGAAGAATTAGTAAAGAATGATGAAAAGAATCAAAAACAATTCAATCCTTCCTTTTTTATGAGGTTAAAAAGAAGGGTTGATAGATGGTTGTTTAGAGGAGTAGTTCGAAAGTAGAGTGGTAAAGAGAGAATGAGAGAATATAAAACAAAACAACAAAAACGTAAGTTCTATGACAGTAGGGCATGGAAACAATTGCGAGAAGAAGTAAAAAAGCGAGACAATTATGAGTGTCAGGAATGTAAACGAAATGGTCGTGTACAAACTGATACCAATGAGTACAGTGAGCGTGCCAAGCGTAAGAAGATTCAACTCGTTGTCCATCATATAAAAGAACTAGGACATCATCCAGAACTTGCATTAGAAATAGATAACTTAGAAACAGTCTGTGTGGATTGCCATAATAAAGAACACGGTAGAACATTCAAAAAGAAACCGAACAAATGGGAAAACGATGAAAAGTGGTGAAAATGATTCAGGGATAAGGCCCCCCAGTTCGAAGGTTGGGCTTTTTTTCGTCTAAGGGGCACCGGAGGAGGGGGTTAACTGTCAGTTTTTTTTCGAAATTACGCACGTTAGGGGGGTGGGTAGATGGCTGTTAGTATTGTGAGGTTAAAAGAACAGCTCATGAATAGTATTGATATTACAGATTTAGTCGAAGTTGAAAAAGTAGAAAGATATATTGATCTGGTCAAAGCATTTAGAAAAATAAATAAAACCATTAATAAAGAAGGCGAGTCTGTAACAGTAAAAAATGCTTCCCAAGTGTTTGTTAAAGCCCACCCTCTTATAAGTGAGAGAAACAAAATTAACAGTTCTTTAATTGCTTTAGGAAGAGATATAAAGTTTGTCCCTAAAGTTGGTGCTTCTAATACGGGATACAGTCCAAGTGATTTAATATGATTGGGCAAAAGTATGTAGATGAATACATTGAACTTTATAGAAGTGGAAAAATAAAATTCAATAAAGAAAGAGAACTGTTAATTGACTATCTAGAAAAATATGTTTTGAACAGAGATGATTTGTATTTTGATGATGAAATGATTGAGAAGTGTATCCGCTTTGGAGAGAAATGGTACTTTCCGTTACAAGCATTTCAGAAATTCTTAATAGCATTCGTTTTTTGGTTTTATAAGAAAAACGGACGTGTATTTTATCGGAAATTCTTGTGGATGCTTGGGCGTGGTGGTGGTAAAAACGGATTAATATCAGTCATCATTCATTTTTTAATTAGTGAAATGCATGGTATTACCGAATATAACATTTCTGTTGTTGCAAACAGCGAAGAGCAGGCGAAAACTAGTCCAGATGAAGTTCATAAATGCGTCAGACGAAATGACATATTGCAACGAGCATTTAAAACCACATTAACTCAAACTGTTTCTAAAGCTACAGGAAGTATATTGAAGTTTAGAACGTCTAATGGAGATACAAAGGATGGTTTGCGTGATGGCGCGGTTGTATTTGATGAAATACATCAATATGAAAGCAATAAAGATGTTCGAGTCCACATTAGTGGATTAGGGAAAAAGAAGGTTCTGGTGCAAAATTTTTAAAATATTTGAAAACGATCTTCCCAACTTGGTCATACTGGTACTACGACTTTAAAAAAGGTGCGTGATTAGTATGGAAAAAGAAAATATGTTTAAGTGGAAACATTATCAACCGGATATTATTTTGTTAACGATACGTTGGTACCTGCGGTACAATCTTAGCTTTCGCGATTTGGTGGAAATGATGGAGGAAAGGGGTTTATCCCTTTCTCATACAACGATTATGCGTTGGGTTCATCAGTATGGGCCAGAGTTAAATGAGCGTATTCGAAAACATTTGAAGCCAACAAATGATTCCTGGAGAGTGGATGAAACATATCTAAAAATCAAAGGAAAGAAAATGTATTTATATCGTGCGGTGGATTCCGAAGGAAACACAATTGATTTTTACTTAAGTCAGAGACGAAATGCAAAAGCTGCCAAACGTTTTCTAAAGAAAGCTTTGGCAGCTTGTCATGCGAAAAAACCTCGTACAATTACGGCCGATGGCGATAAAGCTTACCCAGTTGCGATATGGAAATTAAAAGAAGACAAGTACCTACCACACGATATTCCACTTCGTGTGAAAAAATATTTAAATAACATCATTGAACAGGACCATCGGTTTATCAAAAAACGCATCCGAAATATGCTTGGATTAAAATCATACCAAACAGCTAGAAAAATGATAGACGGAATAGAAGCTATGTATATGATCAAAAAAGGACAAACTTATCAAGGGGCGAGGTCTGTCCAAAAACAGAATATCTTTATTAATCAACTGTTTGGATTAACAGCATAAAAAAGATTCCGGTAGGAATCCTAGCTTTTTGTTTCATTTATCATTTATTTGCACCAGAACCTTAATAAAAGGAGTAAAGGCGCTACTGAGGTAGCGTCTTTTTCTTTAGGAAACTTTTACATAGCAAAAAATCTTCTACTCGTTATATAATAGCTTTCGTGCAGTCGGCTAGATTTTCTTATGGAGAAAATCAAATTATAAAGGAGTAGAGGAGTGGTATTTTGTTTCAAACGATAAAAAATGACTGGTTTTCTAATGTGAGAGGGGACGTGTTATCAGGAATTGTCGTTGCTTTAGCATTAATCCCTGAAGCGATAGCCTTCTCTGTTATTGCAGGCGTGGATCCGACAGTTGGACTATACGCAGCCTTTTGTATTGCGGTTACCATTTCATTTGTTGGCGGAAGAACTGGAATGATTTCAGCTGCAGCAGGTGCAATGGCATTATTAATGGTAACGCTTGTTAAAGATCATGGTTTGCAATATTTATTTGCTACAACAATATTAACAGGTATCGTCCAAATTATTTTTGGCGTGTTCAAACTGAGCTCATTTATGAAGTTTGTTCCGAAATCTGTTATGAGTGGTTTTTTAAATTCACTTGGAATTTTAGTTTTTACAGCGCAATTACCGCATTTTAAAAATGCAACTTGGCAAATGTATGCACTCGTTGTATTAGGACTTGCAATTATATATGTATTTCCACGTATTACAACGGCTGTACCTTCTACGCTTATTTCAATTATTATTGTGACGAGTATTGCACTTATGAGCGGATTACAGTTGAAAACAGTAGGGGATATGGGAAGCTTGCCGAAAGAATTACCGTTCTTTAGTATTCCTGATGTGCCATTTACATTAGAAACATTAGGGATTATTTTACCTTATGCAGTTATGCTTGCAATCATTGGTTTACTAGAGTCTTTATTAACAGCTTCAGTTTTAGATGATATGACGCATACGGAAAGTAATAAGCATAAAGAGGCACGCGGACAAGGGATCGCAAACGTTGTTGCTGGTTTCTTCGGAGGAATGGCAGGTTGTGCAATGATTGGTCAATCTGTTATTAATATTAAATCAGGTGGACGCGGACGATTATCGACGTTTATAGCGGGCGGGTTTTTAATTGTATTACTATTCGTTTTAGGTGATTATGTTGTTCATATTCCGATGGCAGCATTAGTTGCAGTTATGATTATGGTTTCGATCGGAACATTTGATTGGAACTCTGTAACAACGATTCATAAAGTACCAAAAGGGAATGCATTCGTTATGATCGTAACAGTAGTAGTCGTTCTTATTACCCACAATTTAGGGTTAGGCGTAGTCATTGGGACAGTAATTAGTGCCGTATTATTTGCATTCAATATGGCAAAGATTCACGTGAAACATTTATATATTGAAAATAAGAAAATATATGAAATTCACGGTCAACTTTTCTTTGCGTCTACGGCAGATTTTATAAATGCTTTTTCATTTAATGAAGATGTGAAAGAAATTGAGATGAACTTTACTCATGCGCATGTATGGGATGATTCAGCAGTGGCATCAATTGATAAAGTTATCATGAAGTATGAACAAAGTGGTGTGAAAGTGAGTATAACGGGATTAAATGAACGTAGCTCAAAACTTGTTGCAAATTTAGCTACTTATAATAAAAGAATTGCTAGTTAAAAGCCTCCTTTTTAGGGGGCTTTATTATATAATACGAGTAGGATAACGAAAAGGGGATTCAGCATATGTACAAACAAATTATATTAGCATGTGACGGTTCTGAACATGCACTTCGAGCAGCGGAGCATGCAACATATATTGCGAAATGTAGCGAAGAAACAAATGTTGAAGTTGTGTACGTAGTAGATAATAGAACGGCAAAATCAGATATTATACAAGGTCAAACAGATTTAGAAACAATATCAGCTAGTCGAAAAGATAAATTAAAAGAGATTGAAGGTTTATTAAAGAAAGAGAACATTTCTTATACAATTACGATATTACATGGTGATCCTGGAGATACGATTGTTCAATATGTAAATACAGGAGATATAGATCTTGTTATCGCTGGAAGTAGAGGATTAAATACATTGCAAGAAATGGTGCTTGGAAGTGTAAGTCATAAAATAGCAAAACGAGTGAAATGTCCGGTGATGATTATAAAATGAAATAGAATGTAACGAAGACCTTAGTATAACTGAGGTCTTTTTTATGTATAAATGACTCTTATTTGTGGAAATACTAGATATATAAGTTGAAAAGATGTTAACTTACAAATTTGTAAGTTAGTTGTTAGAGAAATCGATGTTATGAAATTTTTCCCATTGGTAAAATAAAAGTATCAAAGGGGAGATAGGGAGGATGGAAGCAATGAAATCATTTCAAAATTTGTCATATAGTCAAGGGGTAAGTTTAATTTGTCTAGGGGGATTTGCTGCATCTGTTACGTTAGCTGTTTTAATAAAGGTGTTTCATCAAATCTTTTAATATTAGAGTAGGGAAGGAATTGGTTGTTATTATTAGTAGGAACAGCAATGAAAATAAAAAATAGCTCTTAGCATGTATGTAGATGCTAAGAGCTATTTTTATGCTTGTTATATGTTATTTAAGCTTGTTTTGATTTTACTGACCCTGTCTTTAAAGTAAGAGCAAGGAAGAACATTGCAAGTACGCAAGATGCGAGTAATAAGATGAATCCGCCATCCCATCCGAATGCATCTACGATAAAGCCCATAGCTGCACTAGCGAAAGCAGCTCCGCCTAAGTAACCGAAGAATCCAGTTAAGCCTGCTGCAGTTCCAGCAGCTTTCTTTGGTGCTAAATCTAGAGCGTGTAGACCAATTAACATAACCGGTCCGTAAATTAAAAATCCAATTGCGACAAGTGCGATACTATCAACCATTGGATTACCAGGAGGGTTTAACCAGTAAACAAGAACTGCGATAAATACACCAACCATAAATAAAATACCAGCAGGTGCACGACGTCCTTTAAATAGTTTATCACTCATCCATCCGCAAAGAAGTGTACCTGGAATACCAGCCCATTCATATAGAGCGTAAGCAGTACGTGAGCTACTATGAGTAAAGCTTTTTTCTTCTACTAAATAAGTAGGAGCCCAGTCTACAACGCCGTAACGTACGAAATATACGAAAACGTTCGCAATAGCGATGTACCATAAAAACTTATTGTTTAATACATATTTAAACAAAATTTCCTTTACTGAAAGCTCGCGTTCGCGATCTTTTACTTTTTCATCTGGTGGATATTCCCCAGTATGTTCTTCAATAGAAGGTAGTCCACAAGATTGAGGCGTATCTTTCATCGTAATTAATACATAAATACCAACTAAAATTGAAAGAATACCTGGGAAGTAAAAAATACTTTTCCAGTCATCTGCGAAGAAGTATAAGCCTAATGTTACAAGGGAAGGCATAAGCGCTCCGCCAACATTATGAGCGACGTTCCAAATAGACATTTTTGTACCACGTTCGCTAATAGAGAACCAGTGAACCATCGTACGACCACAAGGAGGCCATCCCATACCTTGTACCCATCCATTTAAAAACTGAAGTACAAACATAAGTATAATGCTCGTTGTAATGAAAGAAAATGAGCCGAAAATAATATTAATGATACCTGATAAAAATAGCCCAGCTGCTAAAAAGTAGCGAGGATTACAACGATCGGATACGATACCCATAAGAAATTTACTTAATCCGTAAGCGATAGAAACTGCTGAAAGGATAACCCCAAGTTCCCCTTTACTAAAGCCTTGCTCGATTAAGTATGGCATTGCTAGTGAAAAGTTTTTTCGAACAAAGTAGTAACCTGCATAACCGATGAAGATACCTAAGAATACTTGTAAACGTAATTTACGGTATTCGCTATCAACGCGATCAGCTGGTAAGCGTTCCGCGTGGGGCGCAGGTTTAAATAATTGTGTGAAAAACATAAAATGAAAATCCTCCCCTAATTAATTCGAAGCGTTTTAAGACAGAGAACATAAAAAGGCCATGAAATATAAAAAAGTTTCCTTTTTTATGATTCATAGCCGTGTACTCCGTTTCTCCGTGACTGTCAATATTAACTTCGTCGAAAATTATACAACTTTGTGACAAAAATGTAAACGTTTTTATGAATAAAAGTATTGACGGATTTTGTTCGTGGGATTAATATTTAAATACATTAAATATTTTATTGTTTAAATAAGAGGTGGATAACATGCCAAATGATATGACGCATATCGATAAAATTCAAGCTCTTGCCTTTTCGATTGGAAAGAAAATGCAGACGGAGTTATTAGAACAAATGCAAGCGACAGGACTTACACCACCGCAGTTTTATATTTTAAAGATTTTAGATCATTATGGGGCTTCAAGAGCGACAACATTAGCGAAAAAGATGTATGTGAAGCCTAGCGCGATTACAGTGATGATTGATCGTCTAATCGATCAAGAACTTGTAGAACGCTATCACGACAAAGATGACCGTCGCGTTGTCATCATCGAGTTAACGAAAAAGGGGAAATCTAGAGTAGAAGAGGCAATGACAGCTCGTAACGAGCATATTGCAAAATACTTTTCACATTTAGAGTTGCAAGAAAGAGAAGATTTATTACGTCTCTTTGAGAAGTTAGAAACCATTATTTGTGGGACACAAGAGAAAAAAGAGAATAACTAAGAGGAATTGAGGAGATTACATGGAGCAACAAGAAAATCAAAATAGAAAGTTGTTGTTAATCGGTTTAATTATCGCGATGCTATTTGCTGCATTAGATGGAACAATTGTTGGTACAGCAATGCCACGTATCGTCGGTGACCTAGGTGGATTAAGTTTAATGACATGGTTAACAACAGCTTATATGTTAACATCAACGACAGTTGTACCAATTGCAGGTAAATTAGCGGATTTACTTGGTCGTCGTAACGTATATATAACAGGGCTAGTTATTTTCATGATTGGTTCGGCGTTATGTGGTATGGCAAATGGTATGACAGAATTAATTATTTTCCGTGGTATTCAAGGTCTTGGTGGCGGTATTATGATGCCAATGGCTATGATTATTATTGGAGATATGTTCACGGGGAAAGAACGTGCAAAATGGCAAGGTATTTTTGGTGCGTTATACGGCCTTGCTTCTGTAATTGGACCACAAGTTGGTGGTTGGATTGTAGATGCAGTGAACTGGAGATGGGTATTCTACATTAACTTACCGGTTGGTATTTTAGCAACAATCTTTATTGCAATGGGATTAAAATCGCATAAACAAACAGGACCAATTAAAATTGATATCGCTGGAATCTTTACGATGATTCTCGGTGTTGTAAGTTTATTACTTGCGCTAACGTTTGGCGGAAAAGATTATGCATGGGATTCTTGGCAAATTATCGGTTTATTTGCACTAGCTGTAATTGGTATTGTTAGCTTTGTTATCGTTGAAACGAAAGCTGAAGAGCCAATTTTACCAATGCATTTCTTTAAAAATCGCACATTTACAATACTGAATGCGATTGGATTCTTTATGAGTATTGGAATGTTCGGTGCGATTATGTTCGTACCATTCTTCATGCAAGGTATTGTAGGAGTAAGTGCTGCTGAATCAGGAACAATTATGACCCCAATGATGATTACAATGATTGTGATGAGTATTATCGGTGGGCAACTTGTATTAAAAGTTGGTGTAAAACCACAAATTATCGCAGGTATGCTTATTATGGCCGGTGGTTTCTGGTTATTAACAACGATGGATATGCACACAACGAAGCTTACAGCTACTTCTTATATGATGGTTATCGGTTTAGGAATGGGTCTTGTAATGCCGACATTAACATTAGCGTTACAAGAAAGCTTCCCGAAAAAAGACCTTGGTGTTGTAACATCATCAAGTCAGTTCTTCCGACAAATCGGTGGTACATTTGGTATTACAATTTTAGGATCAATTATGAATAACACTTCAGGTACGACATTAACAAAGAATTTAGTACCTGTATTAGATACATTCCCGAAAGAAGCGGGTCAAATGGTAACGAAATTTAAAGATATGATTCACACAGATCCACAAGGTTTATATTCGATGCTATTTAGCCCAGAGGCATTAAAACAAATGCCAGAAGCGTTCGCTAACAGCATTGTACCTATTTTGAAAAACTCTTTAGTAGACTCGCTTCATACTGTATTCTTAACAGGATTAGTATTTATCGTAGTAGGTGCCATCTTTACGATTTTCTTACAAAAAATTAAACTATCAGATCGTAAAAAAGATGCTGAAGAGCCTGCTGTAGAAGAAAAAGAAAAAACTGTATCATACTCATAATGAAGAAGCATCGCCTTATGGCGGTGCTTCTTTGAGTATAACCTTAAAAGCTTTTTAGTGAGAAATGATTGACGTATTTTTAGAAATACGTTATATTATTTTCTGTAAACGGTTACATGAAGTGAGGAGAAAAGAGAATGAGTACGATCAAAGACGTTGCGAAATTAGCGGGAGTATCTGTTGCGACCGTTTCCAGAGTTCTAAATAAAAATGGATATGTTCACGAAGATACATTAAAAAAGGTAGAACGTGCAATTGAGATGTTAGATTATAAGCCTAGTACAGTAGCGCGTTCACTGTATAATAAAAAGTCTCGTTTAATTGGCTTAGTTGTTCCAAATATCGTGAATCCATTCTTTCCGGAAGTTGCACGTGCCGTAGAAGATGTAGCACATAAACAAGGTTACACAGTTGTCCTTTGTAACTCTGATGAAAGTTTAGAAAAAGAGAAACAATATATTGATGTGCTTAGACAAAATAATGTAGATGGATTTATTGTAGCAACGAATCCACAAAATAGTGTTAATTACATGAATGTATCTGTTCCAGTTGTTGCGATTGACCGTATGTTTAATGAGCGTATTCCTACTGTATATGCAGATAACTATGCAGGAAGTCAGGCTGCGACAAAGTTGTTACTAGATAAAGGATGTAAACATATTGCACATATTCGCGGTCCACGTGATGTGAGTACTGCAAATGAACGCTTTGAAGGTTTTGTAGACGTTATTACGCAAAATAATCTTTCGTATATGATTGCAGAGAGTACGTTTGATCCAGCAAATAGTGAGCGTGTAGCGATGGAATTATTAGAAGAATACCCGCATATTGATGGTATTGTTGCTGGGAATGATTTAATTGCGATTGGTATTGTAAAGGCTGCACTTCAAAAGGGGATTGCCATTCCAGATGATTTACAAATTATCGGATTTGATGGAATTTCTTTAGCGGAAATGATGTATCCATCTATTACAACAGTTGCACAACCGATATATGAAATGGGGAAAATTGCAACAGAGTTGTTGCTAGAGCAAATGGAAGGAAATACATTAGAAGAGAAACACTATCGTTTACCGATTGAAATTATAGAACGAAATACAACGAAGTAAGGAGATGAAACAGATGCCAAATATTGCAGTAGTAGGAAGCATTTCAATGGACTTAGTGGCTGTTTCAAAGAAACGGCCGAAAGCAGGAGAAACAGTAATTGGTGAAGAGTTTCATACAATCCCAGGAGGGAAAGGGGCAAACCAAGCAGTTGCTGCAGCTAGGTTAGGAGCAAATGTAGCAATGGTTGGAGCCGTAGGAAATGATGATTATGGAACAGTAGTTAGAACAAATTTAGAGGACGAACGCGTTTTTATCGATTATGTGGTACCGGTTACAGATAGAACGACAGGAATTGCTCATATCGTTTTAGCAGAAGAAGATAACAGTATCGTTGTCGTACAAGGGGCAAATGCTTTTGTAAACAAGTCAGTGGTAGATCGCTCCAAAGACCTTCTTGTAAAAGCGGATATGGTTGTTCTTCAACTGGAAATTCCACTTGAAACAGTAAAATATGTATTAGCTATTTGTGAGGAACATAACATTCCTGTTATGTTGAATCCAGCGCCAGCACAAGTTTTATCAGAAGATATTTTAGAAAAAGCAACTTATATTACGCCAAATGAACATGAGTGCCGCATCGTATTAGATGATTTTACATCACCAATTGAAGATTTATTGGCGAAGTATCCAAATAAATTATTGATGACAGAAGGTTCTAAAGGTGTCCGTTTCCATAATGGAACAGAGATTGTACATGTTCCTAGCATTGCTGTTGATGTAGTGGATACAACTGGAGCTGGTGATACATTTAATGGTGCGCTAGCAGTTGCACTTTCTGAAGGAGAGACACTTCAAAAAGCAATTCGTTTCGCGAATATTGCTGGTGGTCTTTCTGTAACAAAACTTGGAGCACAGGGCGGTATGCCAACGAGAGATCGAGTACGTGAAGTGCAGGTGATTGTTGGATGAAAAAGCATGGTGTATTAAACAGTGAAATCGCGGCAGTCCTTGCTTCACTTGGGCATACAGATATGGTTGTAATTGCTGATTGCGGGTTACCGATTCCGGATGGAGTAAAACGAATTGATTTAGCTGTTGAGATTGGAAAACCGAGTTTTTTAGAGGTGTTACAAGTTGTAGCTGATGATATGGCAATTGAAAAAGTGACGTTAGCAGAAGAAGTCATTATAAAGAATGCGGAAGTAAATAAAGAAATCGAGCAGAAATTAATAGAGCCAGCATTTGAGTATGTATCTCATGAACAATTTAAAGAGCATACAAAGAAAGCGAAGGCGATTATTCGTACAGGTGAGGCTACGCCTTATGCAAATATAATTTTACATGCAGGCGTGATTTTTTAATAAAGGGAAGTGATGGGAATGCATATTGAAATGAAAAACATTTCAAAGGCGTTCAATGGAAATCCTGTTTTGAAGAATGCACAGTTTATGATTGAAACAGGAGAAGTCCATGCATTGATGGGGGAAAATGGAGCGGGTAAATCAACGCTCATGAAGATTTTAACAGGTGTATACAAAAAAGATGGTGGGACAATCACAATTGATGGGCAAGAGCGCACCTTTAAAAATGCGAAAGAAGCTGAAGAGTACGGCATCGCATTTATACATCAAGAACTAAACATATTGCCGAATTTAACAGTAGCTGAAAATATGTTTCTCGGTAAAGAGTTAATGTATGGGAAAACAGGTATTTTACGCACTCGACAAATGAATGCGATTGCGCAGCAGCAACTAGCGGAGTTAGGGTTGCATGTAAGAGGCGCTATGTTAGCAGAGGAATTATCGGTTGGACAACAGCAAATTATCGAAATTGCGAAAGCATTAATGACAAACGCGAGCGTTATTATTATGGATGAACCTACTGCGGCACTGACGGATCGTGAAATCGAAACGCTCTTTACAGTAATCAATAAGTTACGTAAAGAAGGTGTTTCATTCGTGTACATTTCGCATCGTATGGAAGAGATTTTCTCAATATGTGATGCTATTACGATTTTGCGTGATGGAGAATACGTCGGAAAGAGATTAATTCCAGAAACATCATTTGATGAAGTAGTGAGTATGATGGTGGGGCGCAGCATTGGTGAACGTTATCCAGAGCGAAATAGTCAAATTGGTGATGTCATTTTTGAAATGCGTAACGGAACGAAGAAAGGGAAATTTGAAAATGTTTCGTTTCAAGTGAGGAAAGGTGAAATCCTTGGTGTAGCTGGTTTGATGGGGGCTGGTCGCACTGATATTATGAAAGCGATATTTGGTTATGAACCTTTAGACTCTGGACAAATTTTTATAAATGGACAAGAAGTAAAGATTGATAGTCCAATAGATGCAATTAGACAAAGAATTGCTTTTATTACAGAAGATAGAAAGTCTGAAGGATTAGTGCTAGATTTTTCAATTCGAGAAAATTTAGCTTTACCGAATTTAGAAAGTCTTTCAAAGGGAAGTGTTCTAAGCAACGAGCTAGAACAACAGTTTACAGAGGATATGATGAAGCTTCTTAATGTGAAAGCATCTAGCGGAGAGCAGGCAGTGAAATCTCTTTCTGGTGGAAATCAGCAAAAGATTGTAATCGCAAAATGGTTAGGCATTCATCCGCAATTACTCATTTTAGATGAGCCAACAAGAGGTGTTGATGTTGGAGCGAAAAAAGAAATTTACTCTATTATGAATAAGCTTACAGAGCAAGGCGATGCCGTTATTATGGTATCATCTGAGCTTCCGGAAGTTTTAGGGATGAGTGATCGAGTTCTTGTTATTCATGAAGGAAAAGTCCGCGGCATTTTAGGGAAAGATGAGGCATCACAAGAGTCTATTATGGCACTAGCTACAGGGGGAGAGTAAGGATGGCTAAGAAGGGGAATGTATTACAACAACTCGGTTCTTTAATCGGTTTAGTATTAATTATCGTCGTAATTACAGCTTTAAATCCAGCGTTTATTGAAATTCCAAATTTATTTAATATACTGCGTCAAGTATCGATTAATGCGCTTATTGCATTCGGAATGACCTTCGTAATTTTAACAGGGGGTATTGACTTATCGGTAGGTTCTATTTTAGCATTATCAAGTGCACTTGTTGCTGGAATGATGGCAAGTGGCATGGATCCGTTCCTTGCAATGGCAGTTGGACTATTAGCAGGTCTTGTAATGGGAATTGTAAACGGTATCATCATTGCGAAAGGAAAAGTAGCTCCATTTATTGCAACTTTAGCAACAATGACTATTTTTCGTGGGTTGACGCTTGTTTATATGGACGGACGTCCGATCACTGGTCTTGGTGATCATTTAATGTTCCAGATGTTTGGCCGCGGTTATTTTCTTGGTATTCCTGTACCAGCTGTTACAATGATGATCGCTTTCGCAGTACTGTACTTCATTTTGAAGAAAACGACATTTGGTCGCCGTACATTTGCAATTGGTGGAAATGAAGAAGCAGCAGCACTATCAGGTATTAATGTTACGAGAATTAAAGTAATGATTTACGGTCTTTCCGGAATTTTGGCAGCGCTTGCAGGTATTGTCTTAACATCACGATTAGATTCTGCACAGCCGACTGCAGGTACTTCTTATGAATTAGATGCAATTGCAGCAGTTGTATTAGGTGGAACAAGTCTTTCTGGGGGAAGAGGATGGATTGTTGGTACATTCATCGGTGTACTTATTATCGGTGTACTAAATAACGGTTTAAATTTATTAGGTGTATCTTCTTTCTTCCAACAAGTTGTAAAAGGACTTGTAATCTTACTAGCTGTATTAATTGATCGCAGAAAAGAAGCGTAATGGAGGGACAGTTTATGAAGAAATGGTTACTTATACTCGTTGCATGTATTATGGTCATTACTGCTGGTTGTTCAATGGAACCGCCAGAATGGGCAAAGGATTCTAGCGATAAAGGTCGAAATAAAACTATTAAAGTTGGATTCTCTGTTTCAACTTTAAATAATCCCTTTTTTGTAACTTTGAAAAAGGGTGCAGAAAAGAAAGCGAAAGATAGTGGCATCGAATTAATTGCTGTTGATGCACAAAATGATGCAGCAAAGCAAACGAACGATGTTGAAGATTTAATTCAAAAGGGTGTTGATGTAGTTGTTATTAATCCGACCGATTCAGATGCTGTTGCTTCAGCAGTAAGTGCGGCAAATGCAGCAAATGTTCCTGTTATTACAGTAGACCGCGTTGCGAATTCAGGTAAGGTTGTTTCTCACATTGCTTCTAACAATATCGAAGGTGGTCAAATGGCTAGTGATTACATTCGGGAATTAGTTGGCGAAGGAGCAAACGTTGCTGAGTTAGAAGGAATCCCTGGATCTTCCGCTGCTCGTGAACGTGGGAAAGGATTCCATAACGTAGCCGATAAGTCTTTAAAAGTAGTTGCAAAACAAGCGGCTGATTTTGATAGGGCGAAAGGATTATCTGTTATGGAAAACATTTTGCAAGCAAATAGCGATATTAAAGCCGTGTTTGCTCATAACGACGAGATGGCATTAGGTGCACTTGAAGCGTTGAAGTCTGCTGGAAAAACAGATGTAGTCGTTGTTGGATTTGATGCAACAGAAGATGCTGTGAAAGCGGTTAACGATGGGCGTATGGCTGCAACAGTCGCTCAAAAACCAGAATTAATCGGAGAGAAGGCGATGCAAACAGCAAAAGAGATAACACAAGGTAAAAAAGTGGACAAATCTATTCCGATTGAATTAGAGCTTATTAAGAAAAATAAATAAATATAAAATGAAAATTAGGAAGGAAGAACAACAAATGAAATTCTTTATTGATACAGCAAACATTAACGAAATTAAAGAGGCAAATGCATTAGGCGTATTAGCTGGAGTAACGACAAATCCATCACTTGTAGCAAAAGAAGGCGTAGATTTTCACGAGCGCATTCGTGAAATTTGCAACGTTGTAGAAGGTCCTGTAAGTGCAGAAGTAATTAGCTTAGAAGCTGATAAAATGATTGAAGAAGGAAAAGAATTGGCGAAAATTGCTCCAAACGTTGTTGTAAAAGTTCCAATGACAACAGAAGGTTTAAAAGCAGTAAAAGCATTCTCTGACTTAGGAATTCGTACAAACGTTACATTAGTATTCTCAGCAGTTCAAGCGTTACTTGCAGCTCGTGCTGGTGCAACATACGTTTCACCATTCTTAGGTCGCTTAGACGATATCGGTCATAACGGTATGGACTTAATTCGTCAAATCGCAGAAATCTTTGCGATTCATGGCATCGAAACAGAAATCATTGCAGCATCTGTACGTCACAGTGTTCACGTAACTGACGCAGCATTAAACGGTGCACATATTGCAACAATCCCAGCAAACGTAATTGCTTCATTAGTGAAGCACCCATTAACAGATCAAGGAATTGAGAAATTCTTAGCTGATTGGGAAAAAACACAAGAGAAATAATAGAAAATCAAGAATCCTAGTTTAATTGACTAGGATTCTTTTTTATTTAAAAGAATTTTCATGCAATTTTGCATATTGTCTTTTAAATTTGTTATATAAGATATTTAATATATATCACATAACTCTTTATTTTTCATATTTCGATATAAAGTGGAACTTTAATCAGTGGGGGCTTTGTTCATCACCACACTGATTATTAGTTAAACCAAGGGATAAACAGATAGAGGGTCTGACCAGAAAACTGGAGGGCATGATTCTATAACAGAAAGTTTAATGTTTATAGAATTATGTCTTTTTATATAGGGAGGGTAGTAAACAGAGATTTCGACAAAAATGCACCGATTTATCTGAATTTTAAGTTTTATAAAAGGAGAGAAATGGAATGAGAAGAAAAGCCCCATTTAAAGTGTTGTCATCATTAGCAATTGCAGCAATTATCGGATGCACATCTGTAATGAGTGCGCCGTTAGCATATGCAGAAACGCCAGCAAAAGAGAAAGAGAATGTGTCTACAACGCCAATTGATTACAATTTAATTCAAGAAGATCGTTTAGCGGAAGCTTTGAAAGAAAGAGGAGCAATTAATCCAGCATCTTCTAAAGAAGAGACGAAAAAGGCTGTCGAGCAATATATTGAAAAGAAACAAGGAGATCAGGCGAACAAAGAAATTCTTCCAGATGCTCACTCACAAGAAACGTCTGATTTCACAAAAAAAGTAAAAGAGAAAAAGATGGAAGAAAAGGAAAATGTAAAAAAGACTGAAAAAAATGTTAGCCTTGAGCAAAAGCCAGAACCAAATAAAAAGCAATTGAATGGGCAAGTTCCAACTTCAAAAGCAAAGCAAGCTCCATATAAAGGATCTGTTCGATCGGATAAAGTATTAGTGCTACTCGTTGAATTTAGTGATTATAAACATAATAATATTGATCAAACACCAGGTTATATGTATTCGAAAGACTTCAGTAGAGAACATTATCAAAAGATGTTGTTCGGTAAGGAGCCTTATACATTATTTGATGGTTCAAAAGTAAAAACGTTTAAACAATACTATGAAGAGCAGTCTGGTGGTAGTTATACGACAGACGGATATGTAACGGAGTGGCTAACAGTTCCAGGAAAAGCATCTGATTATGGAGCTGATGGTAGCAGTGGTCACGATAATAAAGGTCCGAAAGGTGCACGTGATTTAGTGAAAGAAGCTTTGCATGCAGCTGCTGAGAAAGGACTAGATTTATCTCAGTTTGATCAGTTTGATAGATATGATACAAACGGGGATGGGAATCAAAACGAACCTGACGGTGTAATTGATCATTTAATGGTAATCCATGCTGGTGTTGGTCAAGAAGCTGGTGGCGGTAAATTAGGTGATGATGCGATCTGGTCACATCGTTCAAAATTAGCAGTAGATCCAGTAGCGATTGAAGGTACAAAATCAAAGGTAGATTACTTTGGTGGAAAAGTAGCAGCACATGATTACACAATTGAACCAGAAGATGGAGCTGTAGGTGTGTTTGCGCATGAATTTGGACATGATCTTGGATTACCAGATGAATATGACACGAAATATACTGGAAATGGTTCACCAGTCGAAGCTTGGTCATTAATGAGTGGAGGTAGTTGGACAGGGAAAATCGCAGGAACAGAGCCGACTAGTTTTTCACCACAAAATAAAGACTTCTTACAAAAGAATATGGGTGGCAACTGGGCAAAAATATTAGAAGTAGATTACGATAAAATTAAGAGTGGTGTGGGAGTTCCTACATATATTGATCAAAGTGTTACGAAATCAAATCGTCCCGGCGTTGTACGTGTTAACTTACCAGGTAAAAGTGTTGAAACGATTAAACCGGAGTTTGGAAAGCATGCATATTATAGTACAAGAGGCGATGATATGCATACAACGTTAGAGACACCATTCTTTGATTTAACGAAAGGAACAAATGCAAAATTCGATTATAAAGCAAATTATGAGTTAGAAGCAGAGTGCGATTTCGTCGAAGTACATGCAGTAACAGAAGATGGAACGAAAACATTAATTGATAGACTTGGAGAAAAAGTAGTCCAAGGAGATAAAGATACAACAGATGGGAAATGGATTGATAAATCATATGATTTAAGTCAATTTAAAGGCAAAAAAGTGAAACTACAATTCGACTATATTACAGATCCGGCTGTAACATATAAAGGTTTTGCGATGGACAATGTAAATGTAACTGTTGATGGACAAGTTGTATTTTCTGATGATGCAGAAGGACAGTCTAAAATGAATTTAAATGGTTTTGTTGTTTCTGATGGGACAGAGAAGAAAGCTCATTATTACTACTTAGAGTGGAGAAACTATGCGGGATCAGATAATGGTTTAAAAGCAGGAAAAGGTCCAGTGTATAATACAGGTCTTGTCGTTTGGTATGCAGATGATAGTTTCAAAGATAACTGGGTTGGGATGCATCCAGGTGAAGGATTCCTTGGTGTTGTTGACTCTCATCCAGAAGCGCTAGTTGGTAATTTAAACGGCAAACCAGCATACGGTAATACGGGCATGCAAATTGCAGATGCTGCATTTTCATTTGATAAAACACCAGCATGGAGTGTAAATTCATTAACACGTGGTCAGTTTAACTATTCTGGATTACAAGGTGTTACAACTTTTGATGATTCAAAAGTATATAGTAACAAGCAAATTGCAGACGCAGGAAGAAAAGTTCCAAACCTTGGACTTAAATTCCAAGTTGTTGGACAGGCAGAAGATAAATCGGCAGGCGCTGTTTGGATTAAACGTTAATAACATAAAAGCACATTCTTCATATGAAGAGTGTGCTTTTTAATTTGTACAGTAAGTTATTATTTTAGTTTATCCCGCATTAACGGTCAGTAAGATCCCCACCTCAAAATTCAGCGGAAGTAAAGAAATTAGGTGGGAGATCAACTGCCCGTAAAAGCCCGATTGGTTCAACTAATAATCAGTGGGGATGAACAACCCCCCACTGATTAAAGTTTCACTTTATGTAATACAAGTGTTTATTCATGTGTAGTGTATCAAATTATGTGAGGAAAGGAAATATTTCCGAGGAAATTGTCGAAGTATCGTCAGTATTTATAAACTTTCTGTTTAAAAGAAGAGATGTATTATTGCCTTTACGGCTCAATTTATTTACATTGTTATTTGGTTATACACAAAAGTAATATATTGAGCAAAAAGAGTTCTATTCGATAGGGCTCTTTGGTTTTGTATTTGATATACAAATATTAACCTCGATTGTTTGGAAATGTATCTTCTTGTTTAGCGTCATTTGGACTTTAACTGCAGTTTTTGTTTTTCGTTTATATGAAGAGCGAGATGAGCCATTACCTTTTATATTTAAATTAATTGGCATTATTCCAACGCTTCCATTATATTACGGATTATATCAATATGCATTTTAAAAAAGACAACGATGGATTATCCCATCATTGTCTTTTTTACTTTGCTTCTTACATAAATCATACCAGCAAATGTTAATAAAAATGCTGTCCCGATAATGAAGCTGATGCTAGGTGATGCTCCGATTGCGCCGACTGTAAAGGAGCCAGCAACAACTCCTAATGAGAAGAAGGCATAAAATAATCCGAATGCCTTTCCGCGATTATCGTCTGTAGTATTTTCAACGAGTAAAGCGTTAATAGATGGAAAGAGGATTGCGAATCCAATTCCATAAATCATCATTACAATAAAGAGCATACCTTTTGTAGCAAATAATCCGAGTAAAGATAATGCGAATGCCATAACTGCAATTCCGATTAGCATTAGTTTCGAACGATTAAATCGATCGTAAATACGATTTGTTGGAAGCAAGAAAAAGAGGATAGCAGTAATACCAAATACACTTAACATCATGCCTGTTGTAGATGCTTTAAGCGCTAATGCCTCAACTTTTACTGGTAACATATAAGTGACAATTCCTTGTGAAAACATTAATGTGAAAGCACCAATATATGCTTGTAATAACGGTTCTGATTTTAATAGTTCAATCATATCTTCTTTGTTCATCATTTGCGTTCTTGATGTATCTTTTCTTGATACGTTATTTGGTAAGAAGAATAGAGATACGATTGTACCAAGAGCCATTAAAATAGAAATAGTAATGAAGACCCATTCTACGCCAGCTGTTGCTTTCATAATACCGCTGAAAGCAGGTCCTACGATTGCCGCTGTTCCAACAGCAGCACCAGATAGAGCCATTGCTTTTCCTTGTCTTTTTGCATTTGTTTGTTTTGATAAAAATGTAAAGGCAGCAGGAATTAAAAAGCCATCACTAAATCCATGCATAAAGCGAACAACTAATAGTTGTTCACCACTTTGAACAACGGTGTATAACAAGACTATGAAACTCGTAATTCCCATGCTTATATAAAGGATTTTTTTTGCACCAAATTTATCGACAGCTGCTCCAGCAATAATATTACCGATCATATTAGCGAATGAGTACATACCGACAACTAGCCCGATAATAAGAGGGGTTCCTCCAAGGCTTTGAGCGAAAGTACTCATAATAGGTAATTGTGAAAATGTATCTAAAAAAGCCACGATAACGATAAAGTAAATAAAATATTTCAAGCGATATTCACCTCTCCTATGCTATTATGGCACAATGCTAATTTCACCTGCAATGAAATTGAATTAACAGATGTGGAAAAAAGTACAAAGTGACAAAATATTGAACGTTATTTGTAAAAAATTAGTAGAGATGCGATTGTTTTTTTGAAATATATGGATAGAAGTATTATAATAGAATTGTAAACTTCACCAGGTTAAGTATATACATAGAGAGGGATGTATAAAATGAAAGCACTACTTTGGCATAATCAACGTGATGTACGAGTAGAAGAAGTACCAGAACCAACAGTAAAACCAGCAACAGTGAAAATCAAAGTTAAATGGTGTGGTATTTGTGGGACAGACTTGCATGAATATTTAGCAGGGCCTATTTTTATTCCAACAGAAGAACATCCATTAACACATGTGAAAGCACCTGTTATTTTAGGTCATGAGTTTAGTGGTGAGGTAATAGAGATTGGTGAAGGAGTTACATCTCATAAAGTGGGAGACCGCGTTGTTGTAGAACCAATTTATTCTTGTGGTAAATGTGAAGCTTGTAAACATGGACATTACAATGTTTGTGAACAACTTGTTTTCCACGGTCTTGGCGGAGAAGGCGGCGGTTTCTCTGAATATACAGTAGTACCAGAAGATATGGTTCATCACATTCCAGATGAAATGACGTATGAACAAGGTGCGCTTGTAGAACCAGCAGCAGTAGCAGTTCATGCAGTACGTCAAAGTAAATTAAAAGAAGGGGAAGCTGTAGCAGTATTTGGTTGCGGTCCAATTGGACTTCTTGTTATCCAAGCAGCTAAAGCAGCAGGAGCGACTCCTGTTATTGCAGTTGAACTTTCTAAAGAACGTCAAGAGTTAGCGAAATTAGCAGGTGCGGATTATGTATTAAATCCAGCAACTCAAGATGTGTTAGCTGAAATTCGTAACTTAACAAATGGTTTAGGTGTAAATGTTAGCTTTGAAGTAACAGGTGTTGAAGTTGTACTACGTCAAGCGATTGAAAGTACAAGCTTCGAAGGACAAACTGTAATTGTTAGTGTATGGGAAAAAGACGCAACAATTACTCCAAATAACTTAGTATTAAAAGAAAAAGAAGTTATTGGTATTTTAGGATACCGTCACATCTTCCCAGCTGTTATTAAATTAATTAGCTCTGGTCAAATTCAAGCAGAGAAATTAATTACGAAAAAAATTACAGTCGATCAAGTTGTTGAAGAAGGATTTGAAGCACTTGTAAAAGATAAAACACAAGTGAAAATTCTTGTTTCACCTAAATAAGATAGAATCGAATAGAGTAGCCCTTTTCTAGAAATAGAAGAGGGCTACTTTTTTTCTATACTGAAAGGTGATAGACTTTCCTTTGACTAAATGTATTTTTGTTTGGAAGGGAGAATCTAATGCTTTCATTTTTGTTAACTTTAAAGCGAATGTTAAGAGCCTGTTTACGAGCGTGGAAAGATAAAGAATTTCAAGTATTATTCGTATTAACAATTTTGACTTTAATATCGGGTACGATTTTTTATAGTACAGTTGAAGAATTACGTCCTATTGACGCTTTATATTTTAGTGTGGTCACGTTGACGACTGTCGGTGATGGGAATTTTAGTCCGCAAACTGATTTCGGAAAGATATTTACAATCTTATACATATTTATTGGGATTGGATTAGTGTTTGGATTTATTCATAAGTTAGCAGTTAATGTACAATTGCCAAGTATATTATCGAATAGAAAAAAAGAGTAAAGCATTCAGATGCTTTACTTTTTTTTTACATTAGTTTAGACAAGCCTTAATAATAGTTTATTAAAATGAAAGTGTATTCATTCATTATATTCACTGTGTATAAAGTTATAATTATATGAACATTTGCATATTTTAATTTAGTGATAGAAATTTCGTGAAAGGTGGGATATTCTAGTCATAGGTTAACCGGACGACATCATAGGATCCTAACAAAATGTTTACAATAATTCAATTATAAAATGGAGGATTTTATATGAAAAAGAAAGTACTTGCTTTAGCAGCAGCTATTACATTAGTTGCTCCATTACAAAGTGTTGCATTTGCTCATGAAAATGATGGGGCACAGAGATTTGGAGTTATTCCGCGCTGGTCTGCTGAAGATAAACATAAAGAAGGCGTGAATTCTCATTTATGGATTGTAAACCGTGCAATTGATATTATGTCTCGTAATACAACACTTGTAAAACAAGATCGAGTTGCACTATTAAATGAATGGCGTACGGAGTTAGAGAACGGTATTTATGCTGCTGACTATGAAAATCCTTATTATGATAATAGCACATTTGCTTCACATTTCTATGACCCTGACAATGGGAAAACTTATATTCCGTATGCAAAGCAGGCAAAGGAAACGGGAGCTAAATATTTTAAATTAGCTGGTGAGTCTTACAAAAATAAAGATATGAAACAAGCATTCTTCTATTTAGGATTATCTCTTCATTATTTAGGGGATGTAAATCAACCGATGCATGCGGCAAACTTTACGAACCTTTCATATCCACAAGGGTTCCATTCTAAATATGAAAACTTTGTAGATACGATAAAAGATAACTATAAAGTAACGGATGGAAATGGATATTGGAACTGGAAAGGTACGAATCCAGAAGATTGGATTCATGGAGCGGCAGTAGTTGCGAAACAAGATTACGCTGGCATTGTAAATGATAATACGAAAGATTGGTTCGTGAGAGCTGCTGTATCACAAGAATATGCAGATAAATGGCGCGCTGAAGTTACACCAATGACAGGTAAGCGTTTAATGGATGCACAACGTGTTACTGCTGGATATATTCAGCTTTGGTTTGATACGTACGGAAATCGTTAAGTATTTAAAAAAGGTCAAATCTCAGAATAGAGTATTTGGCCTTTTTATCACTATACAATACATGGAGGTATGAAACGTGAAAGGTAAATTGCTAAAAGGTGTACTTAGCTTAGGTGTTGGTTTAGGGGCTTTATATAGCGGAACGTCAGCTCAAGCAGAAGCGTCTACAAATCAAAATGATACATTAAAAGTGATGACGCATAATGTATATATGCTATCAACAAACTTATATCCGAACTGGGGACAAACTGAGCGTGCTGATTTAATTGGGGCGGCAGATTATATAAAGAATCAAGATGTAGTTATATTAAATGAAGTGTTTGATAATAGCGCCTCAGATCGTTTATTAGGGAATTTGAAGAAAGAATATCCAAATCAAACAGCAGTATTAGGTCGTAGTAGTGGTAGCGAATGGGACAAGACGTTAGGAAACTATTCATCTTCAACTCCTGAAGATGGTGGCGTTGCGATTGTGAGCAAATGGCCAATCGCTGAAAAGATTCAATATGTATTTGCAAAAGGATGCGGGCCAGATAATTTATCGAATAAAGGATTTGTATACACGAAAATTAAGAAAAATGATCGTTTCATTCACGTGATTGGTACGCATTTGTAAGCGGAAGATAGCATGTGCGGAAAAACTTCACCTGCATCTGTACGTACAGACCAATTAAAAGAAATTCAAGACTTTATTAAAAATAAAAATATACCAAAGAATGAGTATGTGTTAATTGGTGGTGATATGAACGTAAATAAAATAAATACAGAGAACAAGAATGATTCAGAGTATGCATCTATGTTTAAAACATTGAACGCTTCTGTACCATCTTATACTGGACATACAGCGACTTGGGACGCGACGACAAACAGTATTGCAAAATATAATTTCCCTGATAGTCCTGCTGAGTATTTAGATTATATTATTGCAAGTAAAGACCATGCGAACCCATCGTATATAGAGAATAAGGTGTTACAGCCGAAATCTCCACAATGGACTGTTACATCATGGTTCCAAAAATATACGTATAATGATTACTCTGATCATTATCCAGTAGAGGCGACTCTTTCTATGAAGTAGTTTCAAAAAGTTTCTTCGTAAAGAAGAAACTTTTTTTATTTGCAAACAGGAAAATCACACTTTCTTTCCAATATGTATAAGACATATTGAGAAGAGGAGAGAAAAATGTGGATCGAGGACTTTTTAAAGAAGTTCCATTACCGTGTGCATTTTTGGATGAAGTGGCTTTAGATAGAAATATTCAATCGATTATAGAGTTAAGTGGAAATAAAAAGATTCGTATAGCGAGTAAATCGTTACGCTCTGTTCCGATTATGCAAAAGATTTTAGCTGCAAATGATCGATTTCAAGGTATTATGTGCTTTTCACCTAGAGAGATTTTATTTTTAATAGAACAAGGATTTAATGATTTATTGCTTGGATATCCTGCTTACGATGAAAGAGCTCTGTATGAAATTAGTTTGTTAACAAAGAAAGGTTTCATTATAACTTGTATGGTGGATTGTGAAGAGCATATTGTGTATTTAGAAAACATTGCTGAGAAATCTAAAGGATGTTTTCGTGTTTGTTTGGATATTGATATGAGTAGTCGTTTCTTTCAATTTCATTTTGGTGTACAAAGGTCCCCAGTAAAAAATGTGCAGGATGCGTTGAAAGTAGTAGAAAAGGTGAGAAGGTCATCATATTTAATGTTAGATGGTGTGATGGGTTATGAAGCTCAAATTGCTGGGGTGGGAGATCATATACCGAATCAATGGTTGAAAAGTAAAGTGATTTCGTATTTAAAGCAGAAATCAGTGCTAGAAGTTAAAGAAAGAAGAGAACATATTGTAAAAGCAATACAAAACATTGGTATTGAGCTAAGGTTTGTAAATGGAGGCGGAACAGGAAGCATAAAAACAACCGAGAAAGATAATTCAGTTTCAGAGATTACAGTAGGTTCTGCTTTTTATTCTCCAAAGCTGTTTGATTATTATAAAGAGGTGAAATTTCATCCAGCGGTCGGATTTGCCTTACCAGTTGTGCGGAAACCAGTCCCGTTTATTTACACTTGCCTAGGTGGTGGATATATTGCTTCAGGAGCAGTTGGAAAAGATAAAGAGCCTGAAGTTTGGAGACCGAAGGGTGCAAAACTATTAGCTTTAGAAGGTGCTGGAGAGGTACAAACACCAATTTTTTATAACGGCGAGGAACGAGTGGATATAGGAGAGTCCATATTGTTTCGCCATAGTAAAGCTGGTGAGTTATGTGAGCGTTTTCCTTTTTTGTATCGTGTTAAAAAAGGAGAGATTGTTGGGGAGTATTCAACATATCGGGGGGATGGCCAATGCTTTCTATAAAGGGACAAAAGTGGAGAAATTGGACAGGGAATGTAGAAGGAACGCCGCATTATACGATGTATCCAGAAAGTATACAAGATGTAGTAGAAGTTGTGGGGCTTGCGCGAAAAAAGGGGAAGAAAATTCGTGTTGTCGGTTCAGGACATTCGTTTACACCCCTTGTGCAAACGGAAGAAGTTTTAGTTTCTTTAGATGAATTGAAGGGTATTGTGAATATTGATGCAGAGAAGATGGTTGCTGAAGTATGGGCAGGAACAAAGTTATATGATTTAGGGAAGTTACTTGAGGAAAAAGGTTATGCGCAAGAAAATTTAGGAGATATTGATTTACAATCTATTGCAGGAGCGATTAGTACGGGGACTCATGGAACGGGTATTACCTTTGGGAGTTTATCAACACAAGTTATAGAGATTACGGCAGTTTTATCTAATGGTGAGAGTATAGTTTGTTCGGAAGCTGAGAACGTAGAATATTGGAGAGCGTTTCAGTTGTCACTTGGAATGTTAGGTATCATTGTAAAGATAAAATTGAAGGTTATTCCAGCGTATTCACTCGTTTATGAAAGTGAGAAACAGTCATTATCTACTGTAATGAACAAACTAGAAGAATATAAGAAGCATCGTCATTTTGAATTTTTCGTTTTTCCTTATTCTGATGAAGTACAAGTGAAACTTACGAACGAAACAACGAATAAAGGCAGTGATTTGAAATGGCATAAACTAAAGGTAGAGTTACTTGAAAATAGGATGTTCTCTTTACTATCTAAAGGATGTAAATGGTTTCCTTCTATAAGTAAAGGAGTGAGTCGATTATCAGCTAAAGCTGTACCAAACACAAAAATAATTGGCCCGAGCTATGAAGTATTTGCTACATCACGTACGGTACCATTTTATGAAATGGAGTATAGCATTCCTTCAAAGTATATGAGGACGGTTGTAGAAGAAATCTCAAATCTTATTGAAAAGAAAAAGTATAAGGTGCACTTCCCAATCGAATGCCGCTATGTAAAAGGGGATGATATATGGCTTAGTCCAGCCTATGGAAGAGATTCAGCGTATATCGCTGTTCATATGTATAAAGGTATGAAATATGCTGCTTACTTTGGCGAAGTGGAAAAAATTTTTCTGAAGTATGAAGGGCGTCCGCATTGGGGGAAAATGCATACATTATCGTATGAGCAATTACAAGATATATATCCAGAGTTTCATTCGTTTTTACAGGTGAGGAAATCTCTAGATGAACTTGGAATGTTTTTTAATCCTTATGCAGAAAAGTTATTTATCCCGCTATTTGTCAGGCAGTAAGACCCCCACCTCAAAATTCAGCGGAAGCAAAGAAGTTAGGTCGGGGCTGATTAAAGTTTCACATTATGTATATGAAAAAGCTGACAAATAATTATTTGTCAGCTTTTTTTAGTGTAATTGCATTTCTTGTATGACTAATATGTTCATAAAATAGTAGTTTATCACGGCTAAATACATGAAGTAAAACATGAATAATGAATAGGCCGTTAATGATAAATAGGAATAACAATGTAACGAGTAATACTAAAGGCTCTGTGTGATTTAAAATAGAGCTACTAGAAAGAATATAATTGATTCCGCCTAACGCAAAATAAAATATACCGTAGCGAATAAATAGTTCTTTTAATGTAATACGATTTGATTTTCCTTTCACGTGAATGCGAAGCAATGCTTTCCCAATTGTTTTTCCATTCGTAAAGTATGGAATAATAATAAAGTAAATAAGGATTGAACACGTAATGAAAATGAGTTCATACATATTCGTGTAAGATTGCATATTAGAAACGAAGAAAGAATTCCCTTTGTTTTTAACGACAGGTACGACGATAGATAAGAAAATCCAATCAATTTGCATCGCGATAAGGCGACGAATGAATCCGACTGGTTTCGTTTCCAAATTAATATGACTATCTAACTCGTTTGTCTTCGGAAGGAAGTACGTAAATATTGGTGCAATGATAAAACCAATTACGCCACCTAATGTATTTAAAAATAAATCATCGATATCAAATAATCGGTATGCACAATTGTATATACCGTATAATCCAGTCACTTGTGTTAGCTCAAAAAATAGTGAAAGGAAAAAGGAAATGCAAATTGTTTGTAAGAAACTACGTCGGAAATAATAACGTAAGTAAATGCCGAATGGAACAGTTAATAGAACATTAAAGGCAACTTGTAAAAACGCAGACTCTTTTAATAAGTAGAAATAAGTAGTTGGTTTCGTTAAAACTGCCGATGTATGACTACTAATCTCTTGTATGAAATAAAATGGTGAGAGTTGCATGTGTTGTGTATTAGCCGGTTGTAGGCTACAAGTATCAAACGTTTGTGGCAACGGCAAAATAACAAGAAAATAGGCATTTAATAAGTAAAGTAATAATGAGTATAAAATAAATGAGCGCCATTTATTTAAATAACCGTATTTTCGATAATTAAATATTAAAAAAGGGATTAAAAGAAACATTGCTAAAAAAGGAAATAAAATAAATGCTGTTTTCACTGGAAATAAATATGCAGTCAAAGTAAAACTCCTTTCAATAAAAATTCGTTTATCATTATAGCGCTAAAAATATTTAAATACAAAGTTAAAATTTTTCGAAATAGAAATAATTACTAATTTTATAGGGATTAAGTTATAATAAATTAAATATAAGGATATTGTGATTACATAATTTGAGAGAGGGTACAAGAGATGCGATATGAACTTTTTTCTGTAAGTGGGGATCATATTACGACTTTTGAAAGTGTATGGCGTTTTCAGGAGGGAGAACAGATTTTTGTTCATGATGATCAAACAAAACGAAACTTTATTATTATTCGGCTGACACATGATGTATTTCAACAAAATAAACATGTTATTCGTTTGTATTGTCAAGAGAAGAAAGTGTATGCATAAGAGAAGCCCTCTTACAGTATGAAAAGTAAGAGGGTCCTTATCTCGTTATTTGTGAACAGCCCAATTGATGAGGGCTGATTAAAGTTTCACTTTATCATTTTGGCCCTCGTAAGGAATAAAAAGAGAAGGATTAATGCACATAGGTAGCATTTGATTTGGAAGAAAGGATATAGCCTTGTATTTTGTGCTTCAAAGTTTCATTGCCTTCTTTTTGAGAAAGCCATGTATGGTAATCTTGTTGTGTTTTCCATAACATACGAATCATATACTCTGCCTTATCATTTGTACGATGAACAGGTGAAAACTCTATGTTAATACAACCGTTCGTTCCGGGGGAAGGATAATATTGTTTAAGCCCATAAAGTAGCTCATTTTCATATCCGTACTTAATGTGAATGAGTTTAGTAACTATAAACATATAAACACCTCTTTTACGATAATAGTAGGAAAGATAGAATTACTGTAATAGTGAACTTTATAAAAATTATACTATTCAGAAAATTATAAGTAAATAATAGGTTTTAACTTAATAAAGGTATAAAAAAGCGAGTTATTCTATTACACTAGATGACTCGCTTTTAATTTGTAAGTTTTACTTTATAAGAAAATAAGAGTAAGTACACCTACGATAATACAATAGAAAGAGAAATATTTTAAATTTCCTTTTGCCATAATGTTCATAAACCATTTTAGTGAAATATACGTCATGATAAATGTTGCGATGAATGCAACGACATATGGTACGAATAATGTGTCTAGATTTGGATCATTTGCAATGTCTGTAATGCTTAACAATAAGCCACCTAAGCTAACAGGAATGTATAGTAAGAATGAGAAGCGAAGAGCTGTTTCTTGCTTCATACCAAGTAACATTGCTGCTACGATTGTGGCACCAGATCGGCTTATTCCGGGAATCAGTGCGCAAGCTTGTGCTAATCCGACGATGATTGCATCTTTCATAGAAAGGTCGCCATCATTTTTACGACCGCGTAAATTTCTAATAATCCAAAGGCCGACAGCAGTAATAAGAAGGGAAATCCCAACCATCTTCACACCTTTTAAGTACTGATCGATGTAATCTTTAAATAAAACACCAATAACACCTGCTGGAATGGTTGCCATAACAAGATAAATAATAAAGAAGAAATCTGATTTTGCGTCTTCTGCTCTTGTAAATATATAAGAGAGACCATTCTTTGTTAGACGAATTAAATCATTTCTATAAATAAGTAATACAGCTAATAATGAAGCTGAATTAACAAGTAGTTCGAAGCTAAACCCTTCTATTTTTAGTTCTAGCAAATGTTGTGCTAAAACGAGATGACCACTTGAAGAAATCGGAATTGGTTCTGTTAGTCCTTGGAACAGACCGAGAATTAAATATTTTAAAACGTAGTAAAATTGTTCCATAATAACCTCCTTGTTTATTAGTTGAAAGAAACAACTTTTCCATTATAACAAAGATATGGATGAATATTGAAAAGAAATAAATATTCGAAATAAAATAAAAATCCCTTATAGCAGTATAAGGGATTTTTATTTTTAATTAAGAAGTTACTGTTCCTTGAAGACTTTTAGACAATTGAACATCGACTTTTTCAGCATCATGAATATGATTCATAATAGTAGTATTTAATTTTTTGAACATTTGTTGTGTGTTAGCGAATTCTCGTAATATGTCATCATTACAAGATTTTTGGTTTTCAATAGCCTTAATAACATTTGTAGCACCATTTTGTAACGTTTGAATCATAACTAAAATATTTTCAATTCTAGCATTTGTATCGGCGCTCATTTCTACACCTTCATCGACTAAATGTAAATTATCTTTTGTGTTATCATATGCTTTTTCAATTTCTTCTTGAATTTTTTTCGTTAAGTTGCCGATGTTTTTTGTACTTTCTGCTGTACTTTCCGCTAGTTTTCTTACTTCATTGGCAACGACAGCGAATCCTTTACCGTGCTCTCCAGCACGTGCGGCTTCAATACTCGCATTTAAAGCAAGTAAATTTGTTTGTGCTGCAATGTTTTGAATGACTTCTACAATTTGCTCGATTTCCTTTGAGCGTTCGCTTAGATGATTCATACTATTAGACGTGCGTTGAGATTGTTCACCTAATTTATTAATTACAATAAGTAAGCGGTGAACGGATTCTTTTCCTTCATTAGAGCAGTCAATAATTTCTGCAATAGATTGAATTAAGCTTTGTTCCTTTTGTAACATTTCATTATTTAGCTCATTGGAATGTGTCGTACGTGTTGAAACATTTTCGAAACATGAACTTAATTGTTGAACTAAATTTTGAAGTGTATTATGTTGGTTATTTACAAGTTGATGCTCTTGGACAACACTTTGTACACGATCGTGGATAGTAGAAATAGTCTCTTGTTTTTCAATATCTTTTTGTTTTAATTCTGCTTCTAATTCTTGTATACGCTCTTCTAATTGAGCAATTGTATGTTGGAGTGATTTTTTTTGAGTAAACATGTATTTATTTCAACCGCCTTCGAAAGTTATATTTTCTCTATATTTGGATTTTAGCATCTTTTGTATTTTTTAAATATAGGAATTGTTAAATATTTAAGAATCTATTACATTTTATTCATAATTCTCTTTTTTTTGTCACGAAAAATAAACTGTATTTAATCGTTTTGTAAACAAACTGTAAAATAAATCATGTATAACTGTATAAGAAGGGAGTCGGATTATGAACTATTTTAAGCGAATCAGCTGTCTAGTATTAGCAGGAATTATCGGTCTTTCTAGTACAGTCGCTGTTAAAGCAGAGTCAAACGACGAGAAACTTAACAACATGCAACAGCAATTGCAACAAAACGATGCAGAAATGCAAAAGAAAGAGCAAGAGAAGCAAGCTGTTAGTAAAGAAATTAAAGGTATCGAAAACGAACTACATAATTTAAATAATACAATTGCAAAAAATAAAGAGGATCAAGCTGCTATTCAACGTAAAATCGATGAAACACATAAGCAGATTGAGCAAAAAAAGCAAGAAATTGTCGTTTTGGAGGATAAAGTCCTTGCTCGTAAAGATATTATGAGAAAACGTATGGTTTCTGTTCAAAACAGTTCAAATACAAGTTTAGTAGTAGAAGTTGTAGTAGAGTCAAAAAACTTTGCAGACTTCTTACAACGTATGAACGCAGTTTCTACTATTCTAGAAGCTGATAAAGAAATTTTACGTCTACAAGAACAAGATCTTCGTCAAATTGAAGAAGATAAGAAAACAATTGACGAAAAAGAAGCATCTTTAGTAGTAGACAAACAAAAATTAGCAAAAGCGCAAGCTGAACTGCAAGATAACTTGAAAAAACGTCAAGATAACTTACAAACAGTTCAAGCTAAATATAATGAAGTTGCAAGTCAACTTAATTTAGCAGCGGAAGAAAAAGCTAAAATTGAATCAAATATGAAGACAGTTCAAGAAACAATTGCTCGTGAACAAGAAGCAGCAAGAATCGCAGCGGAAGAGCGTGCAAAAGCAGAAGCGGCTGCAAAAGCAGAGCAAGAAGCTTTAGCGAAAGCACAAGCAGAAATTGCTGAAAAGCAAAAGCAAGAAAAAGTTAATAAACCAGCTGAACCAGTTGCTAATAATAATTCGAAGGTAGAACCTGCAAAACCTGCACAACCTGAACCATCTTCTAAGCCAACTGCTGGCGGGAAAGAAATTTATGTAGAAGCTACAGCTTATACAGCTGATCCAGGGGAAAATGGTTATGCACCAGGTCAACAAGTATTTTCTGCATGGGGACCAGGTGGTAAAGGTTATAATCTAACTGCAAACCCAGGAATGAAATTAATTGCTGTAGATCCAAAAGTTATTCCATTAGGTAAGACTGTAAATGTTGAAGGTTATGGAGTAGCAATTGCAGCCGATACTGGTGGAGCTATTAAGGGGCATAGAATTGATGTTTTAATGCCAGATAAAGGTTCATCAAGTAGTTGGGGCAGAAGAACAGTTAAAGTTACAATTTTAAACTAACACGTAATCCAACTTTACAATACGTAGAGTTGGATTTTTTTATAATAATAATGTTAAGTTGAGTTTACATTTTGTTAAAGATAGCATACAATAATGGTGAGAGGTGGTAAATTTGACCATTTTAAATAGAGTAAAAGAATTAAGAGCTCGTTTTAACTTTACGCAAAGTGTATTAGCAGAAAAGGTTGGAGTAACGAGACAAACAATTGCTGCAATTGAAAAAGGGGATTACGTTCCTTCGTTGTTATTAGCACTTACGATTTGTGATGTGTTCCAGTTAAAGATGGAAGACGTGTTTGTTTTAAATAAGGAGGGGGAAGAGGATGAATAGAATTGTTTTTTCTTATATCATAAACGTGCTTTATACTGCTTTAGCATGCTGGACATTTGTTGAATTTTATAGTGTTATTACAGAGTTAGCAGATATAATTAAAAACGAGAAATTCCCGTTTGAAGTATGGTTTAATGGAGTACCATTCATTTTATTATTTATTGGAGCAATTATAGTTACAATTTTTTATAGAATTCAAAAGAAAAAATATAAGAATTTATCTTTTTTGATGTATCCATTATTATTTCCACTAGAAGATGAACGTGAAAAAGCGATTACGGATAAAGCTTGTAGAACAACATTTGTATCGTTATGGTTTGTCTTACCTTGTGCAGTTGGATTTTTAACTTTTTCACCTATTATTAATGAATATCTTCCTGGATACCCATTATATATTATATTTTCGATTTTCTTTATTCAAATGACAGTCTTTCACGTATCACTATACAGAAATAAATTAGCTTAAAAAGAAACCTTCTTGCACCGGCAAGAAGGTTTCTTTTCAGCTAATACTTGTACATATAGCGATATTATTTTATCATTTTATATAGAGTAAGATTTTGTAAGGGAAAGGAACTGTGTATGAATAAGCAAAGAATTTATAGTATAGTAGCAATTCTGCTATTTGTTGTAGGTGGCGTGTTAATTGGAAAGCCATTTTATGATGGATATCAGGCTGAAAAGAAACAGACTGAAAATGTGCAGGCTGTTCAAAAGATGGATTATGAAAAGCATGAGACGGAATTTGTAGATGCTTCCAAAATTAATCAACCAGACTTGGCGGAAGTAGCGAATGCATCATTAGATAAGAAACAAGTAATTGGTCGTATTTCGATTCCAAGTGTTTCAGTAGAACTGCCTGTTTTAAAAGCTTCTACTGAAAAAAACTTATTATCAGGTGCAGCGACAGTAAAAGAGAATCAAGTTATGGGAAAAGGAAATTACGCATTAGCAGGACATAATATGTCTAAAAAAGGTGTTTTATTTAGTGATATAGCTTCTTTGAAAAAAGGCGATAAAATTTATTTGTATGACAATGAAAATGAATATGAGTATGCGGTTACTGGTGTATCTGAAGTGACTCCTGATAAGTGGGAAGTTGTAGAGGATCATGGGAAAGATGAGATAACGCTTATTACATGTGTATCTGTAAAGGATAATTCTAAGCGTTATGTTGTTGCTGGTGATTTAGTAGGAACGAAGGCGAAGAAGTAAAAAAGAAGGTGAACTCTTTAAAGAGTTCACCTTCTTTTTTACTAATGTTGAGAAATAATAGAATATTTCGGTTCGTATTTAAATATTCTTCTATTTATGTATAATAAAGTTAGAATTCTATATTTTGGGAGGAACAAGAGTGAGACAACAAGTGAAGAAACTTCTTTTAACAACGAGTATAGCGTTATTGGTAGCTCCAATTTCAGCTTATGCGCATCCAGGGCGTACAGATGCTAATGGCGGACATACGTGTCGTACAAATTGTGAGAAGTGGGGATTACAGTATGGGGAATATCATTATCACAATAAACCAGCTTCTAGTAGTGGCGTAACGAGCCCAGCTCCTAGTCAGAATAATAATAGTGCTGTAGAAACTGAGAGACAAGCAGAAGCACAGCGCAACGCTGAGGCTGAAAAACAACGTAATGCAGAAGCACAGCGTAAAGCTGAAGAAGAGAGACAACGTGTAGCCGAGGAACAAAGAAAAGCTGAAGAGGCACGTAAGCAAGAGGAAGCACAGCGCCAAGCTGATATGGAAAAAGGTCAACTTGAAGGTCAAAAGAATGGAGAAACTGATTTTAAAGCAGGAAAAAATGATGCAGAAGTGCATGTAGCTGGAAAATCTGATGCATATAAACAAGCGTTTAAAGCGACTTATGCAGCCGCATGGTCTTTAGAAGAGCAGAAGAAAACGCATTTTGAAAAAGGAAAAGAACAAGGTTTAGCACAAGAGACGATGGACGATAGTCAAGTTGCTCCAGAGTTTAAGGTAAACTTTGCAGACGGGTTCAAAGCAGGGAATAAAGAAAGAACAGAAAAAATTGAAAAAGAGCAAGCTGAATTAGGGGAAAAGACAGGGAAAGAACTAGCTGAAAAGAATCCTGAAAATAGAGAGAAAGAAGTATACGTGAAGGCATATGAAACAGCGTATGAAAAAGGCTATAAGTCTACAAAAAAGGCAGTAGAAAAGGCTGGCTATAAGTATGCATTTGAAAACTATGATTTAAAAGTTCCTGCTAAGTATGAACGAAATGAATTGTTAAAGAAGTGGTTTACTGAAGGATTTAAATCGAATAAAAAAGCAGCGGAAATTCGAGAAGAAGGGTATAAAAAAGGAGACAGCTGGTTCTCATTCTTCTATAAGAGTTTCGTACCAAGTGAATATAAAGAACATAAAGAGCTGTACGAACAAGCAATAGAAAAAGGTAAAACAGCATAAAAAAGATGAGGAGAAATTCCTCATCTTTTTTAATCCATCCATTTCACTAATTTCTTAGAAATTAATAATAAAACACAACCTAATACAATTGCCACAGCGCCAATAACTGTGAATACTTCAGCGTATCCAAGTGAAGTTGTGAAGCTTGCAAGTTGTCCGCCTAAAATGTTGGCGATACCTGAACTTGCTAGCCATACACCCATTAATAAAGATGCTAATTTTACCGGAGCAAGTGCACTAACCATTGATAGTCCGACAGGTGATAAGAATAGCTCACCTAACGTATGGAAAAGATACGTAAAGACGATAAACAGTAAGTTTGCTTTTTCTGTAATGTTATGTTCATCACTACCTGTTTTTAATGTAGCGATAACGAGAATGATATAACCGATACCGAGTAAGATCATACCAAGTCCCATTTTAGTTGGGATTTTTAAATCACCCTGCTTGCGAGTTGCAAGTTTTGCCCATAATGCAGAAATGACTGGAGCAAGTAAAATAATAAATAATGGATTGACCGATTGGAACCAAGATGTTGGAACTTCCCATCCGAACACAGAGCGGTCTACAAATTTGTTTGTATATAATGTTAATGAGCTACCAGCTTGTTCAAAGCCAGCCCAGAAGAAGACAACGAAGCATGTTAAAATGACAATAACTGCGGTACGTTGTTTTTCTTTTTTTGTTAACGGTGTATCTCCTACTGATGGTTGTCCAGTAGCTGTTTGTAAATCGCGAGTTGGTTTCTTACCGATATTACCAAGGAAGCGATTTGATAGTGTTGTAAATAAAATTTGTCCAATGATCATTCCGATTGAAGCGGCTAAGAAACCGTAACGGAATCCGTAATGTACAACGCCATCAACTGTTGTTTTGAATAAATTTTCTGATAAAAATCCGCAAACGAGTGGAGCTAAAAATGACCCGACGTTAATACCCATATAGAAAATGGTAAATGCACTATCACGTTTTGGATCGTTCTCTTCGTATAATTCTCCAACCAGTGTAGAGATGTTCGGTTTGAAGAATCCGTTACCTATAATAATAAGCGCTAATCCGAGGTATAGACCTAATTGGTTTTGCAAGGCAAATAGTGTAAGGTTACCGATTGCCATTGTTATACCACCAATTGTGATTGCTTTTCGTCTACCTAGAAAACGGTCTGTTAAGTATCCACCAATCATTGGTGTGAAATAACAGGCTCCAGTATAAAATCCGTAAATAGAGAGTGCCCATGCGGGACTAAACCCAAGACCACCGCTTACTAAAGCTGTCGTTAAATATAATGTTAATAATCCTCGTAATCCATAGTAACTAAATCTTTCCCACATTTCTGTAAAGAAGAGTAAGTATAAACCTGGAGGATGTTTCTTTTTTCTTTGTTGTTCTCTTTCTAGTTGTATCGCTGATTCCATGTTATTTTCCTCCTGACACAAACAAAAACAAAGTTAATAATTTTGTACATTTAATATTTTACTTTATTAACTATTATAAGTCAATAAAGGTTGATTTTTCAGAAGAAATTGGAAAAGAGGAATAGCTATAGAATGGGTGTTTCTTTTGTGATAGACTATGGACTATGTTTTCTTTGTAAGGAAGCGGGTTATTGTACTTTTTTATATGTGAAATTGATTTCATAAAAGATGAAATTAAAGAAGGAGAAAGAAATGAAATTGTTACAGAAAAAAGAAATTTTACTTATTAGCCTTATGTTATTCTCTATGTTCTTTGGAGCAGGGAATCTTATATTTCCACCTTTCCTTGGGTATGAAGCAGGAGAACATGTTTGGATTTCATTAGTAGGGTTTATTATATCAGCAACAGGTCTTCCTATATTAGGTGTTATCTCTATTGCAAAAGCAGGAAGCTTTCAAACGTTAGCGGGTAGGGTTCATTCTTCATTTGCAATTATTTTTCCATGTATCGTGTATGTATTTATTGGACCTGGGCTTGGTATACCACGTGCGGGAAGTTTAGCTTTTGAAATGGGGCCAGGTCAGTTATTCCCTGAAGCAGGAAACGGATTATTATTGTTTTACACAGTTATTTTCTTTAGTATTGTTTACTGGTTAAGTTTATCCCCATCTAAATTAATGGGGTTGTTTGGAAAAGTCTTGACGCCGTTATTATTATGTATGATTGCACTCATTTTTATAAAGAGTATGTTTACAACGGTAGGAGATATGAAAGAGCCAATAGGGAACTATGGACAAGCTCCTATGTTTCAAGGGTTTTTAGATGGATATTTAACAATGGATGCGTTAGCTGCTTTAATCTTTGGAATTGTTATTGCAAATGCATTACGTGCAAAAGGTATTGAAGATGATAAAGGTTTAGCGAAATATATGAGTATTGCTGGAATTGGGGCAGGACTATTATTATCTATTATTTATGTCATCCTTGGATATGTGGGGGCAATTAGTGGCTCATTAGGAACATTTGATAACGGTGCGAAAGTGTTAGCACAAGTTATGATTACATTATTTGGACAGGGCGGAGTCGTTTTATTAGGGCTTATTTTTACTATCGCATGTTTATGTGTTTCAATTGGACTTGTTACGTCTTGTAGTCAATTTTTTGCGAGTGCATTTCCGAAAGTATCTTATAAATTGTGGGCATTTATAGTAAGCGTTGTTAGTATGATCTTAGCTAATTTAGGGTTAACGCAAATTTTAAAAGTATCAGTACCAATTCTTGGATTTATTTATCCAATTGCGTTAACGCTTATTATTCTAGGGTTATTCCATCAGTATATTGGAAAGTATACATACGTATATGCAGTAACTGTTTTGGTTGTAGCGATATTTAGTGCAATTGACATTTTAAATAAAAATGTAATGATGAATCAGTGGACGTCAGCATTAAAATACATCCCGTTTTATACAGAAGGTGTTGGGTGGATTGTTCCAGCTATTGTAGGCATGTGTCTTGGTTTTATCGTTAGCATTTTTCTAAATAAGAATAAATGAGTAAAAAGGTGTTTTCCTATTTTGGGAAGACACCTTTCTTTTTTTGGAAAAATACTATTGAAAATGAATAGACTAAGAGTATGATAAAGATAATTGGTAATATATAGGTTCAATGAGAGTTACGAATAAGGGGGGAGCGTATGAAGAAGGATTTGGATAAGAAAATAGAAGCACTCGAAACGGCAATTGAAACAATTCAAGAAGCACTTGCTGAATTAAAAGTAAAGCAAAGGGAAATAGAAGTAGAAAACGCTCAGCAACATGTTAGTAAGAACAAGAAAGAATATATTGAAACGGTAATGGAGGAAAAGCCAAAAGAAGAAATAGTTAAGATAAAAGGGCCTTTGCAAGAACCTGAGGTAAAACAAGTAGATATATCGGCTTTTAAACCAGAGCCATTTAATATTATTAAGTTTTGTCAGACGTGGTTACCGCGTGTATTTGTCGGTATTATGTTGCTTGGAGTGATCTGGTTATTTAAAGCAGGGGTAGATGCTGGTTTATTAACACCAGCGATACGAATTGTGTTTGGTATCGCATTATCTATCGGGTTGTATTATATAGGAGATATTCAAATTAAAAGAGAGCGGCAAGCGTTAGGATTAGTATTAGCTGGAGGAAGTATTACCGGGATTGTTCTAACGACGTTTGCAGCACATTATTTATATGGATTTATTTCGGCCAGTGTCGCGTTTCTCTGTAATATTGCATGGGTTATTTTAGGTATTTATTTAGCGAAAAGATATCAATCGGAATATCTCACTATTTTCGTAGCGGTCGGTGCGTTCTTCGTACCATTCTTGTTAAATAGTACGACTCCTAATCCTTATATTTTCTTTGGATATGAGACAGTATTAACACTTAGTTTATTATGGTATGCGTTGAAAAATCGTTATAAATACTTATATATGATTTCTTACGCTGTTGCTGCCATTGTCCTTTTCGTTTTCTTTGCTGTTATGTCAATGTTAGTAGAGAACTTGCAAATACAGTTAACGATTGTATATGGTTTGATTCATTTACTATTATTTTGGCATATGTTTACGGAGAGAAGTTTTATACCAGAACCACGTTTGGCGATATTTAGTGCGAATGCAGTTTTCTTTATACTAGCTATTGCCAAAATACCTGATTTTACAACATGGGGATTGATTATTAGTGCAATTGTGCACGCTGCTATGTTCGTATTTGAATATAGGAAAAATAGACATTCTACATTTACAAATCTCTTATTTGGTTTCGCAATGGGAGCATTTAGTTTAGCGATTTTATATGAGTATAGTTTAGTGAATGCAGCGATTGTACTATTGTTACAAGGTTTCCTCGGCATGGTCACTTCTATTAAAGTAAAACAACAGATAAAATTGTATGTTAGTGCGACGGTTTACGCAATTGGAATGATACAGACTATTTTTAGCCCGTTTGATCAATTTATTTCGGCAGGCTTTGTTGCTCATCTTATTTTAATAGGAACGTTCTATTATTGCATGAGAGAAGCGAAAGAAGTATTAGCGAGCTTCGGCAAATATATGTATTCTATAGTGCTCTATTGGTTTATGATAATTGTATTTATTACAATTACGAGAATCGGTGAAGTTTTATCTACAGATGGAAGCGTAATTAGTGTATCAGTATCGTTATTATGGATGGTATATGCATTATTTGCGGTTTGGTTTGGAAGAAATAGAAATATGAATGAAATATTATATGCTGGTTTAGTCGTTTTAGTCGTAATGGTAGGGAAGTTATTCTTACTTGACTTACCGGAGGTATCGATGATGATTAGGGCAGTGTTATTCCTAATCGTCGGTAGTATAGGTATCGTTATTTCAAGAATGTTTTTCTCGAAGGAAGAGAAGTGAGAAGAAGGCAATCCATGTATGGATTGCCTTTTTTATTATTTCTTATTAATTGTTACAGTTTCATTATATTTCGTTGTTGTATTTTGGCGTAGACGAAGCGTTGCTTGTCCAATTGTATTTGAATCAATCTGTACATTTACAACTTTCTCAGCAGAGCCTAAGCTGTTTGTTGTGAAAGAAAATGCACTACTATATCCAAAAGTAGATGGCCAAGTGCCGTTTGCATTTTGTACTTTAGCCACTTGTGTTCCACCAGTAGTGAAGATACCTAAAGAATAGTTGTTATAAGTTGTATTAGGTAGTAAGTTGTTTACTTGAATCTTCATTTGGAAAATTTCATTGTTTGGTAGAATGCTAGGGTGTGTAAAGACGTAGTCGCTTGTTGTTACCGCACCGTTATAACCGTATGAACCTGGTTTAAAAGTATTTGTATTAAACCATTGATAACCTGCATTTGGTGCGCTCCAAGGTTCAGGTTGTGGTTCTGTTGATAAGCTTGGCTGTTCAAATGTTTGTAGAGCTGTAGGTGAATCAAGTTGTAAACCATTTACTTGATCTAAACTTGTAAATGTCTCTTTATTTGATAACCAATTTACGATGTTTTCTAATAAGATAGCATCGTTTTCTTCTTTATAACCATCGTAAGTTTTCTTTGTTTGGCCAGAATCTTCACGAACGTACTTTGGCGTAGCATCTTCAACAGGAGAAGAGTCACCAATAAAGGCAGCTTTTCCAAGTCCTACTTTTGCAATTGCAGCATATGGGCCTTCTGCAATACCACCGCCATTATAAACGCCGCTATCAACAGCGTTATTCCATTTTGATGGATTTTCTGGAAGGTAAACAAGTCCTTTTGCTAGTTTTGGATTTGTAATTGCCAGAGTAGAACCAGCATGCATTGCTACAGACGAAACACCTTTTGTAATTCCGAAAGATTGTTCAGGCGATACAATTGTTTTCGCTGAAACATCACCAAGTGCATTGTAGCGGAAGCGAATACCGAAGTTGTCAGAGAGCCAATCAGAGCTTTCTACTCCTTGCATAGCTTGTGAATTTGTTTCTTCATTAGACATTCCTTTTGCTGGATTATCCCAAGCACCGCGTCTATATCCATTAAATACTTCAGAAGAGTCCCAGCGATTTTTATTACGATCTGCATTGTAATGATCAGCAATAAAGAAGATACTACCACCATTTTTTACATATTGTAACATAGCGTCCTGCTCAGATTTTTTGTAAGGAATATTAGCTTCTGGAACGATAAATACATTGTAATCTTTTAAATCTTCGTACGTAATAGGTGTTGATTTACGAAGTTCCTTTACGTGATATCCGTTTTTTGCAATGCCGTTTCCGAAGTCAGAAAAGCCGCCGTCAATAACCCAGTCAGCTGTCCCAGCAGTTTGACCGTGTGTATTATCAAATAATACTTTCTTCCCATTGTTTTGATTTACAACTTTTGCAGCAATTTCAGGAGCTGGGTCTACAGAGCTTTCGGCATAAGTAGACGGTATGAACGAGGTCCCTATACTTAGTGTAATTGCTGTTGCTAAAGAAAATGTAATCCATTTTTTATTCTTCATAGAAGAATCCCCCTAATAATAAATATATGTGCTTTAATAATGTAATTTATTTTTCTGTAAAAATAAAGACGGAAAACATAAAAAATATTAAAAAATTGTAAAAATACCGTGAATTTTGTTGAGAAATATTTATATAGATATAAAAACATCCCTTCCAAGTAATAAGGAAGGGATGTTTTGCTTAACTAATTTTTGAGTTAGGTGTTTCATCAATCTTATGAAACCCTTTCATGTAATATACGATTGCTAAGCCGATAAGCCAAATTGGGCCGACAATCAATGCAATTCGTGTATCTTCTGAATACGCCATTATACCTAATACTAATACAAGGAAAACGAGTGAGAAATATGAGCTTAATGGGTATAAAGGCATTTTATACGATAACTTTTGTTTATTTTGAGTAGGCAAGCTTTTACGGAATTTAATTTGAGCGACTAATATAATTCCCCAAGTCCAAATTGCACCGAAAGTTGAAATGCTAGTAAGCCATGTAAATACCTTTGCAGGTACGAGATAGTTTAATATAACACCAATTAGTAAAACGATAGCAGTTGCTACAATTCCTTGGCTTGGAATGCCACTTTTATTTAAACGACCAAATCTTTCAGGAGCTTTTTTCTGCTGAGCTAATGTATATAGCATACGGCCTGTACTAAATAAACCACCGTTACAAGAAGAAAGAGCTGCTGTTAATACGACAAAATTAATAATACCTGCTGCTTTTGCGATACCAATTTGCTGGAATGTTAATACGAATGGACTGCCTTTCTCACCAAGTTCATTCCATGGATAAATTGCCATCATAACGAATAATGCCCCAACGTAAAAGAGTAGAATTCTCCAAAATACGTTATCGATTGCCTTTGCGAGTGTTTTCTTCGGATTTTGAGCCTCACCAGCTGTAACACCGATTAATTCAACGCCTAAATAAGCGAATAGTACCATCTGCATGGAGAGTAGTAATCCAGAAAATCCATTTGGGAACCAGCCACCATGTGACCAAAGGTTTGAAATACCAGTAGCGATACCACCGTTTCCGAATCCGAATAAAATAATACCAGCTCCGACTACTATCATACAGATAATTGTGACAATTTTAATGAGAGCAAACCAAAACTCAAGTTCTCCAAATACTTTTACCGATAAGAAGTTAAAAGCGCTCATTAATAATAGAGCAAGTAACGCCCAAGTCCAGCGCGGAATATCTGGGAACCAGTACTGCATGTAAATACCAGCTGCTGTAATTTCAGCCATACAAGTAACAACCCATAAGAACCAGTAATTCCAACCAGTAATATAGCCAGCGAGTGGTCCAATATAATCATATGCATATTTACTAAAAGAACCGGCAACAGGTTGTTCAATTGCCATTTCCCCAAGAGCTCGCATAATGAAAAAAATAACGAGTCCGGCAATCATATAGCCTAGTAAAATAGAAGGACCTGCTAGTTTAATGGCGGAAGCGGATCCTAAAAATAGCCCAACGCCAATAGCCGAGCCCAGTGACATTAAAGTAATATGTCGTTCTTTTAAACCACGATTTAAAGTTCCAGATTTGTTTGTGTGCTGCATAAGAAGAATCCCCCTTGTAGAGTGAACGATATTTGAATGCGTTTACTAAATATTTAACTATTTCAAATTATAAAACATTTCTATCTGTTATGCTACAAAAATAATCATAATGAACTGTACTACATCTGTACTTGTCAGACTTAAACTTAAAATTCGAACTATTAGGGAATATATTGACTCTTCTTTTTATTGATTGTTAAGATTAAGTATTATATTTTCTCACATACTAGTAAGAAAAAGAATGTGTGATAATAATTCAGGTGTAGGAAGGGTACATAAGCATGTTTCAATTACAAAAATATAACACTTCTGTGAAGCAAGAGTTTTTAGCTGGCATCACAACTTTTTTTACATTTGCGTATATTCTTGTCATCAATCCAAAAATATTATCTGATGCAGGTGTACCGTTTGACCAAGCGTTTACAGCAACAATTATTGCCACTGTTGTTGGAACAGTAGGTATGGCGATTTTCGCGAATTACCCGATTGTTATTGCTCCAGCTATGGGAATGAATGCATATTTTGCTTATTCTGTTGTACAGAAGGCAGAAGGGATTACATATGTAGTTGCCTTTTCAGCTGTATTTGTAACGGGAATTATTTTTCTTTTATTATCTTTTACTTCGTTTAGGCAAAAGTTAATTTTAGCAATTCCTGATAGTTTAAAGCATGCAATTGCAGGTGGAATTGGACTATTTATTGCTTTTATTGGATTGCGCCTTTCTGGAATTATCGTGGATCATCCGTCTAATTTAGTTACGATTGGTGATTTTCATTCTCCAGCTGTTATTTTAACTTTAATTGGTTTAATATTAGCGGCGGTATTAATGACATTGCGTGTGAGCGGTGCATTATTTATTAGTATGATTGTGACAGGAATTATTGCCTTCTTTACAGGGCAATTGAAGTTTGCTGATAAAATTGTGGCGATGCCTCATTTACCAGAGGGTATCATCGTTTCAAACCCAATCAATGCCTTTTCAGATGTAATTGAATACGGATTATACGGCGTTGTATTTTCATTTTTACTTGTACTTTTATTCGATACAACAGGTGCATTACTTGGTTTAATTAAACAAGCAGGTTTAATTACAGACAATACAGAGAAGCGTTTTGGTAAAGCGTTTATTGCAGATGCAATTGGCGGGACTACAGGTTCTATCTTTGGAACAAGCCCAACAGCAGCGACGATTGAATCGTCAGCAGGTATTGCTGCAGGTGGTAAAACTGGGTTAACAGGGATTGTAGTTGTTGGTCTAACAATTATAACGGCATTTTTTAGTCCTGTTATTGATTCTTTATCAAGTGTAGCCGCTATTACAGCTCCTTCATTAATTATAGTAGGTAGTTTAATGGCACAAAGCATTCGAGATATTAATTGGAATGAATTTGAAGATGCGTTACCAGCATTTTTAATTTTTATAGGTATTCCGTTAACATCTAGTATTGCAAATGGAATCGCAATTGGATTTTTAGTATATCCAGTCTTGAAAATTGTGAAGGGTAAAGGGATGGAAGTACATCCATTACTATACTTATTTACAATTTTATTTGGATGTCATTTATTCTTATAATATAGGAGAGGGGGCTTCTTATGAGGGGCTCCTTTTTTGTGTATAATAAAGTGAAACTTAAATTAGTAATGTAAAATATAAATTACTTATTGGAATATATATTATAATAAGGGTGGAGGAGAAAGAAACAGTAAACAAAAACATAGACAAAAGTAGGCATATATAGTGAAAAGTAATTATGAAACAATATAAACCGAAAGAATTTTCAGAAATGCTTAATGTCTCTGTTAAGACATTGCAAAGGTGGGACAATCAAGGTGTTTTACCTGCTTACCGAAACCCAAAAGGAAGAAGATATTATACAGAAGAACAGTATAAGAAATATATGGGTATTCAAGAAGAACTTGTTCAGGATTTAATATCTATCATTCATGTATTTAGCTGTAGAATATATGGGTTGAGAAAATACGAAAAGAAAATGTCGGAGGATGAAGACTTATGAAAAGAGCATATTTAATAGAAATCAAACCGACAACTGAACAAATTAGTAAAATCCGTCAAACTATTGGGGTGTGTCGATATGTATATAACCTGTATATCTCTAAAAATAAAGAGGTATATGAGTCGGAGGGGAAATTTCTTAGTGGTTATGACTTTTCCAAATGGTTAAACAACATTCATACAAAAGAGTGTGACCAGTGGATTAAAGAAGTGTCGAGCAAAGCGGTAAAACAAGCGATTATGAATGGAGATAAAGCTTTTAAGCGGTTTTTTAAAGGTTTATCTAAGTTTCCACGATATAAAAAAAAGAAGAAGCAAGATGTGAAGTGCTACTTTCCGAAAAACAACAAAACAGATTGGACAGTAGAAAGACATAGAGTAAAAGTCCCTACAATTGGTTGGATAAGGTTAAAAGAGTATGGATATATTTCAAAAAATACAACTGTAAAAAGTGGTACAGTATATCAAAGAGCAGGAAGATACTATGTGTCTATACTCTGTGAAGTGAAAGAGGTAAAACCAAATGCAACTCTCAATACAGTAGGTCTAGGAATTGATTTGGGAATTAAAGACTTCGCTGTACGTAGCGATGGAAAAACTCACAAAAATATAAATAAAACAGTACAAGTAAAAAAGATAGAAAAACGGTTAAAACGTGAACAACGCTCTTTATCACGCAAATTTGAAAATATAAGAAAGAGAGGTGAACAACCTGTTACTAATAAAAGAGCGAATATAAACAAAAATATTCTTAGGGTGCAACAACTACATGCTAGGCTAGCAAATATTCGATTAGCGTATGTAAAGTCTATTGTAAATGATGTGGTGAAAACCAAGCCAACGTTTATTGTAGTAGAAGATTTGAATGTGAAAGGTATGATGAAGAACAAACATCTATCTAAAGCTGTAGCGCAACAATGTTTTTATGCTTTTAAAACATGGTTATTAACGAAATGTAGGGAATATGGAATTGAACTACGGCAAGTGGACAGATTCTATCCATCTTCTAAAATGTGTTCATGTTGCGGTCAAAAAAAGTCGGATTTAAAGCTGTCTGACCGAGTATATACATGTGAATGTGGCAATGTAATAGATAGAGATTTAAATGCGTCAATCAACCTTTTACAAGCAAAAAAATATACAATACTAACGTAAATAGATTGTATATATGTACGGTGGGCTACATCGGAATTTACGCCTGTGAAGTGTCACAGCAAACTGTAGTAGCAAGTGATTAGCGAGGCAGGGCACGTAGAAGCAGGAATACTCTAAGAATATACATTTGTCTATATTTTTAGTAGCAGGAACATGAATGGCTGTAAGTAAAATAAAAGTCGCGCGTGTTCAGTTAGATTTAACACAGCAACAATTAGCAGAAAAAGTAGGCGTTACAAGGCAAACGATTAGTTTAATTGAGAAGGGGAAATACAATCCATCTTTAGATTTATGTTTAAAAATTTGTTATGCAGTAGATAAAACGTTGAATGATTTGTTTTGGGAGGAAAAGGAGTGGTAGGATGAAAATCGTGAAAGATGAACGTTTAATGATTGAAGGGTTAAAACATATTAGATTAGCTTTCATCTTACAAAATATCGTCATACTAGCTATCGTCTTTTACCGCTATGTCTTGCAAGGGGCAGGATATGAAAGTGTTTCGGATTTATTAATGGTATTTATCGGGATAATAATTATTAACTTTTTAAATCTGAAAAATTCAGTGGAAGTGTATGAGCATACGGGCGGAGTGTCGCGTCGTTATTTTATGAAGCTATTATTCATTCCGGTGGGTATTATTATTGGGATTTTAGCTATTTGTATCGTTGTAACACCAGATATTTCGATAAAGGAAATTAGTATGACAGGACTTATTATGTTTGCTTGTTTTTTAGTTCCTAGTTTGTTTATATACATATATATGAAAAAAATAAAAAGAGAAGATTGAAATATAAGAAAGGCTTTCCTGTATTGAGGAAAGCTTTTCTTATATCTTTTTATACAAAACTTTATGAAGGCCAATTGGTTCAATTTCAAAAATTTCACCATGTTCCTGAAAGCCTAAGCGCTTGTAATAGTCAGCTACAGTAATTCGGCCATTACACCATAACATATTTGCTTGACGCTCTTGTAAGATTTGTTCTGCATTCTGAATTAAGGAGCTTCCAGCGTGGTTGTTTCGAAACTCAGGTAATGTGGCCATTCCTCGTAGACGATAATGAATACCGGCTGGTAGGTCAGGATATATTTCTTTTGAGAAGGAAGCGATACTAATTAGTTCATCGTTTATAAATGCGCCTAAGTGGAAGGTGTCTGTTTCATAATCGGAAGGATATTTACAATCTGCTAATGTTTGATTGGGGCGTAAAATTTTTTGACGTAATACGTAAGTTTCAGATCCCTCAATATTTTTCACGATAATCATATTAACATCCTTTCTTATAAGGCTTTTTCTGTTAATTGTATAAAGAAATAAGCAGGTGCGGCGAGAAGTCCGAGTATGCTAGCAGTTCCGAGAAGGAGTGAAAGTAGGAGGCAAGAATATTTTATTCCATTCGATTTTTTCCATCCGTAACTACAAATCTCAATACTAACACCGATGAGAATAATGGCAATGAGTATTTCTGCTAATAATAAAAGAGCTAAAGTTACAATAGACATAATGTGATCCATCCTCATAATATGTGATAGTAACATTTTACCATATGAAGTTAAAAAAATGCCCCTCAATTATGTGAGGGGCATTTTTTTACTCTAATATGTTTTTTAGTGTATCGATATGTTCTTTTGAACCTGTTACAAGTAATGTGTCACCGTGTTGTAGTCTTGTATCACCATGTGGTATTAATGCTTTGTTACCGCGGTAGATTTGAATGACAAGTACATCACCTAAAAACGGGAGGCGGCGAAGCGCAACGCCGTTATATTTATTGCTGCGCAGTTCAACTTCACGTACTGTTTCGTTTGCTGTTGTAATTAAGCGAACGAGACTAGGTTTATCAATAAGTGCACGTAATAAAATACGTGTAGAGTTAATTGTTGAGAATACAGCGATATGTTCTTGCGTTGCTTTTTCTTGTAGAAGTGGATCTTCTACACTTGCAATAACATGTTCAACACCTAGCTCTTTTGCATGTTCTGCCAATAATAAGTTTTGTTCATCATCGCTTGTTGCAACAACGACGCGATCTGCATCAAATGCTGTTTGTTCAGTTAATGATGCGATTGTAATATCATCTAATTTCACGATAGGAAAGTCGTGTGATTTCGCTTCTTCATCATTTATTTTGTTTTGCCGCATCATATATAGCGTTACGTCATAATCTTCTCGTTTTAAATCTAGTGATAACGGAAGGGTAATTCTGCTCGCGCCAATAATAGCTACTTTTGGTTTTGGTGTTTCTACTTTTGGGAACATTTTTTTAAACAATATAGGTGCAAAAATACAAGTAATAACTGCGCTTAAAATAAGAGAGGCAGATAAACTTGGACTGATAATCCCCAGTTTTTCACCAATTTGTGCAGCCGCAATAACTAAAGAAAGTGTCGATGTTAATAAAATTGCACTTCCAAGTACGATATTACGTGGATACCATTTTCTTAAGACGAGTGATGGTAAGAGTTTCGAAATAAAGAGTCCTACAATTAAGATTGGGATCATTAGCATGCTAGAAGGTTCTTTGAAAATAGACCACACCTCTAGATTTACACCAACCATTACGAAGAAAATAGGGATGAAGAAACCATAGCCGATAGAATCAAGTTTTTCCACCATATCTTCATTTGGTGATAATAACGATACAAGTACACCTGCTAAGAAGGCTCCTAAAATATTTTCTGCTCCAACAGATTCCGATAACCCAACTAAGATTAAAATGAGTGCAAAAACAGCTCGTGTATCAATTTGTACACTACCAGCTTTTAAACTATCTAAGTATGGAATGTTTTTAAAGCGTTTTGCAATAAAGTAAATGATAATACCGGCACCGAATAGAATAAGTAAGAGCCACATACTTTGGCCGCTTTCGGAATTTAATCCGACGAAAACAGCGAGTAAAATCATTGTAACTAAATCTGCAATAACAGCAACTAATAAAATGATTTGTCCGATTGCAGTTTTTCCTAGGTTGTTCTCTTTTAATGTTGGTACAACAACACCTAAAGAAATAGTTGAAATAATTAAAGTCATGAACATTGCATTATCTACGAATCCTAGCCATACGAATAGTAATGATAGGGCATAAGATAAGATGAAAATAAATAAGAAGATAATGCTTGCTGCTTGAAATGTATTTGGTTCGTTTGTCGTATTCTTTTTCCCTTTTTGTTTAAAGATAGAAAAATCAATTTCTAAACCGCTTAAGAACATGAGGAAGATAAATCCTAATGTTGATAAAACTTGAAGCCATATATCTGGCTCAATAATATTAAACCCACTTTTACCTACAAAGATTCCTGCAATAATTTCTGCAACGACCACAGGAAGTGCTTTTAATTTAAAGCGTTGTAACAAAAGGGGAACGAAAAACGCGATTGCAACGACAACCATAAGTGATAGAACAGAAGTATGATGTTCCATTGCGTTCTCTCCCTTCAAATAAATATAGTACCTATTTAGCCATATAATAGGTAGAAAAGCAACGCATATGGATTCGATTTCATAAAGAAAGAGTTTTCTTAACATTTGTCATAATAAGTATATTTTTCATGATTATGTTGTTAATTCCGTAATGTGGATGTAATAGGGGAGAGGATAAAAAAAGGACTGCTGAGCAATCTCAGCAGTCCTTTTCATGTACATTACATTGAGAAGAAGATCCATACAGTTAAACCAACAGTTGCGGTTGCAACGAAGAAACTGTAGATCATAGTAAGAATTTGAACTCTTCCTTCTCCTTCTTTTAAATGCATGAACATAATTAATTGTAACAACGCTTGCGCAACAGCCATTATGATAATGGTAGTTAAGATCGTTGATAGTGGCAGGTTTGTGTAAAGTGCCACGTATAGAGCTAGAAACGTTAGTGCAAGCGATAAAATAAATCCGAAAACGTGTGACCAAGGGAATCCGCTATGCGCATGCCCGTTTGCTTGATTGTTATTTTGACTCATTTACGCCACCATCCCGTTCAAGTAAACTAGTGTGTAAATAAAGACCCAAACTAGATCAAGGAAATGCCAGTATAAGCTGATAATAAATACTTTACGAGCTGTAACTGGTGTTAAACCTCGTTTTAAAATTTGGATAATAACACAAATTGCCCAAATGATACCGCCTGTTACGTGGGCTCCGTGCGTTCCAAGAAGAACGAAGAATCCAGATAGGAAAGCACTTGTTTGAATTGTTGCGCCTTCACCAATATACATAATGAACTCTTCAATCTCGAAGAATAGGAAGCCTGCACCTAAAAGTAATGTAAGGACGAACCATCCAAGCATCGCTTTTTGGTTGTGCTTACGCATTTCGTGAATCACGATACCACATGTGAAACTACTTGTTAAAAGTAGTAATGTTTGAATTAAAAGCGTTTTAAGTTCAAACAGTTGTGCTGGTGTTGGACCATCTGCCGTACGACCAGCAAGTACTAGATAAGAGGCGAAAAGTGTTGCGAACAGCATAATTTCAGCCCCAAGAAAAATCCAGAATCCTAGGATATTCAATCTGCTTTGTTCGGATTGATATTCCAAAGGTAAGCTTTTATCTAAAGCCGCCATATCATTTCACCTCTCATGCTACATGTTCTGATTTTTTAATTTCATCAACACTAATATAGTAACCTTCATCGTAATCGAATGAACGATAGATTAAGCAAGCTAAAATACCAATGCCGCCGATTGCTGCAAGCCAGAACCAGCTAAATACTAATGCGAAACCTGCAAGACCGAAGAATCCAGACGCAATAATAGGCACACCAGAGTTACTTGGCATGTGAATTGGTTTGATGTCTTCTTCTGCTGGTGTAACTGTTTCCCCGCGCTTCTTCATGTACCAGAAAGCATCAGCTTCTTTAATTTCAGGAAGTTTCGCGAAGTTGTAATGTTGTACAGGAGATTGAGTAGCCCATTCAAGTGTACGGCCATCCCATGGATCTCCAGTTGTGTCACGTTCACCGTGACGAGCACTCCAAATTACGTTGTAACAAAGAAGTAGGAAACCAATACCCATCATTACCGCACCAACAGATGCGATTTGGTTTAGCCATCCCCATCCAAGACTTTCAGAGTAAGTGTACATACGACGAGTCATACCATCTAAACCTAAGAAGTACATTGGGAAGAAACAGATGTTGAATCCGCTCATAAAGATCCAGAATGTCCATTTACCTAGGCGTTCATTTAACATATGACCAGTCATTTTTGGATACCAGAATGTAAATCCAGCAAGCATAGCGAATACTGTACCTGCGATTAATACGTAGTGGAAGTGAGCAATTAAGAAGTAGCTGTTATGGTACTGATAATCAGCTGCTGCCATACCAAGCATAACCCCTGTAACCCCACCGACTACGAAGTTTGGAATAAATGCCAATGACCAAAGCATTGGAACTGTAAAACGAATACGTCCTTTATACAGCGTAAACAACCAGTTAAAGATCTTAACACCGGTTGGAATCGAAATCGCCATTGTCGAAATCGAGAAGAATGAGTTAACCGCTGGACCTGCACCCATCGTGAAGAAGTGGTGAAGCCATACGACGAAACTTAGTAAAGAAATTGCAACCATTGAGTATACCATCGCACTGTAACCGAATAGACGCTTACGTGAGAATGTACTAATGATTTCAGAGAAAATACCGAATGCCGGTAAAATAACGATATATACTTCAGGGTGACCCCATACCCAGAATAGGTTGGCCCATAACATTGGCATACCGCCGCTCGCCATCGTAAAGAAGTGAGCATCGAATAGACGGTCAAATGTCATTAATGCAAGAGCAACTGTTAATACTGGGAAAGCGAAAATAATGATAATTGTTGTAATTAAGATTGACCAAGTAAACATTGGCATTCTCATTAAAGTCATACCAGGTGTACGCATTTTTAAGATAGTAACAAGGAAGTTAATACCTGTCATTAACGTACCGAGACCTGAAATCTGTAATGCAATTGCGTAGTAGTTATTTCCTACACCAGAAGTAAACTCTGTACCTGCCATTGGGAAGTAAGAAGTCCACCCAGCGTCTGGAGAACCACCGATTACGAAAGCGATGTTGAATAACATTGCTCCGACAAAGAATAACCAGAAACTTAAAGCATTTAAGAACGGATATGCAACGTCACGAGCACCAATTTGTAATGGTACTACAAGGTTCATTAATCCCATAACGAATGGCATTGCCATGAAAAGAATCATTACTGTACCGTGTGTTGTAAAGATCCCGTTATAGTGTTCAGCGTTTAAATAAGTTGTTTCTGGGAATGTTAACTGTGCACGGATCATTAAACCATCCATACCACCACGGAATAACATGATAACCGCAGAAATAATATACATAGCTCCGATTTTTTTATGGTCAACAGTTGTCAACCATTCGTCCCAAAGCCATTTCCATTTTTTATACTTTGTTAGTACGAAAATGATTGCTAATGTCACAAGAACGATAGAAGCGTCTGCACCGTAAATAATCGGGTCACCTGTGACAAAGAATTCATCAAGCTTCACTGTGTTCACTCCAATCTGTTGGAATAATAGCTATTATTTTTTGTTTTTGTAGTAGTTGTAATCACAATATTCAAGTGATTTTGGATCTACATAACTTAAGTGGTGACTAGAGAATGTCATACGACCAACTACACCAGGTTTAACAATTTCGTTGTACTTATCTTCTGTTAGTTTAGGAGCAGTTTGTTGTACTTCTTTAACCCACTTGTCATATTTCTCTTTAGTTTTTGCTTCAACTTCGAACTCCATGTGTGTGAATCCTTCACCAGAGAAGTTCGCGCTACGACCTAGGTAAGAACCTGGCTTATCAGCTTGTAAATAAAGATCCATAATCATGCCATCCATTGTGTACTTCATACCACCAAGTTCTGGTACCCAGAAAGCATTCATTGGGCCGACAGAAGTCAGTTTGAATTGAATTGGTACACCAGCTGGGATGTTTAAATAGTTAACGGTTTCAATTTTTTCCTCTGGGTAACTGAATAACCATTTCCAGTTTGCAGATGTAACATAAATTTCAACTGGTTTAATATGTTTGGACTCTTTCGGCACCTCTTCAGAAGCATAAGTTGCTTTTACTGTTGGAATCGATAATGCGATAACGATAATAACAGGAACAAGCGTCCAAATAATTTCTAGTAATGTGTTACCGTGTTGTTCAGGTGGCTCATAGTCCATATTCTCTGGTTTTTCACGATAACGAATCAAGATGACTGTAAACAGAATGAATACAATTGCGATAATTAATGACATAAGCAAGAATGACCAAACAATTAAATCATACTGTGCTTTTGCAACAGGTCCTTGCGGATTTAATACTGCGAGTTTTTTATCACAGCCACCGAGGAACAGAAGTAATGATAACGGAAGAAGCGAAGCCAACTTCCAAAACGCTTTCTTTAGTTGCACGATTGAAAATCTCCTTTCTCCTTGGATTGAAACTATGCCAATAAAACAATATAAACCTATTAATTTATAGAAGGCAATAGTTTTTGATATATTGTTAAAAAATAGACACAAATGCACACTTTTTAAGGTGAATATCATTTGTAACTTGATTACATTGTAAACTATTTTCCAGAGAAAAACGTGATTGTGAAAATTTTAAGATAAATAAAGTTATACCAGGATATCCAAGAAATAGAAAAAAGCTATCTTATCATAAGAAAGATAGCTGAATGTTTTGTATGTTTAGTTTATTTATCGTGTGACAGTTCGCGGCTGTTCAAGTGTGACAATTTTTTTATATTTAACTTGGTATAAAATGTAACAAATAATCATAAATGGAATGCCACAATAAAGAGCAATTCTTTGATCTGGAATGAAAGCCAAACTAACAAATGTAATGAAATTGAGCGAGAATGCTACGATTGGAACTAGTGGATAGAGCGGTGTACGATATTTTAAATCATTTATGTCGCCACCATTTTTCACGAAATTTCTACGGAAGAAAAACTGTGAAGCGGCGATTGACATCCAAACGACAACGGCAGCCATTGCTGCAATAGATGTTAAAACTAGAAAGACAGTATCTGCTGCAAATACACTTGTTAATAAGGAAAGGCTAGCAAAAATCAGACTGAAAATTAATGCATTTAGCGGTACACCTTTTTTAGTTAATTTCGTAAATGCTGGGCTTGCCATTCCTTGTTTTGCCATCGCCCACAGCATACGAGAATTTGCGTATAGACCAGAGTTAGCAACGGATAATACAGCTGTAATAATAACAAAGTTCATAATGTCCGCTGCATATGGGACACCGGCTACATCAAAAACAAGTACAAACGGACTTTCGACTAGATTAGCCTCTTGCCATGGGAGTAAACCTACAACAACTGATATCGCTAAGACGAAGAAGAAGAGAGTTCGCCAAATTGTATTTTTGATCGCTTTTGGAATTGTTTTTTCAGGATTTTCACTTTCTCCTGAAGCGATTCCGATTAATTCTGTTCCTTGGAAGGAGTAATTTACTGTAATCATCGTAAGAAGAACAGCTAATGCACCATTTGGAAATAGCCCGCCATTTTCAGTGAAATTATGAAGCATCGGAGCTGGCTTTCCATTAAAGTCTAGTAAACCGAACATAACAGCCCCACCAAGTACAATGAAAATAACGATTGTTGCGACTTTTACACTTGCGAACCAAAACTCTGCTTCTGCATATGCTTTTGCTGATAAAGCGTTTACGAGGAAGAGCGCTGCTGCAAATGTAACGCACCAAATCCATGAAGAAACGTCTGGAAACCAGCGTTTCATTAAAATACTTACAGTTGTTAACTCTACACCAACTGTAACAGCCCAATTTAACCAATACATCCAACCGACAACAAATCCAAAACCAGGTGAAATGAATTTGCTTGCATAGCTTTGGAATGAACCTGCTTCTGGCATAGCAACAGATAATTCACCAAGACATAACATCGTTAAATACATAACAAATCCACCGACTAAAAATGCAAGTATAGCGCCACCAGGTCCGGCATTATGGACGATTTGACCAGATCCCATAAATAGCCCGGTTCCGATAACACCACCGAGTGCAATCATAAATAGGTGTCTACTTTTCATTGTTCGTTTTAAATTTGTTTGTTCAATTTGTTGATTCATATGCCCCTCACCCCGTATTTTCTTGAATGTGTGAACTTCATTTTATTCTGAGTTTTTAATCATTAGTGGGGGATGCAACACACACTCGGTTTATTTGCTATGAAATGAATGGAGTATGTAAAAAACGAACTATGACTAAATACTCTAAGAATGTTTGTTAACATGGTGATATCTTCACTATGTTAACAATTTTTATTTTAGCAAAATATTCTGGAAATGTATATTTATTTTTCTTTTTATTAAAAATAATTAGAATTTTTACAATTAATTTTATGAGCGATAATTCACATGATCTTTCTAGCAAACTAGTAAGAAGAAAGGTACAATGATAAGAGTTGTGTCTGTAAAATAATAATTAATGGAGTTTTGTTTATAATGAAAAAGTTAAAATATCTTTTTGTTTTTGGTATTATACTTGTTGCTGCATTTTTTATAGGGAAAGATAAAATCATGCAAAAGGCGCAAGTTTTACGCTTAGAGTTTCTATCTGAAATGAAAGAAGCAGCTATGATTGAAGATGTTCCGTTTATTAAACAATTACCAGAATTACCTCGAGGATGTGAAGTGACAAGTTTAGCTATGTTGCTGCAATATAAAGGTGTACAAGTAGATAAGATGCAACTTGCTAGCGAAATTTATCGTGTTCCATTTGAACAAAATGGTTTGCGTGGAAATCCTTACGAGGGATTTGTAGGAAATATTTATACAAAGGCAAAGCCTGGATATGGTGTATACAATAAACCAATCTTTGATTTAGCAGAAAAATATGTTCCTGAAAAAGTAATTAATTTAACAGGTAGAGACATGCAAGATATATATAAAGTAATTAGTTCTGGCTCCCCGGTATGGGTCATTATTAATACGACGTTTAAGCCGCTAGCTGAAAGTAGTTTTGAAACATGGAATACGAGTTCAGGCGAAGTGAAAATTACATATTATGAGCATAGTGCAGTAGTAATTGGATATGATCAAAACTTTGTATATGTAAATGATCCTCTGAAAAATAATCCACGTTTGGCTGTTCCACGAGCAGAATTTGAGAAAGCTTGGGAGCAAATGGGAAAACAAGCGATTACTATTTTATAATAAAGAAAAAGTCATCTTTTGGATAGCTTTTTCTTTTTGTTTTATTGTAATTGAAAATTCAGAAAATTCTTTTAAAAGTTAACAATTCACGTTATAATAACATTTAACTTGGTGAAGAAGGAGTGAAGGGGTATGGATGTTGCAAAGGAACTTGTTTTGTCAAAAAATCAGTTAGTTGAGTGGAGAAGGCATTTTCATAAGTATCCAGAGTTATCTTTTCAAGAAGAAAAAACATCGCAGTTTGTGTTCGATATACTTCGGAAATGCCCATATTTAGAAGTGTCACGGCCGACTAAATATAGTGTGATGGCAAAGTTAGTAGGTAAACAGCCGGGCAAAACAGTTGCGGTTCGAGCCGATATGGATGCTCTTCCTATTCATGAAGAAAATGAGTTTGACTTTATTTCTAAATATCCGGGTGTAATGCATGCATGTGGCCATGATGGACATATAGCGATATTACTTGGGGTTGTACATAAGTTAGTAGAAGCAAGAGAGAAGATTAAAGGGGAGATTCGTTTTCTATTCCAACATGCTGAAGAAAATTTTCCTGGTGGTGCAGAGGAGATGATTGCGGCAGGTGTAATGGAAGGTGTGGATTATATCATTGGTGCTCACCTTTGGGCGTTGTTAGAGGTTGGGAAAATAGGCGTTATTTATGGTCCTGCAATGGCTGCACCGGATGTTTTTAAAATTAGGATAGAGGGAAAAGGTGGACATGCTGGAATCCCTCATGAAACGGTAGATAGTATCGCAATCGGTACACAAGTCGTTTCGCAACTTCAGCAAATTGTATCTCGCCTCACGAATCCATTAGATTCTCTCGTAATATCCGTTACGCAATTTCATGCGGGGACAACTCATAATGTAATACCAGAGCAAGCGGAGATTGAAGGGACAGTGAGGAGTTTAAGACATGAGTTACGAGGTGAAACAGAGAAGAAGATTGAGCGGATTGTGAAGCATATTACGGAATCTTACGGAGCGAAATATACGTTTTCTTATGAATATGGATATCGACCAGTTGTAAATAATTATGAAGTTACAGAGCTTATTGAACAAACGGCATTACAACTTTATGGAAGAGATAGAGTTGTTCGTTTGCAGCCGACGATGGCTGGAGAAGATTTTTCAGCGTTTTTACAAAAGGCACCAGGGGCATTCTTTTTTATCGGAGCGGGAAATAAAGAGAAAGGTATTATATATCCTCATCATCACCCTCGTTTTACGATTGACGAAGATGCATTACCGATTGGAGTGGAAGTCTTTGTATCAGCCATTATGAACTTTATAAGTAAAGGAGAATGAGATGAAGAAAATACACATTCTAGCGCTTATCCCAGTTCTTTGTTTAGTAGTTGGGCCAATATTTGCGAATTCAGTTACTCCTTACGTATTAGGGATGCCATTTTTATTATTTTGGGTATTATTATCAGTGTTTATTACATCTCTTTGTATGGGGCTTGTGTACGTGTTTGATCCTGCTAATAAGGAGGATGTAAAATGACTGCATTACTTATCATTATTTTATTTTTGTTTCTCGCACTATTTTTAGGGATTCGGGCACAACATGGAAAAGATATGAATTTAGAGCAATGGTCAGTTGGGGGAAGAGGATTTGGCACTATTTTTGTTTTTCTCCTGATGGCAGGTGAGATTTATACGACGTTTACATTTTTAGGGGGAAGCGGCTGGGCGTATAGTAAAGGAGCACCTACCTTTTATATTTTGGGATATGGTGCTTTAGCTTATCTTTTATCGTATTTTTTATTACCACCAATTTGGAAGTATGCGAAAGAGCATAACCTTGTTTCGCAGTCGGATTTTTTTGCGAAGAAATATAGAAGTAAAGCTCTTGGACTTATTGTTTCAGTTGTTGGTGTTGTTTCCATCATCCCATATCTTGTTTTACAGTTAAAGGGACTAGGGATTATCGTTTCAGAAGCTTCTTACGGAAGGGTGTCACCTGTTGTTGCAGTATGGATTGGTGCTATTGTTATAACTATATATGTAATGGTTTCAGGTATACACGGTTCGGCTTGGACGGCTGCTTTGAAGGATATTATGATACTGTTTATCGTTATGTTTTTAGGTATATATTTACCGTATCATTATTATGGAGGATTTCAGCCTATGTTTGAGGCTGTAGAAGCAGCGAAGCCGGGATTTTTATCTTTACCTGAAGAAGGAATGAGTATTTCTTGGTTTGTTTCTACTATTATATTAACGGCCCTAGGTTTTTATATGTGGCCTCATACATTTGCTTCTGCTTTTTCTGCAAAAAATGAAAAAGTATTTCGTAAAAATGCAGCAATTATGCCATTGTATTCTTTAGTGTTACTTTTCGTATTTTTTGCAGGGTTTGCTGCTATATTGCAAGTTCCTGGGTTAAAGGGAGCGGATGTGGATCTTTCGTTATTCCGTCTTGCTTTACAAACTTTTGATCCTTGGTTTATTGGAATTATTGGTAGTGCGGGAGTATTAACGGCGTTAGTTCCAGGCTCTATGCTTGTTATGGCGGCTTCTACACTGTTAGCGAAAAATATTTATCGAACGATGGTTCCATCTGCTTCAGATAGACAAGTTGCTAAAGCTGCAAAGTTATTTGTACCTGTAGTAACGCTCGTAGCAGTTTTATTTACATTTAAAGGAGGAGAAACAATAGGAGCCCTTCTATTAATGGGGTACAGTATTGTTACACAACTTTTCCCTGCACTTGTATGTAGCTTGTTTCCACGTCAGGTTATTACGAAGCAAGGAGCGATTGCAGGAATGGGAATGGGGTTATTAGTTGTTGCATATATCACTTTATCGGGCTCTAATATAGCTACGATGTTTCCGAGTTTTCCGCAGTCTATAAAAGATTTAAATGTAGGTATAGTCGCATTGTTAATTAATATGATTGTGATGTTTGTAGTTAGTGGATTTACAAAAAGTGTATCTATAAAGAAAAACAGCATAATAGTAGAAAAGTAATTCGTTTATTAGAGCTATCTTTGAAAAGAGATAGCTCTTTTTTGTATATATTTTCTTCTATTAGCGGAATCTAACTAAAAACTTGTTGAAAAGGAAGTTAGGTGGGGAAATTGTTAGAGCTTGAAGGTAACTTATTTGAAGTTATGAAAGAAATTAGGGATGAGTTAGGTTCACCCAATGATTTAACAATTAGAGAAGTTGCTCTTGCTGGGAGTTTTACACGTTGTGCGGTTGTGTTTTTATGTGGGTTAACAGACAAGGATAATGTTTATAAATATGTCGTTCGTACGCTGCAATACGAAGAAATTCCAAGTGAGGAAGCCGTTGTTCAAACGTTATTGGATCGTTTTATTTCTATCGCAGAAGTTGGTGTAAAGACGAAGTTTCCAGACATTATGAATGCGATTTTAGCGGGAGATACAGTTATATTAATTGATAATATTCAAACTGCTATCGTTATTAATAGTAGGGCTTGGGAGAAGAGAAGTTTAGAACCACCAGTGACAGAAGATTTAATACGTGGACCGAGGATCGGATTAAATGAAGATATTAACGTGAATAAAATGTTAATTCGCCGTAGTTTACGTGACCCAAAGCTGAGATTTCAATCTTATATTATAGGGAAGAGATCCCAAAAAGAAGTAACTTTAGTATATGTAGAAGACGTTATTAATCCTTACATTGTAAAAGAGTTAGATCGGCGTCTTCAATCAATAGTGACAGATGTCGTTTTTGAGACGGGAACGATTGAGCAGTTAATTCAAGATAATAATTTGTCACCGTTTCCACAATTTTTGAACACAGAAAGGCCTGATAATATTGTGGCCTCATTAATGAAAGGTAAGGCGGCTATTTTAGTGGATGGATCACCGTTTGCTCTTATTGCGCCATTAGTATTTGTTGATATTTTTCAATCTGTGGAAGATCATTATGAGCGCTGGGTAATTGGGACTTTATTAAGAATTTTGCGGATGGGTTCTGGTATAATTGCGATTTTAATGCCAGCGATGTATGTAGCGCTCGTCTCATATCATCAAGGACTTATTCCTTCTAAATTGGCTTATTCAATTGCTGGAGCAAGAGAAGGGGTTCCGTTTCCTGCATATATTGAAACGTTAATGATGGCATTAACGATGGAGCTAATACGAGAAGCAGGAATTAGGTTGCCGAAACCGATGGGGCAAACAATTGGGATTGTAGGTGGTCTTGTAATTGGAGAGGCAGCGGTGAATGCAGGAATTGTAAATCCATTTTTAGTTATCATTATTGCGGTTACAGCTATTGCTACATTTTCACTTCCAGTGTATAGCATCACAATTACGTTTCGGATTTTACTTTTCGTCTTTGTATTAGCAGCAACGGCTTTTGGGTTGTATGGAATCATTCTAGCTCTTATTGCGCTTGCTGTTCATATTACAAATTTAACAAGTGTTGGTGTACCGTATACAACTCCAATTGCTCCTGCATTTTATAAAGATTGGAAAGAGGAGTTTATTCGCATGCCAAAATCAATGTTGAAAGAGAGACCGGAATATTTACAAACGAAAGATTCTACAGTACGTCCAAAGGAGCGAAAATAATTGAAACCATTTGAGTATGGCGATGAAGAAATTGGATCTCGGGAAATTGGGTTTGCGGTATCATCGACCATTATTGGTATAGGAGCATTATCTATGCCAAGGGATATTGCTAACCAAACTTTATTTTCAGATGGTTGGATTATTTTGCTTTTGGGTGGATTGATATGTGCAGTTTTAGGCTGGTTTGTAACGAGGGTGGCTATTTTATTTCCAAAACAAAACTTTGTTCAATATACGAGTGCACATTTGACAAAGCCGGTAGCATACACGATTAGTATGGTTTTAGTATTAACGTTTGCTGCTTTGACAGCATATGAATCGCGAATGATTTCAATTATTTCTCAAACGTATTTATTTAGTGAGACACCGATACAACTACTGTCTTTCTTCTTCTTACTAGTTGTTATTTACGGAATAGCAGGATCAAGAGCGGCCTTATTAAGGTTAAATGTTCTATTTTTACCTATTGTTTTAATTGCGATAGTGCTTCTTTCTTTATTGAATATAAATTTAATGGAAATAAACAATTTATTTCCAGCTTTTCAAACGGAAGTAAGTCAGTACGCTGTTGGGGTTAAAAATTCTATATTCACATTTATTGGATTTGAGGTAGCTCTGTTTTATGCTGTGTTGTTGAATGATAAGACAGCGAAAAAGGCACCAATGGCAGTTGCAAAAGCCGTGATAGTAAATGTGCTCTCATATATTTTAATTTATGTAACTTGTATTAGTGTTTTTACGTATATGACAACTCGTGGATTGACATATCCAACAATTGAATTAGGGAAAGAAATTGAAATTGGTGGAGGCTTTTTAGAAAGGTTCGATGCAATTTTTTTTACGACTTGGATTATTACTATTTATAACACTACAGCAATGTATTATGACGTCGCATCTTTATTGTTTTGTGCCATGTTTCCGAAAGTGAAGAAACATATTTTTATTTTCGGAAGCGCGCCTCTGATTTTTATGCTGAATATGCTCCCTGGTAATTTAGATACGTTATCAAGTTACGGAACGTATTTAGCGTGGATAGATATGGGGTTTGTCGTATTAGCTCCTTTGCTAGTTTTTATTGTATATAAAATAAAAAGAAGGAATGGTAGAAATGAAAAACCTTCTTAAAATTATAATGGTTATGGTTTTAGCTGGATTTATAAGTGGGTGTTCTGAACTAGAAGAAATAGAAGAAAGAGGATTTGTAGTAGGCGCAGCTTACGATATTGTGAAGAAAAAGAAATCAAATCCGATTATGAAAGGGACGTATCAGATGGTACTTCCCAGTAAGTTAGCACAACAAGGTGGACAGGGCGATGGAGATAGTGAAAATTATATTAACGTAAGTGCGAAAGCAGATAGCGTCTTCGAGCAAATAAGAATAATTGCTAAAAAAATTAGTCGAACATTATTTTTTCCGCATATACAAGTCATTATTTTTTCGGATGAATTACTAGCGAATCCGTATGTTTTGCAAAATACGTTAGATGTATATTTTCGTGATCATGAAATGAGAAGAAATATTCGTTTGTTCGTTTCCAAGAAAAATGCAGAATCTATTTTAAAACAGAGCGCCAAACCTGAAAACTTACCGGCGCAGTACATTGATATGTTAGCTGAACATCCTCCGAAAAACGCTCAAATGATTGAGGCGGCGAGAATTGGTGAGGTACAAGGGAAAATGATCGCAGATCGAAGTTTTGCATTACCTCTCTTAGGATTAACTAAACAAGGAGTACAAATGGAAGGAGCGGCATTGATCCGTGGAAAGGATAATAAGTGCGTTGGAACTTTGAGTGGAGAACAAACATTAGGAATGAACTATGTAATAGGTAAAAAAATTGGAGGTTTCTTTACTGTTCGTAAAAAGAATCAGCTCATTACATATGAAATTCATAAGTTGCGCCGAAAGATTCAGGTGTCTACTGAAAATGCTACAAAACCGAAGTTTGATATTCATTTGTCCACAGAAGGCATATTAGCTGAGTTACATTTTAATGAACCGAAACAAGTGATGAATGAAAAGTTTTTAAAGAAAGAGATTTCAAAGGAAATGAAGAAGCGTATTGAAAAATCTATACAGCTTGTTCAAAAAAAATATAAGGTAGATGTATTGGAATTAGGAGAGGTATATAAGAGGCATAATTATAAAGAGTGGAAGAAAATTAGTAAGAATTGGGATCAAGGTCAGAATTATTTTAGTAATGCTGAAATTAATGTTCACGTTGATCCAACAATTGAACATTCAGGTTCAGCATTACCAAAGAAAGTGAAGTAAGGTGATGGAAGTTGTTTACTGGATTAGGAATTAGTTGCACAATATTAATAGCGATTCTTCCAGGAGCCATATACTTTATTCATAAGAAACTCACAACGTATGGAGCGCAACCTTGGAATACTGATGTGCAAAAAAAGAAACCTGAATGATTTCAGGTTTCTTTTATACAAAGCATATGTGAAGGGGGATACCTTCTATGTATGCTTTGCTTTATACAAGCCCTAACCAATGTACCAATTGTGTAGAGAGGAATGTCACAACAATAGCGATAACGGTAGGGATTGCAAACGATAAGAATGTCCATTTTGCACTTTTTGTTTCTTTATATATGTTAACCAGTGTTGTTCCACATGGGAAATGAAGAAGTGAGAACAACATTGTGTTTAACGCTGTTAACCAAGTCCAACCATTTTCTAAGAATAAATTTTTAATTTGATTAAAATCATCTATTTCAGTTAAAGCCCCGGTTGATAAGTAAGACATTAATAAAATTGGGATAACAATTTCATTTGCTGGTAGTCCAAGAATGAACGCAGCTAGAATAAAGCCATCAAGTCCTAACATTTTAGCGAATGGATCCAGGAAGTTTACAAAATACATAAGTAGACTTGTATCACCGATGAAAATATTAGCTAGTAACCAAGTTAATGCAGCCGCAGGGGCAGCCACAACAACAGCTCGTTTTAAAACATAGACTGATTTATCGAGTGTTGCACGCACAATTGTATTCCAAACCTTTGGCTTACGGTACGGCGGTAACTCAAGTGTGTAGTGAGTTGGAACGCCTTTTAAAGCTGTTTTTGATAGTACCCAAGAAACGGTTAATGTCATAATAATACCAATTACAACCATTCCAACTACAACGCCGGCAGTAACAAGTGTTTGCATACTACCTGTATAACCAGTAGCCATAAATAATGAGGCCATTAAAATTAACATAGGCCAGCGACCGTTACAAGGTACGAAGTTGTTTGTTAAGATTGCTAGCATACGTTCACGTGGTGATTCAATGATACGTGTTGACATAATGGCTGCTGCATTACAACCAAATCCCATTGCCATTGTTAAAGATTGTTTCCCGTGTGCACCGGATCGTTTGAATAAGCGGTCCATATTAAACGCGACACGTGGTAAGTATCCGTAGTTTTCTAATAGCGCGAACATAGGGAAAAAGATTGCCATAGGTGGTAACATAACGCTAATAACAGCACCGATACCACGGAATAAACCAAGTATTAAAATGCCGTGTAACCATTCAGGTGCATGTGCTGCTTGGAACCAAGATGTTAAATATCCTTCGGCCCATCCGAAGAATTCGGCAATCATATCAGATGGTACGTTAGCGCCTGCAATTGTAAGATAAAAAATAATAGATAAAATACCAAGCATAATTGGGAATCCCCATATTGGAGATGTGAAAACTTTATCTAGTTTTTCGGAACGATATAATTTATCAGTATTTGTATATTGGACGGATTCTTTACATATGCTTGCAGATGTTCGGTAAATATCTCCGACTATATCATCTCGTATATCTTCTTTTGAAAGTGTTTGTGCATGTTGAATAATATAGTCTAATGGAAGAGCTTTACTGGCTGAGTGAGATTCCATTAATTACGACCTCCCTTACAAGTGGTTCATTATGGTGTTTTTGAAGTGTAGTTAAGAAATTTTTATCTCCATCTAGTATACGTAACGCAATCCAACGTGCTGGATACGTATCACCGAACACTTTATAAATTTGTGGTTCTAATTCCTGAATCATATTTTCGATTTTTTCGCTGTAAGTAATTTTAATTGGTGTTGGAATTAGTTTTTTATTTGCTACTTTTGCAATAACATTCAGCAAATGACCAATACCTACTCGGTTACGTGCTGAAATTTTAACGACAGGCACACCAAGTGATTTTGCTAATTTCTTTTCATCGATAACGATGCCTTTTTTCTCAGCTTCATCAATTAAGTTAATACAAATGACTACGTTACTCGTCATTTCAATCACTTGAAGTGCTAAATTTAAATTTCTTTCCATTGCAGTTGCATCTACAACGACTACAGTTACTTCTGGTTTTTCAAATATAATATAATCCCTTGCTACTTCTTCATCCGCAGAGTTTGAATATAGTGAGTAAGTTCCAGGTAAATCTATTAATGTATATTTACTTCCGTTATGTTCATATTCCCCTTCAGCTTTTAAAACAGTTTTTCCCGTCCAGTTGCCAGTATGTTGTTTTAAGCCTGTTAAAGTATTAAATAATGTACTTTTCCCGGTATTCGGGTTACCAGCTAAAGCGATACGATGTTTGCTCATCTGAAATCATCTCCTATTAATACCCCGAAAATAAGGGAACTTTCTTCTTTGCGCAGTGCAATAGTTGTGTTGCTTACTTGATAAGCAACTGGATCTCCAAGTGGACTGCGTTGCAATACTTTAATCGTTGCCCCAGGGATAAATCCCAAATCTAATAAACGTCGTTTCATAGTTCCTTCTAATTGTATCTTCTCAATTTGTACAAACTCTCCTGTTCTAAATTCGGAAAGTGGTTTTGTATTAGCCGATACCATAAAAGTTACCTCATCTCTATATTGTTAGTTTAAGTTTAAAAAGTTTCCTAAGGTAAACTTTTTGTTAGTAATATAGTAGACCACGTTGGATTATGTTGTCAATTAGTACTTTAAAAATATTCATTTAATTTTAGAATTGTTCCAATTTATTTAGTTGTACTAAAAAATATTACTGAAATTCTTTTTAATGTTCACAAATTAGGCGTGTAAAAGTTACAAAATGCGCGGAATTGTAAATCTAACTTTAACTAGAAAGGGAAAAGATAGAAAAACATTTACATTGAATTTACATTGTTAAGAATAAATTTACATTACAGCATAGTTAGTGTGGTTTTTGTTGGATTCTTTAACTATAAATGTTGGGATTCCTAGCTTTTAAAGAGTATTATCGTCATTTACTTAAAATTAAAAATTGCTTAACACTCACATAATATTGTTGTCCTACAATGAATTTGTGTTCGAAAGAAAATGAATTCGAAAAGCGATAATCCAAATGGGGGTACAAGACATGGTTATGAAAAAAGGTATTAAATTTTCTTTAGCAGCTTTAGTGGTGGCAGGAGCGTTAGTTGGATGTGGGAAAGCAGAAGATACAGCTAGTAAAGAAACTGCTAAAGGAAGCGATAATACAAAACAAGAGTTATCAGGTACGATTGCAGCAGCTGGTTCTACAGCTCTTCTACCTCTTGCGGAGGAAGCTGGAAAGAAATTCATGGAGAAAAATTCAAAAGTTTCTATTCAAGTACAAGGTGGCGGTAGTGGAACTGGGATTAACCAAGTAGCATCGGGTGCAGTACAAATTGGTAATTCAGATGTTCCATCAGGAGATAAAATAAAAGATGCTGAAAAAGCGAAAGAATTAGTAGATAACAAGGTTGCGGGTATTGCATTCGCACTTGTCGTAAATAAAGATGTAAAAGTTGATAACTTAACAGTGCAACAAGTACAAGATATCTTCACTGGAAAAGTAACAAACTGGAAAGAGGTAGGCGGGAAAGATGAAAAAATCAACGTAATTAACCGTCCGGCTTCATCTGGTACACGTGCTACATTTGAAAAGACAGTTATGAAAGAAGCAAAGATTAATGATGGAACTGGTACGACACAAGATTCTAACGGTGCAGTAGAGCAAGCGATTAACTCTACTCCAGGTTCAGTAAGTTATTTAGCGATGTCTTACATGGTTGGCGACAAAAAAGGTGCACTACAAACAGTGAAAATTGATGGTGCTGAACCAAAAGTTGAAAACATTTCGTCTGGTAAATATCCATTCTGGTCTTACGAGTACATGGTAACAAAAGGTGAAGCGAAAGAAGCAACAAAAGCTTACATTGATTATGTAAAAGGTAAAGACTTTGAAAAGCAAGTAGAAGATATGGGTTACATCCCAATGTCTAAATTAAATAAGTAATAAAGTTTATGGGGCTGGCTGCAAGGCCAGTCCTGTTCATTTCAATCTATGAAGTGGGGTCTGACCTGTGATGAAGGGGAAAAAACAAATTAATTACGTAAAAAGTGAATATATAGGAAGATCGCTTGTTACGTTTTGTGGTATTTTTATTGTTTTAATTACATTAGCTATTATCGCGTTTATTTGTGGTAAAGGTATTCAATCTTTTACACAAAGCGGTATTTCATTTACTGAGATGTTAACATCCACAAAATGGAATCCAAATGCTGACGAAGGAACCTTCGGGGCTTTGATTTTCATTGTAGGTTCAACAGTGGTTTCGTTAGGTGCGGTTATTATTAGTGCGCCAATTGCTATAGCTCTTGCTATATTCATGAATTTAATTTCGCCGAAGTTTGGAAATAAAGTATTGAAGCCTGTTTTAGAATTATTAGTTGGTATTCCTTCGGTTGTATACGGGTTATTAGGGGTTACGATTTTAGTGCCGCTATTACGTGATTCGTTTGGAGGAGTGGGCTTTAGTTTAATTGCAGGTATTGTTGTATTAAGTATTATGATTTTACCTACTATTGCTAGTATCGCTTCTGATGCAATACGCTCTGTTCCATTTGATTATTTAGAAGCTTCTTATGGTTTAGGGTCAACGAAATGGCAAGCGGTTAGCCGAGTGATTGTTCCTGCTGCGAAAAAAGGGATTTTAACAGGTATTGTTTTAGGTTTAGCGCGTGCTTTTGGTGAAGCATTAGCGGTTCAAATGGTAATCGGGAACACAATTAAATTACCAGAAGGAATATACAGTCCGACAGCAACGTTAACTGGTATTTTGACAATGGACATGACAAATACATTAAACGGAACTGCTTGGAACAATGCGCTATGGACTTTAGCGATGATTTTACTTGTTATTTCATTCCTGTTTATTTTAGTAATTCGAGCGATTGGGCAAAGAGGTGAGCGATAATAATGAATGCAAGAACGGTAAATAAAGTTTGGACAGGTATCTTTTATGCAGTTGCAGCTTTTGTTGTAGCTTTACTAGTATTCTTAGTGTTTGAAATTCTGCAAAAGGGATGGGGATTTTGGGATCCTAATTTCTTGTTTGGAGAACCAAGTAATACAAGAGCTGGTGGTGGGATTGGTCCACAGTTATTCAATTCCTTCTACATGCTTGTTATAACGCTTGTTATATCTATTCCTCTTGGTTTAGGTGCTGGAATATATTTAGCGGAGTACGCAAAACAAGGACGTTTTTTAAATTTTGTTCGTTTATGTATTGAGACAATGGCGTCTTTACCTTCGATTGTTGTTGGTTTATTCGGTTTGTTAGTGTTCGTTACAATGACAGGCTGGGGATACACAGTAATGGGTGGTGCTCTTGCTTTAACTATTTTAAATTTACCAGGTTTAACACGTGTTTGTGAAAATGCGATTTCAGAAGTTCCTCATAATGTAAAAGAGGCAAGTCTTGGATTAGGTGCAACGAAGTGGCAAACGATTGCTCGTATTATTATCCCATCGTCATTACCGCAAATTATTACAGGTATTATTTTAGCGGCGGGTCGTATATTTGGAGAAGCGGCAGCATTAATTTACACAGCGGGTTTAACATCGCCGATTTTAAATTCAGCAGCGGATTTCTCAAGTCCTGCGCATCCTTTAAATCCGTTTAGACCAGCTGAAACATTAGCGGTTCACATTTGGAAATTAAATTCTGAAGGAGTTATTCCAGATGCGAAGTTGATTGCGACAAAATCTGCAGCTGTATTAATTATTATGGTATTATTATTCAATGTTATTTCACGCTTGGTAGCGTCTATATTACACAAGCGTTTTACAGGAACGAAAAGAAAAAGTAAAACGACGAAGAAGGTAAAAGCGGCATAAGTTACAAAGGAGAACTCTCTATTTATAAGTAGGGGGTTCTTTTGTATTTTAATATAGAAGGAATGGATGTAATGATTGTTGAATTTGTAATTAATTATAAAGAAGAACAGATGTAATTTGGATTGTGGATTCTAGTAAACCTATAGAGCGATATGTGGAAAAAATGATGCATTATATGATTAAGTAGAGAAAAGGCGTTATCTTCATTTTTGAAGATAACGCCTTTTGTTTTTAAATATCAGGTGTTTCTGTAGAAGTGCTGATTTTCCTACGGGAGCGTCTTTTTCTCCCAATTTTATCTAACAGTTCATACATAACTGGAACGACTACTAATGTAAGAACAGTTGAGACTGCCAAACCACCAATGACAACGACGGCTAAACTTTTTGATACCATACTTCCTGCTTGGGATTGGCCAAATAGGAGTGGGAGCATAGCAACGATTGTTGTAATAGCTGTCATAATAATTGGGCGTAGTCTAGTAGAACCTGCTTCAAGTAAGGCTTCTCTTGTTTCCATTCCGTGTTCCTGATTTTGTTGGACTCTTTCTATTAATACAATAGCGTTTGTAACAACAATACCGATTAACATTAATGCGCCAATTAAGGAATTTACATCAACAGGTGTTCGTGAAATGATTAATCCTAAAATACCACCGACAGCAGCTAGCGGCAAGGAGAATAGGATTGCAAAAGGAGCACGTGCTTGCCCGAAGGTGATAACCATAATTAAATATACAATACCGATTGCAATCCCCATAATTTTGAATAAATCCGTAAAATTCTCTTGCATAGATTCAGTAGCTCCTGCGATATTTACTTTTGCACCGATAGGTAAATCTAAGTCAGTCATCGCTTTATTTACTGCTGTGTTTACTTTGCTCAAATCTTCATTTGAAGCTTCGGCGGTAATTTGGATTGTTTCTTTTCCATCTTTATGGAAAATTTCTGTTTGCGTTTGTTTTTCTGAAATAGTTGCGATGTCTTTTAAAGGTATTGGGCCATTAATAGGTGATAGTATGTTTGTATTTAAAATATCTTCTTGTTTATTAATGTTTTCTTTTTTGTGTTCTATCATAATAGTAGTTTTTTCGTTATTAATTGTAATTTCGCCAATAGGTGATTTCTTCATAAGGAATGCTACTTGTTGCGCAGCTATTTCTGGTGTTAAACCTAGTTGTTCAGCCTTTGTTTGATCAATATGAATTTGCCATTCTTTCTTAGAGTCTTCTAAATTTGTTTTTACTTTAGAAAGATCATCCATGCTTTTTAGTTTTGTTTCAACGATAGTAGCCGCCTCTTTTAAATTCGCTTCGTTAGTAGCTGTTACGTTAAATTGTAAGTTATTGCCGCCGCCAGAGCTTGAATAACTTGTTTTTATATAATCAAGTTCAGCAGGCTCAAAAGTTTTATTTTCCTTTTTTAACTCTTTAATATATTGATCAATATCAGAACCTTTTTTAAAGACTACGAATATACTAGCGAGGTTATTTTTAGTTGTTTGCCCCCATTGTGCATCTTCTGCGCTAGATCCCATTCGTAAAATAACGTCTGTTATATCTGAATTAGAAAGTAATTTCTTTTCAAAATCAAATGCTTTTTGTTTTTGAGATTCAGCATTATAATCTGCTGGAAATGTCATGTTAATAGATAACATTGTGTCGTCTTCAGATTTTATGTTTGCTTTCGGTAGTAATATATAGGCTGCAATTGATCCTACAAATAATAAAAATGCAGTAAGTAGAATAATGAATTTATGAGAAAGAGCCCACTTTAACGTAGCGACATATCGTGATGAAGAACTTGGCTTTCGATGCTTTGTTTTTTTGAGTAGTAAAAAAGCCATAAGTGGAACAACTGTTAGTGCAACGATTAAGGAGGATAGAATAGAATATACAACTGCTAATACCATAGGTAACATTAATTTTCCGATTGCTCCTGATACGAGGCCGATAGGTAAAAAAACAGCAACCGTTGTTAAAGTAGAAGAAGTAATTGCGACTGCGACTTCTTTCGTTGCATCGAGAATGATATCTTTAGAGAAAGAATCTTTTTGTAAACGGCGGAAAATATTCTCGATGACAACGATACTATCATCGACGAGACGTCCAACTGCAACAGCTAAACCACCGAGTGTTAAAATGTTAAGCGTAATGTTAGATTGATGTAGTAAAAAGAGTGTTAATAAAATAGATAATGGAATACTGACAACAGCGATGAGTGTTGTTCGGAAGTTACGTAAAAAGATTAAGATAATTAGAGTTGCAGCGATTGCTCCAAGTATTACTTCTTTTCCCATGTTAGTAACAGCATTTTCAATTTGTTCATGGGTTGAAGCCAAAAGTTTAATAGAAAATTGATCTTTATATTCCTTATCAATCTCTTTAACTTTTTTATCAATCTCTTTTCCAATGGCAACTGCATTTTTACTCGGTTCTTTCATGATGATTAATCCTGTGCCTTCTTCTCCGTTTATATGTGAGATTGTATCGTAGTGTTGTTTAATTTCAATTTGAGCAATGTCTTCCAATTTCACCTGGGGTGCCACAGTGATGTTTTTAATGGCATTTACATTTTTTATGTCCCCAATGACGCGGAGGTTGTATTCTTCCTGATTAACAGTAATTGCCCCAGCTGGAGTAGAAGTTTCTTTTCCTTGTAAAACAGTTAGTACCTGCTGTGATGTTACGTTTTTATTTTTTAATTGGTTCGGATCAAGTACGATAGATAATTCAGAGGTGGATTTTCCGAAAAACATAACGTTGGC